>NZ_MLCE01000010.1 GCF_002300165.1 Streptomyces sp. Tue6028 | reverse complement strand
GGCGGTCTCTCCCGGGAGCGCGACATCCCCGGTGATCGGGGGACCGAGCCCGGTGACCCCGGCAACCGGGGGAGCGCGGTCCGTCCCGCCGGTGCGGCGCAGGTAGCGTTCACCCTCATGCGCACCATCCTGATCACCGGCCAGGGCGGCACCGGCCGTACCACCGTCGCCGCGGCCACCGCGCTGCGGGCAGCCCACCAGGGCACCCGCACCTTGGTGCTCACCGCCGACCGCACCGACACCCTGGGTGCGGTCCTCGGCGTCCCGACGGGCCCGGCCCCCGTGGAGGCCGCGCCGAACCTCACCGCCTGGCGCCCCGACGCCGCCGCGCGGTTCCGCGAGGACCTCACCGCCTTCCAGCAGCGGGCCACCGCCGCCCTCGACCTGCTCGGCGCCTCCCGCCTGGACGCGGAGGAAGTCACCCCGCTGCCCGGCGCCGAGGAACTCGCCGTGCTGCGCGCCCTGCGCGACGCCGCACTCTCGGAGGCCTACGAGCTCCTGGTCGTGGACCTCCCGCCGGCCCCGCAGACCCTCGCTCTCCTCGGCCTCCCCGAGGAACTGCGCCGGTATCTGCGCCGGCTGCTCCCGCCGGAGCGCCAGGCCGCCCGCGCCCTGCGACCCGTCCTCGGCCGGCTCGCGGGCGTCCCGATGCCCGCGGAGTGGCTGTACGAGACGGCCGCACGCTGGGACGTCGAGCTGGCCGCGGTGCAGGCGGTCGTCGAGGACAGGGCCACGACCGTACGACTGGTCGCGGAGCCCGGCCCGGCCGGCACCGACGCCGTACGGACCGCCTCCACCGCGCTCGCCCTGCGCGGACTGTCCGTCGACGCCCTGGTCGCGAACCGTGTCCTGCCCACCGCCACGGACGACCCCTGGCTCGCCGCCCTCGCGGCCCAGCAGCACAAGGCCCTGGACGAGTGGCGCGAGACGTACGACCTGCACGAGGTCCCGCACCTGGGACGGGACCCCCGGGGCGGCGGCGACCTCGCCGAACTCCCGGTGCCCCACGTCAACGCGGCGCCCACCCCGGTCGAGTGGCCCGTCGTCGACCGGCTCGCCGACGACGGCGTGCTCGTCTGGCACATCCCGCTGCCCGGCGCGATACGCGAGGAACTGGACCTCGTCCGGCGCGGCGACGAACTCGTCGTCACCGTCGGGCAGTTCCGCAGGATCGTCGCCCTTCCGTCGGCCCTGCGCCGCTGCACCGTGGACGGCGCGGCGCTGCGCGAGGGCGAGCTGCGGATCCGCTTCGCGCCGGACCCCGCGCTGTGGCCGCGCGGCAAGTGAGGCACCGTCCGTGGCCCGGCCGATCCGTGCCCCGGACACGGTGAACGGTGTACCCCCGTTCGGGTAACGTCGAAGGCACGAACCGTAGGCAGGAGTCCGCCATGAGCGAAGAGCGCCCCACAACCGACGCCGCTCAGGAGGAGACGGCCGAAGAGGTGCGCGCGGCCGACGCCGACGCCTGGGCGCAGGCGTGCGCCGAGGACCTCGCGGCGGAGAAGGCCCGCCGCCGCGCCCAGTACGGCACGCCCCCCGGCTCGGCCGCCGAGGAACTGCGCAAGCTCGTCGACGCCGTCGCCGACAAGCTGTCCGGACTGCAGTCGCCGCTGTTCGGCGCGGTCGCCTCCGGCACCGCCCAGCAGATGGTCAACCAGGTCGTGCAGCAGGCCAAGGCCGCCGTCGAGCCCGTCCTGGAGCGAAACCCGGACGTGTTCGACCACCTCGCGGCCGCGGGTTCCGAGCTGCTCGCCGCCTACCGCTCGGCCGTCGAGGCCCAGGAGCGGCGCTGGACCACCCGGGACACCGGACCTCGCGACGAGGGCACCGGTCCGGGGGAGCGGATTGACTTGGACTGAAGGCCCCTCGGGTACGGTTGGCCGTAGCGGGGCTCGACCGAAACTGAGGGATTCATGGGACTCACCATCGGCGTCGATATCGGCGGCACGAAGATCGCGGCCGGTGTGGTCGACGAGGAAGGCAACATCCTCTCGACCCACAAGGTGCCGACCCCCACCACGCCGCAGGCCATCGTGGACGCGATCGCCTCGGCCGTTGAGGGCGCGCGCGCCGGTCACGACATCGTGGGCGTCGGCATCGGTGCCGCCGGATATGTGAACCGCCAGCGCTCGACGGTCTACTTCGCGCCGAACATCGACTGGCGGCAGGAGCCGCTCAAGGCCGAGGTCGAGGCCCGCGTGGGCCTGCCGGTCGTCGTCGAGAACGACGCGAACGCGGCCGCGTGGGGCGAGTACAAGTTCGGCGCCGGCAAGGGTCACCGCAACGTCATCTGCATCACCCTGGGCACGGGGCTCGGTGGCGGCATCATCATCGGCAACAAGCTGCGCCGCGGGCACTTCGGGGTGGCCGCCGAGTTCGGCCACATCCGCATGGTGCCCGACGGTCTGCTGTGCGGCTGCGGCTCGCAGGGCTGCTGGGAGCAGTACGCCTCCGGACGCGCCCTCGTCCGGTACGCCAAGCAGCGGGCCAACGCGACCCCCGAGCACGCGGAGATCCTCCTCGCCCTGGGCAACGGCACGCCCGACGGCATCGAGGGCAAGCACATCTCGGTGGCCGCGCGCCAGGGCGACCCGGTGGCGGTGGACTCCTACCGCGAGCTGGCCCGCTGGGCCGGTGCCGGTCTCGCCGACCTGGCCTCGCTCTTCGACCCGTCCGCGTTCATCGTCGGCGGCGGCCTCTCGGACGAGGGCGAGCTGGTCCTCGACCCGATCCGCAAGTCGTACAAGCGCTGGCTCGTCGGCGGCAACTGGCGCCCCGTGGCCGACGTCATCGCCGCGCAGCTGGGCAACAAGGCCGGCCTCGTCGGTGCCGCGGACCTGGCCCGGGAGCCCGACCCGATCATGTGACACCCGCACCGCCTGTGTACGTCTCCGCCCGCCGCGCCCTCCGGGGACGGCGGGCGGTGCCATGCCCGCCCCTCCCCGACCGGATCGCCGAAGCGGACGTCCGGTCCAGCTCTCCGACCGCAACGCCGCCCCCGGCGCGCACCGTCGCCGTCCGACCGGACCGCCGCCCGAGGCACGCCCCCTGGTTCCCGACCCGGATCGTCGCCCCCGGCGCGCACTCCCGCTCTCCGGCCGGATCACCGCCCCCGGCGCGCACTCCCGCTCTCCGGCCGGATCACCGCCCCCGGCGCGCACTCCCGCTCCCGGTGGGTCGTGGCGGCGTATCTTGATCCGCATGGCGACGACCCCGCTGCCCAACTCCCGTACCGAGCCCGACGGTTCCGCCGTCATCCGGGTGCTCAGCTACAACATCCGGTCGATGCGCGACGACACCGACGCGCTCGCGCGGGTGATCAGCGCCTGCGAACCCGACCTCGTCCTGGTCCAGGAGGCGCCGCGCTTCTTCCGCTGGCGCAAGAAGCTGGCACGGCTCGCGGCGGCGTCCGGGCAGGTGATCCTCTCGGGCGGGGCCACCGCCGCCGGCCCCGCACTGCTGTGTTCCCTGCGGGGGACGGTGGAACGCACCGAGGACGTCCTGCTCCCGCTCACCCCCGGCCTGCACCGGCGCGGCTTCGCCACCGCCGTGGTGCGCTTCGGGAGCGCCCGCCTCGGCGTCCTGAGCTGCCACCTCTCGCTCCAGAAGGACGAGCGGTACGAGCAGGGCGGCATGCTCCTCGACCGTCTCGCCGGCCTCGGCACCCCGTATGCCGTCGCGGGCGGAGACCTCAACGAACCCCCCGGCGGGCCCACCTTCACACGCCTGGCCGACACGCTCCAGGACGGCTGGACGACCCGTCCCTGGGGCGCCGAGCACACCTCCACCCCCACCGACCCGCACCAGCGGATCGACGCGGTCTTCGCCACGCCCGGCGTCGAGATCCTGGGCTGCGGGGTGCCGCTCGGCCTGCCCGGAGTGACGGAGGAAGACCTGAGGGCGGCCACGGACCATCTGCCCGTACTGGCCGCCCTCAAGGTGCCCGCGTCCTGAGCCGCGCTCAGACCACCGCGCCCCGGCCGGGGTCGTCCTCGTCCTCGTCGTCGGTCTTCATCCGCATCACCAGGGTGGTGAAACCGCCCAGGAAGCCGCCTATGCCGAGGGTGGCGAGCCACCAGGTCATGTCCCAGCCGAGGAGCACCGCCAGCAGCAGAAGCACCGGACCGCCGAGCACGGCGAGCCACGCGAACTTGGCGGTCGCGTCCGCGGCCGGCAGCGGGGGCGGCTCGGGCGGCACGAAGTGGCCCTCGTCGTCCTCGTCGAAGTCGTCGTCGGAGGGCTCGGAAGCGCGGTAGTCGCGCGGGCCGCCCACACCGGGAGCGAACGCGACCGAGCTGCCCAGCGGCTTCGCCGGGGACGGCTCGTCCGCGGACGGCCTGTCCGAGGATCCGGCCCCCGCGGCGCTCGTGTCGCCGTCGTTCTTCTCGCCGTCGTCCGGGCCGTCGTTCGTCTCCGGGTCGAGGAGCGCGAGGTCCTCGACCGACTTGAACGGCTTCGCACCCGGCGGGTCCGGCGGTTCCTCCCCGTACCCCGCGACGATCGCCTGCCACGCGGCGTCCTCGTCGAAGGGCACGCTCTGCTCCTCCGGCGACCCGCCGAGGGAGTCCCCGGACGACCCGCCGAGGGGCTCCCCGACCGGGATGCCCTTCTCCTCGGAGTCGCCGCGGTCCGCGTCGTACTCAGCCACCGGTGGCCGTCCCTTCCTGCTGACCCAGCTGGCCCGTGCCGGGCTCCTTGCCGACAGCGGGCGCGAGCCGGGCGATGAAGGCGTAGCTCTCCTCGAAGATCCGGTCCGCGTCATGGTCCAACGTCGCGACGTGGTAGCTCTGTTCCAGCAGGATCTCCGTGACGTCCGTGGACGACACCCTGCTCAGGACACGGGCCGAGTCCGCGGGCGGCACGACATGGTCCTGCGGGCTGTGCAGCAGCAGCAACGGCTGGGTGACCTGGGGCAGCTCACCGTCGACCTGCCGGTAGAAATTCCGCATGGAATGCGCGGAGTGCAGGGGCACCCGGTCGTAGCCGACCTCCTGGGCGCCCTCCTTGGCGATGTCGCTCGTGATCCCCTTCACGGTGGGCACGAGGTGGCGCAGGACCGGGAGGGCGTGCGCGGCGAGGCCGTGCACCTTGTTCGCCGGGTTGACGACCACGACGCCGGTGACGTCGTCCCCGTGCTTGGCGGCCAGTCGCAGGGCCAGGGTGCCGCCCATCGACAGACCGAGGACGAAGACCTGGTCGCACCGGTCCTTCAGGGCGCGCAGCTCGCGGTCGACCTCCGCGTACCAGTCCTGCCAGCCCGTGAGCTGCATGTCCTCCCAGCGTGTGCCGTGCCCCGGCAGCAGCGGCAGCGCGACGGTCAGGCCGCGCTCGGCGAGAAACTCCGCCCAGGGCCGCAGCGACTGCGGGGACCCGGTGAAACCGTGGCAGAGGAGGACGCCGACCTCTCCGCCCTCACGGCGGAACGGCTCGGCTCCAGGAAGGACCGGCACCTTCGGTCTCCTGTTCATCAGGCGGGCGGAACGGAACGAACGGAACCCCCGAGGCTTCGAGGCGTACTTCACCGTACGCGACCGCACTGACACCGACCAGGGTCGTCGGACCCTTTGACGGCGCTCCGGGTTAAGGTCTGACCGACGACACAGGAGGCACTCGGTTGATCTACGGCGCAATGAAGTTTTCCATCGGAGGGCCGCTGAAGCTCGCCTTCAGACCCTGGGTGGAAGGCCTCGAGAACATCCCCGCCGAGGGCCCCGCGATTCTGGCGAGCAATCACCTGTCGTTCTCGGACTCGTTCTTCCTGCCCGCGATGCTGGACCGCAAGGTGACCTTCATCGCGAAGGCCGAGTACTTCACGACGCCCGGCCTCAAGGGCCGGATGACGGCCGCCTTCTTCAAGGGCGTCGGGCAGCTCCCCGTCGACCGCTCCGGAGGGCGCGGCGCGGGCGAGGCGGCGATCAAGAGCGGCATCGACGTCATCGAGCGCGGTGAGCTCTTCGGCATCTATCCGGAGGGCACGCGCTCCCCGGACGGCCGTCTCTACCGCGGCAAGCCCGGCGGCCTCGCGCGCGTGGCGCTCGCCACCGGCGCCCCCGTCATCCCGGTGGCGATGATCGACACGGAGAAGATCCAGCCGCCGGGGAAGGTGATGCCCAAGCTGATGCGCCCGGGCATCCGCATCGGCAAGGCGCTCGACTTCAGCCGGTACGCCGGCATGGAGCACGACCGTTTCGTGCTCCGCGCGGTGACCGACGAGGTCATGTACGAGATCATGAAGCTCTCCGGCCAGGAGTACGTCGACATGTACGCGACGGCCGCCAAGCGGCAGATCGCGGAGGCGGCGAAGGCCGAGAAGGAGGCCGAGAAGGCGGCGAAGGCGGCGCTCGCGCAGGCCGCGAAGCAGGCCGCCGGGGAATCCGGCCACGGGGACAAGGAACGTTCCGGCTCCTAGCTGCGTCCGTGAGGACGTCGGGGAGCGGTGGGGTGGGGGGACATGGCCAGGCGCGAGAGAGTCATGAGGATGTCGGTCGAGCTGCCGCTGTGGCGCGCGCTCACCGCCTACCGCGTCCTGACCATGTTCTACGCGGTCGGGCTCTTCGCCACCGCGTACGACGAGTTCACCCGCCCCTGGGTCGCCATCGTGTTCTACGCGGTGCTGTGCGTGTGGACCCTGGCGACCCTGCCCAGGGTGGCGAACGCGGCCAACTGCACCAAGCGGTTCCTGGCCGCCGACCTCACCGTCGCGCTCGTCGGCATCCTGCTCACCCGGGTCGCCGACGCCTCGTCGCGGATCGAGGACGGCGGCCCGACGCTGCCGTCCATATGGACCGCCGGTTCCGTCCTCGCCTTCGCGGTCAAGGGCGGCTGGCGATGGGCGGCCTTCGCCTCGACCCTGGTCGCCGCGGTCAACGTCGTCGAGCGGGGCGCCCCGACCCGCGACACCGTGCACAACGTGATCCTCGTCTGGGTCGCCTCCATCGCCATCGGATACGTCGTCGAGGTCGCCCGCGCCTCCGAGCGCACCCTCGCCCGCGCCCTGGAGATCGAGGCCGCCACCCGTGAGCGGGAGCGCCTGGCCCGCGACATCCACGACGGCGTGCTCCAGGTGCTCGCCATGGTGCAGCGCCGGGGATCCGCGCTCGGCGGCGAGGCGGCGGAACTGGGCCGGATGGCCGGTGAGCAGGAGGTGGCGCTGCGCACGCTGGTCTCGGGCGGCCTGGTGCCCGTCTCCCGGGTGTCCGAGGACGCCGCGCTCGGCGCGGTCGTACGGGCCGTCGACGAACCGGACGCCGGCGAGGAGGCGGCCGGCCCGGCCGACCTGCGGGCCCTGCTCGCCCCGTACGCCACCGCGCGCGTGACCCTCTCCGAGCCCGGCGCGCCCGTACGGCTCGCACCGGGGGCCGCCGGGGAGCTGGCCGCCGCCGTCGGTGCCGCCCTCGACAATGTCCGCAAGCACGCCGGTCCCGACGCCCGTGCCTGGATCCTCGTCGAGGACGAACCGGACGAGGTGATCGTGACCGTGCGGGACGACGGTCCCGGCATTCCCGAGGGCCGGCTCGCGCAGGCCGAGGGCGAGGGGCGGCTCGGGGTCGCCCTGTCGATCCGCGGGCGGCTGCGCGACCTGGGCGGCACGGCCGAGCTGATCTCGGTCCCGGGCCAGGGCACCGAGGTCGAGCTGAAGGTGCCCAAGGCGTCCACGGCGAAGGCGGAGCAGTGACCCGGGCGGGGACGGAGCGGTGAACCGGAGGAAGGCGGAGCGGTGATCCGGGGGGAAGCGGCAATGGCGACGACGAACACGGTGGGGCGGCGATGACGGCGAAGACGGAGGCGGCGGACGTGCGGGGGAACGACCCGATCAAGGTCATGGTGGTCGACGACCACCCCATGTGGCGTGACGCCGTCGCCCGCGACCTCACCGAGTCGGGCTTCGACGTGGTCGCCACCGCGGGCGACGGCGAGCAGGCCGTGCGCCGTGCCCGGGCCGCCGCGCCCGACGTCCTCGTGCTCGACCTGAACCTGCCCGCCAAGCCCGGCGTCCAGGTCTGCAAGGAACTGGTCGGCGCCAACCCCGCCCTGCGTGTCCTGGTCCTGTCGGCCAGTGGTGAGCACGCCGACGTCCTGGAGGCGGTGAAGTCCGGCGCCACCGGTTATCTCCTCAAGTCGGCGTCCACGGAGGAGCTGATCGACGCGGTGCGTCGTACGGCCGTCGGCGACCCGGTGTTCACACCGGGCCTCGCGGGCCTCGTCCTCGGCGAGTACCGCAGGCTCGCCTCCGAACCGGTCCCCGCCGCGGGCGACGACGAGCCGAAGGCCCCGCAGCTCACCGACCGCGAGACCGAGGTGCTCCGGCTCGTCGCCAAGGGCCTGAGTTACAAGCAGATAGCGGAACGTCTCGTCATCTCCCACCGCACGGTGCAGAACCACGTGCAGAACACCCTGGGCAAGCTCCAGTTGCACAACCGGGTGGAGCTGGTGCGCTACGCCATCGAACGCGGTCTTGACGAGGCGTAAACCTGGTGCATCCCACCTTCGGGTGAAGGTCGTAGATCAACACCCGCACAATTCACCGGAATTGACCTTCCGCACCATGCCGAAGTGACCTGCATCACCCTTAGCGTGAGTTCATCAGGCAACCGCGGCGAAGGGACTTTTCCATGCGGGTCGGAGTACTGACCGGAGGCGGCGACTGCCCCGGGCTCAACGCCGTCATCCGGGGCATCGTCCGCAAGGGCGTGCAGGAGTACGGCTACGACTTCGTCGGCTTCCGGGACGGCTGGCGAGGTCCGCTCGAAGGCGACACCGTCCGTCTCGACATCCCCGCCGTGCGCGGCATCCTGCCGCGCGGCGGCACCATCCTCGGCTCCTCGCGGACCAACCCCCTCAAGCAGGAGGACGGTATCCGCCGGATCAAGGAGAACCTCGCCAAGCAGGAGGTCGAGGCGCTCATCGCGATCGGCGGCGAGGACACCCTGGGCGTCGCGGCGCGCCTCACCGACGAGTACGGCGTGCCCGTCGTCGGCGTACCGAAGACCATCGACAACGACCTCTCCGCCACCGACTACACCTTCGGCTTCGACACCGCGGTCGGCATCGCGACCGAGGCCATCGACCGCCTGCACACCACCGCCGAGTCGCACATGCGCGTGCTCGTCGTCGAGGTCATGGGCCGTCACGCGGGCTGGATCGCCATCCACTCCGGTCTGGCGGGCGGGGCCAACGCCATCCTCATCCCGGAGCAGCGCTTCGACGTCGAGCAGGTCTGTCAGTGGGTGACCTCGCGCTTCAAGGCGTCCTACGCCCCGATCGTCGTGATCGCCGAGGGCGCCATGCCCAAGGACGGCGAGATGGTCCTCAAGGACGGCTCGCTCGACTCCTTCGGCCATGTCCGCCTCTCCGGCGTCGGCGAGTGGCTGGCCAAGGAGATCGAGAGGCGCACCGGCAAGGAGGCCCGCACCACCGTGCTCGGGCACGTCCAGCGGGGCGGCACCCCGAGCGCCTTCGACCGCTGGCTCGCCACCCGCTTCGGCCTGCACGCCATCGAGGCCGTCCGGGACGGCGACTTCGGCAAGATGGTCGCCCTGCGCGGCACGGACATCGTCCGCGTCCCGATCGCGGAGGCCACGGCCAAGCTGAAGACGGTCGACCCGAAGCTGTACGAGGAAGTCGGCGTCTTCTTCGGCTGACCCGGCACCCTGGGGTTATGGGCCGTATATTCGGCCCATAACCCTCCAGAGCGGGAGATGCCGGTGGAGATCGTTGCGTTCGGAGTGCAGTCCGACGAGAGGCCGCTCATCGAGAAGGCCTTCGAGGGGCACCACGAAGTCCGCTGCCTCGACGTCTTCCTCACCGAGGACACCGCCCCCATCGCGGCCGGCTACGAGGCCGTCTCCAGCAGCGTCAACTGCGGTCTGGGGCACCGCGTCCTGCAGACGCTCGCGGCCGGTGGCACCCAGCTGATCGCCCAGCGCTCCACCGGGTTCAACAACATCGACCTCGAGGTCGCCGAACGCCTGGGCATGACGGTCGCCCGGGTCTCGTACTACTCGCCCCACTCGGTCGCCGAGTTCGCCTGGACCCTCGCCATGGCCGTCAACCGCCGTATCGTGCGCGCCGCGACCCGCACCCGCGACTTCGACTTCCGGCTCGACGGGCTGATGGGCCGTGACATGCACGGCCGCACCGCCGGCGTGGTCGGCACCGGCAAGATCGGTGAGGCGTTCGCCACGATCGCGCACGGCTTCGGCATGAACCTGCTCGGCTGGGACATCGCCGAGAACCCGGCCTGCGTCGAACTCGGCATGAAGTACGTCCCCAAGGAGCGCCTCCTCGCCGAGTCGGACCTCGTCACCCTGCACGTGCCGCTGATGCCGCAGACCCATCACCTCGTCGACGCCGCCGCCCTGCGCGCCATGAAGGACGACGCGATCCTGATCAACTCCAGCCGCGGCGGACTCGTCGACTCCCGGGCGCTGGTCACCGAACTGCGCGAGGGCCGCTTCACGGGCGTCGGCCTCGACGTGTACGAGGAGGAGGCCGGGCTCTTCTTCCTCGACAAGTCCCTGGAGCCCGTCGAGGACGACACCCTGGCCCGCCTCGTCACCTTCCCGAACGTCCTGGTCACCTCGCACCAGGCGTACTACACCGAGGACGCCGTCGGCCAGATCATCGACACCACGGTCCGCAACGTCCTCGACTACGCCGAGGGGCGCCGCTCGGAGAACGTGCTGGTGCCCCGCAGCTGACCGATCAGCTCCCGCACCACGGCCGTGCCGTTCAGCGTCAGCACCGACTCGGGGTGGAACTGCACGCCCGCGAACCCCGGACCGCGCATCGCGTGCACCTCGCCGCCGTCGCCGCGGCTCACCTCGACGCCGTGCGCGGCGAGCTCCGCGAGGGCCTCGTCGTCGCAGCGCGCCACGAAGCTGTTGTAGAAACCGACCGTCTCCGTCCGCCCGAAGAGGTCGATCGCCGTCTGCGCCCCCTGGTACGGCACCTCCTTGCGGACGATCTCCAGGCCCAGCTCGGCCGCGATCAGCTCATGGCCCAGGCAGACGCCCAGCACCCCGTGCCGGTGTCCCCGGATCACCTCGGCGGTGAGGCCGCGCAGGAAGCGCATCTTCGGGTCCCGGACGTCGCCCGGATCGCCCGGACCGGGGCCCAGCACGAGGGGGCCCTCGTGTGCGAGGACCGCCTCCCGCAGACCCGGCTCGTCGTAGCGCCGCACCGTCACGCCGAGCCCCGACGAGCGGAGCAGATGCGCGAGCATCGCCGTGAAGGTGTCCTCGCCGTCCACGACGAGCGCGTGCCCGTCGAGATCGTCGCCCCGCTCCTGCATCCGCAGCCAGAACGGCGCGAGCGAGGACCGCCGCCCGTCGAGCGCGGCCCGCACCCGCGGGTCGTCCGCCAGCCGCGGCCCCGCGTGCTCGGTGCGCGGCCGCGCCTCCCCGACGCCCAGCGCCGCCAGCACCCCCGCCGCCTTCGCATGGGTCTCGGCGACCTCGCCGACCGGATCCGACCCCCGTACGAGGGTGGCGCCCACCGGGACCCGGAGCCGTCCGTCCGCGTCGATGTCGGCGGTCCGGATGAGGATGGGGGAGTCGAGGGTCTGCGCCCCGCCGGAGTCCCGCCCGACGAGGGCCAGCGCCCCCGCGTAGTAGCCGCGCCCGCCGACCTCGTGCCGCTCGATGACCCGGCAGGCGTTCTGCACCGGCGACCCGGTGACGGTCGCCGCGAACATGGTCTCGCGCAACACGTCCCGCACGTCCAGCGAGGACCGGCCCCGCAACTCGTACTCGGTGTGCGCGAGATGGGCCATCTCCTTGAGCCGCGGGCCGATCACCACCCCGCCCATGTCGCCGACCGTGCACATCATCTTGAGCTCCTCGTCGACGACCATCGACAGCTCCTCGATCTCCTTGCCGTCGGCCAGGAAGGCGAGCAGGTCCTGTGGTGTCGGGCCCTCGGCCGGGTAGCGGTACGTCCCGCTGATCGGGTTCATCACGACGGTCCCGCCCGACATCCGGACATGCACCTCGGGGCTCGCCCCGACCAGCGTGCGCCCACCCGTCGCACGCCCCGTGGGCCCTTCCTGCGCCCCGGTGTGCACCACGAACGTCCAGTACGCGCCGCGCTCACCCACCAGCAACCGCCGGAAGAGGGCGAGGGCGTCTGCCCTCCCGAACCCCGCGATCCGTCCCTCGTACGTCCGCCGGATCACGAAGTTCGCACCCTCGCCCCGCCCGATCTCCTCGTCGAGCACCCGTCCGACGATGCCGGCGTACTCCTCGTCGCCGACGTCGAAGCCGCCGCCCTCGACGCGCACGTCGTGCGACGGCAGCTGCTCCAGGACCCGGTCCAGCGGGAGTTCGTGGCGCTCCTGGGGGACGAGCACGGTGAGCGGGGTGCCGTCGTCGCGGACGTCGAAGCCGCGCTCCCGGATCTGGCGGAAGGGGATCAGCGCGAGCGCCTCGCCGGGGATGTCGGCGAGCAGGTCCACCTCGCGCACCTCGCCCAGCAGGAGCTCCACCACGTCGTGGTCGTGGCCGGGTGTCCGGCGGCGCAGCAGGGCGAACGGTCGGGGATCGTCCAGCAGGTCGAGCAGGTTCATCGGTCGGTTCCTTCTCGTGAGCGGAGCTCGCTCGGCGAGCTCACCTGGAGAGGAACGACCCCGGGAAACACCGAAGGCCGCCCCTCGGGCGGCCTTCGCGAAGTCTTGCGTACGCGCAGTCAGTGGGCCGCCGGATGAGCGGTCCACCACCAGTTCTGGATCGAGTGCGCGAACATGCGCCGAACCCTACCCGACGCCGACGGTCGGGCAACAGCGTGAACCGTCCCCGCGCGGCGTTCGGAGAGCACGGCCAGCGGCCATGGATGGCCAGGAAACCCCGCCCGACCGGAGGAGAGAGCCATCCACGCCGCCCGTTCACCCCAGTCCCGCCGAAGGAGCGCCCGCGCTCTCACTCTGGTCCTCGCCGCCGCGGCCCTGGCCGCCGGACCGCTCGGCGCCGCGCGCTCGGCCCCGCTGCCGACCGACTCCGACGACATCACCCGGGTCTCCTACCGGGGCCACGAGTTCACCGTCCCCGCCTCCTGGCAGGTCGTGGACCTCGAGAAACATCCGGATACCTGCGTCCGGTTCGACCGGCACGCCGTGTACCTCGGCACGCCGGGCAGCCGGCAGGACTGCCCGGCCCAGGCCAGGGGGCGCACCGAAGCGCTCCTGATCCAGCCGGCGTCCACACCCGTCACGGGCAGCGCCGTCACCGAGAACCGCGTGGCGCGCACCTACCGGGCGACCGCCGACCGGATCGCGGTGACCGCCGCCTACGGCTACGACCGCACCCGCATCCAGGACGTGCTGCGCAGCGCGGGCCTGCCCGTCGCCGCCGCCCAGGACGAGCAGCCGTCCGGGACGCCCGCCGTGGCCCCGCTGCCCGACGACGCGACCTCCTTCCGGGGTGAGGGCTTCGACGCCTGCACCGCGCCCGGCCAGGACGCCATGGACGCCTGGCGGGAGCACTCCGACTACGGCGCCATCGGCATCTACATCGGCGGCATCAACCGGGCCTGCTCGCAGACGAACCTCACCGCCGCATGGGTGCGGACCCAGTACACGAAGGGCTGGCGGTTCTTCCCGCTGTACGTCGGCCGCCAGCCCTCCTCCGACGGCGGCAGCTGCCAGGGCGACTGCGCGGCCATCACCAGCCCGGTCACGCAGGGCACCGCGGCCGCCGACGACGCGGCCAAGCAGGCCGCCGCGCTCGGCTTCGCCAAGGGCGCGGTGATCTACAGCGACCTGGAGAACTACGAGCCCGGCGGCACCGTGACCGACCAGGTCCTCGGCTACGTCGACGCGTACACCGAGCGGCTGCACGAGCTCGGCTACCGGGCGGGCGCGTACGGCAACACCTCGTCCCTGGTCGCCGACCTCGTGAAGAACCGCGAGGACGTGACCCTGCCCGACGTGATCCACTTCGCCCGGTGGAACGATCAGGCGACCACCGCCGACCCGGCGGTCCCCGCCGACCTGTGGAACGAGCACCAGCGCATCCACCAGTACGCCGGCGACACGACCGAGACGCACGGCGGCGTGAAGATCTCCATCGACCGCGACCGGCTCGACGTGGACTGACCGGGCCGGGTCGACGACCCCGGAGAGCAGCGGTTCCGGGCGGCCGGGCGACCCTGTCGCGCCGGCCGCCCGAGGCGTCCCGATCGAGCGTGCGCCGTCTCACTTGATGAGCACGTGAATGGACGCCCGACACGACCCCGTAATGTTGGGAGGGTGACCGTGAACGCTAAGTCCAGCGCGAGCGCTGGCAACACCTGGCGAAACCTGCCCGCGGCGCAGCAGCCCGAGTACCCCGATGCCGAGGCTCTGCGCGATGTGATCGCGGACCTCGAGTCGTATCCGCCGCTCGTCTTCGCGGGCGAGTGCGACCAGCTGCGCGCCCGGATGGGAGCCGTCGCCAAGGGCGAGGCGTTCCTCCTTCAGGGCGGCGACTGCGCCGAGGCCTTCGACGCCGTGTCCGCCGACCACATCCGTAGCAAGCTCAAGACCCTGCTCCAGATGGGCGCCGTGCTGACGTACGCCGCCTCGGTGCCGGTGGTGAAGGTCGGCCGGATCGCCGGCCAGTACTCCAAGCCGCGCTCCAAGGGCACCGAGACCCGCGACGGCGTGACCCTGCCGACCTACCGGGGCGACTCGGTCAACGGCTTCGACTTCAACGAGAAGGCCCGCGTCCCGGACCCCGAGCGCCTGAAGCGGATGTACAACGCGTCCGCCTCCACGCTCAACCTGGTGCGTGCCTTCACCACCGGCGGTTACGCCGACCTGCGCCAGGTGCACGCCTGGAACCAGGACTTCGTGAAGTCGTCCCCCTCGGGCCAGCGCTACGAGCAGCTGGCGCGCGAGATCGACAACGCGCTGAACTTCATGCGGGCCTGCGGCACCGACCCGGAGGAGTTCAAGACCGTCGAGTTCTACGCCTCCCACGAGGCGCTGCTCCTCGACTACGAATCGGCGCTGACCAGGGTCGACTCGCGTACGGGACAGCTGTACGACGTCTCGGGCCACATGGTGTGGATCGGTGAGCGCACCCGGCAGCTGGACGGCGCGCACATCGAGTTCGCCTCGAAGATCCGCAACCCGATCGGCATCAAGCTGGGCCCGACGACGACGGCCGAGGACGCGCTGCAGTACATCGAGCGCCTCGACCCGGAGCGTGAGCCGGGCCGTCTCACCTTCATCGTGCGGATGGGCGCGGACAAGGTCCGCGACAAGCTGCCCGAGCTGGTCGAGAAGGTCACCGCGTCCGGTGCGACGGTGGCCTGGGTGACCGACCCGATGCACGGCAACACCTTCGAGGCGGCCTCGGGCCACAAGACCCGCCGCTTCGACGACGTGCTCGACGAGGTCAAGGGCTTCTTCGAGGTCCACAAGGCCCTCGGCACGCACCCGGGCGGCATCCATGTCGAGCTCACCGGTGACGACGTCACCGAGTGCGTGGGCGGCGGCGACGAGATCTTCGTCGACGACCTGCACCAGCGCTACGAGACGGCCTGCGACCCCCGCCTGAACCGCAGCCAGTCCCTGGACCTGGCCTTCCTCGTCGCCGAGATGTACCGCGACCAGTAACGGACCACAGGCTGGTCCGGCTGTTACCAGCAGGTGAAGTGGGGCGTGGATCACATACGATCCGCGCCCCACCGCACTTTTGCGGCCCTCGGGAGCCGGGTAAGGTTAGGTTAGCCTCACCGATCAATCGGGACTCCGCTCCATCGGTACGGCACGACCCAGAAACCCCGTCGGGAGGTGGACCGCGTGTTCGTCTGCAGCTGCTTCGGTGTCACCGAGGCGCAGGTGAAGAAGCACGCGGAAGAGGGTGCCTGCACCCCCCGCCAGATAGCGTCGGCATGCAAGGCGGGCACGGACTGCGGTTCGTGCGTCCGCCGTATCCAGGCCCTGCTGGGCCGTGGCGCGTGCCCGCGCCGTGAGCTCGCGGACGAGGGCAGGCCGGTCCTGTCGGACCTCGCGGACGCCCCGGTGCCCGCGCCCGTGGCGATGCCTGCGACGGCGATGCCCGCCACGGCGGCTCTGACCGTGGCGGCGCTGACTGCGGCGGCGGCCGAGGCCGCCTGACGCGTCTGTCGCCGGATCAGCTCTCCGGCTGCTCGATCAACTGCGCGATGTACAGCGCCTCGCCGAGCTTCTCGATCAGTTCGAGCTGGGTGTCCAGGTAGTCGATGTGGTGCTCCTCGTCCGCGAGGATCGACTCGAAGATGTTCGCCGACGTGATGTCGCCCTTCGTGCGCATCACCTCGATCCCGCGCTTGAGGCGGTCGATCGCCTCGACCTCCACCTGCCGGTCCGCCTGGAACATCTCGGTGAGGGTCTGCCCCACCCGGACATGGAACAGGCGCTGGTAGTTCGGCAGGCCCTCCAGGAAGAGGATCCGGTCGGTGAGCACCTCGGCGTGCTTCATCTCGTCGAACGACTCGTGCCGCGTGTACTTGGCGAGCTTCGTCCAGCCGAAGTTCTCCTGCATCTTCGCGTGCAGGAAGTACTGGTTGATCGCGGTGAGCTCGCCGGTCAGCTGCTCGTTGAGGAATTCGATGACCTCGGGGTCGCCCTGCATCGCAGAGGCTCCTTCCAAGCGGGGACTGGGCAGGTTGCGCCGCATCCTCGCATCGGCGCACTGAACCGTCCAGTAAGTGCACGCTTAGTAGGAGTTGCCCGATTCGGGACGGGGCTGGTCATGTGCACTGTCCCGGGTCTGTCAGGATGGAGTCATGGGTCAGCCGGTGGAGAGAGAATCTGGAGAAGCGGCACAGTCGGAGCTTCCGCCGGGGCAGCGACTTCAGCGCGGCTGGCCGGTCACGCACTACGGGCCCGTACCCAAGTTCCGTCCCGAGCGCTGGGAGTTCAGGGTCTTCGGCGCCACCGCCGACGGGGAGAAGCACTGCTGGACCCACGAGGAGTTCACGGCCCTGCCGTACGCCTCGGTCGTCGCCGATCTGCACTGCGTCACGAAGTTCAGCATGCTCGGGGCCGAATGGGGCGGCATCCCGGCCCGGACGATCCTGGACATCGCCCCGCCCGCACCGTCCGTCACTCACGTGATGGTCTGGGCCGAGTACGGCTTCAGCTCGAACCTCCGCCTTTCGGACTTCGCGTCCGACCGCACGATCTTCGCCACGCACAAGGACGGTGAGCTGCTGACGGCGGAGCACGGCTTCCCGCTCCGCCTCGTCGTCCCGCACCTGTACGCCTGGAAGGGGCCCAAGTGGGTCCGTGGCGTGGAGTACATGACCGCCGACCGCCGTGGCTTCTGGGAGGAGCGCGGCTACCACAACATCGGCGACCCCTGGCGGGAGCAGCGCTACTCCTACCAGGAGGAGCCCGGGGACGGCCCCGAGCTCTGACTCCCGTGACGGCGGCCGGCCGCTGACCGGCGGTCCCTCAGTGGTGGTACCGGTGGACCACCGCGTGCCCCTTGCCGCGGCCGATCGTCCACTTGTTGACCGGCGTGGTGACCACGAAGGCGATCACCAGCGAGATGGCCAGCGAGATCCAGAACAGGGCGTCGGCCAGGCCCGCGTCCATGGCGTCCGGCCACAGCACGATCACGCCGTTGTCGATCAGCTCCATCACTGCGATGGACAGGGTGTCGGCCGCCAGTGCCACCCGGAAAGCGGTCCGGAAGTCGACGCCCGCCCGCAGGACGCCGCGCAGCGTGAGCGAGTAGCCGAAGAAGAACGCGAGCACGATCGCCAGGACCATCGTCGGCACATTGCCCCAGCCGAGCGCCGTGCCGATCACCATGCCGAGGATCTCGCCGATGGCGCACCCGGTGAGGCAGTGCAGGGTGGCCTGCGCGGCCATGGACCAGCTCGCCCCGCCGTGGCCCTCGTGCCCCCGGTGCTCCTCGTGTCCCTGGTGCCCGTGGTGCCCGTGGTGGCTGTGCTGGTCCTGCTGGGCCCCGTGGTGCTCGTGCTGTGTGTGCGTGTTGTGCTCCATGCGTGCCCCCATGCTGGATGACGGTCCCTGTGCGCAGAAGGAACCGTATACCCCCAGGGGGTATTCCTCAACGGGTTATGAATCCCGGAGTTTCTTCAGTCGCTCCACGTCCGCCGCATGCCCTTCCTTACCGCCCGGCGTCTCGATGATCAGAGGTACGCCCGCGGTGGCGGGGTGGGTCATCAGGGCGCGGAACGGGTCCTCGCCGATGTGTCCGGAGCCGATGTTCTCGTGGCGGTCCTTGTGCGCGCCGACCACGTCCTTGGAGTCGTTGGCGTGGATCAGCTTCAGCCGTCCCTCGCCGACCGTGTCGACCAGCAGGTCGAGCGTCTGGTGCATGCCGCTCGGCCCGGTCAGGTCGTGGCCCGCCGCGAAGATGTGACAGGTGTCGAGACACACGCCCAGCCTGGGGTGGGCGTCGAGCGCCTCGAAGTACGGCCCGAAGTCCCAGGTGCGGGAGCAGAGCGAGGCACCCTGCCCGGCCGTCGACTCCAGGAGGAGGAACGGATCGTCGTCGTGGGTCAGCTCGTCCAGCAGGGGCAGCATGTGCTCACGGACCTGCGCGAGGGCGACGGAACGCTCCCTGCCGCCGGTGGCGCTGCCGGTGTGCACCACCACGCCGAGGGCGCCTATCTCCCGGGCCCGGCGCAGCGAGTGCCGCAGGGACTCCACCGACTTCTCCACCGTCGCCTCGGTGTGCGAACCGAAGTTGATCAGATACGGGGCGTGGACGTACGCGGGGATCGACTCGGCGGCGCACGCGGCGCGGAAGGCCTCGTCCTGCCGGGGGTTTCCGGCGGGCGTGGCCCAGCCGCGCGGGTTGGCGACGAAGACCTGGACGGTCTCGGCCGCGAGGTCGCGCGCGTAGGTCAGGCCGACGGAGTGGAGGCCGCCCGCCACCGGGACATGGCCGCCGACGGGGTTGCGGAGCTGCTTGCTGGTCACACCCTTCAGGGTGTCATGGGCTGCCGAGGTCTCCGTCGGCGGATCTCGACGGGGTCGCGGGCAACGGGCCCGCGGCAGAGCCGCGGGCCTCGCGCTCAGCGGATCTCGATGGTGATCGTCGACCCCTTGGGCGCGGTCTCCCCGCCCTCCACCGACTGGCTCTTGACCTTGTCGCCGAACAGCCCGAGCAGCCCGCGGTCCTCGTCGACCTTGAACCCGGCGCCTTCGAGCTTCTGATGGGCGTCGTCGACACTGTCGCCCACCACGTCCGGGACCTCGACCATCTCGGGGCCCTTGGAGATCGTCAGTGTCACCGTGTCGCCCGAGGCGGCCTCGCGGCCCGCGGCCGGCGTCTGCTCGGCGACCTGGCCCTTGTCGAACTCGGAGGTGACGCGCTTGGTGGCGATCTTCACCTTCAGACCGGAGTCCTCCAGCTCGGCGGTGGCGTCCTCGACGGACGAGCCCGTGACCTCGGGCACCTCCACCGGGCTGCCCTTGCTGACGGTGATCGCGATGGCCGAACCCGCGTGCCGCTCGGTGCCCGCCTGCGGGTCCGTACGGATCACGAAGCCCTTGACGACGTCCTCGCTGAACTCGCGGTTGACCATGCCGGCGGCGAGACCCTTGTCCTTCAGCACGTCCTTCGCCTTGAACAGGGCGAAGCCCTTCAGGTCGGGCACCTTCACGGTCTCGGGCCCGTCGGAGACGGTCAGCGTCACGGAGTCGTTCGCGCGGATCCGGGCGCCGACGGCCGGGTCGGTGCCGATCACGCTGCCGCGCTTCACGGTGTCGCTGAACGCGTGCTTGACCGACTTCACGTCGAGCCCGGCCTTCTCCAGCTGGGCCCTGGCGTCCTGCTCGCTCTTCGAGAGGACCGGCGGGACCTTGGTGAACTGGCCCGAGTTGATGTACCAGATGCCGGTGCCGAGGCCCAGCACCAGCACGACGGCGGCGACGATCGCGAGCATCCCGCGCCGGGGCCGGGCAGGTCCGCGCCGCGGCAGCGGAGGCTCGGAGGCGAACTGGGTGGTCCGCTCGAACCGGCTGGTGTGCGAGACCGCCCCGTCCGTGTGGGGTTCGTTCACCGGCAGCGGCCGGGGCACGGACAGCGAGCGCGGGATCACGCTCGTACGGTCCTCGGCGATGTCGCGGCCCACCGCGAGGGCGCCCGGCGGCACGGCGTCGAGCTGCTCGGCGGTGAGCCCCGCCCGCGCCTCCAGGACCTGGCCGAGCAGCGCCACCGCGTCGTGCGGGCGCACCTCGGGATTGCGGGCGGTCGCCGTGGCGACCAGCTCGTCCAGCGCGTACGCCATGCCGGGGACCAGGCCCGACGGGGGCGGCACGTCCGCGTGCAGGTGCTGGTAGAGCACCTGGGCGGGCGAGTCCCCGGAGTGCGGCTTGGCGCCGGTGAGCATCTCGTACAGGACGACGCCGCAGGCGTAGACGTCGACGCGGGTGTCGGCCGTGCCGTGCTCGATCTGCTCGGGAGCGAGGTACGACACGGTGCCGAGGACCGTGCCCGTCGTGTTCGTCACCGTGTCCACGGCCCGGACCAGGCCGAAGTCCGCCACCTTGACCCGGCCGTCGTCCCCTATGAGGACGTTCTCCGGCTTCATGTCGCGGTGCACGAACCCGGCCCGGTGCGCGGCGCCGAGCGCGGCGAGCACCGGCTCCAGGATGTCCAGCGCCGCCCGCGGCTGGAGCGCGCCCCGGTCGCGCAGCACGTCGCGCAGGGTGCAGCCGGCGACGTACTCCATCGCCAGGTAGACGTACGACCCGTCCGCGCCCTGGTCGAAGACCTGCACCACATTGGGGTGCGCGAGCCGCGCCACCGACTTGGCCTCACGGATGAACCGTTCGACGAACGAGCCGTCGGCGGCCAGCGTCGGGTGCATCACCTTGAGCGCGAGCACGCGGTCGAGGCGGGTGTCCAGGGCCCGGTAGACCGTGGCCATCCCGCCGACCGCGATCCGCGCCTCGACGCGGTAGCGGCCGTCGAGCACCTGCCCGACAAGCGGGTCGTGAAGGGTCGTATCCACGCAGGTGAGTGTACGAGCCGCCACTGTCACGACGACCCGTTCGGCCGATACCGGGGCGGGACTGCAGCCGAGCTGTGACGCGCGGCGCACGCACGCGCGCGCCGCTCTCGCACAGGCGTCCGGTACGGGGCGGGGGTATCCCCGCGCGGGGCCGTTCCGTCAGAAGGCCGGACGCTCGGGATCCAGTCGTGCCATGCCCTCCGTGGGGGACGACGCCTCGGCGAAGTGACGGCGCGGGATGCGGCCGGCGCGGAAGGCGAGGCGTCCCGCCTCCACCGCGTGCCGCATCCCTTCCGCCATCAGTACCGGCTCCTGCGCCCGCGTCACGGCCGAGGCGAGCATCACACCCGCGCACCCCAGCTCCATGGCGAGCGCCGCGTCGGAGGCGGTCCCGGCGCCCGCGTCCAGGATGACCGGCACACGCGCGTGCTCGGTGATCAACTGGAAGTTGTGCGGGTTGCGGATGCCGAGCCCGGAGCCGATCGGCGAGCCGAGCGGCATGATCGCGGCGCAGCCGACGTCCTCCAGCTTCCGCGCGAGCACGGGGTCGTCGTTCGTGTACGGGAGCACCGTGAACCCGTCGTCGACCAGGGTCTCCGCGGCGTCCAGCAGCTCGATCGGGTCGGGCAGCAGCGTGCGCTCGTCGGCGATGACCTCCAGCTTGACCAGGTCGGTGCCGAGCGCCTCGCGCGCGAGGCGGGCGGTCAGCACGGCCTCGCCCGCGGTGAAGCAGCCCGCCGTGTTCGGCAGCACGCGAATGCCGAGCCGGTCGAGCACGGACAGGACGGAGCCGTGCACGGACGCGTCCACACGCCGCATCGCGACGGTCGTCAGCTCCGTGCCGGACGCCACGAGCGAGCGCTCCAGGACGTCGAGGCTGGGCGCCCCGCCCGTCCCCATGATCAGCCGGGACGAGAAGGACGTACCACCGAGGACCAGGGGATCGTCGGCCATGGGTCAGCCTCCCTGGACGGCGGTGAGGACTTCGACGCGGTCTCCCTCGGCCAGCGGCGTGAGCGGCCACTGCGTGCGCGGGACGACCGTTTCGTTGAGCGCGGCCGCCACCCCGGAGGGGGCGGCGGTGAGCGTGGCGACGAGCGCGTCGAGAGCGGTCCCCGCGGCGATGTGCTGCCGCTCGCCGTTGACGAAGATGTTCATGCGGACTGCTCCGTGAGGGCGGCGGCGAAGCGCCGCGGGGTGAAGGGGCGGGCCTCGTCGGGAAGTTCGCCCGTGGTCAGGACGTGCGCCATTGCGTCACCGGTGACCGGGGTGAGCAGCACGCCGTTGCGGTAGTGGCCGGTGGCCAGCAGGAGGCCGTCCAGGCCGGTCGGGCCGATCAGCGGCGCGTTGTCCGGCGAGCCGGGGCGCAGCCCGGCGCGCGTCTCGGTGAGCGGCAGTTCGGTGATGCCGGGCACCAGCTCGTGCGCGTCGCGCAGCAGCTCGTACACACCGCCCGCGGTCACCGTGGTGTCCCAGCCCAGCTCCTCGCTGGTCGCGCCCACGACGAGCTCGCCGCTCTCCCGCGGTACCAGATAGACCTGGCTGCCCCGGACGACCGCACGGACCGTGCGGCTCAGGAACGGCGCGTACCGCTTCGGCACCGTCAGTCGCAGCACCTGCCCCTTCACGGGGCGCACGGGCGGCAGCACATCGTCGGGTACGCCCGCCAGGCGCCCGCTCAGGCTTCCCGCGGCGAGCACCACCTGGCCCGCGGACAGTTCGGTGCCGTCCGTGGTCACGGCTCCCACGGCCCTGCCGCCCTCGACCCGCAGGCGCTCCGCCCAGGTGCGGTGGAACACCACGTCGGCCCGCTCGCAGGCCGTGACCAGGGCGCCCGCGAGCCGGCGGGGGTCGATCTGGTGGTCGCCGTCGACCCGCAGGCCGCCGCGCACGCCGGGCGCGAGCATCGGCTCCAGACGGCGGCACTCACGGCCGCTCAGCCACTCCGACTCCAGCCCGGACCGGCGTTGCAGGGCGTGCAGTTCGCGCAGATGGGCGCGGTCGTCGGCGTCCAGGGCGACGGCCAGCGTGCCGCACCGCCGGTACCCCAACTCCTGGCCGGTCGCCTCGGTGAGTTCGGCGGCGAAGTCCGGATAGCGGCGTGCCGAGGCCAGGTTGAGGCCCAGCAGGGTCTGTTCGCCGTAGTGCAGTTCGGTGACGGCGGCGAGCATTCCGGCCGCGACCTGAGCGGCCCCGCCGCCGGGCTCGGGGTCCACGATCGCGGTGGCCAGCCCGCGTTGCGCGGCCCGCCAGGCCGTGACCAGGCCGATGATCCCGCCCCCGATGACGAGGACGTCGGGCGTTCGTGACGACATGGGCGTCCAGCCCCTCCCTTCGCCGGCATGACCCGGATCAGGTTCGTACGGTCGGAGGCCGCCCAGCCTCCCTCTCAGCCCGGTGCGTCCGGGCTCCCGCGAGTGCTTTACGTTGGCCACCCTAGCCCGCTGTCACATGTCTCAGTAAGGGAGCCTCCGCCCATGGCCCGATCGCTCGACGGTGTCGTTCTCGCCCCTGTCGCCGACCAGGCGCCGGGGCAGGTGGGCACCCGCACCCGGTTCGTCTACCACGAGAGGAACGGGGAGATCTGGGCCGAGTACGCGGGCGGCGATGTGGTACGGGGCCACCTCGTGGGTACCCGTGAGGGTGACCGTCTCGACTTCCGGTACGTGCAGCTGGGGCGTGCCGGCGGCACCTCGTCGGGCCACTGCGTCTCCCGCGTGGTGGAGCTGCCCGACGGGCGGCTGCGCCTGGAGGAGACCTGGGAGTGGGAGTCGCAGGCGGGCAACGGTACGAGCACGGTGGAGGAGGTCGCCCGGGTGGAGCATTCGCCGGCGGCGGACGAGCAGGTGTGGAACAGCTCACTGAGCACGTCCGCTGACTGACGAATTGTCAGGTGTCTATGGTGATCAGGTGAGCGAGCAGACGCAGGCGCAGGAGCGTACGAAGCGGCGGGTCGTCGTCGTGGGCGCGGGCATGGCCGGTGTCCAGACCGCGGTCGCCCTGCGCGAACAGGGCTTCACCGGCACCGTCACCCTCATCGGTGCGGAGCCCCATCAGCCGTACGACCGGCCGCCGCTGTCCAAGGCCGTGCTGCTCGGCAAGTCCGAGGGTTCGGCCTTCGACGTCGACTTCGAGGCGCTGGACATCGAGCTCCAGCTCGGCTGCGAGGCGCTCGGCGTCCGCCCGGCCGACCACGAACTGGACACCGAGGCGGGGCCGGTCCGGTACGACGTCCTGGTCATCGCGACCGGCGCGGAACCGATCCGGCTGCCCGGCGCCGAAGGGGTGCCCGGCGTCCACCTGCTGCGCACCCTCGACGACGCGGAACGGCTGCGTCCCGTCCTCGCCCGGCAGCACGACATCGTGGTCGTCGGGGCCGGCTGGATCGGCGCCGAGTTCGCCACGGCGGCGCGCGAGGCCGGCTGCAGGGTGACGGTCGTGGAGGCCGCCGACCGCCCCCTCGCCGGGGCGCTGCCCGCCGAGGTGGCCGCGCCGATGGCCGCCTGGTACGCGGACAGCGGGGCCGAGCTGCGCACCCACGCGCGCGTGGAGCGTGTCGAGCCCGGTGCCGTGGTGCTGGACGACGGCTCCCGGGTGCCCGCGGGCGCCGTGGTCGTGGGTGTCGGCGCCCGCCCGGCCACGGCGTGGCTGGCCGGATCCGGCATCGAGCTGGGCGCCCATCGCGAGATCCTGGCCGACGACCACCTGCGCACCTCCCTGCCGGACGTCTACGCGGTCGGCGACTGCGCCTCGTTCCCGTCGGGCCGGTACGAGGACCGCCTGCTGGTCCACCACTGGGACAACGCCCTCCAGGGCCCGCGCACGGTCGCCGCGAACATCATCGGCGAGGCCCCCGCCGCCTACGACCCGGTCCCGTACTTCTGGTCCGAGCAGTTCGGCCGCTTCGTCCAGTACGTCGGGCACCACGCCCCCGACGACACGACCGTCTGGCGCGGCGACCCGTCCGGAGCCGCCTGGACAGTTTGCTGGCTCCGCGACACCCGCCTGGTGGCCCTCCTGGCGGTGGGCCGCCCGAGGGATCTCGCCCAGGGCCGCAGGCTGATCGAGGCGGGCGCCGAGATGAGTCCGGCGCTCCTGGCGGATCCGGCGAGGCCCCTGAAGTCGGCGACCGCCTAGCCGGGCGGCCGCACCTGGGGCCGGCGGAGGCACCGGGGCGGAGGTCTTGGGGCGGCGGTCTTGGGTGGGGCACGGCGGCCGAGCCCGGGCCTTCCGGCGGAGTGCCCGGACGCAGGGCGACACCCGGCGTGCGGCGGGTCACCGGCGGTGCCGCAGGCGCGGGAGCCCGGGGCCGAACGGCGTGCGCGGAGCAGCGGCGGAGCCGGACGCGGCGCGCGCCCGGACGGTGCCCGGGTACCGAGTGTCAGTCCGGGATGGCAGGCTTGTCCCGTGACCGAGATTGACGCAAAGATCGATGCTCTCGTCCCCGCCTGGCTCACCCTCCCCGACATTGCCGAACAGCTCGGCGTCGAGGTGACCCGCGTGCGGCAGCTGGTCAAGGAGGGCCAGCTGATCGCCGTACGCCGTGGTGAGAACCGCGCGCTGCACGTCCCCGCCGCCTTCATCGACGGGGACAAAGTGGTCAAGGGCCTGTCCGGCACCCTGACGCTGCTGCGGGACGACGGCTTCACCGACGAAGAGATGCTGGAGTGGCTCTTCACTCCCGACCCGACCCTGCCGGGTACCCCCGCGCAGGCCCTGAGCGAGAATCGCGGCACGGAGGTGAAGCGCCGCGCCCAGGCGCTCGCCGTCTGACCTGAACCGACCGTCCGGCGTACGGACCGCGGACCGCCAGCCCCTGGCCCCGTGGTCCGTACGCACCGACCACGGGGGACACTCGCATGCCCGAGAACGCCGCGACCACCGCGCGCGCCCAGCTCGCCGACGCCCGTCTCTACCTCTGCACGGACGCCCGCAAGCGCCAGGGCGACCTCGCCGAGTTCCTCGACGCGGCCCTGGCGGGCGGCGTCGACATCGTGCAGCTGCGTGACAAGGGCATGGAGGCGGCCGAGGAACTGGAGCACCTCCAGGTCTTCGCGGAGGCCTGCGCCCGGCACGGCAAGCTCCTCGCGGTCAACGACCGGGCCGATGTCGCCCACGCCGCCCGTGCCGACGTGCTCCACCTGGGGCAGGGTGACCTCCCGGTCCCGGCGGCCCGCGCCGTCCTCGGCGACGACGTGCTGATAGGCCGCTCCACGCACGCCGAGTCCGAGGCTTCGGCCGCCGCCGTCCAGGAGGGCGTGGACTACTTCTGCACCGGCCCCTGCTGGCCGACGCCCACCAAGCCCGGCCGCCACGCACCTGGCCTCGACCTGGTCAGGCACACGGCGGCGCTGGGCACCGACCGCCCCTGGTTCGCCATCGGCGGCATCGACCTCGGCAACCTCGACGAGGTGCTCGACGCGGGCGCTCGCCGGGTCGTCGTGGTCCGGGCGATCACCGAGGCGGACGACCCGGGCGCGGCGGCGGGGGAGTTCGCGAAGCGACTGCGCGGCGCGTAGGCGCGAGCGTCCGGCAGAGCTTCGTCCGGAGTTCCAGCGGCCGGGACGCCGTCCCGCGTTCCGGCCGTGCCGGGGAGCCGTCCCGCGTCCCGTTCGCGGCACGGTCCGCGGGCGCTGTCCGCGGGATCTGTCCGAGGGGTGGACAAGAAATCGACAGATCGGACAATTTGCGTCGGTCCGGTTGGGGGACCGGCGCCCCCTGGCTAACCTGCCGGTATGGCCCTCGGATCTGCCTCCACCAGGACTGATCGCGCACGCACCGTGCGCGACATGCTCGCGACCGGCAAGACGACGTACTCGTTCGAGTTCTCCGCGCCGAAGACTCCCAAGGGCGAGCGGAACCTGTGGAACGCGCTCCGCCGGGTCGAGGCCGTCGCGCCCGACTTCGTTTCCGTGACTTACGGGGCGGGCGGCTCCACGCGTGCGGGCACCGTCAAGGAGACCCAGCAGATCGTCGTCGACACGACGCTCACCCCGGTCGCCCACCTCACCGCCGTCAACCACTCCGTCGCCGAACTGCGCAACATCATCGGCCAGTACGCCGACGCCGGGATCCGCAACATGCTCGCCGTGCGGGGCGACCCGCCGGGCGACCCCATGGGGGCGTGGGTGCCGCACCCCAAGGGCCTGACCTACGCGGCCGAACTCGTCCGGCTCATCAAGGAGTCGGGGGACTTCTGCGTCGGCGTCGCGGCCTTCCCGGAGATGCACCCGCGGTCCAGCGACTGGGACCTGGACGTCGGCCACTTCGTCGACAAGTGCCGCGCCGGCGCCGACTACGCCATCACGCAGATGTTCTTCCACCCGGAGTCGTATCTGCGTCTGCGCGACCGCGTGGCCGAGGCGGGCTGCGCGACACCCGTCATTCCCGAGGTCATGCCGGTCACGAGTGTGAAGATGCTGGAGCGACTCCCGAAGCTCAGCAACGCCGTATTCCCGGACGCCCTGAAAGAGCGGATCCTCACAGCCAAAGACGATCCGGCGGCTGTACGCTCCATTGGCATCGAGTTCGCAACGGAGTTCTGCGCGAGGCTGTTGGCCGAGGGAGTCCCCGGACTGCACTTCATTACGCTGAACAACTCCACGGCGACGCTGGAAATCTACGAGAATCTGGGTCTGCACCACCCACAGCAGGCCTAGACCGGTCGCACCCGCGTACGACACACTGCGTAGCGGCCACTGGGAGAGGGGCGTACATGGGCTGGACGGTCCTCTATTTCGCGTTCGGAGTGGTCGCGCTGTGGCTGCTCGGCGAGGTCCTGCTGCAGTACAAGGCGCGACTGCGCTACCGCCTGCTCGCCTTCGTCGGCTTCCTCGGTGTCGTCCTCGGTGTGCTGATGCCCTCGGTGGTGGTCATCGGGCTGGGCGCGGCCGCCTTCGCGGTCGGCCAGACCTACGTCACGCTGTCGTTCCGCCGCGGCTTCGCCCAGGGCTGGGCCCTCAACGGCCGTTCCGGTCCGGGCAGGCCCAGCAAGCGCCGTCGTGGCGAGCCGGAGTACCAGGACCCGACGCTCGAGGTCTCCGACCTCGAAGCCGCCGACGGCGCGGCCTACGCACACGGTGACGACTACGCGGGCGACGACGACGTCTTCTCGCCCGGCCAGCCCGACCGGTTCGCGCCGGCGGGGGCGAACGAGCCCTCGGCCGCCGAGTCCACCGCCGTGTACGAGCCGCAGCCCCTGCCCGAGGACACCGGCTCCTACGGCATCTACAGCGACAGCGCGTACGCCGCGGCCACCGACCAGTCCTACGGTGCCACCCCCCAGTCCCAGGACCAGCAGGCCTACGCCTACGACTACTCGGGCTACAACCAGCAGCAGTACTCCTACGACAACGGCCAGCAGCAGTACGCCGCGTACTCCGACCCGTACATCGGCACGCAGACCTACAGCGGCGCCGGGTACGACACCACGTACGGCGGGCAGCAGCAGTACCCGCAGCAGGGGTACGGCCAGGACCAGTACGCCGGCACCGGCACCTACGGCGGCGAGACCCCGGCGGGAGGCGTCTGGGTGCCGCAGCAGCGCAGCACCGACGACCCGTACGGCGGCGAACTCCCACCCGAGCAGCCGTATCCCTACCAGGGCGACGGCAACGGCACGGGCTCCGGCAACGGGTACGACGAGCAGTACCGGTACTGACCGCGGCCGGTGCCGCCCGTCCGCACCGGCTCTCGGACCGTCCGGTCCCGGTCCCCCGACCGGCCCCCGGAACCGCTCACTGCGACCCGCGGAACTCCGGTCCCTCCACGATCAGTCCGGCCACCAACGCTCCTGACATGCCGGCATGCGGAAGGCCGCCGCCGGGGTGCGCCCAGCCGCCCGCCGCGAACAGACCGGGCATGCGCGTGCCGTTCGACGGGTGCAGCAGCCGGCCGTCCGCGGCGGCGAGCGCCGGGGCGGGAACCGCGCCGCCTGCCGCGCCCGTCTCGTCCGCGATGTCCGCCGGGGTGCGGACCTCGTGCCACAGGAGCCGCTCGCGCAGGCCGGGCAGCGCGCGCCCGGCGGCGCCGAGAACCCGCTCCACGTCCGCGTCGGACACCGAGAAGCCCGACGGCACGGTGACCGACAGGGTCACCGCCTCGTGCTCCGCGTCCGGGACCGTCGCCGGGTCGTCGGGGCGCGTGACCACGACGGTGGGCGAGGCCGGCAGCCCCGGGCGCTCGCCGAACAGGCGGTCCAACTCGTCGTCACGGTCGGCCGAGTGGACCACCGTCCGGTGCGCCACCCGCTCGGGCCGTCCGCCGCGCAGCGCCAGCAGCACGGTCAGCCTGCTCGGTGCCCCGCTCTGCGGCGGGACCTCACCGTCCCCCCGGACCGCCGTCTGCGGGACGAGGTCCCGCAGCACGCCGGGCGCCACACCCGCGACCACGAAGTCGGCCTCCTCCACGGCGCCGGCCGTGAGCTCCACACCCGCCGCCCGGCCGTCCTTCTCGACGATCCGTGCGACGTCCGCCCCGAAGCGGAACGCGACCTTGCGGGCGAGGCACCGCTCGTACACCGCGCGGGCCAGTTCCCGCAGGCCGCCGCGGACGTACCAGGTGCCGAAGGCGTGCTCCATGTACGGCAGCACGGCGGCGCTCGCCGGTGCCACGCGCGGATCGAGCCCGTACGCCAGGGCGTGGCTCTCCAGAAGGGCCGCGAGGCGCGGTTCACGCAGCTCCCAGGCGCCGACCTCGGCGAGGGTGGCGGCCCGGCGGGTGCGCAGCAGCTTCTTGTGCGGGACCGAGGGATAGGGCTCCTGCTCGGCGAGCACCGGCCAGTTGGGCCACAGCGGCTCCTCCAGGAGCGGTCTGCGCGTGCGGTCCCATGCCTCGCGGGCCCGTACCAGGAAGTCGCCCCAGCGCCCGCCCGTGCCCGCCCCGAGCGCTTCGTCCAGCGCGGAGACGACCCCCGCGCGGGAGGCGTTCGGCAGGGACACCTCCGTGCCGTCCGCGAAGAGGTGCCGGGCCGAGGGGTCGACCTGGACCAGGCCGACGCACTCCTCCAGTGGCTGCTTCCCTGTCTTGACGAACAGGTCGCGGTGGACCGCGGGCAGCGGGAGCAGCGTCGGGCCGGTGTCGAACGTGAAGCCGTCGCGCTCGACGCGGCGCAGCGCACCGCCGTACGTCGCCGTGCGCTCGTACACCACCACCCGGTGGCCCGCGACGGCCAGCCGGGCGGCCGCCGCCATCGCGCCCATCCCGGCGCCGATCACCGCAATCCGTGCCATGCCAGGGACTTTATCGGCCGCCTCGGACAGTCCCTTCCGCGGGCGCTCAGTCGGGGGGCCGCTCGACCCGCGCCGCGAGCCGTCTCTCCTCCCGCCGCTGGGCGCGGCGCCGTAGGAACCGGCGGATCCGCGAGAGGAGGAAGAACAGCACGACGAGTCCGGCCACGAGCAGGACGGCCGCGATGATCGCCGCAGCCAGCGGGTGGAACATCGCGAACGTGACGATGGCGCCGACCCCGAGGTCCTCGGCCAGGCTGATGACCATGTTGCTGAGGGGTTCCGGGGAGGTGTTCACCGCCATCCGGGTGCCGGCCTTGACCGTGTGGCTGGCCAGCGCCGTCGAACCGCCGATCAGGCCCGCCACCACGTCCGAGAGCGAACCGCTCTGCCCCGCGAGCAGCGCGCCGATCCAGGCGCCGGCGACCGGCCGTACCACCGTGTGCACCGAGTCCCACGCCGAGTCCACGTACGGGATCTTGTCGGCGACGGCCTCGCACAGGAACAGCGCGCCCGCCACCGCGAGCACCTCGGGGCGCTGCATCGACTCGGGGACGTCGTCGGTGAGACCGGTCGCGCCGAAGACGCCCAGGAGCAGCACCACCGCGTACGCGTTGATGCCGCTGGCCCAGCCGCTGGTGAAGACCAGGGGGAGTACCGACACGGACGCGATCGTAACCAGTGGCGGACGGCACGGCCTGGGCATGAGTGCGTACGACTGAGTACACGTACTCAGTGAGTGAGATGAGTACGCGCGCGGATGGGGCCCGACCAGCGCGAACGAGAGAGTGGAGACACGGAGAGGGGCGCGGCTCCGGTACCGCCGACACGGGGCGGCGGAACGGCTCTCGCGCCCTTGGCCGCTCCTTCCGCCGACCTGGTCGGCGGGAGTGAGGCACGGGGGGACCCGGGGGACGACCGGAGCGGGGCCCGACGGGGGAGCACGGGGGAGTACGGCGAGGCGCCGGTTCGATCGGCCCGCGGGGGACGCGGCCGAACGGACCGGCGCTCTCGCCTGTCCCGCTCCGTTGTGCTCCCGCCCTCAGCGGCCGCCGCTCACGCGCCCCTGGAGCAGCCGGGACAGCGCCGCGTGCACGTCGTCCAGCGAGCGCTCCGGCTGGAAGGCCTGCCAGTCCAGAGCGGCCACGAGGACCATGCCGACCAGCGCCGCCGCCGTCAGCGGGATGTCGATCTCGTCGCTGAGCTCGCCGCCCGCCACGCCCTCGCGCAGGACGTCCTCGACGACCGCGACGGCCTCCTGCCTGACCACCATCAAGGTGGACTGCCAGGCACGGTTCGTGCGCCACAGCTCCGCCACGTACAGCTGGGTGAAGGCCGGATACCGGTCGATGAAGACGAGCCCCGCGCGGATCATCGCGTCCAGTGCGTCGACCTTGCTGCCGCCGTCGCGCGCGGTCTTCTCGGCCGCCTCCCGCAAGGAGGCGGTGAGCAGGCCCACGCCGTGCCGCAGCAACTCCTCGAAGAGGACCGACTTGCTCGCGAAGTTGTAGTAGACCGTGCCCTTGGCGACCCCGGCGCGCTCGGCGATCTCGTCCACCGTGGTGGCGGAGAAGCCCTGTTCGGCGATCAGGGTGACGGCGGCCTCGTAGAGCTTCTGCCGGGTCGCCTCGCGACGGCCGCCGCCGCCCGCCGTGGTGCTGCTGCTTTCCATGGCCACGATTGTCACAGGACCGGTGGCGGGCGTGGTCACAGGCTCAGCTCCGGGTGCAGCCGGTCGAGGGTCCACACCTGCTTGCGGCGCGCCGACAGGGCGGTGAGCGCGAGGGCCCCCACGGTGAACGCCACCAGGACGGCGCACGCCTGCCAGACGGGGCCCAGGCCCCCGCCGGTGATGAGCCTCCTGAGGGCCTCGACGACGTAACTCATCGGCAGGAAGGGATGGATCGCACTGAAGAAGCGCGGGCTGGTCTGGACGGGGTACGTGCCGCCCGCCGACGTCAACTGGAGCATCAGGAAGGCGAGGACGAGGATCCGTCCCGCCGCGCCGAAGCGCGCGTTCAGCCACTGGACGAGCGCGGCGAAACACGCCGTCACGAGGAACAGGAAGCCCACCGTCCCGGCCGCCCGCGCCATCTCCAGGCCGATCGCCCAGTGCAGCACGGACATCAGGGCCGCCGTCTGGAGCACTCCCACCGCGGCCACCGGGAGCCAGCCCGCCAACGCGACGCGCCAGGCCGAGGCGCCCACCGCGAGCGCGCGCCGGTTCAGCGGCGGGATCAGCATGTACGCGACCATCGCGCCCACCCAGAGGGACAGCGGGATGAAGTACGGAGCGAAGCCGGTGCCGTAGTTGGGCGCCTTGTGCAGGTCTTGGGAGGCGAGCCGCACAGGGTCCGCCATGACCTGGGTGCGCCGGTCGCGGTCGGACCTGTCGTAGTCCGGGATCTGCTCGGCGCCGTCGTGCAGCCCGCCGGCGAGCTTGCCGGAGCCGCCGACGAGCTTGTACATGCCCCCGTCGAGGTCGCTCGCGCCCGTCTTGAGCGCCCCCATGCCCGTGTCGAGGTCGCGCGCCCCGGCCTTCGCCGTGCCGAGCCCGGTGTGCAGCCGCTTGGCACCCTTGGCGACCTTCGAAGCACCCTCGTTGAGTTTGTTGATCTTGGAGACGGCGTCGGTCAGGTCCTCGGAGAGGTGCGGCGACCGGTCGGCGAGCGCCTGTGCCTGCTTCTCCAGGGTGGCCAGGTTCTTGTCGAGCTCGTCGAGATCGCCGTCCTGGTCGTCGATCAGCGTGTTCAGGTCGTCGGCCACCTCGGCCACGTCCGCCGCGGCCGTCTTGGCCTTCTTCAGGTCGCCGCACGCGAGGTCGGGGACGACCGGTGTCTCGCAGCGTGCCTTGTAGACGGCCTCCAGCGCGGTGGAGGCCGCGTGCGCACCCTTGGCCGCGCCCGGGGCCCGCTCCACGAGGTCGTCGAGGTTGTGCCGGATGCCGGACGCCGAGTCGGCGACGAGCTGGGCCGTGTCGCCGATCGACTTCTCGTTGTCCTTCAGGAACGGCCCCACCTTGCCGGCGACCCCGTTGACCCGGTCGGCCAGCGTCTGCGTGCCGTCCGCGACCTGCCGCGACCCGTCCTCCAGGTCACCCGCGCCCTTGTCGAGCTTCTTCAGGCCGCCGGACAGCTTCCCGCTGCCCTTCTTGGCCTCCGCAAGACCGTCCGCGAGGTCCTTGGAGCCCTTCTTCGCCTTGCCGATCCCGCCCTTGAGCCGGTCGGCCCCGTCGGCGGCCTTCTCCGTCGCCCCGTGGATGTCCGAGAAGGAGATGAAGATCTTGTCCAGGAACGACCGTGACGCCTTGGTGGACGCGGCGGTGCGCACCTCGCTGAACACGGTCCGGGAGATCTGCCCGACGATGTAGTTGTTCGCGTCGTTGGTCCGCACCTGGAGCGCGCCCGTCTCGGGCGACGCACCGGAGCTGGAGGCGATGCGCGCACTGAAGTCGTCCGGCATCGTCAGGGACAGGTAGTACGTGCCGTCCTCGACGCCCCGGCGGGCCTCCGCGGCGCTCACCTCGTGCCACTCGAAGGTGTCGCTGTCACGCAGCCCCTTGGTGATGTCGTCGCCCGCCGTGACCTTCCTGCCCGCGGCCGTCGCCCCCTTGTCGTCGTTCACGAGGGCCACGGGGATGCGGTCCAGGCGGCCGTACGGGTCCCAGAACGACCACAGGTAGAGGGCGCCGTACAGGAGAGGCAGCAGGAGGAGGGCCACCAGCGCGGCCCGGGGGAGCTTGCCGCGTCCGAAGCGCCGGAGCTCAAGAGCGGCCAGTTTCGGCGAGCGCATCGGCCGTCTCCTCGTCGTCGGGGGTGTTCTTGCCGGGGGTGCCGTCGCCGGTGGCCGGGGTGTTCTCGGCCGGGGTGACGTCCCGGGTGGCCGGGGTGTTCTCGGCGGGACTGCTGTCCCCGGTGGCGGTGGCGGTGGCGGTGGCGGTGGCGGTGTCGGCGGTGCTGTCCGTGGGCGTGGTGGCGTCTCCGGGCGTGGCGGCGACCGCGGCGGTGGTGGCGTCCGCGGGCCTGGCACCGTCCTCGGCGGCCGGCTCCTGCCCGCCGCGCGGTCGCGTCGGGACGACGACGGCACCTTCGGGAGCCTCGCTGCACACGGCCACCACGGTGGTGCCCGAGTCGGCGATCGACCTCAACAGGGCCCACACCTCGGCCCGTTCGGAGTCCGAGAGCTTGAGATCGGTGTCGTCGACGCCGAGCAGGCGGGGGCGGCCGATCAGGGCCAGCGCTATCGACAGCCGCAGGGACTCGAGCCGCTCCAGGTCCCGCACGGCGGTCCGGGAGCCCTTGGGCAGCGACTCCCGGTCGAGTCCGGCGGCGGCCAGCGCGGTGTCGATCCGCAGCTTCCCCTCGGCCGCCCTCCCGGCGGTCCGCGCCTGCCCGCCGGCGGAGCGCGCCCCGTTGGACCACGATCGCAGCAACCCGCTCAGGGGGCCGCCGAACCGCCGCTCCAGCAGCGCCCGTTCGCGCAGGTGCTCCCCGACGGTCAGCGCCGGGTCCAGGTCGGTGACACCGGGCACGTGCGCGAGTCCGCTCGTGCGGCGCACGGCGGCCATCTGCTTCGGCAGTCTCGACGAACCCACGCGGGCCGTCCCCTCGGTGGGCCTCATCCGGCCCGTGAGCGCGAGCAGCAGGCAGGTGCGGCCGGAGCCCGAGGGCCCCTCGATCGCGATCAGCGAGCCGGGCTCCGCGTCGACGCGGACCCCGCCGAACACCCGGCCGCGCGGTCCTTCGAGCCCGAAGTCCTCGGCCGTGACGCCCAGTCCGTGCGGACCGTCCACAGCTTCCCCATCCCTGGAACTACTTTTGAACTGACTGGTCAGTGCAAAAAGTATCCCGAACCTTCGATCGAAGCAAAAGCCCTGGTCAGATCGGATTGTCAGTGGCATACCTCACGATGGGCACATACGGCCACAGTGCCGTCACACAGACGACAGGAGGTTCGTCATGGCCAGCTCTTCCGCAGCCGCCGCCCGCCGGCGCCGCGCCACCGGCCCTGCCCCCTCACTGACCGGCCCGGCGAGCGACGTGCACCCCGTGCTGCGCCGGGCCACGGCCCCGCCCGCCGCCCTCGATCTGCTCGCCCAGGCCCGCGCCGGACTCGACGAGGCGACCGCGCTGGAAACGCCCAACGAGCGCTATGCGACGGCCCACTTGGCCGCGCTGCGCACCGCTGCCGCAGTCCTCGCCGCACGCGGACGCCCGGAGACCACCCCCCGGCGCAGGGCGCGCATCCGCAGCGCCTGGGAGGTACTCCCCGAGATCGCGCCCGAACTGACCGAGTGGAGCGCGCTGTTCGCCTCCGGCGCCACCCGCCGCGCCCGCGCCGAGGCCGGCATCCAAGGCGCCGCCACCACCCGCGACGCCGACGATCTGATACGCGACGTCGCGATGTTCCTGCGCCTCGTGGAGCGCATGCTCGTCCTGCAACCCGTCCTGCCCCAGCCCCGGCAGCAGAGGGAGGAGGACGGCGAGGTCCCGGACGCGGGCTGACCCGCACCGCGGCCACGCCCCGCGACCGGCATGTGACGGCACCGCCCTGGTGATCCGCCGTGTGAGCCGGAGGGTCGGCGACGCCCGTGGAGGCAATAGGGTGGAGACGCCTGTGACCTCCCCGCCGGGAGGGCCCCGATCGCTCCGCCGCGCAAGAGGCGGTGCCGCGCCGAGGAGTCAACTGCCGTGCCGGACCCGATGCGCCCCCGCGCTTCTCTCCGTACCGCCGTGGTCTGGGAGGTCCTCAAGGACGCCCTCGACCGCCGGGTCAAGGCCACCGGGCGGGAGTCCCTCGACGTGCTCGACACCGGCGGCGGCAGCGGCAATTTCGCGGTGCCCGTGGCCCGCCTCGGCCACCGCGTCACCGTCGTCGACCCCAGCCCGAACGCGCTGTTCGCGCTGGAGCGCCGGGCCGCCGAGGCCGGTGTCGCCGACCGGGTGCAGGGGGTCCAGGGCGACGCGCACGGCCTCTTCGACGTGGTCGGCCGCGGAGGGTACGACGCCGTGCTGTGCCACGGGGTTCTGGAGTACGTGGACGACCCCGCCGAGGGCGTGCGCAACGTGGTGGACGCGCTGCGCCCCGAGGGCGTCCTCAGCCTTCTCGCCGCGGGCCTGGGCGGAGCCGTGCTGGCCCGCGCCCTCGCCGGTCACTTCAAGGAGGCCAAGCAGGCGCTCGAGGACCCGGACGGACGCTGGGGCGAGGGCGACCCCGTACCGCACCGCTTCACCGCCGAGCAGCTCACCGCACTCGTCGAGGGCGCGGGCCTGCGGGTCGGAGCCGTGCACGGTGTGCGGGTGTTCGCGGACCTGGTGCCGGGTGTCCTCGTGGACACCGAGCCGGGTGCGCTGGAGGCCCTGCTGAAGCTGGAGGCGGCGGCCGCGGAACTCGCCGCGTTCCACTCCGTGGCCACACAGCTCCATGTGCTCGGTGAGGCGCGAGGGGCCTCCGAGAGCTGAGCGGCCTCCTGTGACGCAGCCCTGATCAGGGGCTTGGCGGCAGATGGAGTACGCCACAGACCCCCCGATCGGGTGCTCGGCGCCGTATGATCGAGGGAGACCGTCCGGCATGACGGACCGTTCGCTGGGGAATGCACGCCTCAGCGAGTCGGGGTGCCATGGCGGGTTCCGGTTGGCGAATTGGCGTAGAGGGGCGGGTTTCACGGGGGCGATTCCCTGCCTATCCTGAAGGGGACCCCCGGGTCGCCCCGGCGACTGCACGATGAGGAGGACTCCGTGCCGCTCTCGGAGCACGAGCAGCGAATGCTCGAGCAGATGGAGCGAGCGCTGTACGCCGAAGATCCCAAGTTCGCGACAGCGCTTGAGGGAAGCGGGCTGCGTACGTACACCCGGCGACGGGTCTACCAGGCGGTCGCGGGCTTCCTGGTGGGTATCGCGCTCCTCATGGCCGGAATGGTCGCTCAGCTGATCTGGGTAAGCGTGGTCGGCTTCCTCGTCATGCTGGGGTGCGCGGTGCTTGCCGTCACCGGTTGGCGCAAGGCCCCCAAGCCGGGCGAACAGTCGGCGGCCACGGGTTCACCCGCTGCCCGTCGCCAGGGCCGACAGCGCCGCTCCATGATGGATCGCATCGAACAACGCTGGCAGCGCCGCCGCGACGAGCAGGGTCACTGACCCTCCGGGCGGACAAGCAGACATCGCGTGAGGGGGTGTCCACCGACGAGGTGGACACCCCCTCACGCACGCCCTGAAACCCGGGACGGCGGACTCCACCACGACCGGCATCCCGCACGGCCGCCCCCGGCCCGCCCACTTGCGGAAGTACGACCGAGAACTTCGCAACTCGGGAGCCCCGGCCTCGCGGCCCGGCGGCCCCGATGTGCGGTGCGTGGAGAGCGTGCGCCATGCGTCCCCGGTGGCCATGCGTCCGGGGTGAGGTACCCGGCGGACGCCGTCCGTACCTCCCGCGCCGGCCCCGCGCGGCAGACGTGGCGGTACTTGCCCGCCCTGCGCGGCAGACACGGCGGTACTGCCCGCCTCGCGCGGCAGACGCCGTCCGCACCTCCTGGGCCCGCGCCGCCCAGCACACGCCAGCGGCACTGGCCGCCCTGCCCGGCAGACGTCGTCCCGCGCCCGCGCCGCCCCCGCCGATCCGCCGAGGCGTTCCCGGCCCGGCGCGGCCCGATACATGTGTGGCCCCACTCCTGACGACGGGAGCGGGGCCAGACGACGTGCTGCCGAGCGTCAGCCGCTCTGTCCGGAGGGACGGCCCGGCAGACGGCGCAGCAGCGTCTCCCGGCGGCCCGCGAGACCAGCCCTGAGGGTCGACCAGCGGGCCGAGAAGGCCCAGGCGACCCGGACCGCCGAGCGGGGCGCGAGGAGAGCGCGGAGCCGGGCCGGACGGCTCGCGGAGGCGCGGAGGGCGTCAGCGATCAGGCGCGCGTCGTTCCCCAGGCCGGCCACCGGACGAGGACGGGGCGCGTAGAGGACCTGCTCCACGGCCGCCGCCAGCCGGTGCACCGATTCCGAGGCCTCCTCGTCGAGGCTCCCGAGACGGACGATGCGCGCGGCCGCCTTGCGCGGGGTCTGCGAGTCGTCCGGTGCGATCCCGTAGTCCCACGCCGTGTCGGTGGCCTCCTGCCAGGCACCCAGCGTGAAGGCCGCCGCGTCCGCCTCCGTGCGGCCGTGCCCGCCGAGCCGCACGGCCCGTAGGCGTAGTCGCCACAGCATCGGCAGCAGCGGCACACCCAGGACCAGGAGCCCGGCCAGCGTCAACCCGAGGATCTTGAACCAGGGCCAGTTGTCCTCGTGGGAGCCCACCGCCGCGAGGGACGACTCGCTCGGGCAGGCCTCCAGCTTCCGCTGCTGGGCCGAGCAGCTCTCGCTCGCCGACGGTGCGCTGGAGGGCGCCGCGGACGACGACAGCGTGGGCTTCGGGACGGCCGGAACATCGGTGCCGGGTGTGTCCGCCTGGGTGTACTCCGGGACCGTGCCGCGGTTCGGCGTCGGCTCGAAGCGGGTCCAGCCGACGCCCTCGAAGTACAGCTCGGGCCAGGCGTGTGCGTCCCGCAGCCCGACCGACATCGAGCCGTCCGCCTGCGGGGAGCCGGGTGTGAAGCCCACCGCCACGCGGGCCGGTATGCCGAGGGTCCTGGCCATCGCGGCCATCGCGAAGGAGAAGTGGACGCAGAAGCCCTCCTTGTCCTTCAGGAAGCGGGCGATCGCGGCGGACCCCGTGCCGACCTGCACCTGGGTGTCGTAGCGGAAATTGCCGCTGACGGCGAAGTAGTCCTGGAGCTTGACCGCCTGCTCGTAGTGGTTCGTCGAGCCCTCGGTGACCTGGCGGGCCGTCCTCGCCACCACGGCGGGCAGCGACTCGGGAACCCGGGTGAACTCGCGCTTCAGGGCGCCCGGTGGCTCCGGCGCGTCCGCGAGCTGCTCCGCCGTCGGCTGCACGACCAGACTCGTGACCTGATACTGCGCGCCCCGGGTGTTCTGCCCGTGGTCCCCGACGAGGGTGCGGCCCACGGGCTCGTACCGCCAGCGGCCGCTGATGTCGACCTTGCTGACGGGGTACGGCATGGGCAGCCAGTCCTGCGCGTACCAGTCGGCGGCCGAGATGCGGGTCTGGATCGAGGCCCGCCGGATGTCGCCGCCAAGACCGATCGGCGTCGGGAAGGTGTCGGGCACGTCCTGGATGTGGCGCTGGGCCGGCTTCCAGGCCGTGCCGTCGAAGTCGTCCAGGGAGACGATCCGCAGATACAGGTCCTGGGTGTCCTCGGTGTTGGTGCGATAGGACAGGACCTGGCGGTCCTGGTCCACGTTCAGGCTGTCGCGGAGGGAGACCAGGGGATTGACGGCGGAGATCGTGCCGCCGCCACCGGTGCCCGTGCCCACACCCGTCCCCGCGGCGTCCAGCAGACCGCCGTCCAGGGCCGGCAGGCCGAGGGGTACCACCAGGGCGATGCCCAGCGCCACCGCGCCGATGCGGCGGCCGGTGCGGACGGGCGCGACGGCGCCGCTCGCGGAGTCCGGGCCCGGGACACGGGGTGCCCCGCCGAAGACGCGTCCCCACTGAGAGAGCCGGTCACGGCCTTCGGCGAGCAGCAGCATCAGGTAGCCCGCGGACGCCAGGACGAACCACAGCCACGCGGCGCCGCCGCCGGCGAGGCCCGCGGCGACCGAGTACAGCGCGAGCAGCGGAAGCCCTGCCGGTGCCGCGCTGCGGTACGTCGCGGCGAGGGCGTCGACCGCGAGCCCGATCACCAGGACGCCGCCGACCAGCATCAGCCGGATGCCGTCGGACAGCGGCGCCGGGATCGAATACCGGCTGACGTCGTCGCTGCCCGCCTGGAGCAGGTCGCCGAAGTGCTGGAAGACGTCGGGCCCCGGAACGATCCCGGCGAGGGCCTCCTGCCGGGCGAAGGCCAGGGTCAGCAGCGCCAGCGTCACCAGTGCCTGCACCGCCACGGTCAGCGGCCGGGCCAGCGGGACCCGCCGGGTCAGCGCGCCCACCGCGGTCTGCACCGCCAGCAGGAACGCCGCCTGGAAGATCCAGGTCGCCGGGTCGACCAGCGGCAGCAGGGCGCAGGAGGCCATCAGTGTGGCCGCGGCCGCGCACAGTGCCAGTCGCGCTCGCCCGCTCATGAGCCACCACCCCCCGCTGTACTCCCCGTCGACGCCACATGCGTGCGCTGACGGTCCGCCTCCCGCCACAGGTCGGCCAGTTGGGCGCCGCGCGGCACCGTCACCGCGGTCCACCCCGCCTCGCGCAGCATGCGCAGCCGGTCCTCACCCCTGTCCAACGGCCCGGCCACATCGGTCGGTTCCCGCCCCCAGGACTCGCTGTCCAGCAGGAAGGCGACCGCCCCGCCGCTGCGCTGACGCATCCTGCCGAGCACGCCGGCCTGTTCCTCGTCCAGATCGCCGAGGAAGGCGATCAGCAGTCCTTCGTTCCCCCCGCGCAGCACGTCGTAGGCGCGGGACAGGCCCGTGCCGTCCGAGTGGTCGATGACCGCGAGGGTGTCCATCATCATCCCGGCCGCGTCCGCCGACTCCTGGCTGGCGCCCGCGAAACCGTCGGCGCCCTCGCCGGGCACCGAGCTGCCGGTGTCGGTCAACAGCCTCACCGAAAAGCCCCGTTCGAGCATGTGGACCAAGGCGGAGGCGGTGCCGGAGACGGCCCACTCGAAAGCCGAGTCGGGGCCCGCGCCCTGGAAGGCGACGCCGCGGGTGTCGAGCAGCACCGTGCAACGGGAGCGCTGGGGCTGTTCCTCGCGACGGACCATCAACTCGCCGTAGCGCGCGGTCAGCCGCCAGTGCACCCGGCGCAGATCGTCGCCGTAGCGATAGCCGCGCGGGATGATGTCGTCCTCGCCCGCCAGGGCCAGCGAGCGCTGCCGTCCGTCGCCGTACCCCTTCGCCTCACCGGTCAGGCGGACCGGCGGCAGAGCCTCCACGCGCGGGATGACCGTCAGGGTGTCGTACGTCGAGAAGGAGCGGGTCAGCTCGCACATCCCGAACGGATCCGTGAGCCGCAGTTGCAGTGGACCCAGCGGATAGCGGCCACGAAGGTCCGAGCGCACGCGGTAGGACACCTCGCGGCGGCCTCCCGCCTCCACCCGGTCCAGGACGAACCGGGGCCGCGGCCCGAGCACGTACGGCACCCGGTCCTGGAGCATCAGCAGTCCGGTGGGCAGCCGCGAGACGTTGTCCATCCGCAGATGGACCCGGGCCTCGGAACCCGCGGGCACCCTGCCGGGGGAGAGCCGACGGCTTCCCGCGACGCGGTAGCGGGTGCGGTACAGCACGGTGGCGCACACCAGCGGGAGGACCGCGAGGAGCAGTCCGACCCGGAGCAGATCGCTCTGCCCCAGGACGTACGCGCAGATCGCGGCGGCGACGCCGGCGGCCAGGAAGGAGCGTCCGCGGGTCGTGAGCCCGGCGAGCGCCGTGCGCAGCCCGCCCTTGTCCTCCTCGGCGGCGGGCCCCGTCCCCCCTTGCGTCATCACAGCCTCCGCGGCGGCTGCTGGCCGTAGGCGGGCGCGCCCCGGCCCATCGTGAAGCCGGCCTGCTGCTGGGGAGCCGCGGGCACGGGGATGCGCTGCAGGATCTCCAGGACGACCTGCTCGGAGGTGCGGCGGTTCAACTGCGCCTGGGCCGTGGGCAGCAGGCGGTGGGCCAGGACCGCCACGGCGAGCGCCTGGACGTCGTCCGGCAGCGCGAACTCCCGGCCGCTCAGAGCGGCGGACGCCTTCGCCGCGCGCAGCAGGTGCAGCGTGGCACGCGGCGAGGCGCCGAGTCTGAGGTCCGGGTGCGTACGCGTGGCCGCGACCAGGTCCACGGCGTACCGCCGCACCGAATCGGCGACGTGGACGGCGCGGACGGCGTCGATCAGCTTCACGATCTCGTGCGCGTGGGCGACCGGCTGGAGGTCGTCCAACGGGTTCACCCCGCCGTGGATGTCGAGCATCTGCAGCTCGGCGTCCGCGCTGGGGTAGCCGATGGAGACGCGGGCCATGAAGCGGTCGCGCTGGGCCTCGGGCAGCGGGTACGTGCCCTCCATCTCGACCGGGTTCTGCGTGGCCACCACCATGAAGGGGCTGGGCAGTTCGTAGGTCTGGCCGTCGATGGTGACCTGCCGCTCCTCCATCGACTCCAGGAGCGCGGACTGCGTCTTGGGCGAGGCGCGGTTGATCTCGTCGCCGATCACGATCTGCGCGAAGATCGCTCCGGGCTTGAACTCGAAGTCCCGGCGCTGCTGGTCCCAGATGGACACACCCGTGATGTCCGAGGGCAGCAGGTCTGGCGTGAACTGGATACGCCTGACCGAGCAGTCGATGGACCGCGCCAGCGCCTTGGCGAGCATGGTCTTGCCGACGCCCGGGACATCCTCGATGAGGAGGTGCCCCTCGGCGAGCAGTACGGTCAGCGAAAGCCGTACGACCTCAGGCTTGCCCTCGATCACTCCTTCCACCGAACTGCGGACGCGCTCCACAGTGGCGGTCAGATCCGTAAGGCTCGCTCGATCGTCATAGGTCGTCACCCGGCCCTCCTCGGCCCGTTCTCGGGCCGACGCCCTGTGCGGACCGGCCCACCCCGAAACACGGACACCACGCGTGAAAAGTTCCGCGTGACGCCACACCCGCATTCTTGTTGCCGTTACCGGTTCGTGTCACTCGCCTGTGGATAACTGGCCGCGATATGTCAGGTCTTGCGGCTCTTTGGGCGCCGGGGAGGCAGGGTGTTTCCGTGCGGAGAGCGTCCCACGGGCCGCCGGCGGACGGCGACCCGGGTCAGGACGTGAGCCGGGGCGAGGCGGAGCGAAGCCGGCGAACCGGGTCCCGGCGCGGCCGGGACCGAGGCCGTCAGGCGGGGTCGATCTCGCGCAGCAGGCCGGTCTTCACGTCGAAGACGAAGCCCCGCACGTCGTCGGTGTGCAGCAGGAACGGCGAGGTGCGCACGCGCTGCATCGACTGCCGCACGTCCTGGTCGACGTCGCGGAACGACTCGACCGCCCAGGCGGGGCGCTGCCCGACCTCCATCTCCAGGTCGTGCCGGAATTCCTCGGTGAGGGACTCCAGGCCACAGCCGGTGTGGTGGATGAGGACCACGCTGCGGGTGCCGAGCGCCCGCTGGCTGATGGTGAGGGAGCGGATCACGTCGTCGGTGACGACTCCGCCCGCGTTGCGGATGGTGTGACAGTCGCCGAGCGCCAGGCCGAGTGCGGCGTGCAGGTCGAGGCGGGCGTCCATGCAGGCGACCACCGCCACGTGCAGCACCGGACGGGCGTCCATCCCGGGGTCGGTGAAAGCGTCGGCGTAGAGATGGTTCGCGTCGACGAGGCGGTCGGTCACGGTGCCGGAAGTGACTATGGCGCCTTCGGGCTCGGTGGGAACGGATGCAGAAGTCGTCATACCTATGACGGTACTGGTCACGTAGGGCGTGGTCTTGTTGTGAGAGTGGACAAAGAACGTCATCGTGGCTTGTTGTGACGTAACCCACACGGGCGGTGTCGGTGCGCCCGTCAGGGTGATAAGGGCGTATTTGCGGCTTCGGCGGGAGCGGGGTCCGCGACGCGCAGGCCGGTTGATTGACCGCGAGACACCGTGGACTAAAGTGACGCGAAGCGGGAGGCGAGGCTCTCCCTGCTGGACTTGTATCCCCCGGAGACCCGGCGATTTTCCGGCGTCTCCCCGCGTGCGCGGCGCGTACGTACGGCTCGGCCTCCTCCCGCTCCCGGTCGGCTGACGCCACTCACCGGCGCCAGCAGGCCTCCCCTTCTCGAGCGGGCGGGGACCCGGCGGTGCGTACGGCCGCGCCGGACCTGAGAGGGCCCCTTGAGCCAGAGTCGACATGTCCCGGTGATGCTCCAGCGGTGCCTGGACATGCTGGCCCCGGCCCTCGGTGAGCCGGGAGCCGTCGTCGTCGACTGCACCCTGGGACTCGGCGGCCACAGCGAGGCCCTGCTCACGCAGTTCCCCGAGGCCCGCCTGGTGGCCCTGGACCGCGACAAGGAAGCCCTGCGCCTGTCCGGGGAGCGGCTCGCCCCCTTCGGCGACCGCGCCACCCTGGTGCACGCCGTCTACGACGAGCTCCCCGAGGTGCTCGACCGACTCGGCATCCCGCGCGTCCAGGGCGTGCTGTTCGACCTCGGTGTGTCGTCCATGCAGCTCGACGAGGCGGACCGCGGGTTCGCGTACGCGCAGGACGCCCCGCTCGACATGCGCATGGACCAGACGACCGGGATGAGCGCGGCCGAGGTGCTCAACACCTACCCGCCGGGTGAGCTGGTGCGGATCCTGCGGGCGTACGGCGAGGAGAAGCAGGCCAAGCGGATCGTGTCCGCGATCGTGCGTGAACGCGAGAAGGAGCCCTTCAGCAACAGCGCACGGCTCGTCGAACTGATCCGCGACGCACTGCCCCAGGCCGCCAAGCGCACCGGCGGCAACCCCGCCAAGCGCACCTTCCAGGCGCTGCGCATCGAGGTCAACGGCGAGCTGAGCGTCCTGGAGAGGGCGATCCCCGCCGCCGTGGGGGCGCTCGCCGTCGGCGGCCGTATCGCGGTGCTCTCGTACCACTCGCTGGAGGACCGGCTGGTCAAGCAGGTGTTCGCGGCCGGCGCCGCCTCCACCGCGCCACCCGGGCTGCCGGTCGTCCCCGAGCGCTACCAGCCCCGGCTCAAGCTGCTCACCCGCGGTGCCGAACTTCCCACCGAGGAAGAGGTCGCCGAGAACCGGCGAGCGGCTCCCGCCCGGCTGCGGGGGGCGCAACGCATTCGCGAGGACGCCGAGTGAGGCGCGGCGAGAGGGAGGGCGCGTGAGCCGAAAACCGGAGCTCAGGGGGCGGGCCGCCCGGCTCGCCCGACTGCTGCCCGCGGGGGCCGGCCAGGCCGCCCGCACCCCTTTCGTGCTGCTCGTCGTCGTGCTGCTCGGCGGCGGCCTCATCGGGCTCCTCGTGCTGAACTCCGCGCTCAGCGAAGGGGCGTTCCGGCTCGACGATCTCCAGAGGGACACCAAGAGCCTCACGGACGAGGAGCAGGCCCTCCAACGGGACGTGGACGCCTACTCCGCCCCCGACGCCCTCCAGCGCCGCGCCCGTGAACTCGGCATGGTCCCCGGCGGGGACCCGGCCTTCCTCAACCCCGACGGCACCGTCAAGGGCGTCCCCGGGGGGCCCGCCCAGCAGTCCTCCGCGCGGGCCCCGATGATCCCGGCGCCCGAGGTGCTCGCACCGCAGCCCCGCCGGAGCCCGGCCCCGGCGTCCACCGCGCAGCCGTCCGTGACCGCCCCCTCCCGTCAGGCCCCCGCCCCGTCCACGCAGTCCCCCACGACCCCCGGCAGGTGACGGAAGTGTCCGACAGGGAACCGCCGCGACGCCGCGTGCCCGGCCCCGCCAGGCCCGTACCCGGCGGCCGGCGCCGTCCGGGACCCGGCGCGCGCCCCGTACGCCGACCGGGCGCCGGGCGCCCCCAGGCCCCGAGCGTCATCCGGCTCGGCAGCCCCCGTCCCCGCCTGCGCATGGTCAGCCTCGCGCTGACCCTGGTGATGGTCGCCTTCGTCGTACGGCTGCTCCAGGTGCAGGCGGTGGACGCCAGCGCCTACGCCGCGAAGGCCGAGCAGAACCGCTACGTGGGGCGCACGCTGGCCGCAGAGCGGGGCGGCATCACCGACCGCAACGGCGTCGAGCTCGCGACCAGCGTGGACGCGTACGACATCACGGCCGACCCGACGATGTTCACGCGGGAGGCGACGAAGGCCGATGACGCGCCCGAGCAGGCCGCCGCGCTGCTCGGGCCCATCCTCGACCAGGACATGGACAGCGTCGCCAAGAAGCTGCGGACGAAGAACACCCGCTACGTCCTGCTCGCGCACCGCCAGACCCCGCAGGTGTGGAAGCAGATCAAGGACCTGAAGTCGACGCTCGGCACCAAGGCGGAGACCGACACGAACACGGTCAACGTCCTCGCCGGCGTCCTGGCCGTGCCCGCCAGCAAGCGCGTGTACCCGAACGGCGACCTCGCCGCCGGGATACTGGGCTGGGTCAACGCCGACGGCAAGGGCGGCGGTGGCGTCGAGCAGGCGCTGAACAAGCAGCTCGCCGGCAAGGACGGAAAGATCCGCTACGCGCAGTCCGGCGGCCGGCAGGTGCCGACCGTGGGCTCCACCGAGACGCCCGCCGTGGCCGGCTCCGACATCGAGCTGACCATCGACCGGGACATCCAGTGGGCCGCGCAGAACGCGATCACCGAGCAGGTGAAGAAGTCCAGGGCCGACCGCGGTTACGTGATAGTGCAGGACACCCGGACCGGTGAGATCCTCGCGATGGCGAACTCGCCCGGCTTCGACCCGAACGACCTCTCCCAGGCCAACTCGGCGGCCATGGGCAACGCGGCCCTCCAGGACGCGTTCGAGCCCGGCTCCACCGCCAAGCTCATGTCGATGGCGGCCGTCCTGGAGGAGAACGCCGCCACACCCGAGACCCACGTGGTCGTGCCGAACCGGCTGCACCGCGGCGACCGGCTCTTCCAGGACGACATCGACCACTCGACCTGGTACCTGACGCTCAACGGCGTCCTCGCCAAGTCCAGCAACATCGGCACCATTCTGGCGACCGGGCAGCTGGGCAAGACGCAGAAGGAGGCCAATCGGGTCCTGTACTCGTATCTGCGCAAGTTCGGCATCGGCAGCCACACCGGGCTGGACTTCCCCGGCGAGACGGCAGGCATCCTCGCCCGCCCCGACGCCTGGTCGACCTCGCAGCAGTACACGATTCCTTTCGGCCAGGGCGTGTCGATCAACGCGATGCAGGCGGCCTCCGTCTACTCGACGATCGCCAACGGCGGCGTCCGCGTGGAGCCGACCCTGGTGCGCGGCACGAAGGGACCCGACGGCCGCTTCACCCCGGCCGCCGAGCCCAGGAAGACAAGGGTCGTGAGCGAGAAGACGGCGAAGACCCTCGCCCAGATGCTGGAGTCCGTCGTGGACGACGAGCAGGGCACCGGCAACAAGGCGCGCATTCCCGGCTACCGGGTCGCGGGCAAGACGGGTACGGCCAACCGCGTGGATCCGGCCACCGGCAAGTACCACGGATACACCTCCTCGTTCGCCGGATTCGCACCCGCGGACAAGCCGCGCGTCACCGTGTACTGCGCGATCCAGAACGCCACCAAGGGCAGCTACTTCGGCGGCCAGATCTGCGGACCCATCTACAAGCAGGTCATGGAATTCGCGCTGAAGACCCTCCAGGTCCCGCCCACCGGGGCCCAGCCCGCCCGACTGCCCGTCTCCTTCTCGCCGTGATCCAATCCGACCGCACGCCCTGATCGGCCCCACGCACAACGGACCAGGAACCAGCCCGTGACAACGATCACCCCCGCTCCCGGGAACCAGTCCCCGCCGAACCCCTCACTTCGCTCCGGCGGGGGTGCGCCCGGTACGCTCACCGCCGTGCCACATGCTGATCAGTCCCAAACCACCCAGAAGGGCGTTCCTGTGACATATCCGGGGCCGCCCCGACCGGTTCACGTCTCCGCCACACCCCTCGCGGAGCTCGCCGATCAGCTGGGGACCACCGCCCCGGCGTCGACCGCGGAGGTCACGGGCATCACCCATGACTCCCGCGCCGTACGCCCGGGAGACCTGTACGCCGCGCTGCCCGGCGCCCGCCTGCACGGCGCCGACTTCGTGCCCCAGGCCGCCGGCCTCGGCGCCGTCGCCGTGCTGACCGACCCGACCGGCGCCGAGCGAGCCGCGGCCACGGGTCTGCCGGTGCTCGTCGTCGACGACCCGCGCGGACGGATGGGCGAACTGGCGGCCACCATCTACGGCCACCCCGGGCGCGAGCTGCTCCAGATCGGGATCACCGGCACGTCCGGCAAGACCACGACGGCGTACCTCGTCGAGGGCGGTCTGAAGACGGTCCGCAGCACCGGCCTGATCGGCACGGTAGAGATGCGCATCGGCGACGAGCGCATCAAGTCCGAGCGCACCACCCCCGAAGCCACCGACCTCCAGGCGCTGTTCGCGGTGATGCGCGAGCGCGGTGTCGAGGCGGTCGCGATGGAGGTCTCCAGCCACGCGCTGGTCCTCGGGCGCGTCGACGGCTGCGTCTTCGACATCGCCGTCTTCAACAACCTGAGCCCGGAACACATGGAGTTCCACTCCGACATGGAGGACTACTTCCGGGCCAAGGCGCAGCTGTTCACGCCGAAACGCAGCAAACTCGGCGTCGTCAACCTCGACGACGAGTACGGGCGCAGGCTGGCCAAGGAGGCCACCGTCCCGGTCGTCACCTTCTCCGCCGAGGGCCACCCCGACGCCGACTGGCGCGCCGAGGGCGTCGAAGTCGGGCCCATGGACTCGACGTTCACCGCCGTCGGCCCCAAGGGCGAGCGGATCACCGCCAGGTCGCCGCTCGCGGGCCCCTTCAACGTGGCGAACACCCTCGCCGCCGTCGTCGCCCTCGCCGTCGCGGGGATCGACCCGCAGGACGCCGCGGACGGCGTCGCCGCGGTGCCGGGCGTACCGGGCCGCCTGGAGCGGGTGGACGCCGGCCAGCCCTACCTCGCCGTCGTCGACTACGCCCACAAGACGGACGCGGTCGAGTCCGTCCTGCGCGCCCTGCGCAAGGTCACCACCGGTCACCTGCACGTCGTGCTCGGCTGCGGCGGCGACCGCGACAAGACCAAGCGGATGCCGATGGGCGCGGCCGCGGCCCGGCTCGCCGACACCGCCGTACTGACCTCCGACAACCCCCGCTCCGAGGACCCCCTCGCGATCCTCGCCACGATGCTCGCGGGCGCCGCCGAGGTGCCGGCGCACGAGCGCGGCGAGGTCCAGGTCTTCGAGGACCGCGCCGCCGCCATCGCCGCCGCGGTCGCCCGTGCGCAGCCGGGCGACACCGTGCTGGTCGCGGGCAAGGGCCACGAGCAGGGCCAGGACATCGCCGGGGTGGTCCGTCCGTTCGACGACCGCCAGGTGCTTCGCGAAGCTATCCAGCAGACCCAGGGATGAACTTGTGATCGCCCTCTCTCTCGCCGAGATCGCAGCAGTCGTCGGCGGGCAGACGCACGACATACCGGATCCGTCGGTACAGGTCACCGGACCGGTCGTCAGAGACTCCCGTGAGGTGGAGTCCGGCAGCCTCTTCGTCGCCTTCGTCGGCGAGCGCGTGGACGGCCACGACTTCGCCGAGGCGGTGGTCGAGGCGGGCGCGGTCGCCGTGCTGGCGTCCCGCCCCGTCGGCGTGCCCGCGATCGTCGTCGCGGACGTCCAGGCGGCGCTCGGCGCGCTCGCCCGGCACGTCGTGGAACGCCTCGGCGCGACCCTCGTCGCCCTCACCGGCTCCGCGGGCAAGACCAGCACCAAGGACCTGATCGCCCAGGTGCTGCGGACCAAGGCGCCGACCGTCTTCACGCCCGGCTCGCTCAACAACGAGATCGGCCTGCCGCTCACCGCGCTCAGCGCCACCGAGGAGACCCGTTTCCTCGTCCTGGAGATGGGCGCCCGCGGCATCGGCCACATCAGCTACCTCGCCGGCCTGACGCCGCCGAAGGTCGGCCTCGTCCTCAACGTCGGCACCGCCCACATCGGCGAGTTCGGCGGACGCGAGCAGATCGCACAGGCGAAGGGCGAACTCGTCGAGAGCCTCCCGGAGGACGGCGCGGCGATCCTCAATGCCGACGATCCCCTCGTCCGCGCCATGGCATCCCGGACGAAGGCGCGCGTGATCCTCTTCGGTGAGTCCGACGAAGCGGACGTACGCGCCGAGAACGTCCGTCTCACGGACAGTGGACAGCCTGCCTTCAGCCTTCGCACACCCTCCGGGTGCAGTGACGTGACCATGCGCCTGTACGGTGAGCACCACGTGTCGAACGCGCTCGCCGCGGCCGCCGTCGCCCATGAGCTGGGCATGTCCGCAGACGAGATCGCGCGCGCGCTCTCCGAGGCGGACTCCCTCTCCCGCTGGCGGATGGAGGTCACCGAGCGTCCGGACGGCGTGACGGTCGTCAACGACGCCTACAACGCGAACCCCGAGTCCATGCGAGCCGCCCTGCGCGCGCTCGCGGCCATGGGCAAGGGACGTCGTACGTGGGCGGTGCTCGGTCAGATGGCCGAGCTCGGGGACGAGGCGCTCGCCGAGCACGACGCGGTCGGACGGCTCGCCGTCCGGCTCAACGTCAGCAAGCTCGTCGCGGTCGGGGGCAGGGAAGCGTCCTGGCTGCAACTGGGCGCATATAACGAGGGTTCGTGGGGTGAGGAGTCGGTGCACGTGTCCGACGCACAGGCGGCTGTCGACCTGTTGCGCAGCGAGCTGCGCCCGGGGGACGTCGTACTCGTGAAGGCGTCCAGGTCGGTCGGGCTCGAACGGGTGGCGCAGGCGCTGCTCGACAGCGGCCTCGAGGGTGAGGTTGCCGCCCGATGATGAAGCAGATCCTGTTCGCAGGAGTCATTGGCCTGTTCCTGACGCTGGTCGGCACTCCGCTGCTGATCAAGCTGCTGGCCCGCAAGGGTTATGGCCAGTACATCCGCGACGACGGCCCGCGCGAGCACCACAGCAAGCGCGGTACGCCGACCATGGGTGGTATCGCCTTCATCCTCGCGACGATCATCGCGTACTTCCTGTCGAAGGTGATCACCGGTTACGCGCCCACGTTCTCCGGCCTGCTGGTGCTCGGCCTGATGGCGGGCATGGGCCTGGTCGGCTTCCTGGACGACTACATCAAGATCGTCAAGCGGCGCTCGCTGGGTCTGCGGGCCAAGGCGAAGATGGCCGGACAGCTGATCGTGGGCATCGCCTTCGCGGTCCTGGCCCTCCAGTTCGCCGACAACCGAGGGAACACCCCGGCCTCCACGAAGCTCTCCTTCGTCCAGGACTTCGGCTGGTCCATCGGCCCGGTGCTCTTCGTGGTCTGGGCCCTGTTCATGATCCTGGCCATGTCCAACGGCGTGAACCTGACGGACGGTCTGGACGGTCTCGCCACCGGCGCGGCCACGATGGTCTTCGGCGCCTACACCTTCATCGGCGTCTGGCAGTTCCAGGAGTCCTGCGCCAACGCCACGACCCTCACGAACCCGGCCGCCTGCTACGAGGTGCGCGACCCGCTGGACCTCGCGGTCGTCGCCTCCGCCCTGATGGGCGCCTGCTTCGGCTTCCTGTGGTGGAACACCTCGCCGGCCAAGATCTTCATGGGTGACACCGGCTCGCTGGCCCTCGGCGGCGCGCTCGCCGGTCTGGCGATCTGCTCCCGCACGGAGCTGCTGGTCGCGCTCCTCGGCGGTCTCTTCGTCCTCATCACCATGTCGGTCGTGATCCAGGTCGGGTCCTTCCGGCTGACCGGCCGACGCGTCTTCCGCATGGCACCACTCCAGCACCACTTCGAACTGAAGGGGTGGTCCGAAGTCCTTGTGGTGGTCCGCTTCTGGATCATTCAGGGCATGTGCGTCATCGTGGGACTGGGCCTCTTCTACGCAGGATGGGCAGCCAAGAAGTGATCGACTGGCAGGGCAAGAACGTCACCGTCGCCGGGCTCGGCGTCTCCGGCATCCCGGCGGCCAAGGTGCTCCACGGCCTCGGCGCGGTCGTCACGGTCGTCAACGACGGCGACGACGAGCGCTCCCGGGCCCAGGCCGCGGAGCTGGAGGCGCTCGGTGTCACCGTGCGCCTCGGTGACGGCGCGACCCTGCCGGAAGGCACCGAACTGATCGTGACCGCACCCGGCTGGAAGCCGGACAAGCCGCTGTTCGCCGCGGCCGCCGAGGCGGGCGTCCCGGTCTGGGGCGACGTCGAACTCGCCTGGCGGCTGCGCGGCCCGGACGCGGCGCCCTGGCTGGCGGTCACCGGCACCAACGGCAAGACCACCACCGTCCAGATGCTCGCCTCCATCCTGGAGGCGGCCGGACTGCGCACCGCGGCGGTCGGCAACATCGGCGTCTCGCTGCTGGACGCGGTCCTCGGCGAGGAGACGTACGACGTCCTCGCGGTGGAGCTGTCGAGCTATCAGCTGCACTGGGCGCCCTCGCTGCGCGCCCATTCGGCCGCCGTGCTGAACCTCGCGCCCGACCACCTCGACTGGCACGGCTCCATGGAGGCGTACGCCGCCGACAAGGGCCGTATCTACGAAGGCAATCGGGTCGCCTGCGTCTACAACGTCGCCGACAAGGCGACCGAGGACCTGGTGCGCGAGGCCGACGTGGAGGAGGGCTGCCGGGCCGTCGGCTTCACGCTCGGCACGCCCGGACCGTCCCAACTCGGCGTCGTGGAAGGCATCCTGGTCGACCGCGCCTTCGTCGAGAACCGGCACAAGAACGCACAGGAACTCGCGGAGGTGTCGGACGTCAATCCGCCCGCCCCGCACAACATCGCCAACGCCCTTGCGGCGGCGGCCCTGGCGCGCGCCTTCGGTGTGCCCGCCCAGGCGGTGCGCGACGGACTGCGCGCCTTCCGCCCGGACGCGCACCGCATCGCGCACGTCGCCGACGTGGACCAGGTCGCCTACATCGACGACTCCAAGGCCACCAACACGCATGCGGCGGAGGCCTCTTTGGCCGCCTACGAGTCGATCGTGTGGATCGCGGGCGGCCTCGCCAAGGGCGCGACCTTCGACGAGCTGGTCGCCAAGTCGGCGAAGCGGCTCCGGGGTGTCGTCCTGATCGGCGCGGACCGCGCGCTGATCGGCGAAGCGCTCGCGCGACACGCCCCGGAAGTACCCGTCGTCGACCTCGACCGGACCGACACTGGGGCGATGCTCGCGGCGGTCCGGGAGGCCGCGCGGCTCGCCGGGCCAGGGGACACCGTTCTGCTGGCGCCGGCCTGTGCGTCCATGGACATGTTCGCCAACTACAACAAGCGCGGTGACGCTTTCGCGGAGGCGGTTCGCGAACTCGGCGCCGCGAGCGCCTGACGGCGGGTCCGGCCGACCCGGGCGCCCGGGACCCTTGGGAGCGACGCGTGACGCCATCCTGGTCGGTACCTCGTCTGCGGCTTCGGGCCGGCGGCACGGCGCCGTGGGGGCCCCTCCCGCCCTGCGGGGCGCCCTCCCGAGGCACGGGAGGTGCCTGCCGTGCCGAGTAGCCGTACGGGCCGCCCCCCGGTCCAGCGCGCGCAGCGACGGCCGTCCGGCGCCCGGCCCCCGCGCGACAACCCCGTCCGCCGGTTCTACCTGCGCGCCCGCAAGGCCTGGGACCGGCCGCTCACCGCGTACTACCTGATCCTGGGCGGCAGCCTGCTGATCACCGTGCTGGGCCTGGTCATGGTCTACTCGGCCTCGCAGATCACCGCGCTGCAGCTCTCGCTGCCGGGTTCGTACTTCTTCCGCAAGCAGTTCCTGGCCGCCGTGATCGGCGGTGTGCTCATGCTGGTCGCCTCGCGGATGCCGGTGAAACTGCACCGGGCGCTGGCGTACCCGATCCTGGCGGGCGCCGTCTTCCTCATGGCCCTGGTGCAGGTGCCGGGGATAGGGGTCTCGGTCAACGGCAACCAGAACTGGATCTCCGTCGGCGGCCCGTTCCAGCTCCAGCCCAGCGAATTCGGCAAGCTCGCGCTCGTGCTGTGGGGCGCCGACCTGATCGCCCGCAAACAGGACAAGCGGCTGCTGACCCAGTGGAAGCACATGCTGGTGCCGCTCGTGCCGGTGGCCTTCATGCTGCTCGGGCTGATCATGCTCGGCGGCGACATGGGAACCGCGATCATTCTCACAGCGATCCTCTTCGGGCTGCTGTGGCTGGCGGGAGCGCCCACCCGGCTGTTCGCCGGCGTGCTGGCCGTCGCCGCGACCATCGGCGTCATCCTCATCAAGACCAGCCCGAACCGTATGGCCAGGCTCGCCTGCATCGGCGCCACCGACCCGGGGCCGGGCGATCACTGCTGGCAGGCCGTGCACGGCATCTACGCCCTCGCCTCCGGCGGACTCTTCGGTTCCGGCCTGGGCGCCAGCGTGGAAAAATGGGGCCAACTGCCCGAAGCGCACACCGACTTCATCTTCGCCATCACCGGGGAGGAACTGGGTCTGGCGGGGACGCTGTCGGTACTCGCCCTCTTCGCGGCTCTAGGCTATGCGGGTATCCGCGTGGCCGGACGCACGGAGGACCCCTTCGTGAGGTATGCCGCGGGAGGCGTGACCACCTGGATCACGGCCCAGGCCGTGATCAACATCGGTGCGGTGCTCGGTCTGCTGCCGATCGCCGGAGTCCCGCTCCCGCTGTTCTCCTACGGGGGTTCCGCCCTGCTGCCGACCATGTTCGCCATCGGGCTGCTGATCGCCTTCGCACGCGACGAGCCCGCTGCGCGGGCGGCGCTTGCCATGCGGCAACCCCGCTTTGGTAGAAAGCGTGCTGCGGTGAGAGGCTCCGCGGGGACCGCGGGGCCTCGGAGATGGAACACGATGCGACGGCGTGCCGGCACGGCGCGTTCGTCCGGAGAGCGGTGAATTTCGGTGCATGTCGTACTCGCCGGCGGGGGGACCGCCGGCCACATCGAGCCCGCGCTCGCCCTCGCGGACGCCCTGCGCAGGCAGGACCCGACCGTGGGGATCACGGCCCTGGGCACGGAGCGCGGTCTGGAGACCCGCCTCGTACCGGAGCGCGGCTACGAACTCGCGCTGATTCCCGCCGTGCCGCTGCCACGCAAGCCCACGCCCGAGCTGATCACCGTCCCCGGGCGGCTGCGCGGCACCATCAAGGCGGCCGAGCAGATCATGGAGCGCACCAAGGCGGACGCCGTCGTCGGCTTCGGCGGGTACGTCGCCCTGCCCGGCTACCTCGCGGCCAAGCGCCTCGGCGTGCCGATCGTGATCCACGAGGCCAACGCCCGTCCCGGCCTCGCCAACAAGATCGGCTCGCGGTACGCCGCCCAGGTCGCCGTCTCCACGCCCGACAGCAAGCTCCGCGGGGCCCGCTACATCGGCATCCCGCTGCGCCGCTCCATCGCCACCCTCGACCGGGCCGCCGTGCGCCCCGAGGCCCGCGCCGCGTTCGGGCTCGACCCGAACCTGCCGACCCTGCTGGTCTCCGGCGGCTCGCAGGGCGCCCGCCGCCTCAACGAGGTCGTCCAGCAGGCGGCGCCCTACCTCCAGCAGGCGGGCATCCAGATCCTGCACGCGGTCGGCCCGAAGAACGAACTGCCGCAGGTGCACCAGATGCCGGGGATGCCCCCGTACATCCCGGTACCGTACGTGGACCGGATGGACCTCGCGTACGCCGCGGCCGACATGATGCTCTGCCGCGCGGGTGCGATGACCGTCGCCGAACTCTCCGCCGTCGGGCTCCCCGCCGCGTACGTCCCGCTGCCCATCGGCAACGGCGAACAGCGGCTGAACGCCCAGCCGGTGGTCAAGGCCGGCGGCGGGCTGCTGGTCGACGACGCGGAGCTGTCGCCCCAGTGGGTGCAGCAGAACGTGCTCCCCGTGCTCGCGGACCCGCACCGGCTGTACGAGATGTCCCGCGCCGCCAGCGAGTTCGGTCGCCGGGACGCCGACGACCTGCTCGTCGGCATGGTGTACGAGGCGATCGCCTCGCGCCGCCACTAGGACCGCATGAGGGAAGGCAGGGAGCGTGGCCGGACCGAGCACCGCCGAGCGCGGCGAACGGCAGAAGCAGGAATCCGGCCCGCCCCGGCCGCCCCGTGTCGGGCGACTGCATCGCCCTCGTATGCTCATCATCCTTTTGGTCTCCGTGGTGTTGGCCGGGGCCGCGTCCGTCTGGGTCCTCTACGGCTCGCAGTGGCTGCGCGTGGACCGCGTGACGGTGTCGGGGACGCGGGTGCTGACGGCGGACCAGGTGCGCAGGGCGGCCGACGTTCCGGTCGGTTCCCCGCTGATTTCTGTCGAAACGGACGCGATTGCGGCACGATTGCGGCGTGAATTGCCCCGAATTGACTCGATTGACGTCGTCCGTTCCTGGCCGAACGGAATCGGGCTGAAAGTGACCGAGCGCACCCCCGTCCTGATTATCGAAAAAGGCACAAAATACGTCGAAGTGGACGCCAAGGGTGTGCGATTCGCGACGGTTTCCGACGCTCCGCGTGGCGTGCCCGCACTGGAATTGAAGGTCTCCCGGTCGGCCGGCCTGCGCCGCTTCGGCACCGACCGGCTGATGCGCGAGGCGGTGCGGGCCGCGGGCGACCTTCCGGCCGCCGTCGCCCGCGACACGAGCACCGTCAAAGTCCGTTCCTACGACTCGATCCGGCTGGAGTTGAAGGACGGCCGGACGGTCGACTGGGGCAGCGGCGAGAAGGGGCGCGCCAAAGCCAGGGCGCTCACCGCTCTCATGAAAGCCGCTCCCGGCGCCCGGCACTTCGATGTAAGCGTTCCCACCGCCCCTGCGTCATCGGGGAGTTGACGCACATCTGCGCAGGCCAGCACCCTAGTTGGGCAGCGCTACGGCTGATCACATAGGGTGAAAAGAAAAACGGGAGGTTCGGCGTGTTCGTTGAACGTGCGCCACTTGTCGACTTAGTGTCCTGTTCGGAAGAGTCCAAGGAACAGACACACTGGTAACCCTAAACTTCAGCGTTAGGGTTCGGGTCGGCGTTCGGACCGTCCCAATTCGGCATCAGCCGTCGGACCGCGGAGCACCCGTGAGACGACGGCAACGTAATTCGAGGCGAGAGGCCTTCGACGTGGCAGCACCGCAGAACTACCTCGCAGTCATCAAGGTCATCGGTGTCGGCGGCGGTGGTGTCAATGCCATCAACCGGATGATCGAGGTCGGTCTCAAGGGTGTCGAGTTCATCGCCATCAACACCGACGCACAGGCGCTGTTGATGAGCGACGCCGACGTCAAGCTCGACGTCGGCCGCGAACTCACCCGCGGACTCGGCGCCGGCGCCAACCCGGCCGTCGGCCGCAAGGCCGCCGAGGACCACCGCGAGGAGATCGAAGAGGTCCTCAAGGGGGCCGACATGGTCTTCGTGACCGCCGGTGAGGGCGGCGGCACCGGCACCGGCGGCGCACCCGTCGTGGCCAACATCGCGCGCTCGCTCGGCGCCCTGACCATCGGCGTGGTCACGCGCCCGTTCACCTTCGAGGGACGGCGCCGCGCCAACCAGGCCGAGGACGGCATCGCCGAACTCCGCGAAGAGGTCGACACCCTCATCGTCATCCCGAACGACCGGCTGCTGTCCATCTCGGACCGCCAGGTCTCCGTCCTCGACGCCTTCAAGTCGGCGGACCAGGTCCTGCTCTCCGGCGTTCAGGGCATCACCGACCTCATCACCACGCCCGGTCTGATCAACCTCGACTTCGCGGACGTCAAGTCCGTCATGTCCGAGGCCGGTTCGGCGCTCATGGGCATCGGCTCGGCCCGCGGCGACGACCGGGCCGTCGCGGCGGCCGAGATGGCGATCTCCTCGCCGCTCCTCGAAGCCTCCATCGACGGCGCGCGCGGCGTGCTGCTCTCCATCTCCGGCGGCTCCGACCTCGGCCTGTTCGAGATCAACGAAGCCGCCCAGCTGGTCAGCGAGGCCGCCCACCCCGAGGCCAACATCATCTTCGGCGCGGTCATCGACGACGCTCTCGGCGACGAGGTGCGGGTCACCGTCATCGCCGCCGGCTTCGACGGCGGCCAGCCCCCGGCCAAGCGGGACAACGTCCTCGGGTCGTCCACCGCGAAGCGCGAGGAGCCGGCACCGGTGCGGTCCACCGAGAGCCGCCCGTCCTTCGGTTCACTCGGCAGCGTGACGCCGAAGGAGGCCGCTGCGGAGCCCGCCCCCGAGCCGGTCAGCGAGATCCAGGCCCCGCCGCCGGTCCCGCCGTCCCGCTCCTACGCCGACAGCCCGGCCGAAGAGCTGGACGTGCCGGACTTCCTGAAGTGATAGGGCAGCGCTCCCGAACGAGCACTGTGAGCGGCGCGCACTTCGCCTTCACCGACCGGTGGGGCGGGGTGAGCGCCGTTCCGTACGAGGAGCTCAACCTCGGCGGGGCGGTCGGCGACGACCCCGCCGCCGTGCGCTCCAACCGTGAACTGGCCGCCGGGTCGCTGGGACTCGACGCGGCCCGGGTGGTCTGGATGAACCAGGTGCACGGACCGGACGTGGCCGTCGTCGACGCGCCGTGGGGGGACCGCCCCGTGGCCGAGGTCGACGCGATCGTCACCACGCGGCGCGGACTCGCCCTCGCCGTGCTCACCGCGGACTGCACGCCCGTGCTGCTCGCCGATCCGGTGGCCAAGGTGGTGGCCGCCGCCCACGCGGGACGGCCCGGCATGGTGGCCGGAGTCGTCCCCGCGGCGGTGCGGGCCATGGTGGAACTGGGGGCCGAGCCGGGGCGGATCGTCGCCCGGACCGGACCCGCCGTCTGTGGACGCTGCTACGAAGTGCCCGAGGAGATGCGCGCCGAGGTCGCCGCGATCGAGCCGGCGGCGTACGCCGAGACCAGCTGGGGCACCCCCGCGGTCGACGTGACCGCCGGAGTGCACGCGCAGTTGGAGCGGCTCGGGGTGAGCGACCGGGAGCAGTCGCCGGTGTGCACGCTCGAATCGCAGGACCACTTCTCGTACCGCCGCGACCGCACGACGGGGCGGCTCGCGGGCTATGTCTGGCTGGACTGATGGGGCATGACAGAACGTAAGGCTCAACTCGCCGCGAATCTGGCGAAAGTGGAGGAGCGCATCGCGGCCGCGTGCAAGGCGGCCGGGCGGGAGCGCGAAGAGGTGACCCTGATCGTGGTCACCAAGACCTATCCCGCGAGCGATGTGCGGATCCTGTCGGAACTCGGTGTGCGCCACGTCGCCGAGAACCGCGACCAGGACGCGGCACCCAAGGCCGCGGAGTGTTCGGATCTGCCCCTCTCGTGGCATTTTGTCGGTCAATTGCAGACCAACAAGGTGCGTTCCGTGGTCGGTTACGCGCATGTCGTGCAGTCCGTCGATCGTTCCAAGCTCGTCACAGCCTTGTCGAAGGAGGCGGTGCGGGCGGAGCGCGAAGTGGGGTGCCTCATCCAGGTCGCACTGGACGCCGAGGAGAGCGGCCGAGGTGAGCGCGGGGGTGTGGGAGTCGCGGGAATCGAAGAGTTGGCCGACCTCGTCGCGGACTCCCCGGGGCTGCGACTCGACGGGCTGATGACCGTCGCGCCGCTCACCGGACCGTTCGCGGGACGTGAACAGGCGGCGTTCGAGCGGCTGATGGATTTGTCGACTGCCCTGCGCAGCGCTCATCCGGCTGCGAACATGGTCTCGGCAGGGATGAGCTCGGACCTCGAACAGGCCGTGGCAGCCGGAGCGACACATGTACGCGTCGGTACTGCGGTACTCGGAGTCCGACCCAGGCTCGGGTAACGTCGCCAAGAAGTCGGACCACAGCAGAAAATATGGTCATTTCCGCCATAGGCGGGCATAACGACCACGTGGATCGCGGGCACTTGGCAATTCGTCAGCCGATCCACCACAGAGCGGAGGACTCAGAGCATGGCCGGCGCGATGCGCAAGATGGCGGTCTACCTCGGCCTCGTGGAGGACGATGGGTACGACGGCAGGGGATTCGACCCCGACGACGACTTCGAGCCCGAGCTCGACCCGGAGCCCGAGCGGGACCGGCGACGGCATGAACCGTCACATCAGTCACATCAGGCACACCAGTCCCAAAGGGACGATTCGGTACGAGTGGTGCAGCCTCCGGCGCCGCGCGATCCGGTGCCCCATTCCGCTTCGCTCCCCGCGGAATCCGGGCGTCCGGCGCGAATCGCCCCCGTGGCGTCCATCACACAAGAACGTCAGAGCCTGGAGAAGAACGCGCCGGTGATCATGCCCAAGGTCGTGTCCGAGCGAGAGCCGTACCGGATCACCACGCTGCACCCCCGGACCTACAACGAGGCCCGTACCATCGGGGAACACTTCCGTGAAGGCACCCCGGTGATCATGAATCTGACCGAGATGGATGACACGGACGCGAAGCGACTTGTCGACTTTGCGGCTGGTTTGGTGTTTGGTCTCCACGGCAGCATCGAGCGGGTGACGCAGAAGGTGTTCCTGTTGTCGCCTGCTAACGTCGATGTCACGGCGGAGGACAAGGCCCGCATCGCAGAGGGCGGGTTCTTCAACCAGAGCTGAGACGCAGGACCGGAAACAAAGCTGGGAAACAGGGGAGAGGGAAGCACGGATCATGAGCGTGGTCGGGCAGGTTCTCTACATCGCGCTGATGTGTTTCCTCATCGTGCTGATTTTCCGGCTTGTCATGGACTACGTCTTCCAGTTCGCCCGCTCATGGCAACCCGGCAAGGCGATGGTGGTCGTTCTGGAGGCCACCTACACTGTCACCGATCCACCGCTCAAGCTTCTGCGGCGGTTCATCCCGCCGCTGCGTCTCGGGGGCGTGGCGCTCGACCTGTCCTTCTTCGTACTGATGATCATCGTCTACATCCTGATCTCCGTCGTGAGCCGGCTGTGAACGATACGGTCTTGCCGAATGCCGACGACTACGTTGAGGTGAAGAGATGCCGTTGACCCCCGAGGACGTGCGGAACAAGCAGTTCACGACCGTCCGCCTCCGAGAAGGCTATGACGAGGACGAGGTCGATGCCTTCCTCGACGAGGTCGAAGCCGAACTGACGCGCCTGCTGCGCGAGAACGAGGACCTGCGCGCCAAGCTGGCCGCCGCCACGCGTGCCGCCGCGCAGAACCAGCAGCAGGGCATGCGCAAGCCGCCCGAGCAGCAGGACCAGCAGCAAGGTCCGCCGCAGGGCATGCGAGGTCCCGGCGCTCCTGTGCCCGCCGGCATATCGGGCCCGCCGCAGCAGCAGATGGGTGGCCCCATGGGTGGCCCGCCCCAGCTGCCGAGCGGTGCACCGCAGCTGCCCGCAGGCCCCAGTGGCCAGGGCGGTCCGCAGGGTCCCGGCCCGATGGGTCCGGGTCCGATGGGTCCGGGTCCCGGCCAGATGCAGCCGCAGATGCAGCAGCAGATGGGCGGCCCTATGGGCGGTCCCATGGGTGGTCCCATGGGTGGCCACGGTCCGCAGATGCCGCAGCCCGGTCAGGGTCCCGGCGGCGACAGCGCCGCCCGTGTGCTCTCGCTGGCCCAGCAGACCGCCGACCAGGCGATCGCCGAGGCCCGTTCCGAGGCCAACAAGATCGTCGGTGAGGCTCGCAGCCGCGCCGAGGGTCTGGAGCGGGACGCCCGTGCCAAGGCCGACGCGCTGGAGCGGGACGCGCAGGAGAAGCACCGCGTCGCGATGGGCTCCCTGGAGTCCGCCCGCGCCACGTTGGAGCGCAAGGTCGAGGACCTGCGCGGCTTCGAGCGCGAGTACCGTACGCGACTGAAGTCCTACTTGGAGTCGCAGCTGCGTCAGCTGGAGACGCAGGCGGACGACTCGCTCGCCCCGCCGCGTACCCCGGCCGCCGCGTCCCTGCCGTCGCCGTCCGCGCCCTCCATGGCTCCGGCCGGTGCGAGTGCGCCGTCCTACGGTGGCAACCAGGGCATGGGTGGAGCGCCGGCGCCGGCCGCGCCCTCCTACGGTGGGCAGCAGCAGATGTCGCCGGCCATGACCCAGCCGATGGCTCCGGTGCGGCCGCAGGGGCCGTCGCCGATGCAGCAGGCTCCCTCGCCGATGCGTGGGTTCCTCATCGACGAGGACGACAACTGACGGCCTTCAGTACGCCTTAGGCGTCGGCAGCGTTCAGGGCGGGGCCCCCGGGATTCCGGGGGCCCCGCCCTTTTGCGTCCTTCCGCGGCGGCGCGGACCGGGTTCTTTCGCCCCCTCCGCCCCTGCCCGTCCCATGTTCCTGGGGGCTCCGCCCCCAGACCCCCGTATCGGCCTGGACGGCCTCGTCCTCAAGCGCCGGACGGGCTGAAATCAGCCCCTCCGGCGATTGAGGAGCGGGTCCGGGGCGGAGCCCCGGGTACGGGACGGGCAGGGGCGGAGGGGGCAAAAGAAAGGGCCCCGGCGGCCCCGTCCACCGCTGGGGAGCGGGGCGGGGCGCCGGGGCCCAGAGGACCCGGGGCGGCGGGTTACGCCTTGCGCAGGCGGAACGTCAGGGACAGGGACTCGTCCGTGAACGGGGCGCCGTAGGAGTCGTCGGCCTCGCCCTGGGCGAAGTCCGTCGCGAGGACCTCGTCCGCGATGAGCCCGGAGTGCTCGGAGAGCGCCGCGATGACGGCCGGCTCCGTGGACACCCACCGCAGCGCGATCCGGTCGGCCACGTCGAGCCCGCTGTTCTTGCGGGCCTCCTGGATCAGCCGGATCGCGTCACGGGCGAGGCCCGCCTGCCGCAGCTCCTCGGTGATCTCCAGATCGAGCGCGACCGTGGCACCGGAGTCGGACGCCACCGACCAGCCCTCACGGGGGGTCTCCGTGATGATGACCTCGTCCGGGGCCAGCGTCACCGTCTCCCCGTCGACCTCGACCGACGCCGTGCCCTCACGCAGGGCGAGGGAGAGCGCCGCCGCGTCCGTCTCGGCGATGGCCTTCGCCACGGCCTGGACGCCCTTGCCGAAGCGCTTGCCGAGCGCCCGGAAGTTCGCCTTGGCGGTGGTGTCCACGAGTGACCCGCCGACCTCGGAGAGCGAGGCGAGCGAGCTCACGTTCAGCTCCTCGGTGATCTGGGCGTGCAGCTCGGGGTCGAGGACGTCGAAGCCCGACGCGGCGACCAGCGCCCGGGACAGCGGCTGGCGGGTCTTGACGCCCGACTCCGCGCGCGTGGCGCGGCCGAGCTCCACGAGACGGCGTACGAGCACCATCTGCCGCGACATCTCGGGGTCGATCGCGGACAGGTCCGCCTCCGGCCAGGAGGACAGGTGGACGGACTCGGGGGCGCCCGGCGTGACCGGGACGACCAGGTCCTGCCAGACCCGCTCGGTGATGAACGGGGTCAGCGGGGCCATCAGCCGCGTGACCGTCTCGACGACCTCGTGCAGCGTGCGCAGCGCGGCCTTGTCTCCCTGCCAGAAGCGGCGGCGCGAGCGGCGCACGTACCAGTTGGACAGGTCGTCGACGAACGCCGAGAGCAGCTTTCCGGCGCGCTGGGTGTCGTACGCCTCCAGCGCCTGCGTCACCTGGTCGGTGAGCGCGTGGAGTTCGGAGAGCAGCCAGCGGTCGAGCACCGGGCGGTCCGCCGGGGCCGGATCGGCCTCGCTGGGCGCCCAGTCGGAGGTGCGGGCGTACAGGGCCTGGAAGGCGACCGTGTTCCAGTACGTGAGGAGCGTCTTGCGGACGACCTCCTGGATGGTGCCGTGGCCCACGCGACGTGCCGCCCACGGGGAGCCGCCGGCCGCCATGAACCAGCGCACCGCGTCCGCACCGTGCTGGTCCATCAGCGGGATCGGCTGAAGGATGTTGCCGAGGTGCTTGGACATCTTGCGGCCGTCCTCGGCCAGGATGTGGCCCAGGCAGACGACGTTCTCGTACGACGACTTGTCGAAGACGAGGGTGCCGACGGCCATCAGCGTGTAGAACCAGCCGCGGGTCTGGTCGATGGCCTCGGAGATGAACTGCGCCGGGTAGCGGCTCTCGAACAGCTCCTTGTTCTTGTACGGGTAGCCCCACTGCGCGAACGGCATCGAACCCGAGTCGTACCAGGCGTCGATGACCTCCGGGACGCGGGTCGCCGTGCTGCCGCAGCCGTCCTGCGGGCAGGCGAAGGTGACCGCGTCGATGTACGGCCGGTGCGGGTCCAGGGCGGACTGGTCGGTGCCCGTCAGCTCGGTGAGCTCCGCGCGGGAGCCGACACAGGTGAGGTGGTCCTCCTCGCAGCGCCACAGCGGGAGCGGGGTGCCCCAGTAGCGGCTGCGGGACAGCGCCCAGTCGATGTTGTTGTTCAGCCAGTCGCCGAAGCGGCCGTGCTTGACCGACTCCGGGAACCAGTTGGTCTTCTCGTTCTCCTCGAGGAGACGGTCCTTGACGGCCGTGGTGCGGATGTACCAGGACGGCTGCGCGTAGTAGAGCAGCGCGGTGTGGCAGCGCCAGCAGTGCGGGTAGCTGTGCTCGTACGGGATGTGCTTGAACAGCAGGCCGCGGGCGTCGAGGTCCTCGGTGAGCTTCTCGTCGGCCTTCTTGAAGAAGACGCCGCCGACCATCGGGACGTCTTCCTCGAACGTGCCGTCGGGGCGCACCGGGTTGACCACGGGCAGGCCGTACGCACGGCACACCTTGAGGTCGTCCTCACCGAAGGCGGGGGACTGGTGGACCAGACCCGTGCCGTCCTCGGTGGTCACGTACTCGGCGTTCACCACGAAGTGCGCCGGAGCCGGGAACTCCACCAGCTCGAACGGTCGTCGGTAGTTCCAGCGCTCCATCTCGGCGCCCGTGAAGGACTCGCCGGTGGTCTGCCAGCCCTCGCCGAGCGCCTTCTCGACGAGCGGCTCGGCGACGACGAGCTGCTCCTCGCCGTTCGTGGCGACGACATAGGTGACGTCGGGGTGCGCGGCGACGGCGGTGTTGGAGACGAGGGTCCAGGGGGTCGTCGTCCACACCAGGAGCGAGGCCCGGCCGGCCAGCGGACCGGAGGTGAGCGGGAAACGGACGTACACGGACGGGTCGACGACCGTCTCGTAGCCCTGCGCCAGCTCGTGGTCCGACAGGCCGGTGCCGCAGCGCGGGCACCAGGGGGCGACGCGGTGGTCCTGGACCAGCAGACCCTTGTCGAAGATCTCCTTGAGCGACCACCAGACCGACTCGATGTACTCGGGGTCCATCGTGACGTAGGCGTCGTCCAGGTCGACCCAGTACCCCATGCGGGTCGTCAGGTCGGAGAAGGCGTCGGTGTGGCGCAGCACGGACTCGCGGCACCGGGCGTTGAACTCGGCGATGCCGTACGCCTCGATGTCCTTCTTGCCGCTGAAGCCGAGCTCCTTCTCGACCGCCAGCTCCACCGGCAGGCCGTGGCAGTCCCAGCCGGCCTTGCGGGCCACGTGGTAGCCGCGCATGGTGCGGAAGCGGGGGAAGACGTCCTTGAAGACGCGCGCCTCGATGTGGTGGGCGCCCGGCATGCCGTTGGCGGTGGGCGGGCCCTCGTAGAACACCCACTCGGGGCGGCCCTCGGACTGCTCAAGGCTCTTGGCGAAGATCTTCTGCTCGCGCCAGAAGTCGAGCACGGCGTGCTCGAGCGCGGGCAGGTCGACCTGGGCGGGCACCTGGCGGTACTGCGTCGGTTTCATCGGCGAGCTTCCTCCGGCGGACGTTCTGCCTTCCGTCGGAGGGACGAGAGCCTGATCTGCTACGAACGCCGTGTGCGGCGCGCTCCCGCGGTACCACCCTCCTTGGCTCCCCGATGCGCCGTTCGCACCAGTGAGCCCCCTCATTGGGGTCGCGATACCGGGTCTACTGGCCCCTGCGGGGTGTTCTTCCGGCGGCTCCGGGGTGATCTTCACGTCGCGCTGACCCCCGGGCTTCCACCGTCCCCGGGTCGCTCCTGGCCGCGTACGCCGCTACTCGTCCCCATCCACGCTTCTCGCTCCGCCCAGTGTACGGCGCCGCGGGGACAGCGGCCGACCGGTTTACGGGGTGTCCGGGCGGCCGGCGCGGTGACCCGAATGGCGAGGCGGGACCGTCCGGATCCTGGGACGCGGGGCCCGGCGGATTACCCGGCGGGGAGCTGGGCACAACGCAGGCAGGCTTGCCGCGCGGGACCCGCGGGGCGGACGAATCGATGGCGTGCCCCGTTGCCGCGGGCCGGAAGTCGATTTATCGTCCCAGCACGATTCGCGAGCAAGATCACAGTGTGTGAAGGGGCCGCGGCCATGGTGGCGAAGAAGACCGCCGTACAGCAGTCGGCGTCCGGCAGATCCACGGTTCCGGCGGCCAAGGACGTGGGTGGGAAGAAGAGCGCCACGGGGGCACCCGTGTCCCATGAGGCCCGGCCCGTGAAGACGGTCTCCGGGGCGCAGTCCGGATCGAAGCCCGCGGCCGGTGGAACCGCCCCCGGGAAGGCGGACGGCAAGAAGGTGGCCACCAAGAAGGCGGACGGCAAGAAGGCGGACGGCAAGAAGGCGGACGCCAAGAAGGCGGCGGCCGGGAAGAAGCCGGCCAAGAAGGCGGTGACCGGCAAGAAGGCGGCCGCGAAGACGGCGGACGCCCGGGAGCCGGGAGCCGGGAAGACGGCGGAGGAGACCTCCGCGGCGGCGGGGAAGACCCCGGAGGAGACGGGGGCCGGCGCCGCGGCGGAGGGCGGCGCCACGAAGAAGACCCGTGCGAAGGGCGCCACGGCCAGGAAGAGCAGCGGTACGGCGAAGAAGAGCACACGCACGGCGAAGAAGGCGGTCGCTTCCGCGGCCGAGGGCGCGGCCCATGCCGCGAAGACGACGGGAGCCACGACAGTGGTTGCGAAGAAGACTCCTGGCACGGCCACGGCGGCGAAGAAGCCCACGGCCGTCCCCAAGGCGCGGGTCGGCGCGGTGGAGCCCGGCGAGCTCGCGGTGCGCCCCGGTGAGGACCCCTGGACCTCCGAGGAGGTCGAGGAGGCCCGCGCGGAGCTCCAGTCGGAGGCGCTGCGGCTGAGCACCGAGATCTCGTCGTCCGAGGAGGCGCTTGTGGGACTGATGCGCGACTCCGGCGACGGCGCCGGGGACGACCAGGCGGACACGGGCACGAAGAACATCACGCGCGAGCACGAGATGGCGCTCGCGGCCAACGCGCGCGAGATGCTGGAGCAGACCGAGCGGGCCCTGGATCGCCTGGAGACGGGGACGTACGGGCTCTGCGAGAGCTGCGGCAATCCGATCGGCAAGGCCCGTATGCAGGCCTTCCCGCGCGCCACCCTGTGCGTCGAGTGCAAGCAGAAGCAGGAACGCCGGTACTGAACCGCGTGGGAGTGCTCCTGAGCACGTGGGCCGCGCGGGGCGTGCCGTACTCTCGTCCTCAGTCAGGAACCTAGGTCGAGGGACTCACTCACGTGGCAGAGGCGGAGCGCATCATCGGTACGCCGGACATCCCAGGGGCGGCGGGGGCCGAGCCGGAGCAGTCCGACGAGAAGGCGGCGTCGGGCGGCCGGTCCGGTTCCGGTGAGCAGGTGCCCGCCGAGCGGTCCGCCGAGGATGCCGGGCTGCCCTCGCCGGACGCCACGGACGCCGGTGCGGACGGGGCGCCGTCCGCGGACGGGCGGCCCAGGGGCAGGCGCCGGATCGCCGTGCTCTTCACGGTCGCCGTGCTCGCGTACGCCCTCGACCTCGTCAGCAAGATGATCGTCGTCGCGAAGCTGGAGCACCACGACTCGATCGAGATCGTCGGGGACTGGCTGAAGTTCGAGGCGATCCGCAACGCGGGCGCGGCCTTCGGCTTCGGCGAGGCGTTCACGGTGATCTTCACGGTGATCGCCGCGGCCGTGATCGTGGTCATCGCCCGGCTCGCGCGCAAGCTCTACAGCCTGCCCTGGGCGATCGCGCTGGGCCTGCTGCTCGGTGGCGCGCTGGGCAACCTGACCGACCGGATCTTCCGCTCGCCGGGGGTCTTCGAGGGCGCGGTCGTGGACTTCATCGCCCCCAAGCACTTCGCGGTCTTCAACCTCGCCGACTCGGCGATCGTGTGCGGCGGCATCCTGATCGTGCTGCTGTCCTTCCGCGGACTCGACCCGGACGGCACGGTCCACAAGGACTGACGCGCGGCGCTCTCCCGATCGCCCGGACGCCCCGACGACGGGCGGGCCGGGCCTCGGCGGCGGCCTTCACCCGCGCCGGGGACACCACGTAAGGGCACTGACGTTCGGGCCGTGGTCAGGGGGTGTCCGAGCCTTCCGGCATACTCGACGGGTGAGCACGCTTCCCGAGATCCGTACCCTGCCCGTGCCCGACGGCCTGGAGGGCGAGCGCGTCGACGCCGCCATCTCCCGCATGTTCGGCTTCTCCCGTACGAAGGCCGCCGAGCTGGCCGCCGCGGGGAAGGTCGCGGTGGACGGCTCCGTGGTCGGCAAGTCCGAGCGCGTGCGCGGCGGCGCCTGGCTCGAGGTCGAGATGCCGCAGGCGCCCGCGCCCGTGCAGATCGTCGCCGAGCCGGTCGAGGGCATGGAGATCGTGCACGACGACGACGACGTGGTCGTGATCGTCAAGCCGGTCGGCGTGGCCGCGCACCCCAGCCCCGGCTGGTCGGGCCCGACCGTGATCGGCGGTCTCGCGGCCGCCGGGTACCGCATCTCGACCTCCGGCGCCTCGGAGCGTCAGGGCATCGTGCACCGCCTCGATGTGGGCACCTCGGGCCTGATGGTGGTCGCCAAGTCGGAGTACGCGTACACGTCGCTGAAGCGCCAGTTCAAGGAGCGCACGGTCGACAAGCGCTACCACACGCTCGTCCAGGGCCACCCGGACCCGACCAGCGGCACCATCGACGCCCCCATCGGACGCCACCCGAACCACGACTACAAGTGGGCGGTCACGGCCGAGGGCAAGCCCTCGGTCACCCACTACGACCTGGTCGAGGCGTTCCGCGCGGCCTCGCTCCTCGACGTCAAGCTGGAGACGGGGCGCACCCACCAGATCCGCGTCCACATGGCAGCCCACCGTCACCCGTGCGTCGGCGACCTGACCTACGGCGCGGACCCGACGCTCGCCAAGCGGCTCGGCCTCACCCGGCAGTGGCTGCACGCGGTGCGGCTCGGCTTCGAGCACCCCGGGGACGGCCAGTGGGTGGAGTTCGCCAGCGACTACCCCGACGACCTCCGGAAGGCGCTCGACAAGGTCCGCGAGGAGAGCTACGCGTGAGCACCGAGTACGTGGTGCGGGTCGCCGAGGACCCCGCCGACCGCGAGGCCTGCTTCGCGGTGCGCAAGGAGGTCTTCGTCGGCGAGCAGGGCGTCCCCGAGGACATCGAGTACGACGCCTACGACGCCACGGCGCTGCACGTGCTGGCCGTCCGCGCGGACGGCACGGCGCTCGGCACCGGTCGGCTGCTGTACGGCGAGGCCGCGGCCGCGAAGACCGGTGGCGACCTCGCCGTCGGCTCGCTGGGGCGGCTCGCCGTGACCCGCGAGGCACGTGGCCTCGGCGTCGGTGCCGCGCTCGTGGGCGCCATCGAGGACGCCGCACGCGCGCGTGGCCTGGCCGCGGTCGACCTGCACGCGCAGACCCACGCCCTGGGGTTCTACGAACGGCTGGGGTACGTGGCGTACGGGGCGGAGTTCCCGGACGCCGGCATCCCGCACCTGGCGATGCGCAAGGTCCTGTAGCGGGGGATCGTCCCGAGGGCATGGCAGGCTTGGGGGTCTGCCTGTCCTTGATCTCCTAGAGCTGCCGGAGCGCTGACCGTGGATCAGTTGGCCCTGCTGTTCGTCATGCTGCTCGGGGCCGTGGTGAGCGTCCCGGTGGGGGACCGGTTCGGGCTGCCCGCGCCGGTGCTGATGACCCTCCTCGGGATCGCGCTGGCCCTTCCGGACTTCGTCCCCAACGTGGACATCCCGCCGGACCTGATCCTGCCCGCGCTGCTGCCGCCCCTGCTCTACGCGGCGGTGCGGCGCACCTCGTGGAGACAGTTCGCCGCCAACAAGCGCCCGATCTTCCTGCTCGCCGTCGCGCTGGTGTTCGTGACCACCCTGGCCGTGGCCGCCGTCGCCCACGCGATCGTGCCGGGGCTGCCGCTCGCCGCCGCGGTGGCGCTCGGCGCGCTGGTGGCGCCGCCCGACCCGGTCGCGGCGACCGCCGTGGCCGGCCAGCTCGGGCTGCCGCGCCGCCTGGTGTCGATCCTGGAGGGGGAGGGCCTCTTCAACGACGTGACGGCCATCGTGCTCTACCACGTCGCGATCGCGGCCGCGGTGAGCGGCACCTTCTCGCCCTGGGCGGCGGGGCTCGACCTCGTGCTGTCCGCTGTCGTCGCGGTCGCCGTCGGAGTGGCGCTGGGGTGGGCCGCGAACAAGCTGATGTCCCTGCTCGGCGACGCCACCCTGCAGATCGGCCTGACGCTGCTCGTGCCGTACGCCTCGTACGTCCTGGCCGAGGAGCTCCACGGTTCCGGGGTGCTCGCGGTGCTCACCACGGCGCTGTTCCTGGCCGAGTACGCGCTCGACGCCGACGACGTCATGACCCGGCTGACCGGATCGACGGTCTGGGACGTGGTGGACACGCTCGTGACCGGCGTCGCGTTCGGGCTCATCGGGCTCGAACTGCACAACGCCATCAGGACGGCGGCGGGACGCTGGGGCGAGATGCTCGGCTGGTCCGCCACGATCGTCGGCGTCGTCGTGCTCGTACGGCTGGTCTGGCTGCTGCCCGCGACCTGGCTGACCAAGCGGCTGCACGCCAAGCGTGACTACGACGAGGAGATCCCGACGTCGTGGCGGGAGACCGTCGTGATGTGGTGGGCCGGGATGCGGGGTGTCGCCTCCGTGGCCCTGGCGCTGGCGATCCCGCTGGAGATGGACGACGGGTCGCCCTTTCCCGACCGCGACGAGATCGTGTTCATCGCCTTCGGGGTGATCATGGCGACGCTCGTGCTGCAGGGGCTCACCCTGCCGTGGCTGGTGAAGAAGCTCGGGGTGCGGGCCGACGAGGATGTCGAGAAGGCCTTCGAGAAGGAGCTGGCGATCCGTGCCGCGAAGGCCGCGAAGACGCGGCTGCGGGAGATCGAGGACGTGGAGGAGCTGCCCGAGGAGGTCTCCGAGCAGCTGCTGCGGCGGGCCCACGACATCGGGGTGCGGATCAGCCCCGACATGGGGGACGAGGAGCGCCGCGAGGCGTACGAGCAGCGGGCACGGCGGTTGAAGCGGATGCGGCGGATCCAGGCGGAGATGCTGAGTGCGGCGCGGCACGAGGTGCTGGCCGCGCGCAGTGAGCCCGGGGCGGATCCCGAGGTCGTCGACCGCGTGCTGCGGCATCTGGACGTGCGCAGCCTGCGGTGACGGTCCCCTGGGGGTGGGGGCTTCTCGGGGGTGGTGCCTCTCCTTGGCCTGCGGGGTGCGCTCCGGCTGCGGGGCCTGCCCGGCCTGCGGCCGGGTTCGTCTCCCGCCCGCGCACCACCCGTCACCCTCCGCCGAGCGGCTGGACTCTCCTGTGGGGGGTGCGCGCCGTCGGCGGTCTCGGGTGGGCTCTGCCCGTGGTGGGTGTGCAGCAGCCGTGGCCCTTCGCCGAGCGGCTGGACTCTGCCGTGGGGGGTGCGCGCCGTAGCTGATGTGGCGGGACAGTGGCGGCCTCGGCATGGGGCTAGCCGCGGCCCGTGCCTGTGCGTGGGGGCTCGAAGGGGTGGGTCGCGGCGCCGTCCTGGTCGCGGCGCGGGCCCCGCAGCGTCCTGCCCGGAGGCGGTGCCGCCTCGGCCGTGTTGACGCGAGGGAGCGCGTAGGGGTGGTCCTCGGTCAGCCAGCGCATCATCCGCTCACGGACCGTGACCCGCACCGTCCATATGTCGTCCGCGTCCTTGGCCGTGACCAGGGCGCGCACCTGCATGGTGTTGGGGGTGGAGTCCGTGACGGCGAGACCGTAGTCGCGTCCGTCCCAGGCCGGGCACTCGCGCAGGATGTCGCGCAGCTTCTCGCGCATGGCCTGCACCGGCGCCGAGTGGTCGACGTGGAAGAAGACGATGCCGGTCATCTGGGCGCTGCCACGCGACCAGTTCTCGAACGGCTTCGAGGTGAAGTACGAGACGGGCATCGTGATCCGCCGCTCGTCCCAGGTCCGTACCGTCAGAAAGGTCAGGGTGATCTCGTCGACGGTGCCCCACTCGCCGTCCACCACGACCGTGTCGCCGAGGCGCACCATGTCGCCGAAGGCGATCTGCAGCCCGGCGAAGAGGTTCGACAGCGTGGACTGTGCGGCGACACCGGCGACGATGCCGAGGACGCCGGCCGAGGCGAGCAGCGAGGCGCCGGCCGCCCGCATCGCCGGGAAGGTGAGCAGCATCGCGGCGACCGCGACCACGCCGACGATCGCGGACACCACCCGCTGGATCAGCGACACCTGGGTGCGGACCCGGCGGACCCGGGCGGGGTCGCGGTGCGCGGTCGCGTAGCGGGTGTACGAGGTCTCCACGACGGCGGCGGCGATGCGCACCACCAGCCAGGCCGTGGAGCCGATGAGGGTCAGTGTCAGGATCCGGCCGATGCCGATGGAGTGCTCCTCCAGCAGCTTGGCCTCCGCGTAGGACCCTCTGAGCATGGCGGTGCACAGGACGAGTTGGAAGGGGACACGGCCGCGACGGAGCAGCCCCCACAGCGGGGTCTCGTGGTGCCGGCCGTCCGCGCGTCGCAGCAGCCGGTCCACGGCCCACCCGACGAGCAGCGTGAGCACGACCGAGCCGCCGACGACGATCACCGGGCGCAGTACGTTCTCCATGCCCCCGACCGTAACCGGCCCGCAGCGGTCCAAACCTGGAGCCGGAAGCCGTCCGTACGCGGGCCCGCGCGGCGTCGTCGGTCCAGGCTGGCACCATGGAGCCCATGAACGTCATGCTCTTTCACTCCACCTACGGGCTGCGGCCGGCGGTGCGCGCCGCGGCGGACCGGCTGCGTGCCGCGGGGCACGAGGTGTGGACGCCCGACCTCTTCGAGGGCCGCACCTTCGACACCGTGGAGGAGGGAATGGCCTTCAACGAGGAGATCGGCAAGGACGAGCTCCTCAAGCGCGCCGTGCTCACCGCCGCGCCCTACTCCGAGCGCGGCCTGGTGTACGCGGGCTTCTCCCTCGGCGCGTCGATCGCGCAGACCCTCGCCCTGGGCGACGAGAAGGCCCGGGGACTGCTGCTCCTGCACGGCACTTCGGACATCGCGGAGAGCGCCTCGGTGGACGAGCTGCCGGTCCAGCTGCACGTCGCCGAGCCGGACCAGTTCGAGACGGACGACTGGCTGAGCGCCTGGTACCTGCAGATGCGCAGAGCCGGCGCGGACGTCGAGGTCTACCGGTATGCCGGCGCGGGCCACCTGTACACCGACCCCGACCTGCCGGACTACGACGCCGAGGCGGCCGAGGCCACCTGGAAGGTGGCGCTCGGCTTCCTCGACAGCCTGTAGAGCGGCGGCGGGAGCCGGTCCGGCGGCGTCCCGGGGAGCTCCCCGGTCAGCGCGGAGAGCGTCAGCGGCCCGGAGAGCTCCGTCGGCCCGCGGAGCTCTCCGGACAGCGCCGTCGGCACGGCGTCACACCGGGTCGTACGTCCGCTCCACCTTCTGCGTACCGCTGCGCGTGCGGTATGAACGGACCCAGGACGCGGTCGCGTTCGGGTCCGTGCGGTCGGAGAGCACGTAGTAGTCCATCTGTGCGCGGGCACTCGTGATGTCCAGGACGCCGAAGCCGTGGCGGTCGGTGTCGACCCAGTGGACATGCCGGTTGGCCGCGCGGATGATCGGCGACGCCACGGCCGAGACGGTGCCCTCCGGGACCTTGACGATGTCGTCGAGGTTGTCGGAGGAGACCGAGGTGACCACGAACTCGGTGGCGGCGGAGGCGGACAGCGGGTACGTACCCGCGTCGACCGGCACGTCGTTGGCCCAGGCCATGTGGATGTCGCCGGTGAGGAAGACGGTGTTGCGGATCGCCTGGGAACGCAGGTGCGCGAGCAGTTCGCGGCGGTCGTCCGTGTAGCCGTCCCACTGGTCGGTGTTGAGGGCGATGCCCTCCTGCGGCAGCCCGAGCAGCTTGGCGAGCGGCTTGAGCAGATCGGCGGGGAGCGAACCCACCGCGAACGGCGAGATCATCACCGAGTTGCCGACCAGACGCCAGGTGGTGTCCGAGGCCTTCAGCCCCGACTTCAGCCAGTCGAGCTGGGCCCGGCCGGTGAGCGTACGGTCCGGGTCGTCCACCGAGCCGCTGGCCGTGGAGGCCTGCTGCGAGCGGAAGGAGCGCAGGTCCAGCAGCGAGAGGTCGGCGAGCTTGCCGAAGCGCAGCCGGCGGTAGGTGGTGCCCTCGATGGCGGGACGCACCGGCATCCACTCGAAGTAGGCCTGCTTTGCGGCGGCCTGACGGGCCGACCAGGTGCCCTCGGCGCCCTCGGTGTGGTTCACGGCGCCGCCCGACCAGGCGTTGTCGGCGAACTCGTGGTCGTCCCAGATCGCGACGACCGGCGCCTTGTGGTGCAGGGCCTGGAGGTCCGGGTCCGTCTTGTAACGGCCGTGCCGGGTGCGGTAGTCGGCGAGGGTGAGGATCTCGTTCGCGGGGGCGTGCGGCCGGACGACCTTGCCGCGCGCCGCGTACTCGCCCGACTTGTACTCGTAGATGTAGTCGCCGAGGTGCAGCCAGGCGTCCAGGTCGCCGCGGGCGGCCAGGTGGCGGTACGGGGAGAAGTAGCCCGCCTCCCAGTTGGCGCAGGACACCACGCCGAAGCGCAGCCCGGCCACGGAGGCGTCGCCGGCGGGCGCGGTGCGGGTGCGGGCGGCGGGGGAGTCGGTGCCGCCGGCGGAGAAGCGGAACCAGTAGTCCGTGGCGGGTTCCAGACCGCGGATGTCCGCCTTGACGGTGTGGTCCGAGGCGGCCGTCGCGGTGGTGGTGCCCTTGGCGACGATCGTGCCGAACGCCTTGTCCTTGGCGACGGTCCAGCTGACCTCGGTGTCCGGGCCGAGCCCGGAGCCGGGTATCGCCTCCGGGGTGGGCGTCACGCGGGTCCACAGCAGGATGCCGTCGGGCAGCGGGTCGCCGGAGGCGACGCCGTGCAGGAAGGCGGGTGCCTCGTCGGCGGCCCGGGCGGGCAGGGCGGCCGCCAGCGGGGCGGCGAGGACGGCGGTGGCGGCCGCGGCCTTGACGACCGTGCGGCGGCGCGGGGCGCGGGAGTTGAGGGCGCCCGAGGAGTCGGATGATCTGAAGCGACTGGTCACGAGCGATCAGGTTACCGATCGGTACAAGCCAAGAGCGGGCGAACTGGCAAAAGTTCGCCCGCTCTTCGAGAGCCGGTCGTTCAACGCACCCGTGAGGGGCAGCCGATGGCTCCGGTCCCGGTCTCCCACCGGCACCGGAACCGGTGACTCAGGCCTTGAGCGCCGCCTCGATCGCCGTGGTGAACTCGGCGGTCGTCATCGGCGCGTTCTTGCCGTCGGAGCCGGTGAGCTTCTTGCCGTCCATCACCAGGCTCGGCGTGCCGTCGACGCCGTCCTTGTTGGTGTTGAAGGTCTGCGACATCGCGAGGGCCCAGGAGTCGTACGTGCCGTCCTTGACGGCCTTCTGGAACGCCGTGTTGTTCTTGAGCGCGCCGACCGTGTCCGCCACCTTGATCAGGTAGTCGTCGCTCTTGAACTTGTCGTCCGTCTCCTCGGGGTGGAACTTCGCCGAGTACAGCGCGGTCTTGTACTCCAGGAAGGCTTCGGGGCTGACGTTCAGCGCGGCGCCCAGGGCGCTCATCGCGTTCTTGGAGCCTTCGCCGCGGGAGCCGATCTGGATCTTGCCGCTCTTGTCGGAGTCGCCGTCCAGGAATGTGCCGCCGATGAACTGGATCTTGAACTTGCCGGCGTCGAAGTCCGACTTCAGCGTCGAGCCCACGGTCTGCTCGAACTGCGCGCAGATCGGGCAGCGCGGGTCCTCGTACAGCTTCAGGGTCTTCTTCGCGGTGCTCTTGCCGAGGACGACCGTCGTGCCGTTCGTGCCCGTGGTGTTGGCCGGAGCCACCACCTTGTCGTCACTGGCGGTCTCCCAGTAGGTGGGCTTGTCGTTCTGCACGACCGCGTAGCCGACACCGCCGGCGATCGCGAGGACGGCGACGAGGGAGCCGGCGACGACGGCCTGCCGCCTGATCTTCTCGCGCTTGGCCTGACGCTCGCGTTCGAGGCGCAGCTTCTCACGGGCGGCCGACTTCGCCGCCTGGCTGTTCCGCTTGCTCATAGTGGTGATCTCCATGGGGGACGCGCACATGTCGTACGCGGATACGTAAAGGGGACTGCTTGTGCTCCGGGGCGTCGGCCCGGGAGCGGTCGCTCAGACGAGAACGAGTGAGCGGGGCGGTCCCCGTCGTCCCAGGGAGTGCACGAACAGACGCGTGCGGGTGAAGGCCGCGCGGTGCGCGGTGCGCGGCAGCCGGCGCGCCGGAGCGAGCCGCACGGTCACCGCGGCGACCGCGATCAGCAGCGGCCGGAAGGTCGAGGCGCCCACCGCGCGCAGCAGTTGGGCGAGGGCCCGCTCGCCGCGGCGCAGCCAAGCGGCGGCGACGAGTCCGACGGTGACGTGCGCGCCGAGCAGCAGCCAGGCGGCGGTCGGGTCGGTGTGCGCGAGCAGCGTCGCCGCCCGGTCGCCGTGGTCGCCGGTCACCCGGGCCAGCGGGGCGCCGACGCTGCCGCCGCCGCACAGCACGTCGAGGCCGACCGAGCGCAGCGGGCCGGCGACCGGACCGCCGGCCCGGCCGTAACAGACGTGCTGGCCCGTGGTGAACACGGTGTCCGCGGCCAGTTCCAGCGGGATCAGCAGGGCGGCGATCCGCCCGAAGCCGCGCTCGCGGCCGGCCAGCGCGAACGCGATGACGAAGACGGCGGCGGCGATCGCGGCGACGGTGGCGAGCGGCAGCGGAGCCCGGGACAGCAGGACGTGCGACGCGGTGGAGAGGGTCACGACGACAGCCGTGAACAGCACCGCGCGCACGGCTCTGAGTGGGATCCCGGACAAGTCCATAGCGCAGAGAGTCTCCCACGTGCTCCCGTAAGAGTCCCCTAAAGGATTCCCATGAATCACGGGAGCGCCGTGGGAGCGGGCCGGAGCCCTACAGCCCCGGGATGCGGCCGTTGCGGAAGAGGTCCACGAAGATCTGGTGGTCGGCACGCGCCCGTGCGCCGTAGCTGTGGGCGAAGTCCACCAGGAGAGCTGCGAAGCCGTCCTCGTCGGCCGCGATCGCGGCGTCGATGGCCCGCTCCGTGGAGAACGGGACCAGCTCCGAGTGGCCGCTCTCGTCGTCCGCCGCCGCGTGCATCGTGGCCGTGGCCCGGCCGAGGTCCGCGACGACCGCCGCGATCTCCTCGGGGTCGTCGATGTCGCCCCAGTCGAGGTCCACCGCGTACGGCGACACCTCGGCGACCAGCTGGCCCGCGCCGTCCAGCTCGGTCCAGCCCAGCCACGGGTCGGCGTGCGCCTGGAGCGCCCGCTGGGAGATCACCGTGCGGTGGCCCTCGTGCTGGAAGTACTCGCGGATCGAGGAGTCCGTGATGTGGCGGGAGACGGCGGGGGTCTGGGCCTGCTTGATGTAGATCACGACATCGTTCTCCAGGGCGTCGCTGTTGCCCTCGAGGAGGATGTTGTACGACGGGAGGCCGGCCGAGCCGATGCCGATCCCGCGGCGCCCGACGACGTCCTTCACGCGGTACGAGTCCGGGCGGGCCAGCGAGGACTCCGGCAGCGTCTCCAGGTAGCCGTCGAAGGCGGCGAGCACCTTGTAGCGGGTGGCCGCGTCCAGCTCGATGGAACCGCCGCCCGGCGCGAAGCGGCGCTCGAAGTCGCGGATCTCGGTCATGGAGTCGAGCAGCCCGAAGCGGGTCAGCGAGCGCGCGTCACGCAGCGCGTCCAGGAGCGGCCCCTCCGCGGTGTCCAGCGTGAAGGGCGGCACCTCGTCGCTCTTGGCGCCGGTCGCGAGGGCGTGGATGCGCTCGCGGTAGGCCGCCGCGTACACCGTGACCAGTTCGGTGATCTGCTCGTCGCTGAGCGCCTTGGCGTAGCCGACGAGGGCCACGGAGGCCGCGAAGCGCTTGAGGTCCCAGGTGAACGGGCCGACGTAGGCCTCGTCGAAGTCGTTCACGTTGAAGATCAGGCGGCCCTGGGCGTCCATGTACGTGCCGAAGTTCTCGGCGTGCAGGTCGCCGTGGATCCACACACGCGCGGTGCGGTCGTCCAGGTACGGGCCGCCGCGCTTGTCGGCGTCGAGGTCGTGGTAGAAGAGGCACGCCGTGCCCCGGTAGAACGCGAAGGCGGAGGCCGCCATCTTGCGGAACTTCACGCGGAACGCGGCCGGGTCGGCGGCCAGGAGCTCGCCGAAGGCGGTGTCGAAGACGGCGAGGATCTGCTCGCCGCGTTGCTCGTCGCTGAGCTGCGGGACCGACATCGCTGGGTGCCTCCTGGTGCAGGTGATGCGTGACATGGGGCCGGCGCACCGTCCCCGTGGACAAGGGGTCCAGCCATCCCAACGGACGGCGGACCACGGGAGTGCCCGGAATCCGGCGGCGACGGTGCCGCGGCTTACGGGTACCCCGCATGAAGGTACGTGTGATCCTCCGCGGAGTGTCAGTGGCCCGGCATAGACTTCGACGCTGACCCCCCAGACTGTCCGCAGCCTGTCGACGATTGTTCTCCTTGGAGGCCGAAGCCGTGTCGAAGCCGCCGTTCACGCACCTGCACGTCCACACCCAGTACTCGCTGCTGGACGGTGCCGCGCGGCTCAAGGACATGTTCAATGCCTGCAATGAGATGGGCATGACGCACATCGCCATGAGCGACCACGGCAACCTCCACGGGGCGTACGACTTCTTCCACACGGCGAAGAAGGCGGGCGTCACGCCGATCATCGGCATCGAGGCGTACGTCGCTCCGGAGTCCCGGCGCAACAAGCGCAAGATCCAGTGGGGCCAGCCGCACCAGAAGCGCGACGACGTGTCCGGTTCGGGTGGTTACACGCACAAGACGATCTGGGCGGCGAACAAGACGGGCCTGCACAACCTCTTCCGCCTCTCCTCCGACGCGTACGCCGAGGGCTGGCTCCAGAAGTGGCCGCGCATGGACAAGGAGACGATCTCCCAGTGGTCCGAGGGGCTCATCGCCTCCACCGGCTGCCCCTCCGGTGAGCTGCAGACGCGGCTGCGCCTCGGCCAGTTCGACGAGGCCCTGAAGTCGGCCGCCGAGTACCAGGACATCTTCGGCAAGGACCGGTACTTCCTGGAGCTGATGGACCACGGCATCGAGATCGAGCGCCGGGTCCGTGACGGCCTCCTGGAGATCGGCAAGAAGCTCGGCATCCCGCCCCTGGTGACGAACGACTCGCACTACACGTACGCGCACGAGGCGACCGCGCACGACGCCCTGCTGTGCATCCAGACCGGCAAGAACCTCTCCGACCCGGACCGCTTCCGTTTCGACGGCACCGGCTACTACCTGAAGTCCACGGACGAGATGTACGCGGTCGACTCCTCGGACGCCTGGCAGGAGGGCTGTGCCAACACCCTCCTGGTGGCCGAGCAGATCGACACCACCGGCATGTTCGAGGCGAAGAACCTCATGCCGAAGTTCGACATCCCCGAGGGGTTCACCGAGGTCACCTGGTTCAAGGAGGAGGTCCGCCTCGGTATGGAGCGCCGCTTCCCGGGCGGCATCCCCGAGGACCGCCAGAAGCAGGTCGAGTACGAGATGGACGTCATCATCCAGATGGGGTTCCCCGGCTACTTCCTCGTGGTCGCCGACTTCATCATGTGGGCCAAGAAGCAGGGCATCGCGGTCGGCCCGGGCCGTGGTTCGGCGGCCGGTTCGATCGTCGCGTACGCCATGGGCATCACCGACCTCGACCCGATCCCGCACGGCCTGATCTTCGAGCGGTTCCTCAACCCCGAGCGCGTCTCCATGCCCGACGTCGACATCGACTTCGACGAGCGTCGGCGCGTCGAGGTGATCAGGTACGTGACGGAGAAGTACGGCGCCGACAAGGTCGCCATGATCGGCACCTACGGCAAGATCAAGGCCAAGAACGCGATCAAGGACTCCGCGCGCGTGCTGGGCTACCCGTACGCGATGGGCGACCGCCTCACCAAGGCGATGCCCGCCGACGTCCTCGGCAAGGGCATCGACCTCAGCGGCATCACCGACTCCTCGCACCCGCGCTACAGCGAGGCCGGCGAGATCCGCGCGATGTACGAGAACGAGCCGGATGTGAAGAAGGTCATCGACACCGCCAAGGGTGTCGAGGGCCTGGTCCGGCAGATGGGCGTGCACGCCGCCGGCGTCATCATGTCCAGCGAGCCCATCGTCGACCACGCCCCGGTCTGGGTGCGGCACACGGACGGCGTGACGATCACGCAGTGGGACTACCCGCAGTGCGAGTCGCTCGGCCTGCTGAAGATGGACTTCCTCGGCCTGCGCAACCTGACGATCATGGACGACGCCGTCAAGATGGTGAAGTCCAACAAGGGCGTCGATCTCGACCTGCTGGCCCTCCCGCTCGACGATCCGAAGACCTTCGAACTGCTCCAGCGCGGCGAGACCCTCGGTGTCTTCCAGTTCGACGGCGGCCCCATGCGCTCGCTGCTGCGCCTGATGAAGCCCGACAACTTCGAAGACATCTCCGCCGTCTCGGCGCTCTACCGTCCCGGCCCGATGGGCATGGACTCGCACACGAACTACGCGCTGCGCAAGAACAAGCTCCAGGAGATCACCCCGATCCACAAGGAGCTCGAAGAGCCCCTGGAAGAGGTCCTGGCGGTCACCTACGGCCTGATCGTCTACCAGGAGCAGGTGCAGAAGGCCGCCCAGATCATCGCCGGGTACTCGCTCGGCGAGGCCGACATCCTGCGCCGCGTGATGGGCAAGAAGAAGCCCGACGAGCTGGCGAAGAACTTCACCATCTTCCAGGCCGGCGCCCAGAAGAACGGCTACAGCGACGAGGCGATCCAGGCCCTGTGGGACGTGCTGGTCCCCTTCGCCGGCTACGCCTTCAACAAGGCCCACTCGGCCGCGTACGGCCTGGTCTCGTACTGGACCGCCTACCTGAAGGCGAACTACCCGGCCGAGTACATGGCCGGCCTGCTCACCTCGGTCAAGGACGACAAGGACAAGTCGGCCGTCTACCTGAACGAGTGCCGGCGCATGGGCATCAAGGTCCTCCCGCCGAACGTCAACGAGTCCCAGTCGAACTTCGCCGCCCAGGGCGACGACGTGATCCTCTTCGGCCTCTCCGCCGTCCGCAACGTCGGTACGAACGTGGTGGAGGCGATCATCCGCGGACGCAAGGCGAAGGGGAAGTACTCCTCGTTCCCCGACTACCTCGACAAGGTCGAGGCGGTCGTCTGCAACAAGCGCACCACGGAGTCGCTCATCAAGGCGGGCGCGTTCGACACCATGGGGCACACCCGCAAGGGCCTCACCGCGCAGTTCGAGCCGATGATCGACAACGTGGTCGCGGTCAAGCGCAAGGAGGCCGAGGGCCAGTTCGACCTGTTCGGCGGGATGGGCGACGACAGCGCGGACGAGCCGGGCTTCGGCCTCGACGTCGAGTTCACGACCGACGAGTGGGACAAGGCCTATCTGCTCGCCCAGGAGCGGGAGATGCTCGGCCTGTACGTCTCCGACCACCCGCTCTTCGGCCTGGAGCACGTCCTGTCCGACAAGGCGGACGCGGGCATCTCCCAGCTCACCGGCGGCGAGCACGCGGACGGCGCCGTGGTGACGATCGGCGGCATCATCTCGGGCCTCCAGCGCAAGATGACCAAGCAGGGCAACGCCTGGGCGATCGCGACGGTCGAGGACCTCGCGGGCTCCATGGAGTGCATGTTCTTCCCGGCCACCTACCAGCTGGTGTCGACCCAACTCGTCGAGGACGCGGTCGTCTTCGTCAAGGGCCGCCTCGACAAGCGGGAGGACGTGCCGCGCCTGGTGGCGATGGAGCTCCAGGTCCCCGACCTGTCGAACGCCGGCACCAACGCCCCCGTGATCCTCACCATCCCCGCGGTCAAGGTCACCCCGCCCATGGTCAGCCGCCTCGGTGAGATCCTCAGCCACCACAAGGGCGAGAGCGAGGTGCGCATCAGGCTCCAGGGCCCGCGCAGGACGACGGTGCTGCGGCTCGACCGGCACCGTGTGAAGCCGGACCCGGCGCTCTTCGGCGACCTCAAGGTGCTGCTCGGCCCGTCCTGCCTGGCGGGCTGATCACCCGGCCCGCACGGGGCGGGTGATCCGGCGGGCAGGGGCGGGTGATCCGGCCGGCACGGGCTGTCGCGCCCCGGAGGGGCACCGGGCCGGGCGACGGGACACACCGAGCAGAGCGACAAAGGGGGCGCATCCCAGCGGGATGCGCCCCTCAGTGTGTGCCGGGCTTCAACGGCCCGAACGCGCGGCCTCAGTTGTGGCCGAAGCGCTTCTGCTGCTTACGCGCAACATCCGCGGGGCTGCCCTGGGCGTGCGACATCGACGACTGCTGAGCTTCCGCCGAGGAACGCTGCGCCTGCTCGTGGGCCTGCTCGGCCTGCGAGGCGCGGTTCTGCTGGCCGCCCTGCTTGCGGTTCTTGTTCTTGGCCATGGTGATCTGCCTCCTGTGGGGGATCTAGGGGCCAGGGCCGCGACCAGATTCACATAGGCTGACAAGAGGCGCATTTCAGAGAATTACCGTGCGTAATAAGCCCTGTCGAGGGGTGATCCTCCGATACGCCACGCCGAAGATCGAGTTCCGGCCGTTAACCTCCGCGCGGTCGGGCAGACTCGAAGGAAGCCCGAAGCAAACCTCCCGGAGACCGGAAAGAGGGTGGACCGCGTGGACCGCTGCATCGTCCTGGTGGACGCCGGTTATCTGCTCGGGGCTGCTGCCAGTCTCCTGGCCGGGGAGCCGTCGCGATCCCGGATCACCGTCGACCACGCCGCCCTCATCCAGGGCCTGCGCGAGCGCGCCGAGTCCGACACGGAGCGGCCCCTGCTGCGCATCTACTGGTTCGACGGCGCCCCCGACCGCGTACCGCAGCCGGAACACCGCAGGCTGCGCGTGATGCCGCGGGTGACCGTCCGGCTGGGCGCACTGACCCGCAGCGACGGGCGGTGGGCGCAGAAGGGCGTCGACGCGGCCATGCACGCCGAGCTGACCGAGCTGGCGCGCAACCGCGCCTGCTCCGACGTGGTCCTGGTGACCGGCGACGGCGATCTGCTGCCGGGCATGATGGCCGCCAAGGAGCACGGAGTCGCCGTGCACCTGTGGGCCGTGCAGGCCGCCGACGGCGACTACAACCAGTCCGAGGACCTGGTGGCCGAGGCCGACGAGCGCCGCGTCCTCGACCGGGCCTGGATCACCAAGGCCGTACGGGCCAAGGAACTCGGCGGGATCTGCGCGCCGCCGCCCGCGCCGCGCCCCGAGATCGCCGCGATCCTGTCCGCCCCGCTGCCCGACGCGGCACTCGCGGCGGCCGCCGAACGGCCCGCCCCGGAGACCGAGCACCAGACGGCGGCCGAGCCGCGCAACGGCACCGAGGAGCGCGTCCCCACCCCCAAGGGCGTCCCCACGCCGAAGGACCTCGCCGCGCTGCGCGGGCCCGGCACCCAGCCCGCCCAGCACCCGGCGAGCGCGACGCTGCGCTGGTCCTCGGACAAGGGGTGGATCGACCGGCCCGGGGCCCCCGCGGAGCCGGCGGAGGCAGCCGCGCTGCCCACGCTCGCCCAGCTCACCACCGCCGAGCAGCGATGGGCCGACCGCGAAGAGGACATCACCACGGTCGGCGGCGACCCGTACGAGGTCGGACAGGTCTTCGCGCGCCGCTGGATGGCGCGTCTCACCGACCAGAATCATCTGCAGAAGCTGTCCACGATGTACCCGCGCATCCCGCACCGCGTGGACGGTGAGCTGCTGCGCTACGCGGCCCGGTTCGGCCTGCTCGCGCACAAGGACGACCAGATCGACGAGCACGACCGGTACGCGATCCGGGCCGGCTTCTGGCGGGAGATCGACGTGCGGACGGCCGCGGAGCACGCCCCCGCCGGGGAGTGAGCCGCGGCCCGCTCGGGGCCCGAGCCATGGCCCCGGACGCATAACGGGGCATCGGACCCCGTACCCTCGTCCTTCGTGAGTACGCGCACGGCACAGACGGTCCCGGACGGACACGAGGGCGACGTCGTGTGCGCGGTGCGCGGACTGACCAAGACCTATCCGCCGCTGCGCGGACACCGCGGCACCCCGTCGACGCCCGAGGTGCGGGCCACCGACGGCGTACGCCTGGACATCCGCCGTGCCGAGATCTTCGGACTGCTCGGACCCAACGGTGCCGGGAAGTCGACCCTCGTGCGGCAGCTGACCGGGCTCATGCGCCCCGACAGCGGCAGCGTCGAGATCCTCGGGCACGACATCGTGCGCCACCCCGACCGGGCGGCCCGCATCCTCGCCTACCTCGGCCAGGAGTCCACCGCGCTGGACGAGCTGACGGTGTCGCTTGCGGCCGAGACGACCGGGCGGCTGCGCGGACTCGACCTGCGGCAGGCGCGCTCGGAGCGCGACGCGGTACTCGACGAGCTGGGCCTCACCCCGCTGGCCTCCCGCCCCCTGAAGAAACTCTCCGGCGGGCAGCGGCGGCTCGCCTGCTTCGCCGCGGCGCTCGTCGGGGAGCGCCCGCTGCTGGTCCTCGACGAGCCGACCACGGGTATGGACCCGGTGGCCCGCCGTGCCGTCTGGGCGGCCGTGGACCGGCGCCGCGCCGAGCGCGGCACGACCGTGCTGCTGGTCACCCACAACGTCATCGAGGCCGAGACCGTCCTCGACCGGGTCGCCGTGCTCGACCGGGGCCGCGTCATCGCCTGCGACACCCCGGCCGGGCTCAAGGAGCGGGTGGCCGGCGAGGTGCGGGTCGAACTCGTGTGGCGTGAGCGCGCCCCGCTGGAGGTGCCCGAGGTCGCCGCGCTGCGTGCCCGTGCCGTCGAGTCGGGCCGCCGCTGGACCCTGCGCCTGGCCCCCGAGGAGGCCCGCGCGGCCGTCGCGACCGTCACCGGCGGCGCGGCCTTCGCGGCCCTCGACGACTTCACCCTGGCCACCCCGAGCCTGGAGGACGTGTACCTGGCGCTCGGGGGCAACACGCAGGGGCTGGTGAAGGCGTGAGTGCGCGGGACGCACGATCCGTACGTACCCTTCGAGGGCCCGCGGGTGCGCGGAACCCGGGGGAGACCGTGGGCGTTGGAATCAGGACGGCTGCCGAAGCGAAGGGAAGCAGCTCGACGTGAGTGTCGTACCCGCCGGAGTGCTGACGGGCAGTGCGCTGCCCGTGGCCGAGGACCCCGGTGCCGCCGTGGAGCTGGGGCCGCGTGCGCGGCTGTGGCCCTCGCTGGCCGCCGTGTACCGGGCGCAGCTCTCCCGGGCGCGTGTCGCGCGCATCCCGCTGCTGTTCGTGGCCACCTTCCAGTCCGTCGGGATCATGATCCTGATGCGCGGAGTGGTGGACGGCGGCGCCGAGGCGCGGGCCGTGGTCGCCGGGTCGTCGGTCCTGGTGGTCGCCTTCGTCGCGCTCAACCTCCTCGCGCAGTACTTCGGGCAGCTCAGGGCGAGCGGCGGGCTCGACCACTACGCGACGCTGCCCGTGCCGCCCGCCGCCGTCGTGCTCGGCGCCGCGGGCGCCTACGCGTCCTTCACCGTGCCCGGGACCATCGCCACCGCGGTCTTCGGCAGCGTGCTCTTCGGGCTGCCGATGGCCCACCTGTGGGTGCTCGCCGCGGTCATCCCGCTCGCGGGCGCCGCACTCGCGGGCCTCGGGGCCGCGCTCGGACTCCTCGCCCCGCGGCCCGAACTCGCCACTCTGCTCGGCCAGTTGGGGATGTCGGCGGCGCTGCTGCTGGGCGTGCTGCCGGCCGACCGGCTGCCCACGGTCGTGCAGTACGGCCGTGACCTGCTGCCCTCGACGTACGGCGTCGAGGCCTTCGCCCGCACCTTCGGGGCGCATCCCGACTGGACCGCGGTCCTCGTGGACCTGGCCGTCTGCGCGGGTGTCGGGGCGGTCTCGCTGGCCCTCGCCACCTGGGCGTACCGCCGGGCCGCCGTCCGGTGACGCGCCCGTCGGCCGGGCCTGGCACGATGTCAGGGTGACCGCTCCGCTGACTCCGCCCCCGCCGCCGCACCGACAGCCCCCGCACGACGCCTGGCAGGTTCCCCCCGCCGGTGGCGTCGCGTACGAACAGGACGGCCCCGGGATGAAGACCGAAGTGCGCGAGGCCGCCGTGATCACCGTGGCCGTGGCGCTCACGGGACTGCTCCTCGGGGTGCTCTGGTGGTGGCTGGCGCCGCATGTGCCGCTGATCGCGGACGACAGCGCCGTGTATCTGAAGGACACCGAGGGCGAGCAGGCCATCGGTGTCGACGGAACGTTCACCCTGCTCGCGCTCGCGTTCGGCGCGGTGAGCGCGCTCGTCGTGTTCCTGGTGCGTCGGCGCGGCGGTGTGCCGCTGGTCGTGGCGCTGGCCGTCGGCGGGTTTCTCGGTTCGCTGATCGCGTGGCGGATCGGGGTCTGGCTCGGGCCCACGCAGAACGTGGTGGCGCACGCCAAGGCCGTGGGCAAGGGGGTGACGTTCTCCGCGCCGCTGAAGCTGGGCGCCAAGGGGGCGTTGCTGGCCTGGACCGTGGCGGCGCTCGTCGTCCACCTCGGGCTCACCGCGCTGTTCGGTCCGCGGGATCCCGATCCGTACCAGAGCCCCTACAGCGGCGGGCCCTCCGCGCCTCCGGCCGCCTAGGCCCTGTCGGACAGGCCCTGGCAGGCGCTCGACGCCCGCTGCGCCCGGCGGGCGGCCCGCCCGCCGGGTCCCTGCTCGTCGTCCGCCAAGGGGCCCGCGCCCTCCGGAGCCCCCGTTCCGTCCCGTACGGCCCGTTCCTGGGCCGCCCGACGGGTCGGCACGGGGGAGTGGGTCACGCCGGACGGCGGCCGTGGTTGGAGCGGCCCTTTTTGATGCGCCACTTGCGTTTGCGCGTTTTCTTCGACATGTCCCTCGTACTTAACCGAGGACGCGACGTCCGTCGAGGGGTCACGCACGGCCCACGGACGCGGAGACCGCGTCCGTGAGCTTCGCCAGGTCGTCGGGCGACAGTTCCACCTCCAGGCCCCGGCGGCCCGCCGAGACGCAGATCGTGGCGTGCGCCGCGGCCGAGGAGTCCAGGACCGTGCGGAGCCTCTTGCGCTGGCCCAGGGGCGAGATGCCGCCGCGGACGTAGCCCGTGGTGCGCTCGGCCGCCGCGGGGTCGGCCATCGCCGCGCGCTTGCCGCCCACCGCCGTGGCCAGCGCCTTCAGGTCGAGGGAGCCCGCGACGGGGACCACGGCGACCACGAGGGCGCCGTCCACGTCCGCCACCAGGGTCTTGAAGACCCGCTCCGGCGAGACGCCCATGGCCTCGGCGGCCTCCTCGCCGTACGAGGGGTGGGACGGGTCGTGCTCGTAGGAGTGGACCGTGAACGCGACGCCCGCGTCCGTGAGCGCCACCGTCGCCGGGGTGCCCCCGGACTGCTGCTTCTTCGACTTCTTCGCCATCGGCCTTCTCGGATGCGTCAGTTGAGACTCGTCGGGCCGCGCGTCAGGTCGGACGCCGGCAACGAGGGCAGATTACGGATGATCGCGGTCTCCGCGCGCAGGAGTTTCAGCTCCTCGCGCAGCCGGGACGCCGTGTCCGGCGCCTGGAGCAGCCGCTGCTTCGCCGGGATGTCCAGCATCACGGCGGCCGCGACGAGGTACGAGACGACGGACGGCTCGTCCGGCAGGTCGGCCCCGGTGGACAGGGACCTCTCCCGGGCGCCCGCCAGCCGCTTCTGGTACTGGCGGAAGGCCCGTAGGACGCCCTCGGCGAGCGCCCCCGCCTCCTCGCCCTGGTCCTCGGGCAGCTCCTCCAGCTCGGCCGTCAGGAACGCCCCCGAGGCGTCCACCGAGAGCAGTCGTACGCGTGTGGTGCCCGTGGCGAGCACCTCGAAGCTGCCGTCGGCGCGCTCCCGGATGGTCGCCGCGTCCGCGATGCAGCCGGTCTGGTGGAAGGCCTTGGCAGGGTCGTCGCCGAAGCCGGCGGCGGGTCCGCGTTCGGGCACGGCCGTCTGGTCCGGCATGCCTGGCGCGGACGCAGCGACCTCGTGCCCGTCGCGGATGGCGACGACGGCGAATCGGCGCGGTTCGTCCTCGGGGGTCTTCAGCAGATCGCGCATCATGGCGCGATAGCGCTCCTCGAACACGTTCAGAGGAAGCACGAGCCCCGGGAAGAGCACCGAGTTCAGGGGGAAGAGCGGGAGCCGGACGGTGGTCACGACGGGAAAGCCTAATGGTCGCCGGAGCGGGCGCGTCCGTCGTGCCCACTCCCCGGATGCGGATCGGGGCCCGGCGAGCGCAGCGGAAGGCCCGAGGCGACCTCCAGCCGGATGCCGTCGCGCAGCTCCAGGAACTGGCCGAGCGGGTCGTCGGAGACCCTGTCCCAGGGGAACGACGTGGCGTACGGGCCGATGAGGCGCAGCTGTTCCAGCGCGTCCGTCCAGCGCTCCAGCCGGACCAGGACGTACATCAGCAGGTTGCGGACCTCCGCGGGCCACGGATCGGACTCCGTGTACGTCGCGGACAGGGCCACGGCGAGGTCGGCCGCCGCGTCCAGACGTTCGCGAGGGACCTTCGCCCCGCCGCCCTCGGTCAGGTAGGCGAAGGCCGCACGCACCGGGAGCGCCTGCACCAGAGAGCCGGGGAGCGCGTCCTGGGCGGCCGTCTCGGCGAAGTCGAAGCATTCGCGGTGCGAGCCGTACCAGGCGGCCGACAGGTACTGGAGGGCCGCGACGTGGCAGCCGTAGTGGTGCGGGGAGCGCCGTACGGCCTCGCCCCACAGCTGCCCGAACTCGGAGTGCCCGACGTTCGTGCCGCGGGCGTGGTCGAGCGCGATCCGCCAGGGGACCGGGTCGCGCGGATCACCCTCGGCGGCCGCGGTGATCAGCGGCCCGACCTCGCGGAGCAGCTCGGCACGGGCCGGGGACTCCCAGCCCCGGCGCACCGCCAGCTCGGCCTTGACGAGCAGGGCGTCCGGATCGTGCGGCGCGGCGGCCTGCCACTCCCGCAGCCACGCGTCCCGGGAGCGGGCGAAGGTCGCGAGGCGCATCGCGTAGCGGTCGCGGTTCTCCCACTCGGCGGCCTCGCGTGTGGTGGTGAGCAGCTTGGCGGCCGGTCCGTACTCGCCGCGGGCCGCCGCCACGAGGGCGGGACCGAGACGCTCGTCGGGGGCGTCGAGCAGTACCTCGTCGTCGGCCGGCAGTCCGGCGGCGAGGCGCGAGGTGTTCCTAGCCATCCGTGCCGTACGGATGAACGCGCGCAGCAGTGCCATGGTGTCGACCATTGAAAGACGCAGGTCGGGGGTCTGCCAGGGGGTATGCGGTGACACTTTTGTAACCGTCGTTTGGTTGTATCCACACTGGTCAAGGACGAGTAAAAGCTGACTGTTGCTCACCTGTTCGACGGCTGTTCGTGCGACATGCGGGGGGCGTGTGTGCGAGTCCGGGGGAACCCTCGCACCGCTCGCCCCGCAGGCCCTACAGGCCCCACGTCGGCGGCCGGCCCCGCGCCTGCCGCCCGGCCCCGCGTCAGCGGCCGGGCCCCGAGTCAGCCGCGCCGGAGCAGCCGGGTCGCGCCCGCCGCCACCGTCGTCGCGAGGATCCAGCCGAGGAGGATCACCGCCGCGGCCAGCCACTGCCAGCCGCCGCGCAGCTGCCAGAAGCCGGCCTGGCCCAGGTCGATGACGGGCAGCAGCAGGTCCAGGGCGAACAGCGAGGCGTTCCACGGCGGATGCCCGTTGCCGTCGATCGGCGGATGGCTGGCGTGCGAGAAGGCGATCGACGAAGCCGCCCACAGCACCGCCATCCACAGCGCGGCCCGTCCCGGCCGGTACCCGTAGGCGACCGTCCAGTCCTGCGCGTACCCCCACAGCTTGGCGGCCAGCGGCAGGGTCTCGCGACGGCGGCGCTGCTTGGCGAGCAGCACCTCGCGCGCGTCCTCGTCCTCCCCGGAGTTGCGCAGCACCGTGGCCAGCCGCTCGTACGGCTCGGGGTTGTACTCGGCGGTCGCCGCCGCCACCCATTCCAGCCGCCGGGTCAGCGGGAAGGCACCCTGCGGCACCAGGCTCTCGTAGGTGAAGCCGCCCATGTGGAGGCTGCCGGGCCTCGGCCAGCTGGACGCCCGGTCGATCAGGTTGACGACCCGCGCGCCGGACAGCACCACCCGACCCCGCTCCGGCTTCTCCCCGAGGAAGCGCAGCTCGGGCGTCTGGACCCGGCGCAGCGACAGCTCCTGGTCGTCGTCGAGGACGAACCGGGCCCGTTCGAGGTCGACGGCGTCCCCGAACCGGCCGTCGTCCAGGCGGATGCCGCCCTGGCACTCGAAGCGCTGCACCAGCGTGCCGCGGGCCGGCGTGGTGCCGCTGGTCAGCAGCGGATTGCCGATGCCGGCGGGCGTCATGTACAGCGTGCGGTTGACGGTGAGCTGGGGGGCGTTCAGGGCCAGCCGTGTGTACGGGTTGTTCAGCTTGCTGCCGCGCAGGCTGAGCGAGACGCCGATGGTGGCGCCGCGCAGGCTGAGCTCGCCGTGCGACTCCAGCATCTCGGCCTGGAGGTCCTGCCCGACGGTCATGCCGTCGCCGGTGAGCGAGCGCCCCCGCCGGTCCCGGTAGACGACGGCCTGGTTGAGCAGCAGGTCGGTGCCGATGTGCGCGTCGGTCAGGCGCACCCCGTTGTGGAAACGGCAGCGGGGCAGGTGCAGGTCGCCCTCGGTGTGCAGCCGGGCCGCCTCCAGCCGGGGCACCGAGCAGTCCACCAGCCGTACGGTCGTGAAGCGGGCCTCCGGCAGCAGGACCTCCTTCTCGAACCGGCACCCCTTCAGCTCGACGTACGGCACCACGGTGCCGCCGGCGAGGTCGAGGACGTCGGTGATCATGACACCGGTCAGCTTCAGGGACGAGACCCTGCCCTGGAGGGCCGGAGGGCCGTCGAGCAGCAGCCACGCCACGATCCGCGCCCGCACGCTGCGCTCGGGCCCCCACGGATGGCCGCCGTGCGGATCGTCGACGGTGGTGTCCCCGCTGCGCAGGTCGTACACGCTGCCGTTGCGGAAGGCCTGCCACATCCCGGCTTCGGCGGCGGTCAGTTCGTCCGGCAGGTCCCCGTTACGGATGCCGGCACCCTCGGTCACGGCTCTTCCTTCCTCCCCAGCTACTCGCGGGTTTCGTACAATCGTTCAATGCCCGCTCGGTGACGGCCCGAACGCTACTGGTGACGAGGATCTTCCGGTGAACCGAAGGTGGCCTGTATCAGCCATTGATACGGGCGTCCGGCGCCTTGTCGCCGTCTGAGAGAATTGGGCCTGTGATCTCCCGAATCGATCTGCGCGGCGACGCCCTCCCCGAGGGCTCCGCCCTGCGCGACCTGCTGCCCCGAGCCGACTTCGACGTTTCGGCCGCACTGGAGAAGGTGCGTCCGATCTGCGAGGCCGTGCATCATCGGGGCGACGCGGCGCTGATCGACTACGCGGAGAAATTCGACGGCGTCCGGCTGGAATCGGTACGCGTCCCGGCCGAGGCGCTCCGTGACGCGCTCGACACGCTCGACCCGGCCGTACGGGCCGCCCTGGAGGAGTCGATCCGGCGCGCCCGGCTCGTCCACCGCGAGCAGCGGCGCACCGCCCACACGACCCAGGTCGTGCCGGGCGGCTCGGTGACCGAGAAGTGGGTGCCGGTCGACCGCGTCGGTCTCTACGCGCCCGGCGGCCGGTCGGTCTACCCGTCCTCCGTGATCATGAACGTCGTCCCCGCTCAGGAGGCCGGCGTCGGCTCCATCGCGCTCGCCTCACCCGCCCAGGCCGAATTCGGCGGGCTGCCGCACCCCACGATCCTGGCCGCCTGCGCGCTGCTCGGCGTCGACGAGGTGTACGCGGCGGGCGGCGCGACCGCCGTCGCGATGTTCGCGCACGGCACCGAGTCCTGCCCGCCCGCGAACATGGTCACCGGCCCCGGCAACATCTGGGTCGCCGCCGCCAAGCGGTACTTCGCGGGCAAGATCGGCATCGATGCCGAGGCCGGTCCCACGGAGATCGCGATCCTCGCCGACGCGACCGCCGACCCGGTGCACGTCGCCTCGGACCTGATCAGCCAGGCCGAGCACGACCCGCTGGCCGCCGCCGTCCTCGTCACGGACTCCGTGGAGCTTGCCGACGCGGTCGAGAAGGAGCTGGAGCCGCAGGTCGCGGCCACCCGGCACATCGAGGACCGGATCGTCCCGGCGCTCGGCGGCAGGCAGTCCGCCGTCGTGCTCGTCGACGGCGTGGAGGAGGGCCTGCGGGTCGTCGACGCGTACGGCGCCGAGCACCTGGAGATCCAGACCGCCGACGCCGCCCGCGTCGCCGACCGCGTCAGGAACGCGGGCGCGATCTTCGTCGGCCCCTGGGCGCCGGTCTCGCTGGGCGACTACGCGGCGGGCTCGAACCACGTCCTGCCCACCGGCGGCTGTGCCTGCCACTCCTCCGGCCTGTCCGTCCAGTCCTTCCTGCGCGGCATCCACATCGTGGACTACACGAAGGACGCGCTGGCCGACGTGGCGCACCACGTGGTGACGCTCGCGGAGGCGGAGGACCTGCCCGCGCACGGCGCGGCGATCAAGGCCCGGTTCGGTTGGAAGGTGCCTGAGAGCAAGTGAGCTTCGGAATCGACGATCTCCCCGTACGGGACGAGCTGCGCGGCAAGTCCCCCTATGGCGCGCCCCAGCTCGACGTCCCCGTGCGCCTGAACACCAACGAGAACCCGTACCCGCTGCCCGAGCCGCTCGTCGAACGGATCGCCGAGCGGGTGCGCGAGGCCGCCCGTGACCTCAACCGCTACCCCGACCGGGACGCGGTGGAGCTGCGCACGGAGCTGGCCAAGTACCTGACGCGGACCGGCGGCCACCGGGTCGGCCGGGAGAACGTCTGGGCGGCCAACGGGTCGAACGAGGTCATCCAGCAGCTGCTGCAGACCTTCGGAGGCCCCGGCCGCACGGCGATCGGCTTCGAGCCGTCGTACTCGATGCACGCGCTCATCGCGCGCGGCACCGGTACCGGCTGGATCTCCGGCCCCCGCAAGGAGGACTTCACGATCGACGCCGCGGCGGCCGAGCAGGCCATCGCCGAGAACCGGCCCGACGTGGTCTTCATCACCACCCCCAACAACCCCACGGGCAACGCGGTCCCGCCCGAGACGGTCCTCGCGCTGTACGAGGCGGCCCAGGCGGTCAAGCCGTCGATGGTGGTCGTGGACGAGGCGTACATCGAGTTCAGCCACGGCGACTCGCTGCTGCCGCTGCTCGAAGGTCGGCCGAATCTCGTCGTCTCGCGGACCATGTCCAAGGCCTTCGGGGCGGCGGGGCTGCGCCTCGGCTACCTCGCCGCGCACCCCGCCGTCGTGGACGCCGTGCAGCTGGTCCGGCTGCCGTACCACCTGTCGGCCGTCACCCAGGCGACCGCGCTGGCCGCCCTGGAGCACACCGACACCCTGCTCGGATACGTGGAGCAGCTCAAGGCCGAGCGTGACCGGCTGGTCGCCGAACTGCGCGCGATCGGCTACGAGGTCACCGAGTCCGACGCGAACTTCGTCCAGTTCGGGCGGTTCGACGGCGCGGACGGCTCCCACGAGGCCTGGCGGCGGATCCTCGACCGGGGCGTCCTGGTCCGGGACAACGGCGTGCCGGGATGGCTGCGGGTGTCCGCCGGGACCCCCGAAGAGAACGACGCGTTCCTCGACGCGGTCCGTGAACTGAAGAAGGAGCAGAGCGCATGAGCCGCGTAGGACGCGTGGAGCGCACCACGAAGGAGACGTCGGTCCTCGTCGAGATCGATCTCGACGGGTCCGGCAAGGTCGACGTGTCGACGGGTGTCGGCTTCTACGACCACATGCTCGACCAGCTCGGCCGGCACGGTCTGTTCGACCTGACCGTGAAGACCGAGGGCGACCTGCACATCGACTCGCACCACACCATCGAGGACACCGCCCTCGCCCTGGGCGCCGCCTTCAAGCAGGCGCTCGGCGACAAGGTGGGGATCTACCGCTTCGGCAACTGCACGGTCCCGCTGGACGAGTCGCTCGCCCAGGTCACCGTCGACCTCTCCGGCCGCCCCTACCTCGTGCACACCGAGCCCGAGAACATGGCGCCGATGATCGGCGAGTACGACACCACGATGACCCGGCACATCCTGGAGTCCTTCGTCGCCCAGGCGCAGATCGCGCTGCACGTGCACGTGCCCTACGGGCGCAACGCGCACCACATCGTGGAGTGCCAGTTCAAGGCCCTGGCCCGGGCCCTGCGGTACGCCTCCGAGCGCGACCCGCGCGCCGCCGGCATCCTGCCCTCCACGAAGGGGGCGCTGTGAGCGGCGCACGTGCGGCCGCCGGGCCGCGGACGACGATGACGATGCCCCGGCCGCCGCGCCGCCGGGGCGCAGAAGCGAACGGAAAGACACTGTGACCGGCCTGTCGAGCATCCTGATCGTCGTCGGACTCTTCCTCCTCGGCGGCGTCTACTCCTTCGCCAAGCAGAAGATGCCGCGGAGCCTCATCGTGCTGCTCTCCATCGGTGCCGCGATGTGTCTCGTCGCGGGCGTCATGCGGCTGGAGGTGTGGGCGTGAGCGACCCGAAGAAGGTCGTCGTCTTCGACTACGGCTTCGGGAACGTACGGTCCGCCGAGCGGGCCCTCGCCCGCGCGGGCGCCGAGGTCGAGATCACCCGCGACTTCGACACCGCCATGAACGCGGACGGGCTGCTGGTGCCCGGCGTCGGCGCCTTCGCCGCCTGCATGAAGGGTCTCAAGGAGGCCCGTGGCGACTGGATCATCGGCCGCCGGCTCTCCGGCGGCCGCCCGGTGATGGGCATCTGCGTCGGCATGCAGATCCTCTTCGCCCGCGGCATCGAGCACGGCGTGGAGGCCGAGGGCCTGGACGAGTGGCCCGGCACGGTCGGACCGCTCCAGGCCGACGTGGTGCCCCACATGGGCTGGAACACGGTCGAGGCGCCGGCGGGCTCGGAGCTCTTCGCGGGCCTCGACGCCGACGCCCGCTTCTACTTCGTGCACTCCTACGCCGTCCACGACTGGTCCCTGGAAGTCGCGAACCCGGCGATGCGCGCACCCAAGGTCACCTGGTCGAGGTACGGCGAGCCCTTCGTGGCCGCTGTCGAGAACGGCGCCCTGTGGGCCACGCAGTTCCACCCCGAGAAGTCCGGCGACGCCGGAGCGCAGCTGCTGAACAACTGGATCGGAACCCTCTGATGGCTTCGAAGCTCGAACTCCTCCCCGCCGTCGACGTCCGCGACGGGCAGGCCGTCCGCCTGGTGCACGGCGAGTCCGGTACCGAGACGTCCTACGGCTCCCCCCTGGAGGCCGCCCTCGCCTGGCAGAGCGCGGGCGCCGAGTGGCTGCACCTCGTCGACCTGGACGCCGCCTTCGGCACCGGCGACAACCGCGCCCTGATCGCCGAGGTCGCCAAGGCCATGGACATCAAGGTGGAGCTGTCCGGCGGCATCCGCGACGACGACACGCTCGCCGCGGCCCTCGCCACCGGCTGCACCCGCGTCAACCTCGGCACCGCGGCGCTGGAGACCCCCGAGTGGGTCGCCAAGGTCATCGCCGAGCACGGCGACAAGATCGCGGTCGGGCTCGACGTCCGCGGCACCACGCTGCGCGGCCGCGGCTGGACCCGCGACGGCGGCGACCTCTACGAGACGCTGGAGCGACTGAACTCCGAGGGCTGCGCGCGGTACGTGGTCACCGACATCGCCAAGGACGGCACGCTCCAGGGCCCGAACCTGGAACTGCTGAGGAACGTGTGCGCGGCGACGGACCGCCCGGTCGTGGCCTCCGGCGGCGTGTCCTCCCTGGACGACCTGCGGGCCATCGCCGAGCTGGTGCCCCTGGGCGTCGAGGGCTCGATCGTCGGCAAGGCCCTGTACGCCAAGGCGTTCACGCTGGAAGAGGCGCTGGAGGCGGTCTCCGTATGACCGACGACGGAGTACGGCGGATCTCCTCGGGCGGTCCGTTCGAGGACGCGGTCGGCTACTCGCGGGCCGTGGAACTGCCCAACGGCCTGGTCCTGGTCTCCGGTTGCACCTCCGTGGTCGGTGGCGTGATAGACGCGGGCACGCCGTACGAGCAGGCGGTCAACGCCTTCCGGGCGGCGCTCGACGCGCTGAAGACCCTGGGGCTCGGCCGCGAGCACGTGGTGCGCACGCGGATGTACATCACCCACGCCCGCGACGTCGACGAGGTGGGCCGCGCCCACAAGGAGCTCTTCGACGACGTGCGCCCCGCCACGTCCATGCTGATCGTCTCCGGCTTCATCGACCCGAGCCTGGTCGTCGAGGTCGAGGTGGAGGCGTTCCGCCCCCGTGCGGAGAACGGAGGTGCGCAGTCATGACGCTCGCGGTACGCGTCATCCCCTGCCTGGACGTGGACAACGGCCGGGTCGTCAAGGGGGTCAACTTCCAGAACCTGCGCGACGCGGGCGACCCCGTCGAGATGGCCAAGGTGTACGACGCCGAAGGCGCCGACGAGCTGACGTTCCTCGACATCACGGCGTCCTCCGGCAACCGGGAGACCACGTACGACGTGGTGCGCCGCACGGCCGAGCAGGTCTTCATCCCGCTCACGGTGGGCGGCGGCGTCCGCACCGCCGAGGACGTGGACAAGCTGCTGCGGGCCGGCGCGGACAAGGTCGGCGTCAACACCGCGGCCATCGCGCGGCCCGACCTCATCCGGGAGATCGCGGAGCGGTTCGGGCGGCAGGTGCTGGTGCTGTCCGTGGACGCCCGGCGCACCGAGGCCGGCTCCTTCGAGGTCACCACGCACGGCGGCCGCAAGGGCACGGGCATCGACGCCGTCGAGTGGGCGCACCGCGCCGCCGAGCTGGGCGCGGGCGAGATCCTGCTCAACTCGATGGACGCGGACGGCACGAAGGACGGGTACGACATCGAGATGATCGAGGCCGTACGCAAGCATGTGAGCGTCCCGCTGATCGCCAGCGGCGGCGCCGGCCGGCTCGCGCACTTCCCGCCCGCCATCGACGCGGGCGCGGACGCGGTGCTGGCCGCGTCGGTCTTCCACTTCGGGGATCTGCGGATCGGCGAGGTGAAGGAGACGCTGCGAGGGGCAGGGCATCCCGTCCGCTGAGCTCCCGCCGGAGTCCGCCGCCGCGGACCCGCCGGCAGGCGTCGTCGAGCCCCGGTCACCTGGTGACCGGGGCTTCTTCGTGGAGTGATGCGAAAGAAAAGTTGCGCAATTTATGTTGCGCAACTTTCCTTTCGCATCTACGGTGAGGGCATGGCGGATGAAGAGAGTCGCAAGGAGAGCCGCAGGGTCTCGGATCTGGGAACGCTCAAGGCGCTCTCGCACCCCCTGCGGATGAATCTGTACCGCTCCCTGCACGTGGCCGGCGCGGCCACCGCGTCGCAACTGGGGGAGCAGGTCGACGAGGCCCCCTCCCTGGTGAGCTACCACCTGCGCAAGCTGGCGGAGCACGGACTGATCGAGGAGGCGCAGCCGCGCAGCGGCGACGGTCGCGAGCGGTGGTGGCAGCCGGCGTCCGAGGGGGTGAGCTTCCACGACGAGGACTTCCGCGGCGCCCCCGAGACGGCCGCCGCGCACACCGCGTTCGCCCGGCTCCTCGTCGACCAGCGAGCCGACCTCTACCGGCGCTACCTGGACGAGCGGCACGCCTGGGCGCCCGAGTGGCGCACCGCCTCCTCCGACTCCGAGTCCAGCCTGCGTCTGACGGCGGCCGAACTCGCCGAGCTCAACGAGGAGTTGCTCGACCTCGTCAGGAAGTACGACGAGCGGGGCCGCACGGCCGAGGAGGCCGGCGACACCGAAGGCCGCGAGAACGTCGCGGTGCACCTGTACGGCTTCCCGTTCCGCGCCTGACCCCCTCGCAGGGACCTCGTCCGGCACGCGACGCGGTCCGGCGCGAGAGCCGCGCCCGCGCGGCACCTCGCCCGCGTCCCGGGACCTGCTCCCGGCCCGTACCCCGCACATGCCTCCTTCCGTGCTCGTCTCAGCGTCTGAGAGGACCTGGACCGTGACCACGACCGTCATGACACCGGCCCCCGCCGCCGAAGCCCGCCCCGCCCACCGCGACGGCAACGTACTGCGCTGGCTCGGCGCCTACACCTCGTCGATGATCGGCGACAACGTCTACTACATCGCGCTGTCCTGGGCCGCCGTGCAGACCGGGACACCCGCGCAGGCCGGTCTCGTGATGACCGTCAGCGCGATTCCGCGGGCCCTGCTGATGCTGGGCGGGGGAGTGGTCGCCGACCGGTTCGGACCGCGGAAGGTCGTCATCGGGAGCGACGCCGTGCGCTGCGCGGCCGTGCTGGCGGTGGCGGCCCTGCTGTTCGCTACCTCCCCGGGGCTGTGGCCGCTGGCCCTGCTGGGCCTCGTCTTCGGCACCGTCGACGCGGTCTTCATGCCCGCCGTCGGCGCCCTCCCGGCCCGCATCACGAGCCGCGGTCAACTGGCCCGCGTCCAGGGCATGAGGGGCCTCGCGATCCGCTTCGCCAACGTCGCCGGCGCCCCGCTCGGCGGCCTCGGCGTCGCGCTCGGCGGCGCCGCCGCGGCGTTCGGGCTCGCGGGGGCGCTGATCGCCTTGTCCGTGCCGCTGCTGGTCTCCGTCCGCGTGCGGGAACTGCCCGCCGACGACGCGGCCGCGGAGCGCACCCCGTGGCGTGACCTGCGCGAGGGCCTCGGCTACATCCGGCGCCATCGGGTCCTCGCGCCCCTCGTGGTCGCCATCGCGCTCGGCGATCTCGGCTTCGTAGGGCCGCTCAACGTGGGCCTGACCCTGCTGGCCGACCGGCGCGGCTGGGGGGCCTCCGGCATCGGCTGGGTGCTCGCCGGGTTCGGGATCGGCGCGGGCGCCGCGGCCCTGCTCCTCACCGTGCGCGGCAGGCTGCCGTACGCGGGCCGGGTGGCCGCGGTGGCGATCCTCGCCGGCTCGGTCGCCATCGGCGGGCTCGCGTTCGTGCCGACCGTGGCCGCGGCCGTCGGAGTCGCCCTGGTCGTCGGCCTGTTCGCCGGGCTCAGCGGTGCCCTGTGCGGCGCGCTGCTGCAGACCCACGCCGACCCCGCCTTCCTCGGCCGGGTCAGCTCCGTCGCCACCATCGGGAGCCTGGGGCTCGCCCCGCTGAGCATGCCGCTGACCGCCGCCGCGATCGGCTGGTGGGGCACCGGGCCCGTCTTCGTCGTCAGCGCCGCGGTGTGTGGCCTCGGCGGGGTGGTCACCCTCTGCGTCCGCGACCTGCGCCGCGCCGAACTGCCCCGCTGAACACCGCCCCGGCGGACCTGCGCCGTCGCCGCTGCCGTCACCGGTGTGGTGCGTGGCCCGCGGGTCTCCGGGAGGGTCGGGCGTGGGTACGGGTGGGGGCCGCGGGTCTCCGGGAGGGTCGGGCGTGGGTACGGGTGCGGGCCGCGGGTCTCCGGGAGGGCCGGGCGCGGGCCACGGGAGCCCGGGAGGGCCGGGCGTGGGCCACGGGACCCCGGGAGGGCCGGGCGCGGGCACAAGGTGCGGACCAATGGACCCCCGGGAGGAAGGGGCGCGGACACAGGTGCGGGCCAAGGCCGGTGATTCTGCCGATGTGCGCGGCCGGGGCACGGGCGGACAGTTGCCACCGCAACCCACCGAGACGGACCCCGCCGCTTCGGAGCGTGCGCCGTCCGACACCCACGCCCCGGCCGCGCACCGACCCGCGGCGCGGGTCCGTCGCCCCTCACCGAGAGGACGCACCCGCCGTGCAGCAGCCGAACAACGCCTCCCCCGCCGCACCCGTCGGCCCCGACCCTTCCGCCCCGCGCTCGCACCGGTCCACGAACCGTCTCGTACGGGCCGGCCTCGCGGTGCTCCTGGCCGCGGGAGGCCTGGTGGCCGCGCAGGCCGCCGGAGCGCAGGCCGCCCCGGCGCAGGCGGCCGCCGCGAACCCGTACGAGCGCGGCCCCGCGCCCACCGAGGCGAGCATCGAGGCGGCCCGCGGGTCGTACGCCGTCTCGCAGACCACCGTCTCCTCGCTGTCCGTGTCCGGATTCGGCGGCGGCACCGTCTACTACCCGACCTCGACCAGCGACGGCACCTTCGGCGCGGTCGTCATCTCGCCCGGGTACACCGCGTACCAGTCGTCCATCGCCTGGCTCGGACCCCGGCTCGCCTCGCAGGGCTTCGTGGTGTTCACCATCGACACCCTCACCACCCTCGACCAGCCCGACAGCCGGGGCCGTCAACTGCTGGCCGCGCTCGACTACTTGACGCAGAGCAGTTCCGTGCGGACCAGGATCGACAGCAGCCGGCTCGGCGTCATGGGGCACTCGATGGGCGGCGGCGGCACGCTGGAGGCCGCGAAGAGCCGTCCCTCGCTCCAGGCGGCGATCCCGCTGACCGGCTGGAACCTGGACAAGACCTGGCCGGAGATCAAGACGCCGACCCTGATCGTCGGCGCCGACGGTGACACGATCGCACCGGTCGCCACCCACTCCGAGCCCTTCTACGAGAGCCTGCCGAGCTCGCTCGACAAGGCGTATCTGGAGCTCAACGGCGCCACCCACTTCACGCCCAACAGCTCGAACACGACGATCGCGAAGTACAGCATTTCGTGGCTGAAGCGATTCATCGACAATGACACCCGCTACGAGCAGTTCCTCTGCCCGTTGCCGCGGCCGTCCCTCACGATCGACGAGTACCGAGGCAACTGCCCGCACACCTCCTGACCCGTCCCGGAGTCGTCGAGTCCGCGCCCGGGGTGCCCTCACGGCACCCGGGGCGCACTGCTTGTGCGTGCGCACAGGCAGGGTGCGCCGGGTCTGGGAGCGCGCCCATCCCGCGCCCGCCCCGTGCCTCCCCGACGGCCCTCTTCTCCCTGGTCACAGGGGGCCTCCGGGCGTGCGGGGCAAGCGAACCCGGCACTTCCGCCTTCGTTTACGCGGAAGTAACGTGACGCTCGTGACCGGAATGACGACTGCGCGAAGTCCACTCCGGACAGCGGGCCGGAGTACGTCACCCCCACCCGTGCGGGGGGTGTCGGATCCATCGAGCCGGAGCCGTGCGCCCGGGGCGCCGACCGCCGCGGGCACCGAACCGCCGGAGGACGGCACGGCGCCGCCGATGCCGCCGCCCCCGGCGGTGGACGCGACGGCGGTCCCGGCGGCGCATGCGACGGCGGCGCCCCTCCCGGACCCACCGACGGCGCGGGCGGAGAGCGGGCGGGGCCGCACCGGCCCGCCTTCTGCCGCCCCATCGGCACTCGATGCGGACGACCCCACCCGGACCGACACACCGCCGGGCTCCCGCCGCAGGGGGTCGGCCGGCGCCGCGAGCTCCACCACGCCCTCCGGCTCCGCGGTGCCGGCCGCCGTGGGCGATGCCGTGTGGCCCGGTGAACGGCCTCCCGGGCAGGGCGAGTTGATGCTGCTGGCGGCTGCGGAGGGGGAGCGGGGCGCGAGGGGCGCCGCAGTGGACGCCGCGGTGGTCCGCAGAGCCGCCGGTGCGGGCGGGCTCGACACGGGTGTCCTCGACGCGGCGGAGGCCGCGGGCCTCGTCCGGCTCACCGGAGGCCGGATCGGCATCGTGGACCCGCGCACGGCCCGCACCTTCTACGCGACCGCGCCGCCCGCCCGGCGGCGCGAGGCCCACCGTCTGCTGGCCGAGGCCCATGCCGGGGGCCCGCATGTGCTGCCCGTGCTCTTCCACCGGGCCGCGGCGGCCACGGCACCCGCACCCGGCCGCGGCGACGCCCTCGCCGCCGCCGCGGCCCGGGCGCCGGTCGGGACGGACTCCGCGGAGCTGTCGGCGGCCTGGGCGCGGTCCGCCGAACTCGCCGCCGAGGACGGTGTGCGCGCCCTCCGTCTGATCCACGCCGCGGAGCACGCCCGGCTGGCCGGGCTGCCGCGGCGCGCGCGGGACCTGCTGGCGCAGGCCGGGTACGAGGGTGCGCGGGACGCCGTGCGCGGAGCGGCCGAACTGGTCGGCGGACGGCTCGCCCTCCAGGACGGCCCGGTCGCCGACGCACGCGAAGCGCTGCTCCTGGCGGCCGAGTTGCTGGCTCCCGCCGACGCGAGCCGTGCGCAGGCCGCCCGGCTCGCCGCCATGGAGGCGGCCTGGGCGACGGGTGACGCGGCGGCCTGCCTGGAGGCCCTGGAACCCGCTCCGGTACAGCCCGGCACCGACGCCGACCGTCGGCTCACGGCGTACCGGGAGGGGATGACCGAGGTGATGCACGGACGTCTGGAGGCCGGACGGGAGCGGCTGCGAGAGGTGGTGGCGGGCGCGTCCTGCACCACCCCGCAGGGCCCGGAGACGCTCCTGCGGGCCGGGGGCGCCGCCCTGGTGGCGGGCGATCTGCCGGCCGCCTGCCGGGCCAACTCCCGTGCCCTCGCCGTCGCCCGGGCCAGGGGCCCGCGCCTGCTCGTCGCCCAGGCGCTGGAACGCCTGGCCTACGCCGAACTGCGCGCCGGCCGGCACGCCCGTGCCCGCGCCCACGCCGAGGAGGGGCTGCGCACCGCCCGTGACGCCGGCCAGGACAACCTCGCGGCCCACCACCACGCGATCCTCGCGCTCGTGGCGTCGGTCGAGGGTTCCGCGGACGTCGTCGCCGAGCACGCCGACGCCGCCGAACGTGTCGCCGCGCCCCACGGACTCGCGCAGGCGGCCACACTCGCCCAATGGGCGCGGGCCCGCGCCGACCTGGCCCGCGGCCGGGTGGCCGAGGCCGCCGCGCGACTCGGCCCGCTGGTGGGACCCGGTCCGCGCCGCGGTCACTTCGCGGTGCGGATGCTCGCCGTCCCCTGCTTCGTGGAGGCGGCGGCCCGCACCGGCCAGGCGGAGCCCGCCCGTGCGGCGGTGGCCGAGTTCGCCCGGTGGGCCGGTCAGGGCGCCGACCCGCAGGCACCGGCCCAACTCGCCCGCTGCCGCGCCCTGCTGAGCGACCATCAGGAGTGCGAGGCGCTGTTCGCCGCCGCGCTGGCCCGCCACGAGGAGGCGACCGGGGACTTCGAACGCGGCCGTACCCAGCTGCTGTACGGGGCGTGGCTGCGACGGCGGCGCAGACCGGGTGAGGCCCGCGGCCGTCTGCGTGACGCGCTGGTCTCCTTCGAGCGGGGCGGCGCGCTCGGCTGGGCCGCGCAGGCACGGGCCGAACTGCGCGCCACCGGGGACGCCGCACCGCGTGAACCGTCCGGCCCGCTGGCGCTGCTGACGCCCCAGCAGCTGCGGATCGCGCGGTGCGTGGCGGAGGGCGCCACCAATCGTGAGGTGGCGCTCAGCCTGTCCGTGAGTCCCCGCACCGTCGACCACCACCTGCGGAATGTCTTCGCCGTCCTGGGGATCCGCTCCCGCGTCGAGCTCTCCCGACTGGTGGACCGGGCCGAGAAGACCATCGCACACCCCTAGGTACCGACCGGGCGGTATGTCATCCTGCGGGATCAGGAGGTCCGGAGCACCCGTGTGCCGCGCGTCGGCGCACCGGGCCGGCCGGACCGAGCCGACTCCGGTGGAGGACAGCGATGCAGCACCTCGTACCCGCCCACGTCCGGCCCCTGCCCGGACCGCGGCCCCCGGTACCCGCCGCACGCCCGGCCGTCGACGCGGAGGCACTCTCCGTACTGCACCGCGCGGCCCGGACGCTCATGGCGGGGCTGCCCGAGCTCACCGAACGCCTGATGACCCTCCTGAGCGAGTGCGAACCCGCCTACCGCACGGCCGTGCGGACCGACCCGGAGAACGTGCGCGACGAGGTGCAGCGCTCGCTGCGGCTCAACGTGGGATCCCTCATCCGGCCCGGCGAGCTGCGCGAGGCCGCCCGCCGCTGCTCCTGGGCCATCGGCAGGGCCCGCGCCGAGGACGGCCTCCCGCTGGACGCCCTGCTGCGCGCCTTCCGGCTGGGCGGCGGCATGGTCTGGCAGGGGCTCGTCGACGAGACGGCCCGCCGCGACCCCGCCGACGTACGGCTGCTCGTGCACGTGGCCGCCGACGTGTGGAACTTCGTCGACGACCACTGCGCGATCGTCGCCGACGCCTACCGCCAGACCGAGCGCGAGCTGATGTGGCGCCGGGAGAACAAGCTGCGGCTGATGACGACCGCGCTGCTGGACGGCACCGCGCGCATCGCCGACCTGCCCGCCACCGCGGCCGCCCTGGGGCTCCCCGAAGCGGGCCGGTACGCCGTCGTGCTGGCCCGCCCGCCCGCCGTCCGGGCGGGTGCGGACGTACGGGCCCGGCTGCACCTGCCCGGCCTGCGCGTCCTGTGGTCCCGTGATCGCGACGGCGGCGGGAGCTACGGGATCGTCCTGCTCGGCGGTGACCTCGACGTGCCCCACGGCGGGGGCGAGCCCGGCCATGGCCACGACGCCGGTCTCGGCGCCCGGGGCCCGGAGCGCACGGCAGCCGTGCCGGACGCCGGCGGCCCGGGCGGCGGCGACGGCCCCGACGGGGAGCACGCCCGGATGCACGAGACCGACGCGGACGCCGGAGAGATCGCCCGCCTGCTGTCCTCCCCGCCCGGTTCCCGGATAGGGGTGAGCCCGGTGGTGGAGGGCCTCGCCGCGATCGGCGACGCCCGCCGCCTGGCCGACACGGCGCTCCGGGCCTGCCCGCGCTCCGGGGGGACCGTCGTACTTGAGGAGCACCTGCCCGCCGCCCTCGTCGTCTCCGCTCCGGCCCTCGGGGCGGCGCTCGCCGAGCGGGTCCTCGGCCCGCTGCTGCGGCTGGACGTCTCCGACCGGGACATCATGCTGGACACCCTGACGGCCTGGCTCGCCTGCGACGGCTCCGCCCAGCGTGCCGCCGGCCGGCTCTACTGCCACCGCAACACGGTCCTGAACCGGCTGCGCCGCTGCGAGCAGCTCACCGGCCGCTCCCTGACCCGGCCCGCGGACGTCGTGGAGCTCTCGCTCGCCCTGGCCGCCCGCAACCTGCTGGACCCCTGACGGACACCCGTGGGCGGCGCGGGCGGACCGCCCGTCCGCCGGCCGGGTCAGATCCCGAGCTGCTTCGCCTCGTGCAGCTTCGTGATCGCGTCCTTGTCGCCGTCCAGTTCCACATCGGCCACCTGCTGCCGGCCGAGCGCGAACATCAGCAGCTCCGCGGGCTCACCCGTCACCGTCACGACCGGAGTGCCCTTGTGCGCGACGGCGGTCTGGCCGTCCGGGCGGCGCAGCACCAGGCCGGTCGGGGAGCCGCGGCCGGCCAGCCGGGCCGTCCGCTCCAGCCGGGACCACAGGGCGTCCTGGAACACCGTGTCCAGCTCGCGCGGCGTCCAGTCGGGCTGCGCGCGCCGCACGTCCTCGGTGTGGACGTAGAACTCGACCGTGTTCGACGCCTCGTCGATCTGCTTCAGGGAGAACGGCGAGAACCGCGGCGGACCCGTACGGATCAGCTGGATCAGCTCCTCGTACGGCTTCTCGGCGAACTCCGCCATCACCCGCTCCAGCCGCGCTGCGAGCGGTTTGATCAGGATTCCGCCGGCGGCGTCCGCGCGGCGCTCGCGGATCACCACGTGCGCGGCGAGGTCCCGGGCGTTCCAGCCCTCGCACAGGGTCGGGGCGTCCGGGCCCACGGCCTCCAACAGATCGGCCAGGAGAAGTCGTTCACGCTTGGCATGGGTCGACATGCGGCAAGCCTACGACCGCCCCCTCCGTCCGCCCAGTGGACACCGGCCGCCGGGACGGCGTGCCCGCGCCGGACGGCACGGCCGGCGTCCGGCCCGTGGACGACGGCGGGACGCGCCGTCGCGGCGCGGCAGAATGGCACCCATGACCAGCACGCCTCAGCCCAGCAGCCCCAGCGGCCTGGACCCCGAGATCGCCGCGCGCCTCAAACGCAGCGCCGACGGGCTCGTCCCCGCCATCGCCCAGCAGTACGACACCGGCGAGGTGCTCATGCTCGGCTGGATGGACGACGAGGCGCTGCATCGCACCCTCACCACGGGCCGCTGCACGTACTGGTCGCGCAGCCGCCGGGAGTACTGGGTCAAGGGCGACACCTCCGGCCACGTCCAGCACGTGAAGTCCGTGGCCCTGGACTGCGACGCCGACACGCTCCTGGTGAAGGTCGACCAGGTGGGCGCGGCCTGCCACACCGGCGCCCGCACCTGCTTCGACGCCGACGTCCTGCTCAAGGACGCCGATTCCGGCGTACCGTCACTGGATCAGTAGGGTCAGCCGCCATGGACCTCGAGACCTTCCGCAAGCTGGCCACGGACCGCCGTGTGATCCCCGTCAGCCGCAAGCTCCTCGCGGACGGCGACACGCCGGTCGCGCTCTACCGCAAGCTCGCCGCCGAGCGCCCCGGCACCTTCCTCCTGGAGTCCGCGGAGAACGGCCGCTCCTGGTCCCGCTACTCCTTCGTGGGCGTCCGCTCGGCCGCGACGCTCACCGAGCGGGACGGGCGGGCGCACTGGCTCGGCACCCCGCCCGTCGGCGTCCCCGTGGACGGCGACCCGCTGGCCGCCCTGCGCGCCACCATCGAGGCGCTGCACACCCCGCACGGCGAGGGCCTGCCCCCGTTCACCGGCGGCATGGTCGGCTATCTGGGCTACGACATCGTGCGCCGCCTGGAGAAGATCGGACCCGGCGAGCGGGACGACCTGAAGCTGCCCGAGCTGACCATGCTGCTCACCAGCGACCTGGCCGTCATGGACCACTGGGAGGGCTCGGTCCAGCTGATCGCCAACGCGATCAACCACAACGACCTCGACACCGGCGTCGACGAGGCCTACGCGGACGCCGTCGCCCGCCTCGACGCCATGGAGGCCGACCTCTCGCGCGCGGTGTCCCAGCCGCCCGCCGCGCTCCCGCCCTCCGAACTGCCCGAGTACACCGCCCTGTGGGGCGGCGCCGACTTCCGGGACGCCGTCGAGGACATCAAGGAGCGCATCAGGGCGGGCGAGGCCTTCCAGGTCGTCCCCTCCCAGCGCTTCGAGACGCCCTGCACGGCGAGCGCCCTGGACGTGTACCGCGTCCTGCGGGCGACCAACCCGTCGCCGTACATGTACCTGTTCCGCTTCGACGGCTTCGACGTCGTCGGCTCGTCCCCCGAGGCCCTGGTCAAGGTCGAGGACGGGCAGGCGATGGTGCACCCCATCGCGGGCACCCGGCCGCGCGGCGCCACCGTCCAGGAGGACCAGGCCCTCGCCGACGAGCTGATGGCCGACCCCAAGGAGCGCGCCGAGCACCTCATGCTCGTCGACCTGGGCCGCAACGACCTCGGCCGGGTCTGCGAACCCGGCTCGGTCGAGGTCGTCGACTTCATGTCCATCGAGCGGTACTCGCACGTCATGCACATCGTGTCGACCGTGACGGGGCGGGTCGCGCGGGGGCGTACGGCCTTCGACGTCCTGGCCGCCTGCTTCCCCGCGGGCACCCTGTCCGGAGCCCCCAAGCCGCGCGCGATGCAGATCATCGACGAACTGGAGCCGTCCCGGCGCGGGTTGTACGGCGGCTGCGTGGGCTATCTGGACTTCGCGGGCGACTCCGACACCGCCATCGCGATCCGCACGGCCCTGCTGCGCGACGGCACGGCGTACGTCCAGGCGGGCGCGGGCATCGTCGCCGACTCCGACCCGGTCGCCGAGGACCACGAGTGCCGCAACAAGGCGGCGGCCGTCCTGCGCGCGGTGCACACCGCGAACCGCCTGGGCCGGTAGCGCCGTTGGCCCCCGGCCGCGGGGGCCGCCGGACCGTCCGGCTCCCGGCAATAGGACGAGGCTCACGTGAACCCCGGGTGACGGTTCGCCCGGGGTTCAGGCGATAGTGGAGTACGTGACTGCTGTACCTCACCCCCGATCCGAAGCCGCCGGCCCCGCCGGGTCCGGCCGCCGCAGCCTCGGAGTGGCCCTGCTCAGCGGCGCGCTCGGCGCGGCCGTGGCCCTGCTGTCCACCCGGCGCAGCTGGGCGGAGGGCACCGCGACGGTGGCCGGCGGCGACTTCCCGCTGACCGCCAAGGGCAGCGACGTCACGGGCGTGCCCGCGGCGCTCGCCATAGTCGGCCTCGCCGCGCTCGTCGCCGTGTTCGCCGTACGCCGCTCCGGGCGCCTGCTCGTCTCCGCGCTGCTCGCCCTCTCCGGCGCGGGCACCGTCGTCGCGGCCGTGCTCGGCGCGGGCGACAGCTCCGCACTCGACGAGAAGGCCGCCGCCGCGTCCGGCAACACCGCCGCCACCGCCGACGCGCTCAGCCACACCGCCTGGCCGTACGTCGCGGCGGCGGGCGGGGCGCTGCTCCTCCTCGCGGGGCTGCTCGCGCTGCGCTACGGCCGCCTGTGGCCCGCGATGTCGGGCCGCTACGAACGGGACGGGACGCCCCGGCCGCGGAAGGCCAAGCCGGTCGACCCCGACCGCCCCGAGGACCTGTGGAAGGCGCTCGACCGCGGCGAGGACCCGACGGGTCCGGACCCGGCCGGGACCTGAGCACTCCGCCGCGTCCCCGGCCCGCCCCGCGCACCGGTCACGCACCGGCACAGGCGGCGCGCGAGGACTGACCCCCCGCTCACGGCTCGCGTCCGAGTACGGGACAATGGACGTGAGCGTCCGACTCACATACGCATACAGCAACGAGGAGCAAGTCATGGCGGGCAGCAGCCACGGTCACACCCCGGCCGCCTGGACCGGTGTCATCATCGCCTTCATCGGTTTCTGCGTCGCGGGTGCCTTCATGGTGATGGCCCAGCCGCTGGGTTTCTGGGCGGGCATGGTCGTCGTCGCGCTCGGCGGTGTCGTCGGCTTCATCATGAAGTCCGCGGGCCTCGGCCAGCAGAAGTCCACCCCGGTCCGCGAGACGGCGGGTGCCCAGGGCTGACCGCCCCGCGAACCTCCCGAGAGGCGGTCCCGGCACGGCCGGGGCCGCCTCTCGCGTTCGCGTGACAGGCGCGCGACGCGGGAGAGGGGCACAATGCGTGGGGTGAACGCAGAAACCCAGAGGGTGACGCGGGCGGCCGGACTTCCGGACGTGCTGCGCCGGCTCCTCGTCCCCGGTGGGGTGCTGGCCGCTGTCGCCGGTGCCTTCGCGTACGTCGGGGCCGTCGACCCGAACCAGCCCGGCCACTACCCGGTCTGCCCGCTGCTGCGCTTCACCGGCGTGTACTGCCCCGGCTGCGGAGGTCTGCGCAGCGCGCACGCCTTCGTCCACGGGGACATCGCGACGGCGCTCACCGACAACGTGCTCGCCGTCGCGGGATACCTGGTCTTCGCTGCGGTGTGGGCCGTCTGGGTGGTCCGCTCGGTCCGCGGACGGCCGGTGCGGCTGGATCTCGGACCGGTCCACCTGTGGAGCCTGGGCGCGTTGGTACTGGTCTTCACCGTTGTCCGGAACCTGCCGTTCGGCGGCTGGTTGCATCCTTGATCAACGGGCAAACGTCCAGGTAGTGGGACCGGCGTCAACCGGATGCAAGGCCTACGCCTTCCTCCGGATACCATCACAAGTGACCCGTCCGAACCGTCCGGGACGGTGCACCCCGGGTCGACTGCTTCAACCCTCCACCGCAGGAAGGGGGCCGCTCGCGTGAGCGTGCTCGACGAGATCATCGACGGAGTCCGTGCCGACCTCGCGGAGCGGCAGGCGCGCGTCAGCCTCGACGAGCTCAAGGAGCGCGCGGCGAAGGCTCCGGCGGCCAAGGACGGCGTGGCGGCCCTGCGCGGTGACGGCGTCAAGGTCATCTGCGAGGTCAAGCGATCCAGCCCCTCCAAGGGCGCGCTGGCCGCGATCGCCGACCCGGCCGGCCTCGCCGCGGACTACGAGGCGGGCGGCGCAGCCGTCATCTCCGTCCTGACCGAGGAGCGCCGCTTCGGCGGCTCGCTCGCGGACCTCGAGGCCGTCCGCGCCCGCGTGGACATCCCGGTCCTGCGCAAGGACTTCATCGTCACGTCGTACCAGCTGTGGGAGGCCCGGGCGTACGGCGCCGACCTCGTGCTGCTGATCGTCGCCGCCCTCGACCAGCCCGCCCTGGAGTCCCTCATCGAGCGCGCCGAGTCCATCGGGCTCACCCCGCTCGTCGAGGTGCACGACGAGGACGAGGTCGAGCGCGCGGTGGACGCGGGAGCCAAGGTCATCGGCGTCAACGCGCGCAACCTGAAGACGCTGAAGGTCGACCGCACGACCTTCGAGCGCGTCGCGCCGGAGATCCCCGACTCCATCGTCAAGATCGCCGAGTCCGGCGTCCGCGGCCCGCACGACCTCATCGCGTACGCCAACGCCGGCGCCGACGCGGTCCTGGTGGGCGAGTCGCTCGTGACCGGCCGTGACCCGAAGACCGCGGTCTCCGACCTCGTCGCGGCCGGGGCCCACCCCGCGCTGCGCCACGGACGGGACTGACCCGCCCCGTGTCCGTCGCGCCCTCCGCCGTCGCCGACTCCCGTCCGGGCCTCCGCCCCGACGGTGAGGCGGCACGCCCGGGGCGCGGGAGCACACACACCGGCCGGCCCGCCGTGCGCTCCGCCGCGGCACCGTCCCCCGCCTCGGCGGTCCGGGACCCGTACGCCCGCCTCGCCCGCGGCTGCCGTCCGCGCGGCTGCCGGGCGCCCGCGCGGCGTGTGCACGGCCGTCGGGTCCGTTACGTCATCGGCGACGAGCCGGGCCAGGTCAACGGCATGCGATGGCCCGAGCGCGTACGCGCGCTCGCGCCCCTTCCGGCCACGTCCTCCCTTCGGGCGGTCTGAGCCGGAGGCCGGCACCGGCCACTCCAGGAGATCCGCCCCGGCACACCGCCGGGCGCGGTTCCGGGCGAAGGGCGGGCTCCGCCCGTCCCGCCGTCGAGTGGCTCCGCCCGGCGCGGCACCGCCGATCTCCGCCGCACGGCCGCATGCCGTCGTGGCGGACCTCCCCACCCCACCGGTGACCCGTCCGGTCCGCCCGGCCGCCCTGCGGCGGGGCGTCCGCCGTGGAGGGGGGACGGGACGGCTCGGCCCCGTGCCGTGGGCACATCGCGGGCGTACGTGGCTAACGTGACCACTGACCGGCCTTCAACCGGGGCGACAGCCCCTGCGAGGTAATCGCATGCCCAGCGAGTTCTTCATTCCCGACCCGGAGGGTCGAGTTCCCAGCGCCGAGGGCTACTTCGGCGCGTTCGGCGGCAAGTTCATCCCGGAGGCGCTCGTCGCCGCCGTGGACGAGGTCGCCGTCGAGTACGACAAGGCGAAGGCGGACCCCGAGTTCGCCCGCGAGCTCGACGACCTGCTCGTCCACTACACCGGACGGCCGAGTTCGCTCACCGAGGTGCCCCGGTTCGCCGAGCACGCGGGAGGCGCCCGAGTCTTCCTGAAGCGGGAGGACCTCAACCACACCGGCTCCCACAAGATCAACAATGTGCTCGGCCAGGCCCTGCTGACCAAACGGATGGGCAAGACGCGCGTCATCGCGGAGACGGGGGCCGGCCAGCACGGCGTCGCCACCGCGACCGCCTGCGCGCTCTTCGATCTCGAATGCACCATCTACATGGGCGAGATCGACACCCAGCGCCAGGCGCTGAACGTGGCCCGGATGCGGATGCTCGGCGCCGAGGTCATCGCCGTGAAGTCCGGCAGCCGCACCCTCAAGGACGCCATCAACGAGGCGTTCCGCGACTGGGTCGCCAACGTCGACCGCACCCACTACCTCTTCGGCACCGTCGCGGGCCCCCACCCCTTCCCGGCCATGGTGCGCGACTTCCACCGGGTCATCGGCGTCGAGGCCCGGCGGCAGATCCTGGAGCGCGCCGGACGCCTCCCCGACGCCGCCGTCGCGTGCGTCGGCGGCGGCTCCAACGCCATCGGGCTCTTCCACGCCTTCATCCCGGACGCGGACGTCCGCCTGATCGGCTGCGAGCCCGCCGGGCACGGGGTGGAGACCGGAGAGCACGCCGCGACCCTGACCGCCGGCGAGCCCGGCATCCTGCACGGATCGCGGTCGTACGTGCTCCAGGACGAGGAGGGGCAGATCACCGAGCCCTACTCGATCTCGGCCGGACTCGACTACCCCGGCATCGGCCCCGAGCACTCCTACCTCAAGGACAGCGGCCGGGGCGAGTACCGCGCCGTCACCGACGACGCGGCCATGCAGGCGCTGCGCCTGCTCTCCCGCACCGAGGGGATCATCCCGGCCATCGAGAGCGCCCACGCGCTCGCGGGGGCCCTGGAGGTCGGCAAGGAGCTGGGCAGGGACGGGCTGATCGTCGTCAACCTGTCCGGCCGCGGAGACAAGGACATGGACACGGCCGCCCGCTACTTCGGCCTGTACGACGAAGGCACCGACGCGGTCGTCCCCGCGGACGCGGCCGGTGAGAACGCCGAGATCGAGGGGGACGCCAAGTGAGCGGCAACATCCAGCTGTTGAGTGACACCCTCGCCGGCGCGAGGGCGGAGGGGCGCTCCGCCCTCATCGCCTACCTGCCGGCCGGTTTCCCGACGGTCGACGGCGGCATCGCCGCGATCAAGGCCGTCTTCGAGGGCGGCGCGGACGTCGTCGAGGTGGGCCTGCCGCACAGCGACCCCGTCCTCGACGGCCCCGTCATCCAGACCGCCGACGACATCGCCCTGCGCGGCGGCGTCAAGATCGCCGACGTGATGCGGACGGTCCGGGAGGCCTTCGAGGCGACCGGGAAGCCCGTCCTCGTGATGACGTACTGGAACCCCATCGACCGCTACGGCGTCGAGCGCTTCACCGCCGAGCTCGCCGAGGCGGGCGGCGCGGGCTGCATCCTGCCCGACCTGCCCGTCCAGGAGTCGGCGCTGTGGAGGGAGCACGCGGAGAAGCACGGCCTCGCGACCGTCTTCGTCGTCGCGCCCAGCAGCAAGGACGCCCGGCTCGCCGAGATCACCGCGGCGGGCAGCGGCTTCGTGTACGCCGCCTCGCTGATGGGCGTCACCGGCACCCGCGAGTCGGTGGGCGCCCAGGCGCAGGACCTGGTGCGGCGCACCCGGGCCACCACCGAGCTGCCCGTCTGCGTCGGCCTCGGCGTCTCCAACGCGACCCAGGCCGCCGAGGTGGCCGGGTTCGCCGACGGCGTGATCGTCGGCTCGGCGTTCGTGCAGCGGATGCTGGACGCGCCGGACGAGGCCGCAGGTCTCGACGCCGTGCGCGCCCTCGCGGGCGATCTCGCCGAGGGCGTGCGCAAGAAGGCGTGAGGCCGGCACCGGGGGAGCCGGCGGAGCTGTCGCGCCGGCCCCCGACAGGTGCGTAACGGACAATCCGCTCACTCGAAGGGGTGGACCTGGGACCGGGGAGGCGCGCTGCGCCTCCCCGGTTCGTTCTGCCGGATGTGAGCGAGAACAACCGTGACGTAAAGCGCAATGCCCGCGAGCGGCTGGCGGTCGAGCGAGAGAAGCAGAAGGCCGCGGAGAAGCGCCGGCGCGCGCTGATCGTGGGGGCGTCGGTGGTCTGCGTCCTGGCCCTTGCCGCGGTGGTCGGCGTCCTGGCCGCCAACTCCGGCAAGGAGACCAAGAAGACCGACACGGCGGGACCGGCCGTGTCGCCGTCGGGAGCCACCGGCAAGGACGGTCTCGCCATCCCCGTCGGGAAGGACGGCGCCAAGTCGACCCTCACGGTGTGGGAGGACTTCCGCTGCCCCGCCTGCCAGGCCTTCGAGGCCATGTACCGGCCCACGATCCACGAGCTGGTCGACGCCGGACAGCTGAAGGTCGAGTACCACCTGGTCACCCTCATCGACGGGAACATGGGCGGCAGCGGCTCCCTGCGCGCGGCGAACGCCGCGGCCTGCGCCCAGGACGCCGGCAAGTTCACCGAGTACCACGACGTGCTCTACGAGAACCAGCCCAAGGAGACCGACGACGCCTTCGCCGACAACGCCAAGCTCATCGAGCTGGCGGGCAAGGTCGACGGCCTGGACACCCCGGCCTTCCGCAAGTGCGTCAATGACGGGACGCACGACAGCTGGGTCGTGAAGTCGAACACCGCCTTCCAGAACAACGGTCTGCACTCGACCCCGACCGTGCTGCTGGGCGCGACGAACATCTATGCGGACCAGACGATGACGCCCGCCAAGCTGAAGCAGTTGGTGGAGGCGGAGAACAAGTCCTGAGGTCCCCGCACGCCCGCTGCCCCCGGCCCGCCGCCCGGCCCGGGGGCAGCCGCACGTTATGGACCCGTTGCCGGGCCTCTTGCCTCAGGTGAGGTCCGGCACGGTAGCGTCGACCCTGCCATGGAACTTGCCTTCATTCCCAGCCCGTCGCGCAGTGTGCTGCATCTCGGCCCCATTCCGCTGCGCGCGTACGCGTTCTGCATCATCATCGGCGTCTTCGTGGCCGTCTGGCTCGGCAACAAGCGCTGGATCGCCCGGGGCGGGCGATCCGGCACCGTTGCCGACATCGCGGTCTGGGCCGTCCCCTTCGGTCTCCTCGGAGGCCGGCTCTATCACGTGATCACGGACTACGAGCTGTACTTCAGCGAGGGCCGTGACTGGGTGGACGCCTTCAAGGTGTGGGAGGGCGGGCTCGGCATCTGGGGTGCCATCGCGCTCGGCGCTGTCGGCGCCTGGATCGGCTGCCGCCGCCGCGGCATCCCGCTGCCGGCGTACGCCGACGCCATCGCCCCCGGCATCGCCTTCGCGCAGGCCATCGGGCGCTGGGGCAACTATTTCAACCAGGAGCTGTACGGCAAGGCCACGGACCTGCCCTGGGCGCTGCACATCACCTCCTCCACGGACGGCCGCGTCCCGGGCTACTACCACCCGACGTTCCTGTACGAGTCGCTGTGGTGCATCGGCGTCGGTCTCCTGGTCATCTGGGCCGACCGCCGCTTCCGGCTGGGCCACGGGCGCGCCTTCGCGCTGTACGTAGCCGCCTACTGCGTCGGCCGCGGCTGGATCGAGTACATGCGCGTCGACGACGCCCACCACATCCTCGGCCTGCGTCTGAACGACTGGACCGCGATGGTGGTCTTCCTGCTCGCGGTGCTGTACATCGTGATCTCCGCGCGCCGCCGTCCGGGCCGGGAGGCCGTCGTGGAGCCTGGCGCGGACACCCCCGACGACAAGGACGGCGAGACCGCCGCGGCCACCGAGGCCTCCGCCAAGGACGCGGACGACTCCGCCAAGGACGCGGACGACTCCGCCAAGGACGCGGACGACTCCGCCGACCGGGCGAAGCCCGCCGACGCGGACGCCGACCGACCCGGTGAGTCCGCCGACAGCGACACCGACGCCGTCGAGGACGTCGAGTCGGCGACCGCCGACGAGGCGAGGTCGGCCAAGAAGGGCTGACCTTCCGAACCCTGAAGGGGGCGCCGCGTCCGGGACGCGGCGCCCCCTTCGTGTGCCGGGCCGGGCCCGCTACGTCAGACGGCGCGCCAGCGCGAGGGTGCGATGGGCGGCCATCACCACCGCCGCGTCGACGAACCGGCCGTCGGGCAGGGCCTGGGCGCCCGCGTCGCTCTCGGCGGCCTTCACGACGGCCTCGGCCGAGTCGATCTCCGCCGAGGTGGGGAGATAGGCCTGCTCGATGATGGGCAGCTGGCGGGGATGGATCGCCGCACGCCCGAGGAAACCCAGTGTGCGGCCGTGACCGCAGGACGAGGCCAGCCCCTCCACGTCACGGATGTCCGGGTAGACCGACTGGACGGGCGGGGGCAGGCCCGCCGCACGCGCGGCCACGACCACACGGGCGCGCGACCAGTCCAGGCCCGTGTCGTTGCGGACGCCGAGGTCGGCCCTCAGGTCGGTCTCCCCGATGGCGATGCCGTGCAGTGCCCGGTGCGACGAGGCGATGGCGAAGGCGTGCTCCACCCCGAGCGCCGTCTCCAGGAGCGCGTACAGGGGAATCGCGGCGCCGTCGGCGGGCGTGGCCTCCAGCGCGGCCCGTGCGACGTCGGAGGGCGAGGTCACCTTGGGGAGCCGGATGCCGGACAGACCGGGGAGCGGGGAGAGGGTCTTGAGGTCGGTCTCCGTCAGCGGGTTGTCCAGGGCGTTGACGCGGACGTGGACCGGGACGGGCGGCGGATCGCACAGCAGGTCGGCCGTGGCCTCGCGGGCGTACGCCTTGCGGTCCGGGGCCACCGCGTCCTCCAGGTCCACCAGCACGACGTCCGCTCCGGAGGCCAGGGCCTTGGCGACCACGGCGGGACGGTCCCCGGGGGCGTACAGCCAGGTGAGGGGGAACTCCGCGGTCACAGAGCGCCCTCCGCCCGCAGCGCGCCGATCTCCGCCCCGGTCAGACCGAGCTCGGTGAGGACGCGCTCCGTGTCCGCGCCGTGCGGGCGGCCCGCCCAGTGGATCGCGCCCGGCGTGCCGGAGAGCCGGAAGAGGACGTTCTGCATGCGCAGCGGTCCGAGGTCGGGGTCGTCGAGGGTGGTCACGGTGTCCAGGGCCGCGTACTGCGGGTCGGTCATCACGTCCCGCACGTCCTGCACGGGGGCCACCGCGGCCTCCGCCTTCTCGAAGGCCTCCAGGACCTCGGTGCGGTCGTGCCGGGCGATCCACGAGCCGACCGCCTCGTCCAGGACGTCCGCGTGCCGGGCCCGGTCCGCGCCCGTCGCGAACCACGGCTCGTCGATCAGGTCCGGGCGTCCGACCAGCCGCATCACCCGCTCCGCGATCGACTGCGCCGACGTGGAGACCGCCACCCAGGAGCCGTCCGCCGTGCGGTAGGTGTTGCGGGGGGCGTTGTTCGCGGAGCGGTTCCCGGTGCGCGGCTGGACGTGGCCGAGCTGGTCGTACCAGATGGGCTGCGGGCCGAGGACGGTCAGGATCGGTTCGATGATCGCCATGTCGATGACCTGGCCCTCGCCGGTGCGGTCGCGGGCCCGCAGCGCGGTCATCACGGCGTACGCCGTCGCCAGGCCCGCGATCGAGTCGGCGAGCCCGAAGGGCGGCAGGACCGGCGGCGCGTCGGGCTCGCCGGTGACCGCGGCGAAGCCGCTCATCGCCTCGGCGAGCGTGCCGAAGCCGGGGCGGTGCGCGTACGGGCCGAACTGGCCGAACGCGGTGACCCTGGCCAGCAGCAGACGGGGGTTGGCGGCCGACAGTTCGTCCCAGCCCAGGTCCCACTTCTCCAGCGTGCCGGGGCGGAAGTTCTCGACGATCACGTCGGCGGTGGCGGCGAGCCGGAGCAGGGTCGCGCGGCCGCCGCGCTTGGACAGGTCCAGCGTGATCGTGTGCTTGTTGCGGCCGAGGAGTTTCCACCACAGGCCGACGCCGTCCTTCGACGGGCCGTGACCTCGCGACGGATCCGGTTTGGCCGGATGCTCCACCTTGATGACCTCCGCGCCGAAGTCGCCGAGCATGGTGGCGGCCAGCGGTCCGGCGAAGAGGGTCGCGAGGTCCAGGACGCGCAGCCCGGCGAGCGGGCCGTCGCGTTCCGGTCGGGCGCTCGCGCGATGGGCCGGCCCTGTGCGCTCCGGGTGCGCGCTCACCGGACCGGTGCCGTGCGGGCCCGCCGGTCGGGCCGGGCGCGCGGTCATGAGCGCGCACCGTTCGACTGCGCGGCCTGGGCGTCGATCTCCGAGCGGTACGGCATCGAGGAGGACGCCCCCGGCCGCTGCACCGAGAGCGCCGCGGCCGCCGACGCCCAGACGAGCGCCTCCGGCATCTCCCGGCCCTCGGCGAGCGCCACGGCGAGGGTGCCCGCGAAGGTGTCGCCCGCACCGGTCGAGTCCACGGCGGTCACCCGGGGAGCGGGCACGGTGAGGGGCCGCGCGCCCCGGGCCGCGTACAGGCTGCCCGCCGCGCCCAGGGTGACGACGACCTGCGGGACCTGTTCGAGCAGGACCGCGGCGGCCTCGTACGGGTCGGTGACGCCGGTGAGCGCGGCGGCTTCGTGCTCGTTGGGCAGCAACAGGTCGATGGCACCGAGCAGTTCGGCTGCCAGGGGCTGGGCGGGGGAGGGGGTCAGAATCGTACGGACGCCGTGCCGGCGCGCGGCCCGGGCGCCCGCGACGACGGCGTCGAGCGGGATCTCCAGCTGGAGCAGGAGGGCGTCGGCGGTGGCGATGAGTCCCTCGTCGCCGGGGGCGAGGGCGGTGACCGTGCCGTTGGCGCCGGGGACGACGACGATGGCGTTGCCGCCCTCGTCGTCGACGACGATGTGCGCGGTGCCCGACGGGCCCTCGGTGGTGCGCAGGTGGTCGGTGTCCACGCCTGAGTGCTCCAGCGTGGACCGGAGCTGGCTGCCGAAGGCGTCCGCGCCCACCGCGCCGATCAGTGAGACGTCGGCGCCCGCGTGCGCCGCGGCCACCGCCTGGTTGGCGCCCTTGCCACCGGGGATCGTACGGAACTCCCGTCCCGTCACGGTCTCCCCGCGCTGCGGCGCCTTGGGGACGTACGCGACGAGGTCCATGTTCGTGCTGCCGAGCACGGCGATGTGGGTCATGGGCGACGGATCTCCCGTTGTGTGAGGTGGGCGAGGGTGTCGAAGCCGATGCCGTCGAAGTCGGCGATCGAGGTGGCGAGCCGGTTCTTCAGGGGGCTGGTCCAGCGGTCGGGCAGGGCCAGGGGGTCGCCCGCGAGGAGGCCCGCGACGCTGCCGGCCGTCGCGCCGTTGGAGTCGGTGTCCCAGCCGCCCGACACCGCCCGGCAGATGGAGCCGGTGAAGTCGCCGTCCGCGTGGGTGAGGGCGGCGGCGATCAGGGCGGTGTTGGGCACGGCGTGCACCCAGTGGCAGTCGTGGTGGACGGCGTGCAGTTCGTCGACGACCGTGTCGAAATCGTCCGTCGAACGGGCGAGCCGGACGGCGTGCCGGACCGCGCGGGCCAGTCGGGAGCCGGGCGGCACGACCGTGAGTCCGGTGCCGAGACACCGGTGGACGTCGCTCGCCCCGCCGGCCGCCTCGGCGATGACCGCCGCCGTGAACATCGCCGCGTAGACGCCGTTGGCGGTGTGGGTGAGGGTGGCGTCCCGGTGGGCCTGTGCCGCCGCGGCGCCCGGATCACCGGGGTTGGTCCAGCCGTGCACGTCGGCGCGGATCAGCGCGCCGATCCACTCGCGGAACGGGTTGCGGTGGCGGGCCGTCCGCGGGGGTTCGATACCGGACAGGAGGTTGCGGTAGGCGACGCGTTCCGCGGTGAACGTACGGCCCGCGGGGAGTTCGTCCAGCCAGAGCCGGGCCACGTCCGCGGTGGTGAACCGCCTGCCGTGGCGTTGCAGCAACAGGAGGTTCAGGAGCGGGTAGTTGAGGTCGTCGTCCTCCGGCATGCCGTCGATGTTCTCGGCGAGGGAAGTGGGCGCGGAGCGCTTGTTCCAGGGGTACGCCTCCTTGAGGTGCCCGGGCAGTCCGCGCGCCGTGAACCAGGTGTGCAGGGGCCAGTTCCCGGTGGCCCGGGCCAGCTCCCGGATGCCCCGCAGAGGCAGCTTCTCCACCGGTTTGCCCAGCAGGCAGCCGACCGCCCTGCCCAGCCAGGCCGCTTCGAGGCGGGCCTGGCCGGGGACCGGCGGCGGCACCGGTGGCGGCGCCGGCCAGTCCGCGCAGTGGGCTCTGATCCTCGGCAGGCCGGTCGGCTCCTGGTGCGCCGACGTGCTGGGCAGGTCCGCCAGTTCGTCGAGCAGGTCCTCGGCCAGGACCCGCAGGTACGGGGAGACGGGGGTCGGGGAGGAACCCGCGCGCAGCGGGGCCTCGGGGCCGCCCGCCGCGCGCCAGCGGGCCGCGACGGCCGCGGGAGAGCGGCCGTCCTGGGCCGCCTGGTGCAGTTCGTGGCCGAGGAGGTCCTCGGGCTGGACCCAGGTCAGCCGGAGCGCCTGCGCCGGCGGCCCGGCGGAGCCGGTCACCGTGGTCCCGCCAGAGCCGCGTACGCCGATTCGTGGGCCCGGCGGCGGCGCACGTCCCGCTCGAAGATCTCCCGGGTCACCTCCGCGAGCGTTCTGGCCGGTCCGTCCAGGTCGAGGCGGCTCGACTCCGCCACCGTCTTCGCCCAGTCGTGCGGGACCTCGGACCCGAGGGCGCCCGCGAGGGCCCCGGCCATGGTGGCGATGGAGTCGCAGTCGCGTCCGTAGTTGACCGCGCCGAGGACCGCGTGCCGGTACTCGCCGCCCGCGACCACCAACATGCCGAGGGCGACGGGGAGTTCCTCGATGGAGTGCAGGCGTGACGGACGGCGGGCGCCCAGCGAGGGGGCGCGGTAGTCGGGGCCGACGGTGTCGTAGGGGGCCACCGCCTCGCGCAGCGGGGCCAGCGCGGACTCGAAGTCCGTGTGGCGGGCGGCGACTTCGCAGACCGCCGCGACGGCGTCGCGGGTGCCGTCCTTCGCCAGAGCCAGGCAGGCGTCGACCACCGAGGCGGGGGTCGCCCCGGGGGCGCAGGCCGCCGCCACCGCCGCGGCGAAGACGCCCGCGGCCTCGCGGCCGTACGACGACTGGTGGGCGCCGGCGACGTCGAGCGCCTCGGCGTACGCGGCGGCCGGGTTCGCCGCGTTGACCAGGCCGACCGGGGCCATGTACATCGCCGCACCGCAGTTGACGATGTTGCCGGTGCCCGCCTCGCGGGGGTCCACGTGGCCGTAGTGCAGCCGGGCCACCAGCCACTTCTCCGCGAGGAAGATCCGTTGCAGGGGGAGCGCCTCGGCCTCCAGTTCGGGAACCCAGCGGGGGGTGCCCATGAGGTCGGGCACCAGGTGCTCGGCGACGGAGTACGCGTCGAGGTGGTCGCGGACGGTGGCGTACACCCGTACCAGCGCATGGGTCATCAAGGTGTCGTCGGTGACGTGTCCGTCGCCCTTGTGGTACGGGGCGATGGGGCGGGCGGTGCGCCACGCGTCGCCGTTCCAGGGGCCGACGATGCCGTGCACCCGGCCGCCGTGGCGCTCGGTGATCTGCTCGGGGGAGTACCCCTCGACGGGGCCGCCGAGCGCGTCGCCGACGGCGGCTCCGACGAGGGCTCCGGTGATCCGTTCGTCGAGGGTTACCGTTCCTTCTCCTTTGGGCGTCATGCCCGAATCATCCCTCTGGGTGGGCCAGTTCCGTCGCTTCGAGCAGATCGGCGAGTCCGATGAGGTCCGTCCCGGTCAGCCGGGGCAGCGCACAGCCGGAAAGCGTGCGGCAGGCGTCGCGCCAGGAGGCGGGGATCGCCGCACCCCCGCCGAGGGCTCCGGTCAGCGCGCCCGCGAGCGCCGGGGCGGAGTCGGCGACCCGGGACAGACAGGCGGCGGCCGGCACCGCCTCGGCGATCCGGCCGCGCGCGGCGGTGGCCAGGGCGAGGGCCACCGGGACGGTCTCGGCGGCGGCGATGCCGTAGCTGTACACGTGATCCACGATCTGGTGTTCCAGCAGCGGGACCAGGGCGAACGTGCCCTCGCTGGCACGCGCGAGGGTGAGCGCGTGCCGGGCGTTGCGGCCGATCTCCGTCGACTCGGGGAGTTCCGCGAGCGCGGCGTCCGCGCAGGCGTCGACGTCGGCCCCGGCGAGGGCCAGCGCCAGTGCCGCCGCCATCGCCCGGGCGCCGTGCACACCGTCGCCGTCCTGGGTGTAGCGGGCATCGAACTCCGCGAGTTCGGCGGCGAGTCGGGGGTCGCCCGGGTGGGCCACGGCCAGCACACAGGCCCGGACGCAGGCCGCGTCGTCGAAGTAGTGCGGATTGTCGTGGCCGGTGGCCGGTGGGCGCAGTCCGGTGGCGAGGTTGCCGAGCCCGGCCCGTACGGAGATCCGGGCGCGCAGCGGGAGCAGGGCGGACTCGACCTCCGGGGCGCGTTCCGCTGCGGCGGCGACCTCGCTGGCGATCGCGTTCCACGACAGGTCGATGGACGCCCGCATCCGCCGCTCCCGGCTCAGGTCGCCGAGCGCGGCGCCCTCTCCGGCGCGCAGCACGGCCTCCGCCGCGAACGCCGCCCACTCCGCGTCGTCCGACGGGCCGAGCCTGAGCGGCTCCGGCGGCTGGTTGAGCGCGATCGGCACGGGCAGCGTCGTGGTCGCGTTCTGCTCCGCGAACGTGTCCAGCTCCCGGGTCAGCCGCCGCGTCCACTCGGGCATCCGCGCGGCCCGGTGCCGGGCCGCGGGCCATCCCGCCGCGTCCCCCGCGGCGAGCCCGAGGAGCAGCCCCTCGATGCGACGGATGCGCGGCCGCCGGGCCACGCCCGCACGGACCTCGCGGCCGGGCTCCGCGGCGAGGCCTTCCGCGACGACGATCCGCACCGGACCGTCGGAGCGCCCGCGCACGGCCTCGTGGGCGCCGGGTGCGGGGGTGGTCACCCGGGCGGCAACGGGTGCGGTGGTGATCTCCGGCGCGGCGAGAGGCGCCGGGTCGGTATCCGGGACGGCGGTGGCTGCGGTGGTGACCTCCGGGACGGCAACGGGTGCGGTGGTGGTCTCCGGGACGGCGGTGGGCGTCGGGGTGATCTCCGGGACGGCGAGGGGTGCCGGGGTGGTGTCCGGCGCGGTGGGAGGCGCGGGCGTGGCCTTCGGTGCGGCGGGTGGGATGGACTCCTGCCCGGCAATGGGTGCGGTGGTGACCTCCGGAACGGCAACAGGTGCGGTGATGATCTCCGGGACGGCGAGGGGTGCCGGGGTGGTGTCCGGCACGGTGGGAGGCGCGGGCGTGGCCTTCGGTGCGGCGGGTGGGATGGACTCCTGCCCGGCAATGGGTGCGGTGGTGACCTCCGGGACGGCGGCGGGTGCGGTGATGATCTCCGGGACGGCGAGGGGTGCCGGGGTGGTGTCCGGGACGGCGGCGGGTGCGGTGGTGATCTCCGGGACGGCGAGGGGTGCCGGGGTGGTGTCCGGCGCGGTGGGTGGTGCGGGCGCGGGTTCCGGGGCGACGGCGGGTGCCGTGGTGGTCTCCGGGACGGCAGCGGGGCGGGGGGTGATCTGCCGTGCAGCGGGTGGTGCGGACGTGACCTTCGGCCTGGAGGCCGGGGTGGTCTCCGGAACGGCAACGGGTGCCGTGGTGGTCTCCGGTGCGGCGAGGGGTGCCGGTGGGTTTGTCTTCGGTGCGGCCGGTGGTGCGGGCGTGGCTTCCGGCATGGTGGCGGGTCCTGGGGTGGTTCCCGCTGCGGCCGGTACTGGGGGTGTGGTCTCGGGGGCGGCGGGCGCCGGGTCGGCGCCCGGTGCGCGCGGCGCCGGGGGTGTGGTTTCCGGGGTGGCGGCGGGCGCCGGGTTGGCTCCCGGGCGGGCGGCGCCGGGCGCGGACGTGGTGTCCGTGGCGGCGCCGGGCGCGGGCGTGGTCTCCGGGACGGACGCCGCTCCCTCGCCGCCCGCGCGATCCGCGGGCTCGTCTCCGACCAGACCGGGCCTCACGGGCGGACCTCCTCGTCCTCGGCGGCCGGCACGTAGGCGTCGGCGTACGCGTCGGCGCCGAGGGGCGGGCACGGGTGCGGGGTCGCGGGCGGGTGTCCGCCCGGGGACGCCGGCGGGCGCCTGCCCGCGGTGGTGAGCGGGCGCCGGCCGGAGAGCGGCGGCAGGTACGCCCCCGGTTCCAGCGGCGGCCACTCGCCCCCGGCACCGGCCTCGCCCCGTGCGCGCCCCTGGGGGCCCCACTTGCTCGCGTCCTCCGGCGTCAGCAGCTCCGCCACGTCCAGGACGTGGTGGCCCTTCATGGAGGGCAGGCAACTGCCCCGGGCCGGGCCGATCGCCGCGGCCCAGGCGGCCGGGATCGCCGAGACGCCGCGGGTCGCGCCGGCCAGGGCACCGGCCACCGCGGCCGTGGTGTCGGCGTCGCGGCCCATGTTGACGGCCGTCAGCACGGACTCCTCGAAGGCGCCGTCGGCGGCGGCGTACGCGCCGAAGGCGAGGGCCACCGCCTCCGGTGCCAGGTCGGTCCAGGGGTAGCCGCCGATGACGACCGCAGAGCGGACCGCCCGCTCGCCCCGGTGGGCGACCGCGACCGCCCGGCGCAGCGAGCGGGCCGTCCAGGAGTCGTCCGGGATCACCGCCAGCGCGGAGGCGACGACCGCGATGGTGTGGGCGCCCGCCATGGCCGCGGCGACACCCGCCGCGACCGTCTGGCCGCCGTAGATGCCCTCGCCGTCGTGGCTCACCGAACCGTCGACGGCCACGAGCCGTGCGGCCTCCGCCGGGCGGCCCGCCGCGAAGACCCCGAAGGGCGCCGCCCGCATCGCCAGCCCGTCGCTCCAGGCGTGCCGGTGCTGGGCCGAGATCGGCGCCGCCAGTCCCCGGCGCAGGTTCTCCAGCGTGCCGCGCTCGCTGAATCCGGCGCCCCGGAACGGGCCCTCGTCGCGGTCGGCGATCCACTGGTGCCAGGCCGCCTCGACATGGGCGACGGTGAGTGCCGAGCCGTGCCGGGCCAGCAGCAGTCCCGAGAAGATCGCGTACTCGGTGTCGTCCGTCCCGGCCGGGTGCTCGGTGACGTACCCGGTGATCCGGCCCCATTTCGCGCGGATCTCCGACGGCTTCATGTTCTCGGCGGGCGCGCCCAGCGCGTCCCCGACGGCCAGTCCCAGCAGCGCGCCGCGCGCCCGCTCACGGAGTTCGGCGGCGTCCCCGGGCGCCGGGACCGAGGGAATGCAGGCGATGGAAGCCATACGTGCCTCTCTTCCGAGGACCCCTGCCGGTGCGCGGCTTCGGTGCGCGGAGCCCTTTGCGGATCTGTCCCACATCGGCGGTTGACAAGAGCCTCACGGGCCCCGCTGTCACCCGGTCGACATCTGTGCGTCTCACATCTCGGATGAGCGGATGGAGGCAAAGTCGCAGGTAAGCCCAGCCTTTCCTTGCTGGCGGGCGGGAATTCCGAGGCGTACTTTGAGGGTTGTCGAAAAGTGGAAACAGTCCAATCAAGCATCATGGGGGACCCCGGCATGGCCATCATCGAGACCGAAGCGACCCTGCACGAGGCGCACCGCGACAACCACACGCACCGCGACGTCAACGGCGGCTGGCTGCGCCCCGCCGTGTTCGGCGCGATGGACGGGCTCGTCTCGAACCTCGCTCTCATGACCGGCGTCGCCGGCGGTGCCGTCTCCCACCGGACGATCGTGATCACGGGACTCGCAGGGCTCGCCGCGGGCGCCTTCTCGATGGCGGCCGGCGAGTACACCTCCGTCGCCTCGCAGCGCGAACTCGTCGAGGCGGAACTCGACGTGGAGAGAAGGGAGCTGCGCAAGCACCCCAAGGACGAGGAGCGTGAGCTCGCCGACCTGTACGAGGCGCGCGGCGTCGAGCCGGAGTTGGCGCGCGAGGTCGCCCGGCAGCTCTCCCGCGACCCCGAGCAGGCCCTGGAGATCCATGCGCGCGAGGAGCTGGGCATAGACCCGGGCGACCTGCCCTCCCCGTCCGTCGCCGCCGTGTCGAGCTTCGGCTCCTTCGCCCTCGGCGCCCTGCTCCCCGTCCTGCCGTATCTGCTCGGCGCGACGGCCCTGTGGCCGGCCCTGGTGCTCGCGTTCATCGGACTTTTCGCGTGCGGTGCGATCGTGGCCAAGGTGACCGCCCGGTCCTGGTGGTTCAGCGGACTGCGGCAGCTCGCTCTCGGTGGCGCCGCGGCGGGTGTGACGTACGCCCTGGGCAGTCTGTTCGGTACCGCCGTAGGATGAGGAGGCCGAGCACTTATGCAAGGGACTGCATAAATAGCCGTTACTCGGCGGTTTCGATTCCTTAACCACCGGGCATGAGCCGTAAGCACCGCAGGCAATGACGCCTGCGCCCGCAACCCTCGTGACGAGCGACGATGCCCGCTGCGAACCGGACCGACGGGCACTGATCTGTCCGCTTAGGTCCCCCTTGATTCCACCGTCTGGCGCGGAACCCCGACCGCGACCCCGCGGTGTCCGCATGTTGGAACGGTGTATCCGGTTTTCGAGAACCACTCCATCATGTAACCTGCGTGAAATTTTGAACCCCCAGCAGAGGGCCAACGTCGTCCCTCGGCAGATGTCATATGCCACGACGACGACGGGAGAGCCGATGCGTACGCCGCGCCAGCCGTCCCAGCACTCCGCGAATGGCCAGAACTGGTCCTTCATGGATGCTCGCCCTGCTGCGCAGGGTATGTACGACCCCCGCAACGAGCGCGACGCCTGTGGCGTCGGCTTCGTGGCCACCCTCACCGGCGAGGCGAGCCACGCGCTGGTCGAGCAGGCGCTCACGGTTCTGCGCAACCTGGAGCACCGCGGCGCGACCGGCTCCGAGCCCGACTCGGGCGACGGCGCCGGCATCCTCTCCCAGGTGCCCGACGCCTTCTTCCGTGAGGTGGCCGGATTCGAGCTGCCCGAGGCCGGTGCCTACGCCGTCGGCATCGCCTTCCTGCCCGAGGACACCACGGCCGACGCCGTCTCACAGATCGAGACGATCGCGGGCGACGAGGGCCTGACGGTCCTCGGCTGGCGCGAGGTCCCGGTCGCCCCCGAGCTGCTCGGTGCCACCGCTCGCTCCACGATGCCCGCCTTCCGGCAGATCTTCGTGGCCGACGGTGCCAGCACGGGCATCGACCTCGACCGCAAGGCGTTCGTGCTGCGCAAGCGCGCCGAGCGCGAGGCCGGCGTCTACTTCCCGTCGCTGTCCGCGCGGACCATCGTCTACAAGGGCATGCTGACCACCGGCCAGCTGGAGCCCTTCTTCCCGGACCTGTCCGACCGCCGCTTCACCTCCGCGATCGCGCTCGTGCACTCCCGGTTCTCCACCAACACCTTCCCGAGCTGGCCGCTCGCCCACCCGTACCGCTTCGTCGCGCACAACGGCGAGATCAACACGGTCAAGGGCAACCGCAACTGGATGCGCGCCCGCGAGTCCCAGCTCGTCTCCGACCTGTTCGGCGACAAGGGCCTGGAGCGGATCTTCCCCGTCTGCACTCCGGACGCGTCCGACTCGGCCTCCTTCGACGAGGTGCTCGAACTCCTGCACCTCGGCGGCCGTTCGCTCCCGCACTCCGTGCTGATGATGATCCCGGAGGCGTGGGAGAACCACGACTCCATGGACCCGGCCCGCCGCGCCTTCTACCAGTTCCACTCCACGATGATGGAGCCCTGGGACGGCCCGGCCTGTGTCACCTTCACCGACGGCACCCAGGTCGGCGCGGTCCTCGACCGCAACGGCCTGCGCCCCGGCCGCTACTGGGTCACCGACGAGGGCCTCGTCGTCCTCGGCTCCGAGGTCGGTGTCCTCGACATCGACCCCGCCAAGGTCGTCCGCAAGGGCCGCCTCCAGCCCGGCAGGATGTTCCTCGTCGACACCGCCGAGCACCGCATCATCGAGGACGACGAGATCAAGGCCGATCTCGCCGCCGAGAGCCCGTACGCGGAGTGGCTGGAAGCCGGCGAGATCGAGCTCTCCGACCTGCCCGAGCGCGAGCACATCGTGCACACCCACGCCTCGGTCACCCGCCGTCAGCAGACCTTCGGCTACACCGAGGAAGAGCTCCGCGTCCTCCTCGCGCCGATGGCCAAGGCCGCCGCCGAGCCGATCGGCTCGATGGGCACGGACTCGCCGATCGCCGCCCTCTCGCAGCGTCCGCGTCTGCTCTTCGACTACTTCACCCAGCTGTTCGCACAGGTCACCAACCCGCCGCTGGACGCGATCCGCGAGGAGCTGGTCACCTCCCTGCGCTCCTCGCTGGGCCCGCAGGGCAACCTGCTGGACCCGACGGCCGCCTCCTGCCGCTCGGTCACCCTGCCCTTCCCGGTGATCGACAACGACGAGCTGGCCAAGCTCATCCACATCAACGCCGACGGCGACATGCCCGGCATGAAGGCCGCGACCCTCTCCGGCCTCTACCGGGTCTCCGGCGGCGGCGACGCGCTGGCCGCGCGGATCGAGGAGATCTGCGCCGAGGCCGACGCAGCCATCGAGAACGGCGCCCGGCTGATCGTCCTGTCGGACCGCCACTCGGACGCCGAGCACGCGCCGATCCCGTCGCTGCTGCTCACCGCGGCCGTCCACCACCACCTCATCCGCACCAAGCAGCGCACCCACGTGGGCCTGCTGGTCGAGGCCGGTGACGTCCGCGAGGTCCACCACGTCGCCCTGCTCATCGGCTTCGGCGCCGCGGCGGTCAACCCGTACCTGGCGATGGAGTCCGTCGAGGACCTCGTCCGCGCGGGCACCTTCCTGTCCGGCATCGAGTCCGAGCAGGCCATCCGCAACCTGATCTACGCGCTCGGCAAGGGCGTCCTCAAGGTCATGTCCAAGATGGGCATCTCCACCGTCGCCTCCTACCGCGGCGCCCAGGTCTTCGAGGCCGTCGGCCTGGACGACGCCTTCGTCGAGAAGTACTTCAACGGCACGGCGACGAAGATCGGCGGCGCCGGTCTCGACGTCATCGCCAAGGAGGTCGCCGCCCGGCACGCCAAGGCCTACCCGGCCTCCGGCATCGCGCCCGCGCACCGCGCCCTCGACATAGGCGGCGAGTACCAGTGGCGCCGCGAGGGCGAGCCGCACCTGTTCGACCCGGAGACCGTCTTCCGCCTCCAGCACGCGACGCGCACCGGCCGCTACGACATCTTCAAGAAGTACACGGACCGGGTGAACGAGCAGTCCGAGCGTCTGATGACGCTGCGCGGCCTGTTCGGCTTCACGTCCGGCCGGCAGCCGATCTCCGTCGACGAGGTCGAGCCCGCCTCCGAGATCGTCAAGCGCTTCTCCACCGGCGCCATGTCGTACGGCTCCATCTCCAAGGAGGCGCACGAGACCCTCGCCATCGCCATGAACCAACTGGGCGGCAAGTCCAACACCGGTGAGGGCGGCGAGGACCCGGAGCGCCTGTACGACCCGGCGCGCCGCTCGTCGATCAAGCAGGTCGCCTCCGGCCGCTTCGGCGTGACCTCCGAGTACCTGGTCAACGCCGACGACATCCAGATCAAGATGGCGCAGGGCGCGAAGCCCGGCGAGGGCGGCCAGCTGCCCGGCCACAAGGTGTACCCCTGGGTCGCCAAGACCCGGCACAGCACCCCGGGCGTGGGCCTCATCTCCCCGCCCCCGCACCACGACATCTACTCCATCGAGGACCTGGCTCAGCTGATCCACGACCTCAAGAACGCCAACCCGCAGGCCCGCATCCACGTGAAGCTGGTCTCCGAGGTCGGCGTCGGCACGGTCGCCGCGGGTGTCTCCAAGGCCCACGCGGACGTCGTCCTGATCTCCGGCCACGACGGCGGTACGGGCGCCTCGCCGCTCACCTCGCTGAAGCACGCCGGTGGCCCCTGGGAGCTCGGCCTCGCCGAGACCCAGCAGACGCTGCTGCTCAACGGCCTGCGCGACCGCATCGTCGTGCAGACCGACGGCCAGCTGAAGACCGGCCGTGACGTCGTCATCGCCGCGCTGCTCGGCGCCGAGGAGTTCGGTTTCGCGACCGCGCCGCTCGTCGTCTCCGGCTGCGTCATGATGCGCGTCTGCCACCTGGACACCTGCCCGGTCGGCATCGCCACCCAGAACCCGGTGCTGCGCGACCGCTTCGCCGGCAAGGCCGAGCATGTGGTGAACTTCTTCCGGTTCATCGCCGAGGAGGTCCGCGAGATCCTCGCCGAGCTGGGCTTCCGCTCCATCGAGGAGGCCGTCGGCCACGCCGAGAACCTCGACGTCGCGCGCGCGGTCGACCACTGGAAGGCGCAGGGCCTGGACCTGTCCCCGCTGTTCCACGTGCCCGAGCTGCCCGAGGGCGCGGTGCGTCACCAGAGCGTCGCCCAGGACCACGGTCTGGAGAAGGCGCTCGACAACGAGCTGATCAAGCTGGCCGCAGACGCGCTGGCCGCGGACTCCGCGACCGACGCCCAGCCGGTCCGCGCGCAGGTCGCGATCCGCAACATCAACCGCACGGTCGGCACCATGCTCGGCCACGAGGTGACGAAGAAGTTCGGTGGAGCGGGCCTGCCCGACGACACCGTCGACATCACCTTCACGGGCTCGGCGGGCCAGTCCTTCGGCGCCTTCCTGCCGCGCGGTGTCACGCTGCGCCTGGAGGGCGACGCCAACGACTACGTCGGCAAGGGCCTCTCCGGCGGCCGGGTGATCGTCCGTCCCGACCGGGGCGCCGACCACCTCGCCGAGTACTCGACGATCGCGGGCAACACCATCGCGTACGGCGCGACGGGCGGCGAGCTCTTCCTGCGCGGCCGCACGGGTGAGCGCTTCTGCGTCCGCAACTCCGGTGCGCTGGTGGTCTCCGAGGGCGTGGGCGACCACGGCTGCGAGTACATGACCGGCGGTCACGCGGTGGTCCTCGGCGAGACGGGCCGCAACTTCGCGGCCGGCATGTCCGGCGGCATCGCGTACGTCATCGACCTCGACCGCGACAACGTCAACGTCGGCAACGTGGACGCCGTCGAGGAACTCGACGACACCGACAAGCAGTGGCTGCACGACGTGGTGCGCCGGCACGCGGAGGAGACCGGCTCCACGGTCGCCGAGAAGCTCCTCGCCGAGTGGTCCGTGTCCGTGGACCGCTTCAGCAAGATCATCCCCAGCACGTACAAGGCAGTGCTCGCCGCCAAGGACGCCGCCGAGCGAGCCGGACTCCCCGAGTCCGAGATCACCGAGAAGATGATGGAGGCGGCGACCAATGGCTGATCCCAAGGGCTTTCTGAACCACGGCCGCGAGGTCGCCCGGTCCCGCCCCGTCGAGGAGCGGGTCCGGGACTGGAACGAGGTCTACGTCCCCGGTTCGCTGCTCCCGATCATCTCGAAGCAGGCGAGCCGCTGCATGGACTGCGGCATCCCGTTCTGCCACAACGGCTGTCCGCTGGGGAACCTGATCCCGGAGTGGAACGACTACGCGTACCGCGAGGACTGGTCCGCCGCGTCCGAGCGCCTGCACGCCACGAACAACTTCCCGGAGTTCACGGGCCGCCTGTGCCCCGCTCCGTGCGAGTCGGCGTGCGTGCTCGGCATCAACCAGCCGGCCGTGACCATCAAGAACGTCGAGGTCTCGATCATCGACAAGGCGTGGGACAGCGGCGACGTCGCGCCCCGCGCCCCCGAGCGGCTGTCCGGCAAGACGGTCGCGGTGATCGGCTCCGGCCCCGCGGGTCTGGCCGCCGCCCAGCAGCTGACCCGGGCCGGCCACACCGTCGCGGTCTACGAGCGCGCCGACCGCGTCGGCGGCCTGCTCCGCTACGGCATCCCCGAGTTCAAGATGGAGAAGCGGCACATCAACCGCCGCATCGAGCAGATGCGCGCGGAGGGCACCCGCTTCCGCACCGGTATCGAGATCGGCCGCGACCTCAAGGCGACGGACCTGCGCAAGCGGTACGACGCCGTGGTCATCGCCGCCGGTGCGACGACCGCCCGCGACCTGCCCGTGCCCGGGCGGGAACTCACCGGCATCCACCAGGCCATGGAGTACCTGCCGCTGGCCAACAAGGTGCAGGAGGGCGACTACGTGGCGCCCCCGATCAGCGCCGAGGGCAAGCACGTCGTCGTGATCGGCGGCGGCGACACGGGCGCGGACTGCGTGGGCACCGCCCACCGCCAGGGCGCGGCCTCGGTCACGCAGCTGGAGATCATGCCGCGGCCGGGCGAGGAGCGGAACGCGGGCCAGCCCTGGCCCACCTTCCCGATGCTCTACAAGGTCACCTCCGCGCACGAGGAGGGCGGCGAGCGGGTCTACTCCGTCTCGACCACCCACTTCGAGGGCGACGAGGACGGCAACGTCCAGTGGCTGCACCTGTCCGAGGTGGAGTTCGTCGACGGCAAGCTGACGGCCAAGCCGGGCACGGAGCGCAAGATCCCCGCCCAGCTGGTGACGCTGGCCATGGGCTTCACCGGCACGGACGTGGAGAACGGCCTGGTCTCCCAGTTCGGCCTGGAGCTCGACGCCCGCGGCAACATCGCCCGCGACGCCGAGTTCGCGACCAACGTCCCCGGCGTGTACGTCGCCGGTGACGCGGGCCGCGGCCAGTCGCTGATCGTCTGGGCGATCGCCGAGGGCCGCTCGGCCGCCCGCGGGGTGGACCGGTTCCTCACGGGCGCCAGCGACCTCCCGGCCCCGATCCGCCCGACGGACCGCTCGCTGATGGTCTGACCCCCCGAACGGTGACCTGACGGTCACTCATCTGCGTCCCGTACAAAGGCGTACGGAACACAGACGGCGCCTGCCTCACTGTCCCCGACCGGACGAACTGGCAGGCGCCGCCACGTTGTCCGGTGGGGTGTCCCCGGCCAGGGGCCACCGCACCGGCTCCGGAACGCGGCCGGGACGCGGCCACGGAGCCCGGCGCACGATGGTCACTTCACGAAGACGATCACTTCACGAAGACGGTCACTTCACGAAGCGGTACTTCAGGTGGGTGGCGAGGGGCGTCTCGACCACCCTGACCTGTTCCAGATCCCGCCGTCCGGCCCCCGGTCCCTCGAAGAGCCGCAGCCCGTCGCCGAGCAGCGCGGGCACGACGTGCAGTTGCAGCTCGTCGACGAGCCCTTCCCGGAGGTACTGCCGCACGGTGCTCGCCCCGCCCGCGATGTCGACGTTCTTGTCCCCGGCGGCGGCCCTCGCCCGGTCGAGGGCGCTGTGGATGCCGTCGGTGACGAAGGTGAAGACGGTGCCGCCCTCCTTGACCAGGGTCGGCCGGGGCCGGTGGGTGAGCACGAAGACCGGGGTGCGGAACGGCGGGTTGTCGCCCCAGAACTCCTCGCCGGTGTCGTACATCATCCGGCCCATGACCACCGCGCCGGTGGCGTCGAACCACTCGCGCATCAGCTCGGAGTCGCGGTTCTCCTGCCCGCCGGTCATGCCCTGGCGCTCACGCCAGCTCGCCAGGCCGTGGATCCACTCGAAGAGCGGTTCGGCGCCGTCGCCTCCCGGGTTGTCGAGGGCGACTCCGGTGCCGGCGACGAAGCCGTCGAGGGAGATGGCGAGGTCCGCGGTCACGGTCACGGTGGGTGCTCCTGAACTCCTGGGGTGTACTGCCTCCACCCTCACGTCGATCGGGGACCCGCGCATTCGACACGCGGCTCAGGGAACCTTGTACGGCTCCCCGTAGACCTTCCACTCCAGCGGCGTCTTCAGGTCCAGGTTCCCGTCGTACAGGAACTGCCGCTGGGCCGTGTCGATGCGGGTCGTGTCGCGGTCGGGGTTCTTGGACTTCATGGCCTTGCGGCGGATGTCCAGGAAGATGTCCAGGTACGCCTTCTCGTCGCCGCCCTCGGAGGGCAGGTCTGCCTCGCGCATGGCGCGTTCGCGCAGGCCGTAGAAGCCGTCGGGGCCGGTGCCCGGGCCGTGCAGGACCATGGCGTCGTAGTAGACGAACTGGCCCAGGGTGCCGAGCCCGTCGAGCTTGGCGAGCCGGACGGCGGGGTCGAAGTAGACGCGGTCGCGTTCGGTGACCTGGGCGTCGCGGAAGGCGGGGAGCCGGGCCTCGTGCTTCCAGGCCGCGGTGAAGCCGGGGTCGAGGCCCTCGTGGGAGTCCGTGCCGTCGACCTTGCGCAGCGCGGGGAGATAGCGTGCGAGGCCGTTGTCCGGGTGGGCCTTGGTGTAGCGCTCCACGAGGGTGAGCAGGTCGTGGGTGCCCGTGCAGAAGCCGACGACGCCCGCGGTGTAGCCCTGGCCGTCGCCGATGTCCTCGATGTAGCCGTACGCCTCGCGCCAGTTCAGGGTGGAGTTCTCGGCGCTCGCCACGATCTGCTGGGCGAGCTCCTTCTTGCCCGGGGCGGCGAGGCCGGGCGGCATGTCGGCGATGACCTCGTCGTCGGCGGCCCGCTCGGCCTTGGCCTTGGCCTCCTCGCGGGCCTGGCTCGACGCCGAGGTGCCGCCCTTGCCGTCGGCCGTGGCCGGGTGCTCGGGCGTGGCGAAGTACACCACCACCGTGACCAGGACGGGGATCGCGCCGAACAGCAGGCAGCCAGCTCTCTTCATGGCGCACAGGTTACGGCGGGGAGGCGCACAGGTGTGCGCCCCCTCCCGCCTGCGGGGGACGGCGATGCCGCCACCGAGCCGTCATGGGGCACGCTCTAGGCCATACCGCTCTTCAGCGACGACACCTTGACCAGGGTCAGCACCACGAGGAGCGCCAGGAGGCCCGCACAGGCCGCCGCCTGCACCGCCGTACGCCGCCGGTCGCGGGGCGCGTAGGCGTACGCGGCCGTCACGGCGCCACCGGCCAGCAGACCGCCGAGGTGCCCCTCCCAGGAGGTGACCGCGGCCGAGACGGCCAGCCAGAGCAGCAGACCCACCATGAAGCGGTTGACGGCGCGCATGTCCGCGCCGAGCCGGCGGGCCATCACGTAGTACGCGGCACCGAGACCGAAGATCGCGCCGGACGCGCCGAGCGTGGGGTCCTCCGGGGAGATCAGCAGGACGAGGACCGAGCTGCCGAGCGCCGACAGCAGGTACAGCGTGATGTAGCGGGCACGGCCGAGCTGGGCCTCCACCACGCGGCCGATGTTCCACAGCGAGACCATGTTCATCACGATGTGCAGGATGCCGAATGTGCCCTCGGTGGGCGGCAGATGGAGGAACGCGCCGGTCAGCAGCCGGTACCACTCGCCGTCGACGAGGCCCTCCGCGTGGTAGCCCGCCGGGTACAGGGCCTGCCAGACGTAGTGGCCGCCGTCCGGCCCCACCAGACCGGCGCCGAGCATCTCGAACCGGTCCGTCACCGAGGAGCGCGCCAGTTCGGCGAGGTAGGCCAGCACATTGAGGCCTATGAGCACATACGTCACCGCGGGGACCGTCGAGATCCGGCCGCCGAAGGCGGTGCGGGCCTGGCGGACCGACCGCGCGCCCTCCTTCACGCATTCCACGCACTGGTGGCCGACGGCCGCCTCGCGCATGCAGTCCGGGCAGATGAAGCGGTCGCACCGGGTGCACCGCACATGGGACTCCACCTTGGGATGGCGATAGCAGGTGGTGACGGCGGACTCGGGCTCCACGGCCGGCTCCTCGGGAGTACGTGCGGGACAACAGGGCTGCGGGGGGCGGTCGAACGGATGCCGACGGTGCGGCGGCGAACAAAATAGCGAACGTCGGTGGGCAGGTGGGACGGCAGGGGGCCGTGGTGCCGTAATCTCGGCGGTCCCGTCACCAGCGCGCGATCGGAGATCCGTATGGCCGGAATCAGCCTCACCAAGGTGGAGGAGACCGCGCCGGCCCTGGTCGGTCCGTACAAGAGCGCGGGAGTCTCCCTCACCAAGCACGGGCTGAGCGGGCAGCGGGCCGCCGTGTACCTCGTGGTCGACTACTCGGGGTCGATGAAGCCGTACTACCGGGACGGCAGCGTGCAGGCGCTCGCCGACCGGGTGCTCGGCCTCTCCGCACACCTCGACGACGACGGTTCGGTCCCGGTCGTCTTCTTCTCCACGGACGTCGACGCCGTCACCGACATCGCGCTCGACAACCATCAGGGCCGGGTCGAACGGATCGTGGCCGGGCTCGGGCACATGGGCAAGACCAGCTACCACCTGGCCATGGACGCCGTCATCGACCACTACCTGGACAGCGGTTCGACGGCCCCCGCCCTCGTCGTCTTCCAGACCGACGGCGGCCCGATCAACAAGCTCGCCGCGGAGCGGTACCTGTGCAAGGCGGCGAAGCTCCCGCTGTTCTGGCAGTTCATAGGGTTCGGCGACCCGGGCAGCAGGCAGTTCGAATTCCTGCGCAAACTCGACGAGCTGGCCGTGCCCGAGAAGCGAGTGGTCGACAACGCCGGGTTCTTCCACGCCGGTTCGGATCCGCTGAAGGTGTCCGACGAGGAGCTGTACGACCGGATGGTCGGCGAGTTCCCGCAGTGGCTGACCGTCGCGAGGGCGCGGGGGATCGTGCGATGACCGTGCGCCTGTTGCCCGCCGCGGGGCGGGCCGCCGTGCCCTGGAAGAACGGCGGCGGGGTCACCCGGGAGATCGCCGCCGGGCCCGAGGGCGCGGGCATGGACGACTTCGCCTGGCGCATCAGCCTCGCCGACGTCGCCGCCGACGGGCCCTTCTCGGCGTTCGCGGGGGTGGACCGCATCCTGACCATGGTCGAGGGCGCGGGAATGGACCTCACCGTCGGCGCCGCGCACCGGCGGGTCGACACGCGGTACGTGCCCCAGCGCTTCCCCGGCGACCTGCCCACCGACTGCCGGCTTCTCGGGGGACCGGTCGTGAACCTCAACGTCATGTGGCGCCGGGGTGGCGAGGCCGCCCCGGCCGTCACCGTGGCGCACCCCGGCTCGCCGCCCGCCGGCCCGGCCGGACCGGCCGCGCTGGTCGTCGTGCTGGACGGGACCGCCGAGGTGGCGGGGCTGACCCTCGGGCGGTACGACGCCGCGCTGCTGACCGACGAGGTGGCCGTGCCGCGCGTGACGGGCCGCACCGCCGTCATCGACCTCGCCGGAGTGCGCCGGGCGGGCTGACCTCCTCCGCGTGACCGGCGAGCGGCGATTCCGGGAGCGCATCTGCGGCTCCGGCCGACCGGTGACGCCCCGTTGGCTTCGGCGGGACGGCATGCCACCCTTGGGGGCCGAGGGGAGCGGCGTATGGGCGCACGAGAGACCAACTCCGGGCGAGCTGCGGGGACTTCGGACGACGGGACACCACGCACCGGCGCGTCCGGGACCGCGGGGGCGGTGCCGGCCGACGCAGGGGTGGGGACGGCCGGGTCCGCGACGCCAGGCACCCGGAACGGGACGGCCGGGTCCACCACGGGCGGCACCCGCAACGGGACAGCCGGGTCCACCACGATCGGCGCGGGGAACGGGACGGCGCGCGCCGCGACCGGGACGACGGCCTCCCGACCCGTCGCGCCCGGATCCGGCACCTCCCGGGCCGGGCGGGCGGCCGAGCCCGCCAAGGGCGAACGGCTCGCGGACTGGGCCGACGGGCGGCTCGGCATCTACGCGCTGGCCAAGGCCAACATGCGCAAGGTGTTCCCGGACCACTGGTCCTTCCTGCTCGGAGAGATCTGCCTCTACAGCTTCCTCGTGCTGATCCTCACCGGCGTCTACCTCACCCTGTTCTTCGAACCGAGCGGCGTCGAGGTCGTCTACCACGGCTCGTACGAGCCGCTCAACGGCGTCATCATGACCAGGGCCTACGAGTCCACGCTCGACATCAGCTTCGACGTGCGCGGCGGGCTGCTGATCCGGCAGATCCACCACTGGGCGGCGCTCGTCTTCCTCGCCGGGATGCTCGTGCACATGATGCGGGTGTTCTTCACCGGTGCGTTCCGCAAGCCGCGCGAGGTCAACTGGCTGTTCGGGTGGACCCTGTTGATGCTCGGCCTCATCACCGGGCTGACCGGCTACTCGCTCCCCGACGACCTGCTGTCCGGCACCGGCGTCCGCTTCGCACAGGGCGCCATCCTCTCGGTCCCGGTCGTGGGGACGTACCTCTCCTTCTTCCTCTTCGGAGGGGAGTTCCCGGGGCACGACATCATTTCGCGCTTCTTCCCGATCCACGTGCTGCTGCTGCCCGGCATCATGCTCGGCCTGGTCGTCGCCCATCTGATCCTGGTCTTCTACCACAAGCACACGCAGTACCCGGGCCCCGGACGGGACGAGAAGTCGGTCGTCGGGATGCCCTTCATGCCCGTCTACATGGCCAAGGCCGGGGGGTTCTTCTTCCTCGTCTTCGGCGTGCTGTCGATCGTGGGCGCGATCGCGACGATCAACCCCGTGTGGGCCTTCGGCCCCTACCGTCCCGACCTGGTCACCACCGGCGCGCAACCCGACTGGTATCTGGGCTTCTCGGAGGGCCTGATCCGGGTGATGCCGGGATGGGAGATCAACGCCTGGGGCCACACGCTCCAGTTGGGCGTCTTCATCCCCTTCATGCTCTTCCCGCTCATCATGACCGCGATCGCCGTCTACCCCTTCGTCGAGGCGTGGATCACCGGCGACAGGCGCGAGCACCACATCCTGGACCGGCCGCGCAACGTGCCCACGCGCACCGCGCTCGGCGTGGCCTGGCTGACGCTGTACGCGGTGCTCCTCGTCGGTGGCGGCAACGACCTGTGGGCCACCCACTTCCACCTCTCGATCAACGCGATCACGTGGTTCGTACGGGTGGCCGTCTTCGTGGGTCCCGTGCTCGCCTTCGTCGTGACCAAGCGGATCTGCCTGGGACTGCAACGCCGGGACCGCGACAAGGTGCTGCACGGGCGCGAGTCCGGGATCATCAAGCGCCTTCCGCACGGCGAGTACGTGGAGGTCCACGAACCGCTCACGCCGGCCCAGCGGTTCACGCTCACCGAGCACGAACAGGCGCCGCCGTACGAGGTGGGGCCGCGCGTCGACGCGAACGGCGTCACCCGGCGGATCCCCGTCGCGCACCGGCTGCGGGCACGGCTGGCCCGCGCCCTGTACGGACCCGGGACACGGATACCCAAGCCGACGGCCGAGGAGTACCGGGAGGTCACGAGCGGGGACCAGCACCACTGAGTCCGCGCAGGACCTCCGCCCGGCACTCGGCCGGAGTGCCCCACGCGGTGCGCAGCGCACGGGCCTTGGTCAGCCAGAGGGAGAGGTCGTACTCCGCCGTGTAGCCGATCGCGCCGTGCAACTGCAACGCGGACCGCGCCGTCGTCCAGGCCGCCTCGCAGGCCGTGACCTTGGCGGCGGCCACGTCCGCCGGGGTCATCGACAGCGCGGCGCCGAACAGCAGCGGACGCGCGAACTCCAGGGCGATCCTCGCGTCCGCCAGCCGGTGCTTGACCGCCTGGAACGAACCGATGGGCACACCGAACTGGGTGCGCCGCCGGACGTGGCCGACGGTCCGGTCGAGCAGCGCCTGCCCGACGCCGAGGGCCTGGGCCGCGGTGGCGAGACGGGCCCAGTCGAGCGCACGGGCGGCCGCGTCGGCCACCTGCGGGCCTCCGGCGAGGCGTTCGCCGCCGGAGCTGGGGAGAGCCAGTCGGCGGGCGGGGTCCAGGGACGTCCGCGGGAGGCCGGTGGGCCCGGCGGCGGCCCGGGACGACCCCCGCAGCTCCGCCGCCGCGCCGGTGCCGTGCACCGTCAGATGCAGGTCCGCCACGTCGCCGTCCAGTGCGAAGGGGCCCCCGCCCGGCAGGACCAGCGTCGTCATGGACTTGCCCGACACGATCGCCGGCAGGAGCCGCTCGGCCGGTCCCTCCTCGCCGAGAGCGGCGAGGAGGGCGGCCCCCGCCACCGTCTCGGCCAGCGGTCCCGGCACGGCGTGACGCCCCAGCTCCACGAAGGCGACGGCGATGCCGACGGGCAGCGGGCCCACCCCCTCGTACGCCTCGGGTGCCGCCAGCGCGAAGACGCCCGCGTCGGCGAGCTTGGACCACACGGCGCGGCCCGGTCCGTGGTCGCCCGAGGCCCAGGCGCGTACGACGGTCGGCGTGTCCGCGGACGACAGCATCGCGTCGAGCGAGGCGGCGAAGGCGCGTTGTTCGGTGTCGAGCAGGAAACGCATCAGCGGCGGCCCTTCGGCAGGCCGAGCAGCCGCTCGGCGATGATGTCGCGCTGGATCTCGTTGGTGCCCGCGTAGATGGGGCCGGCGAGGGAGAACACGAACCCCTCGGACCATTCGGTGTCCGCCTGCTCGCCGGCCGGGCCGAGCAGGTCGAGTGCCGTCTCGTGCAGCGCGATGTCGTACTCGGACCAGAAGACCTTGTTCAGGCTGGACTCCGGCCCGACGCTCTCGCCGTCGAGGAAGCGGGAGGCGTGGGCGTAGGTGAACAGCTGGTAGGCGCGGGCGCCGATCACCGCGTCGGCCACTCGGTCGCGCAGGGCCGTGTCCGAGGGGTCGGCACGGTCGCGCCACAGGCCAACCAGCCGGTCGGCGGCGGCCAGGAAGCGGCCCGGCGAACGCAGGGTCAGCCCGCGTTCGTTGCCCGCCGTCGCCATGGCGACCCGCCAGCCCGCGCCCGGCTCGCCGATCACGTCCGTGTCCGGGACGAACACGTCGTCCAGGAACAGCTCGGCGAAGGCCGGCTTGCCGTCCAGCCGGCCGATCGGGCGGACCGTCACCCCCGGCGCCCGCAGGTCGAACATCAGGTAGGTCAGGCCCTGATGGGGCTTCGGGGTGTCCGGTTCGCTGCGGAAGAGGCCGAACGCACGGTCGGCGAACGCGGCCCGCGACGACCACGTCTTCTGTCCCCGCAGCAGCCAGCCGCCGTCCGTGCGCACCGCGCGGGAGGTGAGCGAGGCCAGGTCGGAACCCGCCTCCGGCTCGGACCACGCCTGCGCCCAGACGACCTCGCCCGTGGCCATCGACGGCAGCACGCGCGCACGCTGCTCCGCCGTCCCGTGGTCGAAGAGCGTCGGGGCGAGCAGGCTGATGCCGTTCTGGCTCACCCGGCCCGGGGCGCCCGCGGACCAGTACTCCTCCTCGAAGACCAGCCAGCGCACCACGTCCGCGGCGCGCCCGCCGTACTCCTCGGGCCAGGACACCACCGACCAGCGGTCCGCGGCCAGTTCGGCCTCCCAGGCGCGGTGGGCGGCGAATCCCTCCGCGGTCTCCAGGGAGGGCAGGGGGACGGCCGGGACATGAGCGTCGAGCCAGGCGCGGGCCTCGGCGCGGAACGCCTCGTCGGCGCGGGAATGGGCGAGATCCATCGGCGGCACCTTCCGGCGGCAACCTTCCCTAACAAGTGTTTGGTAGGTTAGCGTGGAGCCATGAGCGACGTCGAGAGCCCGGCGTACGTCCCCGGGCACGGGCTGCTGGAGGGGCGCACCGCCGTCATCACCGCCGCGGCGGGTGCGGGCATCGGCGGGGCCACGGCGCGGAGGTTCCTGGAGGAGGGGGCGCGCGTTCTGATCAGCGATGCCCACACGCGCCGGCTCAAGGAGACCGAGCAGGCCCTCGCCGCGGAGTTCGGTGCCGAGCGTGTCGCCGCACGGCCCTGCGACGTCACCGACGAGACCCAGGTCCGGGCGCTCTTCGAGGCGGCCACGGACCTGCACGGAGGCCTGGACGCCGTCGTCAACAACGCCGGGCTGGGCGGCACTTCACCTGTCGTCGACATGAGCGACGAGCAGTGGTCGAAGGTCCTCGACGTGACACTGACCGGCACCTTCCGGTGCACCAGGGCGGCCCTGCGGCTGTTCCGGGCGCAGGCCGGCGGAGGAGTCCTCGTCAACAACGCGTCCGTCGTCGGCTGGCGCGCCCAGGCCGGCCAGGCCCACTACGCCGCCGCGAAGGCCGGGGTCATGGCGCTCACCCGCTGCGCGGCGATCGAGGCCGCCGCCTACGGAGTGCGGGTCAACGCCGTCTCGCCGAGCCTCGCCATGCACCCCCACCTGGCGAAGGTGACCACCTCCGAACTGCTGGAGGAGCTGACCGGACGCGAGGCCTTCGGGCGGTACGCGGAACCGTGGGAGGTGGCCAACGTGATCGTCTTCCTGGCCTCCGGCTACTCCTCGTACCTGACGGGCGAGGTCGTCTCCGTCAGCAGCCAGCATGCCTAGCCGCCGGCCCGGCGCGATGCGTCGGACGGGCACAGCCCGCGCAGCGGCGCCCGCGGTGCGGGCCCCCGCGGTCCGCGGGACCACAATGGACCCGTGCCTACCAAGAAGAAGCCCCAGGTGACCGCGACACCGGAGCGGCGCCGCGAACTGCTCGACACCGCCGCCGAGGTCTTCGCCGAGCAGGGCTACAACGCCACCACCGTACGCAAGATCGCGGACGAGGCCGGGATGCTCGCGGGCAGTCTCTACTACCACTTCGACTCCAAGGAATCGATGCTGGAGGAGATCCTGCGGACCTTCCTCGACGAGCTCTGGAGCGGGTACGACGCCGTCCTGGACGCCGGCCTCGGCCCGCGCGAGACCCTGGAGGCACTCGTCACGGAGTCCTTCCGGGAGATCGACCGGCATCGGGCGGCCGTCGCGATCTACCAGAAGGAGTCCCGGCAGCTCGCCGCGCAGCAGCGCTTCGCGTTCCTCGCCGCATCGCAGCGCAACTTCGAGAAGGCGTGGCTGAGCACACTGGAACGCGGCGTCGTCGCCGAGGTCTTCCGGGCCGACCTCGACATCCGGCTCACCTACCGGTTCGTGCGCGACACCGTGTGGGTCGCCGCGTCCTGGTACCGGCCCGGAGGACAGCACAGCCCCGAGGAGATCGCCCGGCAGTACCTGTCGATGGTGCTGGACGGCATCTCCGCACGGGAGTAGCCGTACGCCAACACCCCATGTCCGCCAAGGAGTCGCCATGGCCGAGGCCTACATCGTCGAAGCGGTCCGCACGCCCGTCGGGCGCCGCGGGGGAGGCCTGGGCGGTGTCCACCCGGCCGACCTCGGCGCGCACGTCCTGAGGGCCCTGATCGAGCGGTCCGGCATCGACCCGGCCGCCGTCGAGGACGTCGTCTTCGGCTGTCTGGACGCGGTGGGACCGCAGGCGGGGGACATCGCCCGCACCTGCTGGCTCGCCGCCGGACTCCCCGAGGAGGTGCCGGGGGTCACCGTCGACCGGCAGTGCGGGTCCTCCCAGCAGGCCGTGCACTTCGCCGCCCAGGCCGTGCTCTCCGGAACCCAGGACCTGGTGGTCGCGGGCGGAGTGCAGAACATGACCCTCGTCCCCATCGCCTTCGCCTCCCGGCAGGCCGCCGAACCGCTCGGCCTGACCGAGGGACCCTTCGCCGGCAGCGAGGGCTGGCGGGCGCGCTACGGCAGCCTTCCCGTCAACCAGTTCCACGGCGCCGAGTCGATCGCCCGGAAGTGGGGCATCGACCGGCGCGCCCAGGAGGAGTTCGCACTGTGCTCGCACCGGCGGGCGGTCCGCGCGCTCGACGAGGGCCGCTTCGCACGCGAGACGGTGCCCTACGGAGACGTGACGGCCGACGAGGGCCCGCGCCGTGACACCTCGCTGGAGAAGATGGCGGGACTGAAACCCGTCGTCGAGGGCGGCACCATCACCGCCGCCTGCTCCTCGCAGGTCTCCGACGGCGCCGCCGCGATCCTGCTCGCCTCGGAGCACGCGGTCCGCGAACACGGACTGACTCCGCGCGCCCGCGTGCACCACCTCTCCGTCCGGGGCGAGGACCCCATCCGGATGCTGTCGGCCCCGATCCCCGCGACGGCGTACGCCCTGAAGAAGACCGGCATGTCCCTCGACGAGATCGACCTCGTCGAGATCAACGAAGCCTTCGCCCCGGTCGTCCTCGCCTGGCTCAAGGAGACCGGCGCAGACCCGGACAAGGTCAACGTCAACGGTGGCGCGATCGCGCTGGGCCACCCGCTCGGTGCCACCGGAGCGAAACTGATGACGACGCTCCTGCACGAACTGGAGCGCACCGGCGGCAGGTTCGGCCTCCAGACCATGTGCGAGGGCGGAGGGCAGGCCAACGTCACCATCGTCGAACGGCTCTGACCGGCCCGGCAGTTCCCCGCAGGGGCGTCACCCGGCCCGGGGGGGGGCCGGGTGACGCCGGAGCGGCCTCAGCGGACGAGGGAGAAGCCCAGCAGCACGGCTCCGTGCACCTCCACCATGCCGGGCGCCAGGTCGCCGTCGGAGTTCCCGCCGCCGCTGCCGTGCCCGCGCCCGCCGCCGCGCAGCTCCCAGGACTCCGCGTCCACGTCCTGGATGTGCAGCACCGTGCCCAGCTCGACCCCCGCGGCCTCCGCGTACACCTCGGCCTTGCGGCGGGCCGCCGCCACCGCCCTGCGGCGCGCCTCGTCGCGGACCGCCGGCTTGTCCCGGACGTCGAAGACGACGTCCTCGACGCGGTTGGCACCCGCCTCGACCGCGTCCACGATCAGCTGCTGGAGGGTGTCGATGGCCTCGGTCTCCACCGCGTACGAAGCCCGGCAGCGGTACCCGAGGAACTTGCGGTCGCTGCTGTACCCCTCGTACTCCGAGTTGAGCTTGAGGCGGGAACCGGACACCGACGCGTCCGGTATGCGGTGCGTGCGCAGCGTCTCCCGCAGCCGGGACACCGATGCACCCGCCTCCTGGAAGGCCCGGTCCGGGGAAGGCTCCAGGACATCGATGGTGAGTCTCACCCGCACCAGCTGGGGTTCCAGCCGGACGCTTCCCGCACCGAAGACGCTGAGGCCCCACGGCTCGTTGATCGACTGATTCATGCGGGCATTGAAGCATCGGGGTCCGGCAGGGCGCCGAGGGTTTCCTGCGCCTGGGCCATCACGCGGGTGACCAGCTCGGCGCACGTCGGCAGGTCCTCGATGACACCCGCGACCTGCCCCGACGCCATCACCCCCAGATCCGTGCGCCCCTCCACCATCGACGCCCGCAGCAGCATGGGGGTGTTGGCGGCGAGCAGGACCTGGCTCCATGTCAGGTCCCGGCCGTGCTTCATGGCCAGGCCGTCACGGACCATCCGCGACCAGGACAGTCCGGACAGCCGCCGGAAGCCGGCCGCCCGGTGCACGGCCCGGACCAGCGTCCGGGCACGGCCGGACCGCTCCAGGGAGTCGACGAGCTCGCTGCGCAGCATGCGGTGCGGCAGCCCGTCGACCGCCCTGGTCACCGTGACGTCCTTGACCGTCGCCGCCAGGTACCTCGCCTTCACCGCGTCGGGGACGGTGGAGTCCGAGGTGAGCAGGAAACGGGTGCCCATGGCGATGCCCGCCGCGCCGTACGCCAGCGCGGCCACCAGCCCCCGCCCGTCGTGGAAGCCGCCCGCGGCGACGACCGGTATGCGGACCGCGTCCACCACCTGGGGCAGCAGCACCGTCGTCGCCACCTCCCCGGTGTGGCCGCCGCCCTCGCCGCCCTGCACGATCACGGCGTCCGCGCCCCACGCGGCCACCTTCTCCGCGTGCCGTCGGGCGCCGACGGACGGGACGACGACCACGCCGGCCTCCTTCAGCTCGGCGATCAGTTCGCGTGAGGGGGCGAGCGCGAAGGACGCGACGCGGACGCCCTCGTCGATGATGATCCGCACCCGGTCTCCCGCGTCCCCGGCGTCGGCGCGCAGATTCACCCCGAACGGCTGGTCCGTACGGGACTTGACCTCCCGCACGGCCTCCCGCAGCCGGTCGGGCGTCATGGTCGCGGAGGCCAGGACACCCAGCGCACCGGCGTTCGCCGTCGCCGAGACGAGACGGGGGCCCGCCACCCAGCCCATCCCGGTCTGCACGAGGGGGTGACGGACCCCGACGAGCCGGGTCAGCGCGGTCTCCATCAGCGCCCGCCCCGCCCCGCCGGAGGGACCTCACGGTCGCGCGCCCCGGTCGGATCGATGACCTCGCGGATCAACTCCAGCTCCCGATCCGTCGGTTCTCGGGTGGCCGGCACCTCGTCGGGGACGGTCAGTGCGAAGCCCGTGGCCGCCCGGACCTCGTCGACCGTGACACCCGGGTGCACCGAGGCCAGCCGCATCGAGCGGTCGGGTGTCGCGAAGTCGAGGACGGCGAGATCGGTCACCACGCGCGGCAGGCGGTGGAAGCGGGCGGCGCTCGGACCCGCGGCGGCGGCGCGGTCGTACCCTACGCCGCACACCATGTCGACCCGCTCGACGAAGACGCGCGGGGAGTGCTTCGGGATCCAGTAACTCGTCGGGTTGTTCAGGGTGTTGACCGGGGCGCCGCGCACGCCCAGCAGCTGACGTGCGGGGCGCTCCCGGTCGCCGATGCGGGAGATGTTCTGGTTGCCGAAGCGGTCGATCTGGCTCGCGCCCATCATCACGTGACGGCGCCCGCCGGTGACCGCCGTGAGATGCCGGCGGTAGGGCAGCCAGCCCTCGGGCGTGCCGTCGGGGCCGACGAGCATGGCCTCGCCGTCGGTGAGCAGCAGGTCGGGCGAGAAGGTGCGCCGGGCGAGGCGGGCGGCGATGGAGGGGATCAGGCCCATGGGGCTGGCGAGCACCTCGCCGTCGCCCCGCCAGGCCTCGGCGCAGGCGATCACGCAGTACTCGGCGCGGGTCGTCCTCACGGGGTCCCCTCCTTCCGCCAGGCCTGGACGGCGCGTTGATAGGCGTGTTCGTCGCCGCTCAGGAAGCGCTCGGCGAACTCGGCGTGCCCGGTGGTCGCGTACAGCTTCTGGAAGGCCTCGTCGCGTCCGTAGTCGGGGGCGCAGGAGGTGAAGTGCGCGCCGTTCGGCGTCTCCACGACGCCCGTCACGCTCGACCGCTGGAGCAGCAGCGTCTGCGGGGCGGCCTCCTTGATGAGGTCCGCAGTGTCCACGATCCGCTCGCAGGAGACGTACGCCGCGTCCGCCGCCTCGCAGAACAGGTCGTCGAAGTACGGGTCGGGGCCCAGATACTGGCCGTTGCCCAGGCGGTCCGCGCGGTTCATGTGGACCAGGGCCGCGTCGAGGCGCAGCGCGGGCATGGCGACGAACTCCTCGCGCACTCCCGTGGACGGGTCGGCGTACGGCGAGGTGACCGTCCGCAGGCCCCGGTCGGCCCCCAGGACGTCCGAGCCGAGGCCCGCCCGCACCGGCAGGAACGGCAGCCGGTTCGCTGCGGCGTGCAGCCCCCACATGAACATCGCCTCGTCGACCTCCGTCAGCTCGATGGCGCCGCTCTCCCGCACCGCGCGGTAGTGCGGTTCGAGGGGGATCGAGTCGAGGGTGACGAAGGCGGTGACGAGCTTGCGGATGCGTCCGGCGGCGGCCAGCAGGCCCACGTCCGGGCCGCCGTACGACACGACGGTGAGGTCCGTGACCTCGGTACGGAGCAGGGCCCTGACCAGGGCCATCGGCTTGCGGCGTGCGCCCCAGCCGCCGATGCCCAGGGTCATCCCGCTCTCCAGGCGGGCGACGGCCTGATCCGCGGACATGGTCTTGTCGGTCACTGGACGGCCTCCTTGCCGAAGGTGCCGCGGACGCGGTCGGCCACCCCGCTCAGGTTGGCCTCGAAGGTGAAGCCCTGCTCGAAGCGGTAGCTGCGGCGCACGTCGACGGGGTCGATGCCGTTGATCGCGGCCTTGGCGAGGCGGATGAGCCGGCCGTCCTTGGCGGCTATCTCGCGGGCCAGCTCCAGCGCGGCGGCGCGCAGCCGCTCCCGCCCGACGACCCGCCACACGGAGCCGTGCGCGTGCAGTTCGGCCGCGCTCGCCGTGCGTGAGGTGTAGTACAGCGCGCGCATCAGGTGCTGCGGGACCAGCCGGGCCAGATGCGTGGCCGCGCCGAGCGCGCCCCGGTCCAGCTCGGGGAGACCGAAGGTGGCGTCCTCGCTCGCCACGATCGCGTCCGCGTTCCCCACGAGGCCTATGCCGCCGCCCAGGCAGAAGCCGTGCACCGCGGCCACGACCGGGACCTCGCACTCGTACACCGCGGCGAAGGCCTCCGCACAGCCGCTGTTGGCGCCGAGGAGCGCGGTGTGGCCGTCCTGGTCGCGCTGCATCTCCTTGATGTCGACTCCCGCGTTGAACCCGCGTCCCTCGGCCGCCAGCACCACGCAGCGATGGGCGGGGTCGCGGCCCGCCGCGCGGATCGCGTCGGCCAGGGCGAACCAGCCGCTGACCGGCAGCGCGTTCACCGGGGGGTAGTCGACCGTGACGACGGAAATCCCCTTTTCCGGGGACGAGGTGGAGACACCCATGGGCGCATCAGCTACCTTTCCACCAAACGTTTGTTAGGTGCAATCTCGAAGCTAGCAGCGAATGCATCCGCGCGGGAGGCCCTGTGGACAACCTGGATCGCGACGGCAGGACGGTCGTCGTCACCGGCGGCACCCGTGGTGTCGGGGCCGGGATCGCGCGGGCCTTCGCACGGACCGGCGCGCGGGTCGTGGTCTGCGCGCGCAGACCGCCCGAAGTCCCGCTGGAGGGCGTCGACTTCGTCTCCGTCGACCTGCGCGACACGGCCGCCGTCCACGCCTTCTTCGACGCCCTGCCGCGACTGGACGTCCTGGTCAACAACGCGGGCGGCGCCCCCTACCGCCCGCTGGCACAAGCGGACGCGGGGCGGCACGCCCGGGTGATCGAGCTCAACCTCACCGTGCCGCTCACCGCCTCGCTCGCCGCGTACGAGCACCTCAGGCGGGCCGGGGGCTCCATCGTGATGATCGGCAGCGTGAGCGGGACACGGCCGTCACCCGGGTCGGCGGCGTACGGCGCGGCCAAGGCGGGGCTGGAGAACCTCGCCCGCTCGATGGCCGTCGAATGGGCCCCCGACGTCCGGGTCAACACGCTGGTCGTCGGCATGGTCCGCACCGAGCTGGCCCATCTGCACTACGGCGGTGAGGACGGGGTCGCGGCCGTCGCCGGCACCGTCCCGCTGGGCCGCCTCGCCCGGCCGTCGGACGTCGGGGAGGCCGCCGTCTTCCTCGCGTCGGACGCCGCCGCGTACATCAGCGGGGCCTCGCTCCTCGTCCACGGCGGCGGGGAGCGGCCGGCGTTCCTGGACGCCGCGACGGTCAACAAGGAGAAGGGAGACGCGCGATGAGTGAACGGCCGCTGTGCGAAGGGCGGGTCGTCGTCGTCACGGGGGCGGGCCGCGGGCTCGGGAGGGCGCACGCCCTCGCGTTCGCCGCCGAGGGTGCCCGGATCGTGGTGAACGACCTCGGCGTCGGCCTCGACGGCACGCCGGGGGAGAGGGGCCCGGCCGCGCTGGTGGCCGAGGAGATCCGCACGGCGGGCGGCGAAGCGGTGGCGCACGGCGGCGACATCGCGACCGCCGAGGGCGCCGCGTCGCTGGTCCGCACCGCCCTGGAGACGTACGGCCGCCTCGACACCCTCGTCAACAACGCCGGGTTCCTGCGTGACCGGATGCTCGTCAATCTCGACGAGGACGACTGGGACGCCGTGATGCGCGTCCATCTGAAGGGGCACTTCCTGCCGTTGAAGCACGCGGCGGCGCACTGGCGCACCGAGGCCAAGGCGGGACGGACCCCGTCGGCCCGCGTCGTCAACACCAGCAGCGGAGCCGGACTGCTGGGCTCGGTCGGGCAGGGCAACTACAGCGCGGCCAAGGCGGGGATCGTCGGGCTGACCCTCGTCGCCGCCGCGGAGCTGGGGCGCTACGGCGTCCAGGTCAACGCGATCGCCCCGGCGGCCCGTACGCGGATGACCGAGGGGACGTTCGCCGAGACCATGGCCGCGCCCGGGACCGGGTTCGACGCCATGGCCCCCGAGAACGTCTCACCGCTCGTCGTCTGGCTGGGCTCGGCCGCCGGCGCCGGGGTCACCGGCCGGGTCTTCGAGACCGAAGGCGGACGGATCACCGTGATGGAGGGCTGGCGGCCGGGCCCGAGCGCGGACAAGGGTGCGCGCCGCACCCCGGCGGAGGCGGGCGAGACGGTGCTGAAACTGCTGGCGGCGGCGGAGGCGCCCGGCGCGGTGTACGGAGCGGGGTAGTCCGACCCGCAGGCGCGGCGTGGCAGGCCTGCCTGGTGCGCCGCGGTCCGGCCCCTTGAACAGGCCCTTTGGGTGGGCCGCGGCCCGGCTCCCTTCCTGAGCGGGCGAGCATCCCGGCGGGCGAGCGTCCTGATTTCCCCCTGGGCGGGCGGGAGTTCGGCCTCCCCGAGGCGGGGGGGCACCCGAATTCCTCGGGCGCGCCGTGGCCCGGCCTCCCGGGCGTGGAGCCGTGTGCCGGTGCCAGAAGCCCGGCCGCGCCGTCGTCACGGGCGCGCCGGCACGTCCCGCGGCGGCCGTGCGGCCGGGCCCGCTACCGGGCGAGGCGGGCGGCGGCCTTGCGCTGCCGTTCCGACATCACGGACAGGAAGCGGATCACGGTCTCCAGCTCGTCCGTGCCGAACTCCTCGCAGGCGTCGACCACATCGCGCGCCCAGTCCTCGAAGAACCCGGCCAGTTCGGCGATCTTCCCGTCGTCCAGCTCGACGACGACCCGGCGCTTGTCGGTCGGGTGCTTGACCCTGCGGACGAAACCCTTGGCCTCCAGCCGGTCGATGAGTCCGGTGACCGACGCGGGGGCCAGTCCCGTGTGCCCGGCCAGGTCCTTCGCGGTCAGCGGACCGAACCGCTGGAGCAGGTCGAGGGTCTTGGTCTCGGTGGCGTTCAGCCCCTGACGGGCCGCGACCGCCGAATGGAACATCACGGTCACCCCGCTGTGCTCACGGCCGACGGTCATGAGCCGCTCCAGCGTCTGCGCGCGCCGGGCATCGGCGTCGTCGGCCGGCGCACGCGCGGCCCGATCGCCGGTCCGAGCGTCGGCCGGGTCGCCCGCCGGATCGGCAGCCGCGCCGGAGCGCTCCGCGCTGCCGCCCCTCTCCTCGCTGCTCATGGCGGCAAGGCTAGCAAATATTTCGTTCGGTCGAACTAAGGACTTGCGATCAGGGTGGGGCCGATGCAAGTCTTTCGTTAGTTCGAACGAAATAAATCACCCGGTCACTCCGTCACGGAGCCACCGGTGACCCACGCCTTCGAGTCAGGGGGAACCCATGTCCACGACCCTCGCCGCCACCGCCCCGCCGGTGTCCGAGCCCCACCCGCGCCGCTGGGCCGCAGCCGTCGTGATGATGGTCGCGGCGCTGATGGACCTGCTGGACGTGACGATCGTGAACGTCGCCATCCCGTCCGTGGGCCGTGACCTGCACGCCTCCCAGAGCGCCCTCCAGTGGCTGGTCTCCGCGTATCTCCTGGGCTTCGCCGCCACCCTGATCCTCGCCGGGCACCTCGGGGACCGCATCGGGCGGCGCTTCCTCTTCCTCGCCGGCACGGCCGGGTTCGGCCTCGCGAGCCTCGGCTGCGGGCTGGCCCAGTCGCCGGGGCAGCTCATCGCCGCCCGTGCCGTGCAGGGGGTGGCGGCGGCCGTGCTGATGCCGCAGGTGCTCGGCTCGTTCCGCACGCTGTTCCAGGGCAAGGAGCGCGGTGCCGCCTTCGGGATGTACGGCGCCGTGGCCGGCTTCGCCTCCGCCGTCGGACTGCTGCTCGGGGGCGTGCTCACCGACGCCGACCTGTTCGGATGGGGCTGGCGGTCCGTCTTCCTGGTGAACGTGCCGATCGCCGCGGCGACCCTGGCGGCCGGGTTCGTCCTCGTACCGTCCACGCGTGAGCGGTCCGCCGGACGGCCCGACGTGCTCGGCAGCGCGCTCCTCGCCGGCGGCCTGGTCGCGATCGTGCTTCCCCTGGTGCAGGGGCGTGGCAACGGGTGGCCGCTGTGGGGCTGGATCTGTCTCGCGGCCGGGGTGCTCGCCGTGGGCGGGCTCGGGGTGTACGAGGCGCGGCGGCACCCGTCGGTGACGGTGCCCCTGCTGCCGGTGCGCGCCTTCCGGCTCCCCGCGTTCTCGGTGGGCGTCCTCGTCCAGCTCCTCTTCTCCGTCGGGATGCAGGGCTTCTTCCTGGTCTTCGCGATCTGGCTGCAGGGCGGCGAGGGGTACACGCCCACTCAGGCGGGGGTGCTGACCGTGGCGTTCTCCGCCGGGAGTTTTCTGACGGCGCCCGCGGCCGACGGGCTCGCCGTGAAGTTCGGCCGGCTGGTGCTGGGACTCGGCGCGCTGCTCATGGCCGGCGGCTTCGGGTGGATCTGGGCGGCCGTCGCCGACTCCTCCGCCGCGGGGACCGGGGCGTGGCCGCTGGTGCCGGGGCTGGCGCTCGCCGGGGCGGGGCTCGGGTTCCTCGTGGTCCCGCTGGTGAACGTGGTGCTGTCCGCCGTGCCCGGCGAACTCGCCGGTGCCGCGTCGGGGATCTTCTCCACGGCCCAGCAGTTCGGCGGGGCGCTCGGTGCGGCGGTGATCGGGAGCGTGTTCTTCGGGCGGGCGTCGCACGGGCTGACCGACGCGCTGACCTCGGCGATGCCCTGGGTGCTGGCCGGGTTCGTGCTCTGCGCCGGGTTGTGCGCCGTTCTGCCCCGCAGCGCCGTGGCCGAGCACGAGGCGTGACCTCGGGGTCGGTGTGAACGGCCGTGGCCACAAGCGACGGAGGGGGCGGGGGCTTGCCGCGAGGGGGCTCGTGGCCCCTCCGGCTCGCTGTGACCGCCCGATGGCGGCCGGCCGCCGCGCGCGGAGCGCCGCCCTCGCGTCGCCTGTCCTCGCCGCCCGCTACGGGCCTTCCAGGAGGGCGGCGATCTCCGCGTGGCCCGTCTCGCGGTCGTCGCCGGCGAAGGGGTGGCCCTGTGCGTCGAGGAGCTGGACCTCGACGACCGTCCGGCCGTCCTGCCGTGAGAGGTGGGTGGTGGACGGGTGTCCCGCGCCGTGGGTCAGGGTCAGCCCCGCGAGGAGCTCGGCCGCCACGTCCAGGGTGAGCTGGCGGCGGGCCTCCGCCAGCGCCTCGCGCCTGGCCCCCGCGCCTCGCGCGAGAAGGGCGCGGACGCAGCCGGGGGAGCCCCGGTGGGCGGCGGCCACCAGCGGCGCCTCGCCCTGGGGGCCGGGCCGGTCCGGGTCGGCGCCCGCGGCGAGGAGGGCCTCGGCCACCGCGGAGTGGCCGCGCCTGAGTGCCCAGGTGAGGGCGGTGAATCCGAAGGCCTCCACCGTGTCGGGCCCGGCCCCGGCCGCGAGCAGGGCGCGCGCCACCTCGGTGTGCCCGCCGCAGGCCGCGCCGCACAGCGGGGCGTCGGTGCCCTGGCTCAGCCGGTCGGGGTCGGCCCCGGCCACGAGCAGCAGGCGTACGATGCCGGGCTGGTCGCTCACCGCCGCCAGGTACAGCGCCGTCTGACCGTCCTCGTCCACCGACTCGGGGCTCGCTCCGGAGCGCAGCGACCGTACGACCGCGTCCTCGTCACCCTCGTACACAGCGGTGAAGAGACGCGCCGCGGGGTCGTTCGTGCTCATCCTTCGACCCTCGCGCGCGAAGGAGGCGCGAGGCAAAGGCTTTTGAGGTGTTCTGTCTCACCTCTCGCCCTTCCTCGCACGCGACTCACCCGTCATGTGTCGCACTCCAGCACCGTCCTGCACAGCGTGCAGCGGGCCCGTACCCGGCCGCGTACCGGGACCCTGATCCGCTGGTGGCAGGTCGGGCAGGGGAAGGAGACGCGCAGGGGGCCCCGGCTGTCGGGCGTGAAGGAGTAGGGGGCGCCGGGCCGGTGGGCCGAGGAGTGGTGGTCCTGGGCGTAACGGCGGTCCTTCGCGTAGCGGTGGCGGCCCGCCCAGCCGGCCGCGGTCAGCGGCGGCTGCTGCTCGTCGCGGCGGGCCTGCGCCATGCCCTTGGTGTACGCCGTGTAGGCCTGCGGGCTGGTGAACCAGACGGAGGGGTCCTCGCCGAAGAGGAGGGCGCGTTTGGCGAGGACGTACCCGAACTCCTCCGGGGTGAGGTAGCCGAGCTTCTGCGAGGACGCCGCGTCCTCGCGGTAGGCGTCGAGGAGGAGCCAGCCCGCTCCCAGGTAGGCCGCGGCCGTGTCGGTGAGGATCTCGTTGTCGCGGGTGCCGGGGAAGGAGAGGTCGAGACGGTGCAGATAGACGTGCATCACCTCATGGGCGAGCGCGGCCCCGATGTCCCTGCGATGGGTGCGGAAGCGGTCGTTGAGGTCGACGAAGTACTCGGGTCCCGCGGCGAGCTCGACGTTCGCGGCGTGGGTCATCTCGCGGAAGCCGATGATCATCCGGGCGTCCGGCAGCCGGTAGTGCCGGACCATCTCGCGGGCCACGCGCTGCGCGCCGAGGTGCAGGTCGTCGGCGTCGGCGAAGGCGACGTCCGCGGGGGCGACGCTGGTCGCGAACGTGTGGATCGTGTCGTACGAGAGCCTTCTGTAGAGCGCGGTGATCGACGCCCGCACCGTGTCCAGATGCGGGTATCCGTGCTCGACGGGACCGCCGTTCGCCACGTCCGCACCCCCTGAAGACGCCGGAACCGACTTCCACTCTAAGCGGGGTCTCCTCCCGGTGACGCGGGGTGCGCGGGCGCCCGGCGTCGTGTCTGGCCGGAATCCGGCCCTTGCCCCTGCCGTGCCCGGGTCCTCATAATCCGCACAGCTTGGCAGGAGCATGCCAGGACATTTCGGCGTGCCTTCCGCCCGGCGTTCAACCCCCCACGAAAGGAAGCGCGTTGAAGTCTCTCAAGAAGCACGGCGTCATCAGAAGACTGCTCACCGTCGCGGCGGTGGCGCTCGCCGCCGCGTCCCTCCAGCCGCTGTCCGCCCAGGCCGCCCCCGCGCCCGTGGTCGGCGGGACCCGCGCCGCCCAGGGTGAGTTCCCGTTCATGGTCCGCCTGTCCATGGGCTGCGGCGGCGCCCTGTACACCAAGAGCATCGTCCTGACCGCCGCGCACTGCGTGGACGGCTCGGGCAACAACACCTCCATCACCGCCACCGCCGGGGTCGTCGACCTGCAGAGCAGCAGCGCGATCAAGGTCAAGTCGACGAAGGTGCTCCAGGCACCCGGCTACAACGGCAAGGGCAAGGACTGGGCCCTCATCAAGCTCGCCAGGCCGATCGAGCAGCCCACCCTGAAGATCGCCACCACCACGGCGTACAACAACGGGAACTTCACCGTCGCGGGCTGGGGCGCCACCCGCGAGGGCGGCGCCCAGCAGCGGTACCTGCGCAAGGCCACCGTCCCCTTCGTCGACGACGCCACCTGTCAGCGGGCGTACGGCAGCGATCTCGTCCCCGGTGACGAGATCTGCGCCGGCTTCGTCCAGCAGGGCGGGGTCGACACCTGCCAGGGCGACTCCGGCGGGCCCATGTTCCGCAAGGACGACACGGGCGCGTACATCCAGGTCGGGATCGTCAGCTGGGGCCAGGGCTGCGCGGAGCCGGGCTACCCCGGCGTCTACAGCGAGGTCTCCACGTTCGCGGCCGACATAGCCCGCGCGGCATCCGGGCTGTAACCGTCGTCGCACCTCGTGCGGTGCGGGCGCCCGTGACCAGGTCGCGGGCGCCCGTCCGGGAGCGAGAAGCGTTCGCCCGTCCGGGAGCGAGAAGCGTTCGCCCGTCCGGGGGCGAGAAGCGTTCGCCCGTCCGGGGGCGAGAAGCGTTCGGCCCTCCGGGAACGAAAAGCGTTCGGCCGCCGCCCCCTCGCGCTGCGATACTCCCGGCCATGACCGCCCAGCAGCCCACCGGCCCCGCCCAGCAGCCCACCGCCACCGCGTCGTTGGAGGTGGGAGCCAAGGACGCGGCCCTGGAACGGCGGCTCGACGACGAGCTCACCGCGTTCAACGCGGAGGCGACCGGAGCCGGCACACCCCAGCCGCTCTCGGTCCGCGTCACCGACGAGGCGGGGGACCTGGTCGGCGGACTGACCGCCTGGGTCTGGGGAAGCTGCTGCGCCGTCGACATGCTCTGGGTGCGCGAGGACCAGCGGCACGCCGGCTGGGGCAGCGAGCTGCTGAGGGCCGCCGAGGAGGAGAGCGCGCGGCGCGGCTGCACCGAGATGATCGTCTCCTCCTTCACCTTCCAGGCCCCCGACTTCTACCGCGGACACGGCTACCGCGAGACGGGCCGCACGGAGGGCATCCCGGGCGGCCATCAGGACGTGCACTTCCACAAGGAGCTGAAGGCGCCGGTCGGTTAGTCCAACTCCTCTCCCTCCTTTGTCCATGGGCACGTTCACCTCACCCGGCGCAGGCTGACGGCACCGATCGCAGCCCCCAGGAGGAGTGCCTTGCAGCCCTCAGCCATGCCCTCGCCCGCATTCGCCCCCACGCGCCGCGCGGTCGTCGCGGCGGGCGCCGCCGCCGGAGTCGGGGCCGCGCTCGGCGCGGCCGGTCCGGCCTTCGCCGAGGCCGCCGCCCCCGGTGCGGACCTCGTCCTGCGCTCCCGCGCCCTCGACGTCCGGGTCGCCGCCGGATTCCCGCGGATCGTCTCCTACACCGACCGCGCGACCGGTGCCGTCCTGCACGCCCAGGAGGACGAGGTCACCTCCGTCCTCGTCGACGGCACCGAGCGGACCCCGACGGTCACCGCCACGGCCGGCGGCGACGCGGTCGCGTACCGCCTCGTCTTCGACGGCGGCACCACGATCGACGCCGAGATCGCCGTCACGGACCGGCGGGTGACCTGGCGGATCACGAAGATCACCGAAACCGCCGCGCTGCCCGTCGGCACCCTGCGCATCCCCGGCCTCGCCCTGCTCTCCGTCCGCAGCGACCAGCCCGGCGCACAACTCCTGGCCGCCAGGATCCAGTTGGACAAGTCCAAGAGCGGCGACACGCTCGTCACCCCGGCCCGCGACACCCCGGCGGAGGCGGCGACCGGATGCGCGTACGCCGTCGTCGCGCACCATGGCCTCGCGGGCGCCGTCGAGACCAACACGGTCTACGACAAGCCCGACAGCACCAGTTCGTGGGAGAACGGCCGGCTGTGGCGGCAGACCGTCCGCAAGGAGCCGGCGGGCGGAGCCGACGGATACGTCAAGGCCCAGCTCGTCCCCGGCGAGTGGACCCACCGGGCCGCGACCGCGACCGACACCGAGCCGCTCCCGTACGCCACCGTGATCGTCACCGGCGACCGCAACGGCGACGGCGTGATCGACTGGCAGGACGCCGCGATCGCCTTCCGGGACATCATGGTCGACCCGCTCGGTGCCGACGGCACGTACCGCCGTGTCGTGCCGCACATTCCGTTCAACTTCGCCTCACAGGCCACCCATCCGTTCCTCGCCACGCTCGACGACGTCAAGCGGATCTCCCTGGCGACCGACGGGCTGGGGCAGTTCACCCTCCTCAAGGGCTACCAGTCCGAGGGGCACGACTCCGCCCATCCCGACTACGCGGGCAACCACAACAAGCGCGCCGGCGGCCTCGCCGATCTCAACACCCTGGTCTCCGAGGGCAGGAAGTGGAACAGCGACTTCGCCGTCCACGTCAACGCCACCGAGTCCTACCCGGTCGCCCGCGCCTTCTCCGAGACCCTGGTCGACAAGACCAATGAGCAGTGGGACTGGCTGGACCAGTCCTACCGGATCGACCAGCGCCGCGACCTCGTCTCCGGCGACATCGTCAAGCGCTTCGCCGACCTGCGCGCGGAGACGCACCCGGCCCTCAACTCCCTGTACATCGACGTCTTCCGCGAGTCCGGCTGGACCTCCGACCGCCTCCAGCGCGCCCTGCGCGAGCAGGGCTGGCACGTCACCTCCGAGTGGGGCCACGGCCTGGAACGCTCCAGCCTGTGGTCGCACTGGGCGACCGAGACGGACTACGGCCCGGACACCTCGCGCGGGATCAACTCCCGGCTCATCCGCTTCGTCCGCAACCATCAGAAGGACGTCTTCGCCGACAAGTGGCCCACCCTGCTGGGCATCGCCCGCATGGGCAACTTCGAGGGCTGGACCGGCAAGACCGACTGGAACTCCTTCTACGCGCTGATCTGGACGCACTCCCTGCCCGCCAAGTACCTCCAGGCCCACCCGATCAGCACCTGGGGCGAGCACACGATCACCTTCTCCGGTCCGGGTGGCACCTCGGTCTCCGACACGGACGGCGTCCGCCGCATCACGACCGACGGCCGGCTCGTCTACGACGGCGGCGCCTATCTGCTGCCCTGGGACCCGAAGAAGCCCACGAAGCTCTACCACTACAACCCGGCCGGCGGCAGCGGCGAGTGGCGGTTGCCGCGCGACTGGGAAGGCCTCTCCCGGGTCGCCCTGTACCGGCTCACCGACCAGGGCCGGGTGTTCGTCGCCGACGTCCCCGTGCACGACGGCCGGATCACCCTCGACGCCGAGCCCGCCCAGCCGTACGTCGTGTACCGCGCCCGCGTGGCCCAGCCCCCCGCCCCCCGCTGGGGAAAGGGCACCCCACTGTACGACCCCGGCTTCAACTCGGGCTCCCTGAAGGGCTGGACGGTCAGCGGCCCGGCCTCCGTGGTGCGCGGCGACCTCGGCGACCACGAGCTGGTGATCGCCCCCGGCGGCGCCGCCACGGTCTCCCAGCGGCTCAGCCGCCTCAGGCCCGGCCAGTACGCCGCGTCCGTGCAGGTCGAGGTCGGCGAGAGCGCCGACGGCAGCCGCAGGGCGTCCCTCCGGGTCCGCACCGCCGACGGCGTCACCGCCGCCAACTGGACCGACACCTCGACCGCGGGCAACTTCGTCGCCGCCGACCGCAAGCACGGGACCCGCTTCCAGCGGATGTTCACCTGGTTCACCGTGCCCGAGGGCGGCGGTCCCGTCGAGCTCGCCCTGTGCGCCGCCGCCGGGCAGGCACGGGTGCGGTTCGACAACGTCCGGGTCGTGCCCGCCCGGCGCCCGGCGAAGCGCGGGACGCTGGTCTTCGAGGACTTCGAGAACGTCCCGCAGGGGTGGGGCCCCTTCGTGAAGGGCGACGCGGGCGGGTCCACCGACCCGCGCACCCACATCGCCCAGCGGCACGCGCCGTTCACCCAGCGGAGCTGGAACGGCAAGGCGATCGACGACGTCGTCGACGGCTCCGAGTCGCTCAAGTCACGCGGCGAGAACGACGGCCTGGTCTACCGGACCGTGCCGCACACCGTCCGGTTCACGCCGGGGCGCCGCTACCGGGTCTCGTTCCGTCACGAGAACGAGAAGGCCGGCCAGTACGCCTGGATCACCGCCGTCGACCGGGGAGCGACGACGATCGAGCTCGAACGGACCGCCCTCCCCGTCGCCACCGAACCGACGCTGCACTCCTACGAGTTCACGGCGCCCACCGACGGCGAGGCCTGGGTGGGGCTGCGCAAGACCGGGGACGACGGCACGGCCGAGTTCGTGCTCGACTCGTTCGAGGTGAGCGAGGCCGGCTGAGCGGCCGCCTCCAGCTCCAGCACCCGCACCTCGTTCACCCCCTCCCGCAGCACGGGACCGGGCACGTACAGCGCGTGCTGCGGGCCGACGGACCAGTAGCGCCCCAGACAGAAACCGTTGACCCACACGAACCCCCGCGTCCAGCCCGGGAGTTCGAGGAAGGCGTCCCCGGCACCGCGCACCTCGAAGGTGCCGCGGTACAGGCCGGGGGCGCCGCCCGCGGGAAGCGGGCCGAACGGCACCCCCGCCACGTCGTCCAGCGCGTCCAGCCGCAGCCCCCGCGCCCGCACCCCGTGCAGATACTGCCGCTCGTGCAGCACGCCCCCGGTGATGCCCTTCGGCTCACCCGTGCGCGGCCCGTAGTTGACCCGCCCCAGGGACTCCACCCACAGCTCCACGCGGGCGGGCCCCGCGACCGGCTCCTTCAGCTGTGCGGAGTCCTCGCCGAGCACCCCGGCCGCCACCCCGTCGACGGACACCACCGCCAGGTCGCGCAGCCCGCGCACGGTCAGCGGGTACGGCTGCCGGGGGCCGGGCACGCTCACCTCGTACTTGACCAGCCCCTGGCCGACGTCCAGGTCCTCGAACGTGGGCGGCACCGCATACTCGCCCCCCGCGCCGCCGAGCGTCTCCAGCAGCGTGTCCCGGGAGGCCCACTCCCCGAGGACGACCGGTGTGGCGGCACCGAGCGGCCCGGGGGCGGGCGGCACGTCCGGCAGCGGCCCGTCCGCGTAGGCGGCGAGAATCTCCCGGAACCGCCAGAACTTCTCCGTGGGGCGGCCCAGTTCGTCGACCGGTGCGTCGTAGTCGTACGAGCTGACGTCCGGCTCCAGCGGCCCGTCGTGCAGCGCGCCACCGCCCCGGTTGGCGCCCGCCCAGCCCGCGAAGCTGGTGCCGCCGTGCGCCATGTAGAGGTTGACCGAGGCACCGCACTCCAGGATCTCCCGCAGGGTGTCCGCCGCGTCGCCGGGATCGCGCACCACGTGCTCGGCGCCCCAGTGGTCGAACCAGCCGCACCAGAACTCCATGCACATCAGTGGACCCGTCGGCCGGTGCCGGCGCAGCGTCGTGAAGGCCTCCCGGGCGTGCGAGCCGAAGTTCGCGGTGGCCAGGACGCCGGGGACCGAGCCGCCGGTGAGCATGTGGTCCTCGGGGCCGTCCGAGGTGAACAGCGGAACGCTCACGCCCAAGGTGTGCAGCAGATCCGCGAGCCGGCGCAGGTACACCTGGTCGGAGCCGTAGCTGCCGTACTCGTTCTCGACCTGCACCATCAGCACCGGGCCGCCGCGGTCGATCTGCCGGGACACGACCTGGGGCAGCAGCCGCCGGAACCAGCGCTCGACGTGCTCCAGGTACTCCTCGTCGCGGGTGCGGAGCCTGCCCGTCAGCCAGTGCGGCAGCCCGCCGTTGTCCCACTCCGCGCAGATGTACGGCCCGGGCCGCACGATCGCCCACAGCCCGGCCTCGGCGGCCGCGTCCAGGAAACGGCCCAGCTGCTCCACGTCCCGGTAGCCGCCGGGGCGCGGCTGGTGGAGATTCCACGGCACGTACGTCTCCACACAGTTCAGCCCCATCGCCCGCAGCATCCCCAGGCGATGCGCCCACTGCTCCTCGTGCACCCGGAAGTAGTGCAGTGCGCCGGACAGCAGCCGCACCGGGCGGCCGTCCAGCAGGAAATCCGTGTCCCCCACCGTGAACTCGCTCATGGCCACCACGATCAGCCCTGGCGGCGGTGGCGTCCATGGACAAAGATCGTCGCTGATTGGACGCAAGAGGCGGCCGGACGGGCGGGAGGAAAGCGGATGTACCACACCTGGATGCGCTATTTCACCCCCGGACCCGTCCACCACCGGCTGGGCCTCGCCTGCCTCGGCGTCGGCCTCCAGTACGGCGAGCTGCCGGCCGTCGGCCCCCGCACCCTCGATCATCACGTGGCCGTCGTGATCGGCGCCGGCAGCGGCTGGTACCGCACCCCCGACGGACACCGCCATACCGTCACCGCGCCCGCCCTGATCTGGCTCACCCCCGGAGTGCCGCACCACTACGGGCCCGACCCGAGCTGGGACGAATGCTTCGTCGACTTCACGGGACCCGCGGCAGCGACGTACACCGAACTCGGCTACATCGAACCCGGCCGGCCCGTCGTGCCCCTCTCCGACGCGGCCGCCGCCCGTGCCGTCGTGGGCCGCATCGCGCGTGCCGCCCGCCGCGGCAACCCCCTCCTGGAGGTGGAGACGGGCGCGGCCGTCCACGAGCTCCTCGTCGCCCTGCGCCGCGCCCGCGCCGACCTCGCCCCCGACGGCGACGAGGTCCTCCAGGCCCTCGCCCGCGACGCGTTCAAGGCGATGTCCGTCGCCGACCACGCCGCCCGGCACGGCATGACCCCCGCCGAACTGCGCAGCGCCGTGCGCCGCGGCGCCGGATGCAGCCCCAAGGACTACCTCCTCGGCATCCGCCTGGGACGCGCCAAGGAGCTCCTCGCCGCCACCGAACTCCCGGTCGCCGCCGTCGCCCGCCGCGTCGGCTACGACGACCCCGCCTACTTCTCCCGGCTGTTCACCCGGCGCGTCGGCATGGCTCCGGTCCGCTTCCGTGCCCAGCAGGGACGAACCGTCCCCGGTGGCTGGAGCGACCGGATCCCCGACCCCGACGATCCGCCCATGATCGAGCGGCCGCAGGCCACGTAGGGTGGGACCTCATGACCACGAGCAAGCCCCAGGAAGTCGACCCCGCCGTCAGCGCCGAACTCGCCCGGCTGCGCGACAGCATCGACAACATCGACGCCGCCGTCGTGCACATGCTCGCCGAGCGTTTCAAGTGCACCCAGCAGGTCGGACACCTCAAGGCCGCCCACCAGCTGCCGCCCGCGGACCCGTCCCGCGAGGCCCAGCAGATCGAGCGGCTGCGCAGGCTGGCCGAAAGCGCCAAGCTGGATCCGGCCTTCGCCGAAAAGTTGCTGAATTTCATCATTGCCGAGGTCATCCGGCACCACGAGCGCATCGCGGACGACGCGGGAGGCGCCGCGGCGGACGCGGGGGAGTGACACCGGGCGGTGCGAGCGTGCATCCTGCCTGAACACTCCGTGCCGGGTACACGCCGGGCACATGCCGGGAACAAGAGCACGCGCCGAACACACGCCCAGCACGCCCTGCCGGGCACGCGCTGTCAGGCCACGGGCGCAGTCCGTGAGTCCGTACGGGCATAAGCTGTACGCCCAACCGAGGGGACGTCGGGCCATGCCGTCGGATGCCAAGATCCTCATCGTCGACGACCACAAAGACACGCTGTACGCCCTGGAGAGCGCCCTGGCACCGCTGGGATACCAGGTGGCGCGGGCCACCAGCGGCGACGAGGCGCTCAAGGAGGTCCTGCGCGGCCAGGTGGGGCTGCTCCTCCTCGACGTGCGCATGCCCGGCGTCAGCGGCCTCGACGTGGTGCGCTACATGCGCCGGGTGGAGCAGACCCAGCACATCCCGATCATCCTGCTCACCGGCTTCGGCCCCGACGCCGAACTCACCTCCACCGCCTTCGGCCTCGGCGTCGCCGACCTCCTCATGAAACCCATCGACCCCTGGGCACTGCGCACCAAGGTCCGCTACCTGTTCGACAGCCACCGGCGCCACCGGGCGCTGGAGGAGGAGCTGCGCGAACTGCGCGCACAGTCCAAGGACGCCACCCCGCGCGCCGCCGGCCCGGTCCTGCACCGCCCGGACACCCGCTTCCCCGTCCAGCGCGAGCCACGCAACGGCACACTGGAGCAGGGCCGCACCCCTTAGGGGCCCGCTCCGCGGGAGGAGGACCGCGGGGTGGAGCGGGAGGCGAGTGGTGCGGTGCATATGCCGCGTACCGGACCACCTCTGTGCCCTGTCGGAGCCATCAGGCAGCATGTCCTCATGTCCGTACTGACGCGCGACGAAGCGCAGACCCGTGCCAAGCTCCTCGACGTCCACCACTACGGGATCGAACTCGACCTGACCCGCGGGGACGAGACCTTCGACTCCCGGACCGTCATCCGGTTCACCGCCCGCGCCGACGCGGACACCTTCGTCGAGCTGAAGCCCGCCGAGCTGCGCTCCGTCACCCTCGACGGGCGGTCCCTCGACCCGGAGACCCTGGCCGAGAACCGGCTGCCCCTCAAAGGCCTGACCGCGGGCGAGCACGAGCTGCGCGTCGACGCCGTCATGCGCTACTCCCGCACCGGCGAGGGCATGCACCGCTTCACCGATCCCACCGACGGCGAGACCTACCTCTACACCCAGCTGTTCATGGAGGACGTCCAGCGCGTCTTCGCCGCCTTCGACCAGCCCGACCTGAAGGCCGTCTTCGAGCTGTCCGTCACCGCCCCCGAGGGCTGGACCGTCCTCGCCAACGGCGTCACCGAGCACCTCGGCAACGGCCGCTGGACGGCAGCCCCCACGCCGCTGGTCTCCACCTACCTCGTCGCCGTCGCCGCGGGTCCCTGGCACTCCGTCCGCACCGAACACCGCGGCCTGCCCTTCGGCATCCACTGCCGGCGCTCCCTGGCCCCCTACATGGACGCCGACGCCGACGAGATCCTCGACATCACCCGCGCCTGCTTCGACCGCTACCACGAGAAGTTCGACGAGCCCTACCCCTTCGACTCCTACGACCAGGCGTTCGTCCCCGAGTTCAACGCCGGCGCCATGGAGAACCCCGGGCTCGTCACCTTCCGCGACGAGTTCATCTACCGCTCCGCCGTCACCGACACCGAGCGGCAGACCCGCGCCATGGTCATCGCCCACGAGATGGCCCACATGTGGTTCGGCGACCTCGTCACCCTGCGCTGGTGGGACGACATCTGGCTGAACGAGTCCTTCGCCGAGTACATGGGTTACCAGACCCTCACCGAGGCCACCCGCTTCACCGACACCTGGACCGACTTCGGCGTCGCCCGCAAGTCCTGGGGCTACGACGCGGACCAGCGCCCCTCCACCCACCCCGTCGCCCCGGACCCGGACGCCGTCCCCGACACCGCGTCCGCCATGCTCAACTTCGACGGCATCTCCTACGCCAAGGGCGCCTCCGCCCTGCGCCAACTGGTGGCCTGGCTCGGCGAGAAGGACTTCCTCGCCGGCATCAACACCCACTTCGCCCGCCACAAGTTCGGCAACGCCACCCTCGCCGACTTCATCGACAACCTCGCCTCCGCCACCGAGCGCGACGTGCACGCCTGGGCCGACTCCTGGCTGCGCACCACCGGCGTGGACACCCTCGTCCCCACGATCACCGCGGCGGCCGACGGCGGCCACACCCTCACCGTCGAGCACCGGGGCAGCCGCCCGCACCGCATCGCCGTCGGCCTCTACGACCCGGACCTGTCCGACGGGGGCCGCCTCACCCTCCGCGAGCGCCTCGAACTGGACGTGCCGCAGACCGAGTCGGTGGCCATCGGCAAGCGGCCGGCCCTGCTCCTCCTGAACGACGGGGACCTCTCGTACGCCAAGGTCCGCTTCGACGCCGAGTCGTTCCGGGCCGTGCGCGGCTCCCTGTCGGGCCTGCCCGACCCGCTCACCCGCGCGGTCGTGTGGAACGCCCTGCGGGACGCCGTGCGCGACGGCGAACTGCCCGCCATGGCCTACGTCGAGGCCGCCCGCGCCCACCTCCCGCACGAGACGGACCTCGCCCTCGTCCAGGGCGTCCTGTCGTTCGCGAGCGCCCACGTCGCCGACCGGTTCGTGTCCGCCGAGGAGCGGCCCGCCGCGCTCGCCACCCTCACCGACCTGTGCCGCGACCTGATCCGCCGGACCGAGGACGGGTCCCACCCGGGGCTGCGCCTGACCGCCGTACGCCACCTCATCGACGTTGCGGCCCACCCCGACACCATCAGTGCCTGGTTCTCCGAGGGCACCGTGCCCGGCGGCCCGGAACTCGACCCGGAGCTGCGCTGGCGCATCCTCGGCCGGCTCGCCGTGCTCGGCGCCGTCGACGACGCCGTCATCGACGCCGAACTCGTCCAGGACCCGAGCGCCACCGGTCAGGAGGGCGCCGCCCGCTGCCGGGCCGCGCTGCCCGACCCGGAGGCCAAGCGCAGGGCGTGGGAGGAGATGTTCACCACCGACGACCTCTCCAACTACCTGTTCACCGCCACCGCCCAGGGCTTCTGGCAGCCCGAACAGGCCGAGCTCGTACGGGAGTACGTCGAGCGGTACTGGACCGACGCGGTGGCCGTCGCCACCCGTCGCGGTCCCGCGATCGCCGAGGCGGCGGGACGCTGGGCGTTCCCCGTGCACGCGATCTCCGACCGGACGCTGGCGCTGGGCGAGGCATGTCTGCGGGACGCCGAACCCATTCCGGCGCTGCGGCGCAAGCTCGCCGACCAACTCGACGATCTCGCACGGGCGCTGCGGGTCCGCGAGGCCTGATCCCGGGAGATCCGTGCCCGCCCTTCGAGGGCGGGCACGGACGTCTCGTCCCCGGGCACGGCGCCGGACGTCTCGTCCCCGGGCACGGCGCCGGACGTCTCGTCCCTGGGCGCGGCGTCGGACGTCTCGTCCCCGGGCGCGGCACGTGCCGCTCCCCGGCCCGTCCGGCACCTGAGGAGCGCCGCCCACCGCACGGACCGGGGCGGCGGGCGCGCAGGGCCCACGGGCGAATTGGGGCGGCAGGGCACGCACGGCCCACGGGCGAACGGGGGCGGCGGGGCGCGCAGGGCGCGCGGGCGGACCGCGGCGCGTAGCACCCCGGCCGCCCCGACACATTTCCTCCGCACGGCAGTACCCCCTTTCGGGTCGGATCGTTGTCCCATACGGGTGCGCCGACCCGAAATGCGTACACCCTGGAAATCACCCCGCCGCGCGCCCACCGGAGGACACCCCATGAGCACGCCGCCCCTCGCCTCAGGTCCCGAAGGTCCCGGCGCTCTGCGGCCACTGCTCGACACCGTCCTCGACGCCCTGCGCGAGGGCGCGGCGGCGCGCGGGGGCCCGCTGCCCGCCGGAGGCCCGGAGGCGGTCGCGCGGCACGTGCGCGACGCGGTGGGCGAGGTGCTGCCCCGGGAGGGCCGCGACGACGCCCTGCGCGTCCTGGTGCGCGCCCTGGCGGCAGGCGCGGCCGACCCCGCCGACCCGCTGTGCGCCGCCCACCTGCACTGCCCGCCTCTCGCCGTCGCGGCCGCCGCAGACCTGGCCGCCGCCGTCCTCAACCCGTCCCTGGACTCCTGGGACCAGGCGCCGGCCGCCTCCGCGCTCGAAGCCCTCGTCACCGCGGCGCTGGCCGCGGAGGTCTACGCGGAGGCCGAAGAGCCGCCCGGACGGGCCGACGCCCTCGTCACCACCGGCGGCACCGAGTCCAACCAACTCGCCCTCCTCCTCGCCCGCGAGGCCCGCGGGGGCGTGCGGCTGGTCTGCGGCGCCAACGCCCACCACTCCCTGCACCGCGCCGCCTGGCTGCTCGGCCTGCCCGAGCCCGTCGTCGTCCCCGCCCCGGCCGGCACGATGGACCCGGCCGCCCTCGACGAGGCGCTCACCGAACTCCCCGGCCCCCGCGGCTCCCTCCTGGTGGCCGCCACCGCCGGCACCACGGACGCCGGACTCCTCGACCCGCTGGCCGACATCGCCGACCTGTGCACGGCGCACGGCGCCCGCCTCCACATCGACGCGGCCTACGGCGGAGGCCTCCTCTTCAGCGACCGGTACGGCGCGCGGCTCGACGGGCTGCACCGTGCCGACACCGTCACCCTCGACCTGCACAAACTGGGCTGGCAGCCCGTGGCCGCGGGACTCCTCGCCGTACGGAACGCGAGCGACCTCGCCGTCCTGCAGCACAGCGCCGACTACCTGAACGCCGACGACGACACCGAGGCCGGCCTCCCCGACCTCCTCGGCCGCTCCCTGCGCACCACCCGGCGCCCCGACATCCTCAAGATCGCCGTCACCCTCGCCACGCTGGGACGGGCCGGCCTCGGCGCGCTCGTCGACCAGGTCTGCGCGCAGGCCGCCGAACTGGCCGACCTGATAGCCGCACAACCCGGCTTCGAGCTCTACGACCGGCCGGTCATCAGCACGGTCCTGTTCCGGCCCACAGGGGCTTCCGACGCCGCCGTCGCCGCGGTGCGCCGCACCCTCCTGCACGAGGGCCGTGCCGTCCTCGGCCGCGCCGCCCTCGACGGCCGCCTCTGGCTCAAGGTCACCCTCCTCAACCCCCACACCCGGCCGGGCGACCTGGCCACCCTCCTGAAACTGGTGGAAGGACACACACCGCGATGAGCCAGACGCCCAACCCCCCACGTCCCGCCGCCGAAGCACCCCGCGACCTGGTGGGCATCGGCATCGGCCCGTTCAACCTCTCCCTCGCCGCCCTCGCCCACCCCCTGGCCGAACTCGACACCGTCTTCTACGAACAGCGCCCCGGCTTCGACTGGCACCCCGGCCTGCTCATCGACGGCGCCACCCTCCAAGTCCCCTTCCTGGCGGACCTGGTGACCCTCGCCGACCCGGCGAACCCCTGGTCGTTCCTCAACTACCTCAAGGACCGCGACCGCCTCTTCCCCTTCTACTTCGCCGAGCGCTTCCACATCCAGCGCGCCGAGTACGACGCCTACTGCCGGTGGGTCGCCGACAGCCTCCCCGGACTGCACTTCGGCCATCAGGTCGACGCCGTCCGCTGGGACCCCGAACGCGCCCTCTTCGAGGTCGACTTCAGCCAGCTCGACGCCGACGGGGAGGCCGAGGCGCTGGGCCGCTCGTACACGCGCAACATCGTGCTGGGCGTCGGCACCGCCCCGCACATCCCCGACCCCCTCAGACCCCTGGTCGAGGCACCCGGCGTGCCCGTCATCCACGCCGCGGACTATCTCCAGCACCGGGAGCGGTTCCTCACCGCCGAGCACATCACCGTGATCGGCGCGGGACAGTCCGGAGCCGAGGTCTTCCTCGACCTGCTGCGCAACCGCCCCGCCGGACGCGAGAAGATCCACTGGCTGGCCCGTACCGAGGCGTTCGCGCCCATGGAGTACTCCAAGCTCGGCCTGGAACACTTCACGCCCGACTACACCCGCTACTTCCACGCCCTGACCGAACCGGTCCGCGACCGGCTCGTCGCCGCGCAGTGGCAGCTCCACAAGGGCATCGACGCCGACACCATCGCCGCCATCCACGACGAGCTCTACCGCCGCACCCTGCACGGCGGCTGGCCCGACGCCGTCCTCACCCCCGCCGTCACCGTGCGCACCGCGGGACGCGTCGCCACCACCAAGGTCGAACTCCACCTGGAACACGTCCAGCAGGGCGCCCGTTCCCGGCTCACCACCGACGCCGTCGTCCTCGCCACCGGCTACCGCGAGCGCCCGCTCGGCCGCATCCTCGCCGGGCTCGACCCCTACCTGCGCCGTGACAGCGCCGAGCGCCCCCGGATCGACGACCACTTCCGCCTCGTGCTGGACCCCTCCGTCACGGGCCATCTGTATGTCCAGAACGCCGAACTCCACACCCACGGTGTCGGTGCGCCCGATCTCGGTCTCGCCGCCTGGCGCAGCGCCACCATCCTCAACTCCCTCACCGGCAAGGACCCCTACCCGCTGCCCGGTCGCACCGCCTTCACCACGTTCGGACTCGAGCAGCAGCAGGTCCCGGGTGCGCGCCGGGACGAGCTGACGCTCACCCCGCTCGTCGACGGGCGGTAGACGAGGTGGCGCGCGCCCGCCGGAACGCCGACGGCGTCGGCGCGGAGTCCGCGCCGACGCCGTCGGTCCCGCAGGGAGCCCGGGAACGGGCCACCCGGACTGGAGGACAGGCCTCATGGGCTAGAAGACGGGCGTGCCGTTCCGCGTCAGCTTCCAGTCCGCGGAGGCGAACTCCTTCGGGTCCAGCGTGCCCTTGGCGGTGACCCACTCGGAGATCCGCGTGCGGATCTCCGTCGACTCCGACCACACCTCGGTGGCCGACGCGACGTGCGGGAAGGCGCCGCCGCCGTTCGCGCGGTAGTTGTTCACGGCGAGCACGAACTGCTGGGCGCCGTCCAGCGCGGCCCCGTTGTAGGTCAGGTTCTTGATGCGTGAACCGGCCGCCTGCGCGACGTCGATGTCGTACTGGAGTCCCGACACGTAGTCGTAGTTGTAGTCGGGGCGGTTGTTCGCGTTGGTGAGCTTGTCCACGTCGACCGGCGCGTCGGCCGCGGTCTGCACGAAGTACTCCGCCGAGTACTCCAGGTACGCCCGGATCTGAGCGCCCGTCATCACCTTGGCGACCAGGGTGTTGTCGTACACGTACAGGCTCGACAGGTCGCGGATGGTCACGTCGCCGGCCGGGATCTCCGAGGTCCGCGAGAACGGCGAGGCCTGCGCGATCACGGGCAGCGAGGCGTACGAGGTGCCCGCCAGCGCCGCCTTGACCACGTCCTCCTGCACCTTGGTGATCAGGTCGATGATCGGGGCGTCCTTGTACCGCGCCTCGACCGTCGTCAGGGTGTCGGTCGCCGTGCCGACCACCTGGTTGACGTACTCCACGACCGCCGCGTGCTCGTCCTTCAGCAGCTTGGTGATCTTCGGGTCGTCGGCGACCGAGTTCGAGTTGCGGACCGACGACGCCACCGACTCGACCTGCCACCTGCCCTTCTCGAAGACCAGCTCGATGTCGAACACGGACAGCCGCTCGGCGAAGGCCAGCGGCTCCGAGAGGACGACCGTCTTCCCGGTGGCGGTGTTGGTGACCTTCAGCTCGGGGATCTCCACGTGCGCGTGGCCGACGAGGATCGCGTCGATGCCCGGCACCTGCTGGGCCACCAGGGCCGCCGAGTTCTCGACGTAGGGCAGCTGGTCACCGTACGAGGAGGTGCCGGAGGAACCGGAGTGCGCCGACACGACGACGACGTCCGCGCCCATGGAGCGCAGCTTCGGCACCCACTTGGCCGCCTGCTCCTCGAGTCCCGGGAACGTCAGCTTGCCCTGCACGTAGGCCTTGTCCCAGATCGCGATGCCCGGGTTTGTCAGACCGAGCACGGCCACCTTCACCGGCGCGGCACCCGGCACGTGGAACGTCTTGATGAAGTACGGCGGGAAGGCGGGCTTCTGGGTCTTCGCGTCGAGCGCGTTGGCGCCGAGCAGCGGGAAGTGGCACTGCGACTCGAACTTCCGCAGCGTCTCGATGCCGTAGTTGAACTCGTGGTTGCCGAGGGCCGCCGCGTCGTAGCCGATCGCGTTCATCGCCTGCGCCATCGGGTGCACCGGACCGCCCTTGGCGGTGATCGGGTCGACCTTCGCGTAGTAGTACGTCAGCGGGGTGCCCTGAATGGTGTCGCCCGCGTCGAGGAGGAGCGTGTTGCAGCGGCCCTTCTCCTCGCGGATCTGGTTCACCAGCGTCGAGATCCGGGACAGGCCCTGGGCGTTGCCCGCCGCGTCCTTGTACTCCGCGTCCTTGAAGTAGTCCCAGTTGAAGACGTGGCCGTGCAGGTCCGTCGTGCCCATCACCGTCAGGGAGTACCGCTTGGGCTTCTTGCCGCCCGTGGCCTCGGCGGCCTGCGCCGCCGGAGCAGCCGCCGCGCCGGCGAGCGCGACGCCCGCACCCGTCACGGCGGACTTCTTGAGGAACTTCCTGCGGTTCAACGGCATGTCTGTGGCTCCTAGGAAATGGGTCGACGACGCGCGTAGATTCTGGCCCACGCGCCACGGCGGCAACAGGTCCGTGAGGTTTCTTTCTGATGACCTGTGGGCGCCACAACCGGCCGTCCCGGTGACAGAGTGGGACGTATGGCCCCCAATGCAGACTCCGCCCCGGAAGAACCCCAACTCGCCGTCCCGTACGGGACGCCCGAGTCCCCGCGCATCGCCGTGCGCGGCGAGGCCCACCTGGAGGTCGACCCGGAGATCGCCCGGATCGGCGTCACCGTCGCCGCGCGCGGCAAGGACAGGCAGGAGGCGCTCGCCGACCTCACCCGCCGCAACGCCGCCGCACTCGACCTGGTGAAGTCCTACGGAGACGCCGTCGAACGCGTGGAGACCGGCGGGTTCTCCATCACCCCGGAACTGACCCGGCACGGCCGCGGCGAACGCGTCCACGCCTACGTCGGCCATGTCCGGATCGACGCCGAACTCACCGACTTCACCGCGCTCGGCGAGCTCACCACACGACTGGCGGACCTCCAGATCACCCGTGTCGACGGCCCCTGGTGGGCCCTGCGCCCGGATTCGCCCGAACACCGCAGGGCCAGGCAGCACGCCGTCCGCGAGGCCGTGCAGCGCGCCCGCGAGTACGCGGAGGCCCTCGGCACCACCCTTACGGCCCTGGTGGAACTGGCGGACATCGGCGCGGAGAACGTCCAGCCGTACGGTCTCGCCGGCGCCGCGCGCTCACGGTCCGTGTACGCCTCGTCCGCGGACGAGGAAGCCGCGCCCCTCGATCTCGAACCGCAGCGCCAGCACGTCTACGCCCAGGTCAACGCCCGCTTCACGATGGCGCCGCCACGGTTGTGACCACCGAATGTCCGGTATTTCGAATAGAGGGGCGAAGGATCCCTCGAATTGTTCCGGGGCGCTTCCGAATGCTCATCGGAGCGCCCCGGTGCACAATTCAACACTTGTCAATAACGCTTCACGCAAGCGTTGTTGAGTAGTCACACGCGACCAATTCTCTACCCGCCGGTAAGGCCTAGGCTCGAATCATGCGCCGAGCAAAGATCGTTTGTACATTGGGCCCCGCCACCGACTCGTACGACCAGATCAAGGCACTGGTCGATGCCGGAATGGACGTAGCCCGCTTCAACCTCAGTCACGGCACCTATGCCGAGCACGAGGAGCGTTACCAGCACGTGCGGAAGGCCTCCGACGAGACCGGCCGCAGCGTCGGCATCCTCGCCGACCTTCAAGGCCCGAAGATCCGGCTCGGCCGCTTCAGCGAAGGTCCCGTACTCCTTGAACGCGGAGACAGCTTCACCATCACCGTCGAGGACGGCTTCGAGGGCGACCGCCAGACCTGCGGTACGACCTACGGGGGTCTGGCCTCCGACGTCACGCCCGGTGAGCGCATCCTCGTCGACGACGGCAAGGTCTGCCTGGAGGTCACGGCCGTCGACGGCCCCCGCGTGCACACCACGGTCGTCGAGGGCGGCATGGTCTCCGACCACAAGGGCCTCAACCTCCCCGGTGTCGCCGTCTCCGTCCCCGCCCTCTCCGAGAAGGACGAGGCGGACCTGCGCTGGGCCCTGCGCTCCGGATTCGACGTCATCGCCCTGTCGTTCGTCCGCAGCGGCAAGGACATCGAGGACGTCCACCGGATCATGGACGAGGAGGGCCGCCGCCTCCCGGTGATCGCCAAGGTCGAGAAGCCCCAGGCCGTCGAGAACATCGACGACATCGTCGCCGCGTTCGACGGCATCATGGTCGCGCGCGGCGACCTCGGCGTCGAAATGCCGCTGGAGCAGGTGCCGATCGTCCAGAAGCGCGCCATCAAGCTGGCCAAGCGGAACGCCAAGCCGGTCATCGTCGCCACCCAGATGCTCGACTCGATGATCGACAACTCCCGGCCCACCCGCGCGGAGGCCTCCGACGTCGCCAACGCCGTCATCGACGGCACGGACGCGGTGATGCTGTCCGGCGAGACGAGCGTCGGCAAGTACCCCGTCGAGACCGTGCGCACCATGGCGCGCATCGTGGAGGCGGCGGAGGAGGACATCCTCGCCAAGGGGCTCCCGCCGCTGACCGAGCGCAACAAGCCCCGCACCCAGGGCGGTGCCGTGGCACGCGCCGCCGCCGAGATGGGCGACTTCCTCGGCGCCCGGTTCCTCGTTGCCTTCACCCAGTCCGGGGACACGGCCCGCCGGCTGTCCCGCTACCGTTCGCCGATCCCGCTGCTGGCCTTCACCCCGGCCCAGGCGACCCGCTCCCAGCTGAACCTCACCTGGGGCGTGGAGACCTTCCTCGGCCCGCACGTCGGCTCCACCGACGCCATGGTGGAACAGGTGGACGAGCTGCTCCTGAAGTACGGCCGGTGCGAGAAGGGCGACATCGTCGTGATCACGGCGGGGTCGCCGCCCGGGGTCTCCGGTTCGACCAACCTGGTCCGCGTGCACCACATCGGTGAGGACGACAGCCCCAAGTAGCCGGTACGGCGACGGGCCCCTGCGGAATCGTCCGGAGGGGCCCGTCGGTGTGCCACGACGTCACGGCCGGGTGGTGATCGGGCGGTGTTGTCGCAGGACGGGACGGAGCCCCAACGGGTACGCGTGGACAGCCCGGTTCACGGACGGGGGCGTGGGGCTGTCATGTCCTGGCGCCCGGGGCGAATACACCGGGGAACGGATCGTCCGCGACGCGCGCAAAAGGCGCGGATGTTCAAGGGAAAGGAAACATCCACTTCTGGATGGCGACCTTGGAATCGAAAGAAAAGTGCCCCGGGTCGGACTCGAACCGACACTGTATGGGTTTTGAATCCATTGCCTGCTGCCAATTGGGCTACCGGGGCCCGCTGAATCGAAGGTTTACCCCGACCCGCTGCCAGACCACCATACCGCAGCTGGGTAGGCTCTTGGGAGCAGTACCCGCGCCCTGAACGAGGAGCCCCCGTGACCGCCCCCGAGTCGCCCCAGCCCGTAGACGCGCCCGACGACGACAAGTCGCACGTGCCTCCGCTGACGACCCGTGTCGTCATCGCTGAGGACGAGGCACTGATCCGACTCGACCTCAAAGAGATGCTGGAGGAGGAGGGCTACACCGTCGTGGGCGAGGCGGGCGACGGTGAGCAGGCCGTCGAGCTGGCCCGCGAGCACAAGCCGGACCTCGTGATCCTCGATGTGAAGATGCCGAAGCTGGACGGGATCTCCGCGGCGGAGAAGATCGCCGAGGAGAGCATCGCCCCCGTCCTCATGCTGACCGCGTTCTCGCAGCGCGACCTCGTCGAGCGGGCCCGTGACGCCGGCGCGATGGCGTACCTGGTCAAGCCCTTCAGCAAGAGCGACGTGGTGCCCGCCATCGAGATGGCGGTGTCGCGCTTCACCGAGCTGAAGGCGCTGGAGAAGGAGATCGAGGATCTCACCCAGCGGCTGGAGACGCGCAAGCTCGTCGACCGGGCCAAGTCCGTTCTGCAGACGGAGTACGGGCTGACGGAGCCGGCCGCCTTCCGGTGGATCCAGAAGACGTCCATGGACCGTCGGATGTCCATGCAGCAGGTGGCCGAGGCGGTCATCCAGGACGCCGCGGAGAAGAAGGCCGCGAAGGGCTAGTCCGCCGCACCGCTGCGGCCGGCGCGTCGCCCGCGACGGCGAGCGGACTCCGTACCGAGGGCATGCGAGAGGCCCGCACCCCGAGGGGTGCGGGCCTCTTCGCGCGTCCGGGGACGTGCCGGGCGGGGTGCCTCAGTCCTCGCCGAGGTACGCCTTCCGCACGGACTCGTCGTGCAGCAGGTCCTGACCGGTGCCGGAGAGGACGATGCTGCCGACCTCCATGACGTGCCCCTGGTCGGCGAGCGAGAGCGCCGCCTGGGCGTTCTGCTCGACGAGCAGGATCGTCGTGCCGGCGGCCTTCAGCTCGGCGATCGTCGACATGATCTTCTGCATCATGATCGGCGAGAGGCCCATGGACGGCTCGTCCAGCATGAGCAGCTTGGGCTGGGACATCAGCGCCCGGCCCATTGCCAGCATCTGCTGCTCACCGCCCGAGAGGGTTCCCGCGGCCTGCTTGCGCCGCTCGCCCAGGATGGGGAACAGGTCGTAGGCCCGCTGGATGTCCTTCTCGATGCCCGCCTTGTCGCTCCGCAGGAACGCTCCGAGCTGGAGGTTCTCCGCGATGGTCAGACGGGGGAAGATGTGCCGGCCCTCGGGGGAGTGGGCGAGTCCGAGGGCGACGATCTTGTGAGCGGGGACGTTGGCGAGGGGCTGACCGTCGAAGAGGATGCGCCCGCCGCTGGGCTTGAGGAGCCCGGAGAGGGTGCGCAGAGTCGTCGTCTTACCGGCGCCGTTGGTGCCGATGAGGGTGACGATCTGACCGGCTTCGACGGTGAAGGAGATGCCCTTGACGGCCTCGATCTTGCCGTAGGCGACCTTGAGGTCCTCGACCTCCAGCAGTGCGGTCACTGGGCGGTTCCTTCCTTGCTGGTGCTGCTCGACGCCTCGGCGGCCTCGGCGGCCTCGGCGGCCTCGGCGGCTCCGGCCTCGGCGGCCTCGACCTCCGCGGCCTCCTCGTCGCCGGGGGCGCCCTCGAACGGCGTGCCGAGGTAGGCGGCGATGACGCGCTCGTCGCCCTGGACGACCTCCGACGTGCCCTCGACGAGCTTCTCGCCCTGGACGAGACAGGCGACGCGGTCGCTCAGGTTGAAGATGAAGCGCATGTCGTGCTCGATGACGAGCACGGCGATGCCCCGGTCACGGATGGCGAAGACGAGTTCTTCCGTCGCCCGCGTCTCCTGCGGGTTCATGCCCGCGGTCGGCTCGTCGAGGAGTAGCAGGCCCGGGTCGCTCGCCATGGCGCGGGCGATCTCCAGCTTGCGCTGCTCGCCGTAGGGGAGGTTGCGGGAGAGGTGGTCGGCCTTGTGGTCGAGACCGATGAACTCCAGCAGCTCCATGGCGCGTTCGCGGGACGCGGCCTCGGCCTTGCGGAAGCCCGGACCGCGCAGGAGCGCGGACCAGAGGCCTTCCTTCGTCCGGGTGTGCCGGCCCACGAGCACGTTCTCCAGAACGGTCATGTTGGCGAACAGCCGGATGTTCTGGAAGGTACGGGCGATGCCCGCGCTGGTGACCAGGTGGGGCTTGGGCGGGAGGACCTTGCCCTTGTACGAGACCTTGCCCTCGGTGGGGACGTAGAGGCCCGTCAGGCAGTTGAAGAAGGTGGTCTTTCCCGCGCCGTTGGGTCCGATGAGGCCGACGATCTCACCCGAGTTGACCGTGAGGTCGACGCTGCGGACGGCGGTGAGACCGCCGAAGCGCATGGTGACGCCGCTGGCTTCGAGCACCGGGGTGGGGGCTGTGGTGGTGGTCATGTGGGTCACGCCCCTGCCTTCGTGACGCCGACGGTGGTGTCGGGCAGGGCCTGCTCCGGAATGTCGAGCTGGCCGGTGTCGTGGAATTCGAGCTGGCGGCGGCGGTTGGCCACGATGCCCTCGGGGCGGAAGCGCATCAGGATGACGAGCGCGAGGCCGAAGGCGAGGAGCTGGTACTCCCTCAGGAAGCCGAGCTTCTCGGGGAGGAGGTAGAGCAGCGAGGCGCCGAGGATCGGGCCGTTGACGGTGCCCATGCCGCCGAGGACGACCGCGGCGAGCAGGAAGGCGGAGTTCGGCGGTACCGAGCCGGCGAACTGGTACGGGGCCGGGTTGACGCTGTAGCCGACGTGGGCGCTGACGGTGCCGGCGAGGCCGGCGAGCGAGGCGCCCAGCGCGAAGGCGATGAGCTTGACGCGGAAGCCGTTGATGCCCATGGCGGTGGCGGCGGTCTCGTCCTCGCGGATGGCGATCCACGAGCGGCCGATACGGGAGTCGGCGGCCCGGTTGAACACGACGACCACGATCGCCGTGATGATCAGCATCAGCAGGAAGTAGTTCGCGAACCGGCCGAGGGTGACCCCGCCGACGTCGTGGCTGCTGCCGAAGTTGAACCCGAAGATGTTGAGGTCCGGGATCATGGAGATGCCGTTGGGGCCGTTGGTGAGGTTGGGCCCGGAGGAACCGTCCATGTTGTTGACGGAGATGCGGAAGATCTCTCCGAAGCCGAGCGTCACGATGGCGAGGTAGTCACCGCGCAGGCGCAGGGTCGGCGCTCCGATGAGGACACCGAAGACGAGCGACGCGGCCATGCCCGTCAGCATCGCGGCCCAGAAGGGGAACTGGACGCCGGAGAAGCGGGAGAACTCCGAGCCGGAGACGAGGGCCGCGGCGTAGGCGCCGACACCGAGGAAGGCGACGTATCCGAGGTCGAGGAGACCGGTGAGGCCGACGACGATGTTGAGGCCGAGGGCGACGGTGGCGACGACGAGGATGTTCACGCCGAGGTTCGAGTTGTGCTCGTTGTTCTCGACGAAGGGGAACAGCGCCGCGGCCAGGAACGCCATCGAGGTGGCGAAGCCCTTGTGGCGGGAGTTGAGGGTGGCGAACCGGTCGAAGAGGCCCGCGGTCATCAGCGCCCAGATGCCGAAGACGACCAGCAGCAGATAGCCGAGGAACGTTTCGCTCGCCTCGGGGTCGACCCCGATGCCGTACGCGAAGATGATCAGTGCCGCGGCGGTGGCGCCGGTGATGACGAGGCGCTCGCCCCAGACCGGGATTTTGGCGGCCGGCGGGATGTTGTCCGGCTTGGTGACGTAGTCCTTGAACGTGTCGCCCGGCTTGGGCAGCGCGAGCGCGCCGAGGAGCGCGATCAGGGAGCCGACGGCGGTGACGTAGGCGCCGGGGTCCAGGGCGACGAGGCCTTTGAGGTCCACGGCGATGGCGATGGCGCTGAACCAGCTGACCGCGAAGGCGGAGCAGGACGCGAGGACGACCGGCTGGGTGGCGCCCGACGGGTTGAGCCAGCCGAGGCCGCGCACGTTCCACAGGGTCAGTGCGAACAGCAGGGTGAAGATGCCGGCGACGAGGTCGAGGATCTGGAGACCGGCCGGGGAGCCGTAGTACGTGAGGTCCCCGGGGAATTCGTCCGTGTATGTCCAGGACATGAACGTACTGGCGATGGTGGCGACGGCGCCGACCGCGACGAGGACGCGGGCGACGGACTGCGGCAGTGCGATCAGCCCGCGCTCCGGGGCCGTGGTGTCGTTGGAAGCCATGGTGCTCACGCCCTGTCCGCGACGCGTTCGCCGACCAGGCCTTGTGGCCTGAACAGCAAGACGAGGATGAGGAGGACGAAGGCCCAGACGGAGGACCAGCCGCCGCCGCCGAGCTGCTGCATGCCCGGGATGCCGTCGATGTAGGAGGTGGCCAGGGTCTCGGCGAGGCCGAGGACGAGGCCGCCGATCATGGCGCCGTAGATGTTGCCGATGCCGCCGAGGACGGCCGCGGTGAAGGCCTTGAGGCCCATCTGGAAGCCCATGTCGTACTTGATGGTGCCGTAGCGCAGGCCGTACGCGACGGCCGCGACCGCGGCGAAGAAGCCGCCGATGGCGAAGGCGACCACGATGATGCGGTTCGTGTCGATGCCCATCAGCTGCGCGGTGTCCGGGTCCTGCGCGGTGGCCTGCATGGCACGGCCGGTGCGCGAGAGACGGACGAAGAAGGCGAGGGCGGCCATGCAGATCGGGGCGGCGATGATGACGAAGAAGGAGCCGCTCTGGATGCTGACGGAACCGATGTGCCAGGGCCCGAAGGGGAGTTGCGGGAACTTGAGGTCGTTCTTGGCGTTCGGGTACCAGTTGAAGACGGCCTGCTGGAGTGCCAGCGAGAGGCCGATGGCGGTGATGAGTGGTGCGAGGCGTGGTGCTCCGCGCAGTGGTCGGTAGGCGAAGCGTTCCGCCCCGACGGCGATGAGGACGGAGACGAGGCCGCCGCCTATCAGCATCGCTGGGAGGGCTATCCACATGGTGGTGCCGTCGGGCAGGACATACAGGTAGACCGTGAGCGCGCCGAAGCCGCCGGTCATGAAGATCTCGCCGTGGGCGAAGTTGATGAGCTGGACGATGCCGTACACCATCGTGTAGCCGATGGCGATCAGCCCGTACATCGAGCCGAGGAACAGCCCGTTGGCCAGCTGCTGCGGCAGGGTGTTCACCGCATGGCCTCCATGTGGTGGGGAGAGTTGAGCAGGGCGTATGAAGCGGGCCGCGCGGTGACGGGTGGTCTGGCCGCGCGGCCCTTGGATGGTGCTAGCGGCAGTGTGGATCAGCCGTTGAACGTGCCGCTCTTGACGGCCTTCCACTTGCCGTCGACGACCTGGTAGACGGTGAGCTGCTTGTTCGTGGTGTCACCGAACTCGTCGAAGGAGACGGGGCCGGCGATGCCGTCGAACTTGGTCTTCTGGACCTCGGCGACGATCTTGGCGCGAGCGTCGTCCGGGACCTTGCCGTCCTTCACGACGTTGCCGATCGCCTTGATGATGGCGGTCGCGGCGTCGTAGGAGTAGCCGCCGTAGGTGCCGTAGTCGCCCTTGAGGCCGGAGGCCTTGTACTTCTTGATGAACTCGGCGGCGGAGGGCAGCGAGTCGACGGGCTGGCCGACGGAGGTCACGAGGTCACCCTCGGACGTCTTGCCGGCGGTCTCGATGTAGGTCGGGGTGAACATGCCGTCACCACCGAACAGCGGGATCTTGGCTCCGCCGTCCTTGAGCTGCTTGGTGAGCTTCTCCGACTCGTCGTACTGGCCGCCGTAGTACACGAGGTCGGCCTTCGACTTCTTGATCTTGGTGACGAGGGCCGAGAAGTCCGTGTCGCCCGTGTTGACGTGGTCCTCGCCCGCGACCTTGCCGCCCGACTTGGTGAAGCCCGCCTTGAACAGCTTGGCGAGGCCGGCACCGTAGGTCTGCTTGTCGTCGACGACGAACACCTTGCGCTTCTTCAGCACGTTGTAGGCGTAGTCGGCCGCGAAGCCGCCCTGGAGGGCGTCGGTGGTGGCGGTGCGGAAGTACGTCTTGAACGGACGCGACTTCGACGTCTGCCAGTTCTTGCCCTGGGTCAGCTCGGGAGCCGTGTTGGACGGCGAGATCTCGACCAGGTTGGCCGTGGCGAAGACCTGCTGCATCTGCGTGGCGACACCGGAGTTGAGCGGGCCGACGACGCCGAGGACCTTGTCGTTCTGGACGAGCTGGGTGGCGTTCGACTGGCCCTGGGCCGGGATCGCCTTGTCGTCGAGCGCCTGGACCTTGAAGGTCACGCCGGGAACGGTGTTGTTCTTGTTGGCGTCGTTGACGGCGATCTGGACGCCGCCCTGGATACCGAGGCCGGTGGCCGAGTTCTGGCCGGTCAGCGGCGCGTCGACGCCGATGATGATCTCGGTCTTCTTGCCGCTGTCCTTGCTGTCCCCGCCGTCGTCGCGCGAGCCGCAGGCGGTCAGCGTGAGTGCTCCCGTGGTGAGCACGGAGGTGAGTATGACCAAAGAACGGTGTCGCACGTTGATTCCTCTCCCTGGCGCGGCACCCCAAGGTGGGGGCCGTGAGTCTCGCCGGGCCGTACTGGGTGAAACAGGCCGTGCAGCAGACGCGCCCGGCGGCGCGGTGACTGGCCGTGACTCTAAGCGCAGGTAGGGGGCATGGGGAGGAGCGCGGGGAAGGCTGTGACGCTCTTGTTATGCGGGGGCTGTCCCGGTGGGCGCAGGCCGGACGATCGGACTATTTGGGCGCCGCGGTCCGGGGGCCCCGTGTGTTCGCATGCTGAGAACGCCCTGTTCCGGTTCATGGCGTCGGCCGGACCCGGCCGACCTGGCGGGTGGCCGCCGCCTTCCGCGGGGCGAGATCCGGACACGGTCGCGGCCGGGCCATTGCTTCATTACGGCAGAGGTAACCCACTGTTACCGCCGTGTGAGGTCGCGGCGGGTGTCCCGGTGGGACGAAGTGGGCGCGGGCGCGGTGGGGTTGGGGAAGCAGACGGCGTGCAGGTCGGCCCACAGGTCCCGCGGGTAGGCGCCGCCGAAGAGAAAGCTCTGCTGCTGCCGAGCGGTCCTGTTGCTGAGGAGCAGGTCGAGGTGCGGGAGGTCGAGGGCCGGCGGGAGCGCGTTGCACTTGTATACGGAGATGCGCACCGTGATCAGCCGGGGCGAGCCCGCCTTCACTGTCAGTGGCAGGCCGGGCGTCGTGGTGGCCCCCAACTCCGGCAGTCCTGCGCCCACTTGATGGACGGTGACCGGGCTGCCGCGCGAGACGTCGACCTCGAAGCGGAAGGTGGCGGGCGCCGGGCCCCGGCCCTTGTAGTACACGTTCGTGACGCCTGCCGGCCAGGGGTACGGGTTCGGGGTGGTCTGGGTGGCCGGGTCGGGGCGCAGCAGGAAGAAGGCGCCGGTGACGGTCGCGGCGACCAGCAGGGCCTGGGCGAGACGCTGTCGAGAGCGCGGCAGGGCATCCCAACGGGCATGGGCGCGCGAGGAGTTCGACCACAGGAGGTCGGGTGGCGGGTCCTGGTGGGGGCCGTCGGGGTCATCGGGGTGGTACGGCTCGACGGGCCCGATGCCGGTCATGCCTCACGCTAAGCCGGAGCCGGTGACTCCGCCAATGGGCGCCGCGGCACGAGGGGTTGGCCGCACCCGCCACCGAGCCGTCTTGGCATGTGGGCGGCAATGGCCCTTGATCGCCCCGGGTTGCTATAACGGCGGACGAGCCGGACGGACCGGGCATCGAGCCCCGTCTCCGCACAAGGACGTCGGCGGGGGAGCGCCGGCCGGGTCCCGCGCACACGAGAGGTGGGCATGGAACGGTCGGCGACCTGTGTGTTCCTCGCGGGCATCGGCAACTCCGGGCCGGAGCACTGGCAGTCCCTGTGGCGCGGTCGGCTCCCCGGCAGTGTCTGGGTGGAGCACGACGCGTGGGACGAACCCGACCGCGACGCGTGGGTGCGCGACCTGGACGCCGTGCTCCGCTCGATCGCGGGGCCGAAGGTCCTCGTCGCTCACAGCCTCGGCTGTTCGGTGCTGGCCGAGTGGGCCGTCGGCCACGCCGACGAGGGCGTCGTCGGGGCGTTCCTGGTCGCCATGCCCGATCCGCACGGTCCCGGGTTCCCCGCGGAGGCGGTCGGCTTCGACGCTCCCCGGCACGAGCCGCTGCCGTTCCCGGCCGTGCTCGTCGCCAGTGAGGACGATCCCTACGGATCCATGGAGTACGCCGTGGCGGCCGCCGGGCGGCTGGGTGCGCCGCTGGTGAACGTCGGCCCCAAGGGGCACGTCAACGCGGAGTCGGGCCTGGGCGATTGGCCGGAGGGCTGGTCCCTGTTCACCGAGCGCTTCCCGGGCTGATCCGCTCCGCCGGGCCGATCGGCTCGATCGGACTGATCCGCTCCGCCGGGCCATTCGGCTCGATCAGGCCGATCCGCTCCACCGGACTCATCTGCTCCGTCGGACTCGTCCGCTCCAGCGGCGTGCGCCGTCGGCGCGCTCCGGTGCGGCGACCCGTGCGCCGCGGGAAGGGGCGCGTCCGCCGGTGAGGAGAGGCGCGCAAGGAGATGGTGCGCCGCAGGCCCGGCCGGGCGCGCGCCAGGAAGAGGGTGCGCGCCCCTGGTCCGTCGTCGGGCGAGGGGCGCAGCCCGACGTCAGAGGCCGGACACGTCCTTGAGGGCACAGGTGAGCCGCGCGCTGCAGACGCGCTTGCCGTCCTCGTCCGTGATGGCGATCTCGTACGTCGCCGACGTGCGGCCCCGGTGCACGGGCGTGGCCACGCCCGTGACCAGACCGGAGCGCACTCCGCGGTGATGCGTGCAGTTCAGGTCGACGCCCACGGCGATCTTGGAGCTGCCGCCGTGCAGCATCGCGCCGACGGAGCCGATGGTCTCGGCGAGGACGGCGGAGGCGCCCCCGTGCAGCAGACCGTAGGGCTGGGTGTTGCCCTCGACCGGCATGGTGCCCACGACCCGGTCCGCGGAGGCCTCGACGATCTGCACGCCCATCCGGGTGCCGAGGTGGCCCGCGGAGAACAGCGCGGGCAGGTCGACGCCCAGGGCGGCGTACTCGTCGATGACCTCTTGCGGGAACTTCACGGGGTGCTGCTCGCCCATCGGGCCCGGCTCCGTTCGTCGTGGATCACGTCGTCGTGGATCACTGTGTCTGAGCAAACGCTCAGTCGGTTGCCGATTGTTCCAGACGGACGACGACGGACTTGCTGGCAGGGGTGTTGCTGGTGTCCGCGGTGGCGTCCAGCGGGACGAGGACGTTGGTCTCCGGGTAGTACGCCGCCGCGCAGCCCCGCGCGGTCGGATAGTGCACGACGCGGAAGCCGGGCGCGCGCCGCTCGACGCCGTCCTTCCACTCGCCGACGAGATCCACGTACGAACCGTCGGCGAGCTTCAGCTGCCGTGCGTCCTCGGGGTTCACCAGCACCACGCGACGACCGTTCTTTATGCCCCGATATCGGTCGTCCAGGCCATAGATGGTCGTGTTGTACTGATCGTGCGAGCGCAGGGTCTGGAGCAGCAGACGGCCCTCGGGGATCTCCGGGTACTCGACGGGCGCGGCCGTGAAGTTGGCCTTGCCGGTGGCCGTGGGGAAGCGGCGCTCGTCGCGCGGGGCGTGCGGGAGGGTGAAACCCCCGGGGTGCGCCACGCGCGCGTTGAAGTCCTCGAAGCCGGGGACGACGCGCGCGATGCGGTCGCGGATCGTCGCGTAGTCCTTCTCGAACTCCTCCCAGGGGGTGGCGCTGCGCTCGCCCAGCACCCGGCGGGCCAGCCGGCACACGATGGCAGGTTCCGACAGCAGCCGCGGGCTCGCGGGATCCAGCCGGCCGCGCGAGGCGTGCACCATGCCCATGGAGTCCTCGACGGTCACGAACTGCTCGCCGCCGCCCTGGAGATCGCGCTCCGTGCGGCCGAGGGTGGGCAGGATCAGCGCCCGCGCGCCCGTGACCACGTGCGAACGGTTCAGCTTCGTCGACACGTGCACCGTCAGCCGGGCACGGCGCATGGCCGCCTCCGTCACGTCCGTGTCGGGGGAGGCCGCGACGAAGTTGCCGCCCATCGCGAAGAACACCTTCGCCTCGCCGTCCCGCAGGGCCCGGATGGCGCGTACGACGTCGAAGCCGTGCTCGCGCGGCGGGGCGAACCCGAACTCCTTCTCCAGGGCGTCCAGGAAGGCGGGGGCAGGCCGCTCGAAGATGCCCATCGTGCGGTCGCCCTGCACGTTCGAGTGGCCGCGCACCGGGCAGACGCCCGCGCCGGGGCGGCCGATGTTGCCACGCAGCAGCAGGAAGTTGACGACCTCACGGATGGTGGGGACCGAGTGCTTGTGCTGGGTGAGGCCCATCGCCCAGCACACGATGGTGCGCCGCGAGGCGAGGACCATGCGCAGGGCCTCGTCGATCCGCTCACGGGTCAGGCCGGTCGCGGCGAGCGTCTCGTCCCAGTCCGCGCCGCCGGCGGCCGCGGCGAACTCCTCGTACCCGTGCGTGTGTTCCCGGACGAACTCCTCGTCGACGGCACCGTCCGTCTCCAGGATCAGCTTGTTCAGCAGGCGGAACAGCGCCTGGTCGCCGCCGAGGCGGATCTGCAGGAACAGGTCGGTGAGCGCCGCGCCCTTGAGCATGCCCTGGGGGGTCTGCGGGTTCTTGAAACGCCCCAGGCCCGCCTCGGGCAGCGGGTTGACCGTGATGATCTTCGCGCCGTTCGCCTTGGCCTTCTCCAGCGCCGAGAGCATCCGGGGGTGGTTCGTGCCGGGGTTCTGCCCGGCGACGATGATCAGGTCCGCCTTGTGGAGGTCGTCGAGCAGGACGCTGCCCTTGCCGATGCCTATGGTCTCGGAGAGAGCGGACCCCGACGACTCGTGGCACATGTTCGAGCAGTCCGGCAGGTTGTTCGTGCCCAGCTCACGGGCGAACAGCTGATACAGGAACGCGGCCTCGTTGCTGGTGCGCCCGGAGGTGTAGAAGACGGCCTCGTCGGGCGAGCCGAGCGCGGTGATCTCCTCGGCGACGATGTCGAAGGCCCGCTCCCAGGACACCGGCTCGTACCGGTCGGCGCCGTCCGCCAGATACATGGGGTGGGTGAGGCGTCCCTGCTGGCCCAGCCAGTAGCCGCTGCGGGTCGAGAGGTCGGCCACGGGGTGCGCGGCGAAGAAGTCGGGGGTGACCCGGCGCAGCGTGGCCTCCTCGGCGACCGCCTTCGCGCCGTTCTCGCAGAACTCCGCCGTGTGCCGGTGCTCGGGCTCGGGCCACGCGCAGCCCGGACAGTCGAAGCCGTCCTTCTGGTTGACCCTGAGGAGGGTGAGCGCGGTACGCCGCACCCCCATCTGCTGCTGCGCGACGCGCAGGGTGTGCCCGATCGCGGGCAGCCCGGCGGCCGCGTGCTTCGGCTCGGCGACCTGCGGTGCGTCCTGGACCGGATCGCTCTTCGGAGGCTTGCTGGCCATCGCCCACCCCTTCACGTGCACAGTCAGCTGTACGACACCTCGTACCCCGGCCGAAATCCTCGCATGTCGTGCCGGCAGGCCCCCCGCCGGGCCCGCGGTGTCCGGCCCCGCGGACGCCCGCACCGGGCCGGGAGGGCTCTCGATGTCAGTGGGGCGTGGCAGGATCGGGGGCGTGGCAGAAACAGCATCGAAGAAGACCGAGAAAACCGCAGGTGCGGGTCGTCCGCGGCTGATGCTCATGGACGGGCACTCGCTGGCGTACCGCGCGTTCTTCGCGCTGCCCGCGGAGAATTTCACCACCGCGACCGGCCAGCCGACGAACGCAATCTACGGTTTCGCGTCGATGCTGGCGAACACGCTGCGCGACGAGGCGCCCACGCACTTCGCGGTGGCCTTCGACGTCTCGCGCAAGACCTGGCGCTCCGAGGAGTTCACCGAGTACAAGGCGAACAGGTCGAAGACCCCGGACGAGTTCAAGGGGCAGGTCGAGCTGATCGGCGAGCTGCTCGACGCGATGCACGTCCAGCGCTTCGCGGTCGAGGGCTTCGAAGCCGACGACATCATCGCCACGCTCGCCACCCAGGCCGAGGCCGAGGGCTTCGAGGTGCTGATCGTCACCGGCGACCGCGACTCGTTCCAGTTGGTCTCCGAGCACACCACCGTGCTGTATCCGACGAAGGGCGTCTCGGAGCTGACCCGGTTCACCCCGGAGAAGGTCGTCGAGAAGTACGGGCTGACACCGGCCCAGTACCCCGACTTCGCGGCCCTGCGCGGCGACCCGTCCGACAACCTGCCGGGCATCCCCGGCGTCGGCGAGAAGACCGCCGCGAAGTGGATCAACCAGTTCGGGTCGTTCGCGGACCTCGTCGAGCGCGTCGACGAGGTCAAGGGCAAGGCCGGACAGAACCTGCGCGACCACCTGGAGGCGGTGAAGCTCAACCGCCGCCTCACCGAGATGGTCAAGGACGTGGAGCTGTCCCGCACGGTCCCCGACCTGGAGCGCGCGGCGTACGACCGCAAGGCCGTCGCGATGGTCCTGGACACCCTGGAGATCCGCAACCCCTCGCTGCGCGAGCGGCTCCTCGCCGTCGACCCGGGGTCCGACGAGGCCGAGGCGGCCCAGCCGGTCGCCGAGGGCGTCGAGGTGGACGGCACGGTGCTGGGCGCGGGCGAGCTGAAGCCGTGGCTCGCCGAGCACGGCACGACGGTCCTCGGCGTGGCCACCGTCGACTCGTGGGGCCTGGGCACCGGCTCGGTGGCCGAGGTCGCGCTCGCCGCCGGGGACGGCGCCGCCGCCTGGTTCGACCCCTCCCAGCTGGACGAGGCCGACGAGAACGCGTTCGCGACCTGGCTCGCCGACCCCGCCAAGCCCAAGATCATGCACAACGCCAAGGGCGCGATGCGGGTCTTCGCCGAGCACGGCTGGAGCATCGAGGGCGTGTCCATGGACACCGCGCTCGCCGCCTATCTGGTCAAGCCCGGCCGTCGCTCCTTCGCACTGGACGCGCTGTCCCTGGAGTACCTGGGCCGGGAGCTCGGACCCGCCGCCGCGGCCGACGGTCAGCTCGCCTTCGGCACCGACGACCGGGCCGAGGCCGACGCGTTGATGGCGCAGGCCCGCACGATTCTCGACCTGGGCGAGACGTTCGTCGGCAAGCTGGAGGAGGTCGGCGCCACCGACCTGCTGCGCGACATGGAGCTGCCCACGTCCGCGCTGCTCGCCCGCATGGAGCGCTTCGGCATCGCGGCGGACAGGGCCCATCTGGAGGCCATGGAGCAGATGTTCGCGGGCGCCGTGCAGCAGGCGGTGAAGGAGGCCCACGCCGCCGCCGGGCACGAGTTCAACCTCGGCTCGCCCAAGCAGCTCCAGGAAGTGCTCTTCGGCGAACTGGCCCTGCCGAAGACCAAGAAGACCAAGACGGGTTACACGACGGACGCGGACGCCCTCGCGTGGCTCGCGACGCAGACGGACAACGAACTGCCCGTGATCATGCTCCGCCATCGCGAGCAGGCGAAGCTGCGCTCCACGGTCGAGGGTCTGATCAAGACGGTCGCGGCGGACGGCCGCATCCACACCACGTTCAACCAGACCGTCGCGGCGACGGGCCGTCTCTCCTCCACGGACCCGAACCTCCAGAACATCCCGGTCCGCACGGACGAGGGACGCGCGATCCGCCGGGGCTTCGTGGTCGGCGAGGGCTTCGAGTCCCTGATGACCGCGGACTACAGCCAGATCGAACTGCGCGTGATGGCCCACCTGTCCGAGGACGAGGGGCTGCTGGAGGCGTTCACCTCCGGCGAGGACCTCCACACCACCGTCGCCTCCCAGGTGTTCTCCGTGGAGCGGTCCGGAGTCGACGCGGAGATGCGCCGCAAGATCAAGGCGATGTCGTACGGCCTGGCCTACGGGCTGTCGGCCTTCGGCCTCTCGCAACAGCTGAACATCGAGGCGGGCGAGGCCCGTGCGCTGATGGACACCTACTTCGAGCGTTTCGGCGGGGTGCGGGACTATCTGCGCCGCGTGGTCGACGAGGCGCGCGCGACGGGGTACACGGCGACACTCTTCGGCCGCCGCCGCTACCTGCCGGACCTCAACAGCGACAACCGGCAGCGCCGCGAGGCGGCCGAGCGGATGGCGCTCAACGCCCCGATCCAGGGCACGGCGGCGGACATCGTCAAGATCGCCATGCTGAATGTGGACCGGGCGCTGCGCGCGGCGGACCTGAAGTCCCGCATGCTCCTCCAGGTGCACGACGAAATCGTCCTGGAGATCGCCCCGGGCGAGCGCGAGCGGACCGAGGAGCTGCTGCGCCGCGAGATGGCGTCGGCGGTGCAGCTCCGAGCTCCCCTCGACGTGTCCGTCGGCACGGGCACGGACTGGGAGTCGGCGGCGCACTAGAGCCGTTCCTCGGTGTCCCCGCCGGGCTCCGGCGGGGACACCGGGCGTTTCCGGCGGGGCGCTCCGCTCGTCGGGCGGCCGCCGGTTCCGGAGGGGCTGTCTCCGGAGCGGGTCCTGTCTCCGGGCGAGCCGGGTCTCGGGGTCCGGTCCCAGGAGGGCGGTCAACGGGGGGCGCTGCCCCTTGGGAGCAGCCTGTTCTCGGGGCCGGCCCAAGGGAGGTCTGGTGTCCCGAGGCCGATGAACGCTGGGGGAGTGGTCCCTGGTGCGTCCAGCACCGGAGAGGCGGTACGGGCTGGCCTCACCGGGAGGGCTGGTACTGGCAAGGTCCGGCCGGGAGGGCCGGTACGGGGCAGGCCCCGCTGGGGAAGCCGGTGCTGGAGTGTCCCCCCGCGAAGGCTGGTGCAGGAAGGTTCCGCCGGGAGGGCCGGCACCGTGGGATCCGGCCCGGCAGGGCAGGTGCAGGGACCGCGTAGGCTCCGGGGGCGTCACCCGCGTGGCCCCCGCAAAGACGCCCCCGGGCCGGAGCGGCCGCAAGGATGCGGGCATGGGTATACGCATGCTCCACCGCCGTACGGTCATGGCCACCGCCGTCGTCTGTGCGGCCACGGCCGTCGTCCCGGCGCTGCTCGCGCCGATGCCCGCTGTCGCCGCGGGAGCCGGTACCGCCCAGGTGCCCGCCGCGTACCGCACGCCCCGTGACCCCGAACGCGTCGCACGGATGTCCCGCGACATCCGGGCGGCGCTGTCGTCCCGCACGGGCGCCGCCCCGGCAGCGGTCCACGAGGACGACACGGGGCCGAGCTGCGCCCGCGCGAGCGAGCGGCAGTGCGACGAGGTGAGCGGCGCCCGGGGCGCGCTCATGGAGGCCGTCCTGCGCCTCGCGGAGACACGGCTGCCGGGCGTCCTCACCGACGCCCGTTCCTTCCTGAAGACCCGCACCCACGGACTGATGCCGCTCGGCCGGATCCGCGGCGACGGGCGGCGCCTGCCCTCCGGCACGGCGCGCGAGCCGGCGACCCGTCCCGAGGACGGCCCGCTGCTCAGGGCCCGGCACGGGTGGCGGGTGCACGGCGTCGGCGCGTTCAAGGGCACCCACCGCACCTACCGCATGGTCGTCCTGACCCGCGACAACCCGACGACGCCCTCCCAGGTCCGCACCATCGGACGGATCGCGACCATCGGGCGCATCGCGCAGGCCGTGCACCGTGGCCTCAACCAGGGCCGCGGCCTGATCCAGGGACTCAGCCCGCAGAGCGTGATCGGTCGGGATCCGGACGGCCCGGTTCCGTACGAACCGCTGCCGGGCCGGGACGACCCGGAGCAGGACGCCACACCCTGATCCCGGCCGCGTACAGCGCGAGGCCGAGCGCCAGCCCCGCACCCCCGCCGAAGCACACCGTCGGGATCAGTTCCCAGGGCTTGGCGGTGGAACCCCAGTAGGCCCACCAGCGCGACGCCCGCTGCACCGCGCCCAGCAGCGCGCAGCACCCGAGCACGGCGGCGGCGAGCCACCGGTCGGACGAGGACAGCACGGGCACCCCCACGGGTTCGCCGGGGGGCGTCCGGCGCAGCGCGACGACCACGAAGACCACGAGCACGATGGCCGCCACGGCCGAACTGCCGTACTGCGCGTACCAGAAAAGCGGCGAGCCGCCCACGTCCCGTCCCAGGACGGGAAAGAGCCGCACGCCCCACCGGTCGTGGTGCGTGAACGCGTCCCACACGACATGGGTCAGCCCGCCGAGCACCGCGGAGACGTACCACCACAGGGCCGTCGGCCACCGGGGACGCGTACGGGCCGTGCCGCAGCGCAGCAGCCGGGCCGGACGCCCCTGCGCGGCGGCCGGCAGCAGCGCCACCAGCGGCTCGCGGAGCAGCAGCCAGGCGGCCACGAGCGCCCACGCGACGAGCACGTCGAAAGTGAGGACACCGGGCAACGAGTGCGTGAACGTGCCGAAATCCATCGCCCCGGGCAGCACACTCGCCGCGTAGTAGGTCATGTCGGGAGCGAACGAGCCGGCCACGAGCACCGCGGGGACCAGTCGGCCGCGCCCCGCCCCGTCGCCGCGCACGCCCGGCAGTACCGCAGCCGCGTGGCTGAGAGTGAAGGGCAAGTCGTCCCCCTGCGACTAGGGTTGGCCGAGCATGCCCGGCACGGTGATCACCGACGCCCAGTATGAGGGACGTCGGACATGGCCAACCGGTGAAAATCGGGCGCGAACGGGTGCCCGGGCGACGGAAGTTGTCGTAGGGTCACCTGGGTTGCCGCGCTGGGGGGCACGGGAACGGTCGAACATCAGAGCAAAAGCGCGAAGCGGCCCACGGGGAACCGCGAAGCACAAGAGAATCTCTGAATACAAGAGAATCGCACAGCACAGACGCACAACCGCACAGACGCACAACCGCACAGCGGACCACAGGTGTACGGGCGGTCGTCCACGGGAGGGGTTCACTCGATGTCGGCGCAGGCGCATTTCGGCAGGAGGCTGCGCAAGGGAGCGGCCACCACCGCTGTGGCCGCGGTCGCGGTCGCGGCTCTGGCCGCGTCCCAGGCCCCGGGAGTGACGACCGACAACCGCGGCAGACAGACGACCGGCTCCGATTCCACGCCGAGTCCGGACAACGACGACACCGCGACCGGCAACTCGCGCTACTACACCGACCTTCCGCCGCTGGACAGCCCCAGCCCGTCGCCGACCGTCGGCACCCCGGTGTCCCGGGGCGAGGCCGAGGCGGGCATCCCCGCGACCGTCCTCGACGCCTACAAGAAGGCCGAGGCGTCCCTGCGCGAGTCCAAGCCCGGCTGCAACCTGCCCTGGCAGCTGCTCGCCGCCATCGGCAAGGTCGAGTCGGGCCAGGCCCGCGGCGGCCGGGTCGACGCCTCCGGCACCACGTACTCGCCGATCCTCGGCCCCGTCCTGAACGGCAACGGCTTCGCGAACATCAGCGACACCGACAACGGCGCGTACGACGGCGACAGCACGCACGACCGCGCGGTGGGCCCGATGCAGTTCATCCCGTCCACCTGGGAGTGGGCGGGCCGTGACGGCAACGCCGACGGCAAGAAGGACCCCAACAACATCTACGACGCGGCGCTCGCCGCCGGGCACTACCTGTGCCGCTTCGACCACGACATGTCGGTCCAGGCGCAGATGAACGCGTCGATCCTCAGCTACAACAACTCGACGGCCTACCTCAACACCGTCCTGTCCTGGCTGGAGTACTACCGCAAGGGCACGCACGAGGTGCCGGACGGCACCGGCACGCTGCCGTCGCACAACAGCGACGACAACTCCGGGAGCCTCCCGACGCCGACTCCGCCCGCCACCCCGGCGCCGCCGTCCAAGCCCGCCGAACCGGGCAAGCCGGGCAAGCCGAAGCCGGGCGACGGCACGTCGAGCCCGACCCCGCCCACCTCGCCGCCGTCGACCACTCCGCCCCCGACCACGCCCACCCCGACGCCGACCCAGACGGTGGACCACCTGGAGGACGCGGGCACCGGGAAGCTCACCGCCATGGCGGGCGACGCCTTCGACCGGAAGGTCGCCGTGCGGACCGAGACCGAGGACGGCAAGGCCGTGGCGAAGGTCCGGGTGCGGTTCACCATCGTCGGCGACGCCACGGACGCCACGTTCAGCGGTGGAGAGACGGTCGCCACCGTGGTCACCGACAAGCTGGGCACGGCCACCGCGCCCGCGCTGGTGGCCGGCGAGAAGACCGGTGACTTCACGGTCCGCGCCACCGTGGTCGGCCGCGTCATGTCCGGCCTCGACTACACGGCGACCGTCACCGCGCGCCAGGCCGACACCCTCACCCGCACCGGCGACGCCGCGTTGACCTGCGTGCCGGGCGGCGAGTTCGCCGAGCAGGTCGAGGTGAAGGCCACGTACAAGGGAGCCGTCGCGGACAAGGTCGCGGCCACCGCGACCCTCGTCAAGTCGGCCGACGACGCCACCGCGAACGACAAGGGCCCCTACTTCAAGGACGCGGACGGCAAGACCGTACGCACCCTCACGGGCCTGACCACGGACGCCGACGGCGTCCTCAAGCTCCCCAAGCTGTACGCGGACGACACCACCGGCACCTTCCTGCTCCGCATCGACACCGCGGGCGGCGCGACGCTGACCGTCGAACTGAAGGTGGCGGCGGCCGCCTCGTAGGACCCGTTGCACCGCGGCGCCCCTCCGGTTTCCTCCGGAGGGGCGCCGCCGTGTGTGTGCGACGTGTTCTCATCTCGCCCCGCCGTTGCTACGGTGCCGGACCTGACGGTGTATCAGCTCATGGTTCCCGGGAGGCCCGTATGCGTGCCCTCATCGCCGCCACGGCCGGTCTCGCCGTGGCCCTCGCCCTGGTGCTGACCATCACGGCCATGGGCTCACCGGCCGGCAGCACCTCACCGAAGCCGATGCTGACCACCGTGCCCGCACACCCGTAGCCCGCGGCCCGCGCCCGAGGCCCGCCTCTTCGGGCCACGAGGCCCGTGCCGGCCCGTCCGCAACACCCAGGGAGGGACGCCGAGATGCGCCGCAAGGCAAGCCTGATCCTGCTCGCCTTCGCCGTGTTCTTCACGGCGCTGTCCCCGCTGCTGCGCTGGTACGCCTTCCCGCGCCTGGCGAAGATCCCCGCCGGCCAGTACCAGGACATGGTCCTGGAGGCGAAGGACGCGACCCTCCTCGACTACGACACCATGAAGGCCAGGAAGGTCCCCAAGGTCACCATCGTGCAGACCCTGAGGGGCAACGTCGAAGCGTCCGAGAAGATCGAGAGGACCGCGGGCCGCGACGTCGTCGTCTGGGACTCCCTCTCCTACGTCCAGGGCCCCGACGGGAAGATGGTCTCCAAGCTGCCTGAGCGCTACATCTTCGACGCGCACAGCCAGGAACCCGTCCACGCCACCGGCGAATCCGTGGACGGGGACCCCGTCACCCGCCAGGGCATCGAGTTCAAGTGGCCCTTCCAGACGGAGAAGCGGGACTACGAGTACTTCGACGCGCAGACCCGTACCTCGGCCCCCATCCACTACAAGGGCACCCGGACCTTCCGCGGCGTCAAGGTCTACTACTTCGAGCAGACCATCCCCTGGACCAAGGTCAAGTTCCCCAAGATCATGCCGGTCGAGGGCATCACCCCCGAGTCGGTCGCCAAGACGGGCACCACCCGCTGGTACACCACGGTCCGCAAGTTCTGGGTGGAACCGGTCACCGGAGCGCCCGTGTACGCCGAGGAGATCCACAAGGAGGAACTCCGCGGCGGCACCCTGCTCGGCGACCGCGACAAGGTGACGGCGTTCGCCGGGCACGTGAAGATGCGCGAGGACTACATCGAGTACACGGTCGACCTGGTCGAATCCAACCGCACCCTGGTTCTCCTGATGACCTCCTACCTCCCGTGGGGCTTCCTCGCCCTCGGTGCCGGTCTGCTGTCCCTCTCCCTCTGTCTGGAGGCCCGCAGCCGACGGCCGGGGGACCCGGAACCCGCCCAGATCACCGAACCGGAGCCGGTCGGCGCCTGACCGGTCATGTCAGCCGGTCGGCGCCTGAACGGTCACGTCCTGCGCAGCCGGGCGTTCGTGTGCCGGGTCGGCTCCGCCGTCGCCGGGTCCTCCGGCCACGGATGCTTGGGATACCGCCCGCGCAGCTCGGCCCGCACCGCCCGGTAGCCGTCCTTCCAGAAGGAGGCGAGGTCGGCCGTGACGGCGGCGGGACGCCCGGCGGGGGAGAGGAGGTGCACGAGCAGGGGCACACCGGCGATCCGGGGCGTCTCGGCCAGCCCGAACATCTCCTGGAGCTTCACCGCCAGAACCGGACGCTCAGGGTCGGTGTAGTCGATCCGGATTCCGGACCCACTGGGCACCTCGACGCGCTCCGGCGCGAGCTCGTCCAGCCGCGCGGCGTCCCCGGTCGCCCACGGAAGCAGCCGGGTGAGGCCCTGCCCCGCGTCGATCCGCCCCAGATCGGCACGCCGGCGCGCCCGGCCGAGCTCCGGCTCCAGCCACTCGTCGACGCGCGCGTGCAGGGCGTCGTCGGACACGTCGGGCCAGGGATCGCCCAGATGCGCGTGCAGGAAGGCCAGGCGCTGCCGCAGCGTCCCGGCGTCCCGCGTCCACCGCAGCAGCCCGAACCCCTCGGTCCGCAGCCCCTCCACCAGTGCCTCGCGTACGAGTCCGGGGCCGGCGTCCCGGACCGGACGCACCGCCAGCTCCACCGCCCCGAGCCGCTCGACCCGGCGCGCGACGACGTCGCCGTCGGCCCAGCCGACCTCGTCGCCCTCGGCGTACAGGTGCGCCGCTGCCCGCCGGGCCGTCTCCTCGTCGATGACGGCGCCGAGCCGCACGCGCGCGTGCCCGGCGCCCACGGGCCTGTCGGCCACGGCGACCGCGAGCCAGGGAGCGGCCCGCAGACCCGTGCCGTCCCCCAGCTCGGCCCGGGTCCCGGAGGCCATCAGATAGGAGCCGCCGTGCGAGCGTGCGACACGCTCGGGGAAGGCGAGGGCGGCCACGAGACCCGCGACGTGATCGTCCCCGGTCCGCGCCGCGCCGCCCCGCCCGCCCGCGGAGGACGACGACAGCCCCGGCGACGGCCGGGCGGAGCCCTCCTGGGCAGATCCCGGCGCCTGCCGGGCCGACTCCTCCGGGGCGAGCTCCCGCGACGGCCCGGCGGACTCCTCCAGGGCGGGTCCGGGTGACTGCCGGGTGGACTCCCGCGACGGCCGTGCGGCCCCTTCCGAGGTGGACTCCCGCGACGGCCGTGCGGCCCCTTCCGAGGTGAGCTCCCGCGCCTGCCGGGTGGACTCCTCTTGGGCGGGACCCTGCTGCCAGGGACCCGGTGCCGACATGGTCCGCAGCCGCTTCGCCTCCGTCCGCCACCGGCCGGCGTAGGCGTCACCGCCACGCCGGGCGGCACGCCAGGCAGCGGCGAGATCGTCGCCGTACTCCCTCGGCGGCTCCTCGCTCAGCAGGGCGACGACCTCGGCGGCGCGGGCCGCGCCGACCTCGGGCGCCGCGTCCAGCAGGGCGCGGGCGAGCCGCGGGTGCAGCCCGAGCCGGGACATGCGCGCACCCCGGTCCGTCGCCCGCCCCGAATCGTCCACCGCTCCCACCGCCGACAGCACGGCGCGCGCCGCGGCCATCGCCCCGCCCGGCGGCGGGTCGAGAAGAGCCAGTCCCGTCGCGTCCGGGTCGCCCCAGCAGGCCGCCTGGAGGGCGAACGCCGTCAGGTCCGCCACCTTGATCTCCGGAGCGGGGAAGCGGGCCAGCCGCCCGTCCTCCGCCTCCGTCCAGCACCGGTACACCGCTCCGGGGGCCTCACGTCCGGCCCGTCCGGCCCGCTGCCGCCCGGCCGCCTGCGAGGCCCGTACGGTCGTCAGGGCGCTCAGCCCGCGCGCGTGGTCCACACGCGGCTCCCGCGCCAGCCCGGAGTCGACCACCACCCGCACACCGGGCACCGTCAGCGAGGACTCGGCGACCGAGGTCGCGAGAACCACCCGGCGCCGCGCCCCCGGGGAGAGCACGGCGTCCTGCACGGCGGCCGGCGCCCGCCCGTGCACCTGGAGCACGTCCACGTCGCCCCGGCCCGTCGGATCCCCCAGCTGTCCGGCGACCCGCGCGATCTCGCCCACCCCGGGGAGGAAGCACAGGACGTCCCCCTCGCGCTCGGCCAGCGCCCGCCGCACCACCGACGCCACGTGCGTCAGGAGCGCCGGGTCCACCCGCATGCCGTGCGGCGGCCGGACGGGGCGGGCGGGCGGCGCCCAGACCACCTCGACCGGATACGACACGCCCTCGGCCTCGACCACCGGCGCGTCGCCCAGCAGCCGGGCCCACCCCTGCGCGTCCGTCGTCGCCGAGGCCGCCACCAGCCGCAGCTCCGGCCGCAGGGCGGCCCGGACGTCCCACAGGAAGGCCGCCACCGTGTCGGCGTCCAGATGCCGCTCGTGGCACTCGTCCAGCACCACCACGTCGACGTCCGCCAGCTCCTGGTCCCGCTGGAGCCGCTGCAACAGCACACCGGTCGTGACGACCTCCACGCGCGCGTGACGGCCGACCACCCGCTCCCCGCGCACCGTGTAGCCGACGCTCTCGCCGACCTTCTCTCCGAGCAGCCACGCCATGCGCCGCGCGGCGGCCCGGGCCGCGATCCGCCGCGGCTCCGCGACGACGACCCGGCGCGCCGGCCGCCCGTCGTCCAGGAGACCGGCGAGCACGAGCGGCACCAGGGTCGTCTTGCCGGTGCCCGGCGGCGCGACGAGCACCGCCGTGCCGTGGCCCTCCAGGGCGTCGTCCAGGCCGGGCAGGGCGCCGCGCACGGGCAGCGCGTCCAGAGCGTCGTAGCGGATCACGCCCCCCAGTCTCGTACGCGGGTGGAAGCGGACTCCACGCGCGCGTGCCGCGCCGGGGCACAGGAAGCCGGCGCCTGTGTCAGTCGCGCTCGCAGACGAAGATCGCCGTCCCGGGGATGAGGTTCCCGCGCAGCGGTGACCAGCCGCCCCACTCCTGGGTGTTCCAGGCGGGCCACTGCGGCTCGACGAGGTCGACCAGCCGGAAGCCGCCGGCCACGACGTCACGGACGCGGTCCCCGATCGTCCGGTGGTGCTCGACGTACACCGCGCGACCCTCCTCGTCCTGCTCGACGTACGGAGTGCGGTCGAAGTAGGAGGCGGAGACGCTCAGCCCCTCCGGGCCGGGTTCGTCGGGGAAGGCCCAGCGGATCGGGTGCGTCACGGAGAAGACGAAGCGGCCGCCCGGCCGCAGCACCCGGCGCACCTCCCGTAGGACCCGCACCGGGTCGGCGACGAAGGGCAGCGCCCCGTAGGCCGAGCACGCCAGGTCGAAGGAGCCGTCCGCGAAGGGCAGGGCGCCCGCGTCGGCCTCCACCAGCGGCACGGCGCCACCTATGCGCAGCGCGTGCTGGAGCTGGCGGTGGGAGAGGTCCAGGGCCACGGGCCGCGCCCCCTGCCCGGCCAGCCAGCGCGAGCACTGGGCCGCGCCGGCGCCGATCTCCAGGACGTCCTTGCCCTTGAGATCCTCCGGCGGTCCGAGGAGCTCGGCCTCCACCTCGTCGAGGCCCTCGGGGCCCCATACGAATCGGTCGTCGCCGAGGAACGTGCCGTGATCGACCTGGTACTCGTCCGCGTTCCGGTCCCACCAGCCGCGGTTCGCGCGCGAGCTCTCCGCGGCGTCCGCGGTACGACGGGTTGCTTCCGGTTCGAACGCTTCGGGCTCTTGGATGATCGGCTCCCTCGTAATAGTCTGCGGGCCACCGTCCGACCCGCCTCGGGGGTGTCACGACAGGGGTGCCCCAGGGCCCGCGTGGCCTCGTGCGACAGGTTTTGTGCCGGGTATGCGGCGATCCGCCCCGGGTGTGCGCCTTCGCGCATTGACCCTGCCCGGCTGCCCCCGTATGCTACAAGTTGCGCTGCGGGCCTGCGCTCCTCAGACGTAGCAGGCTGCGCTCGCATCTGTATGTATGTCCCCTCGGTTGTCGAGGTGCCCCCGGGTCACCGGGTCAGGCGCTTCCTTGGCTGTCCGGCCTTCTGCAGAGCGAAACGGGCTCCCGGCGCAAGCAGTACCTACGACTCATCGTCCGTACCGGAGCCCTTTCCCACATGACGAGCAGCACCGAGACCACCGCCACCACCCCGCAGGTTGCGGTCAACGACATCGGTAACGAGGAAGCCTTCCTCGCCGCGATCGACGAGACGATCAAGTACTTCAACGACGGCGACATCGTCGACGGCGTCATCGTGAAGGTCGACCGGGACGAGGTCCTGCTCGACATCGGTTACAAGACCGAAGGTGTCATCCCGAGCCGCGAGCTCTCGATCAAGCACGACGTCGACCCGAACGAGGTCGTGGCCGTCGGCGACGAGATCGAGGCCCTTGTCCTCCAGAAGGAGGACAAGGAAGGCCGCCTGATCCTCTCGAAGAAGCGCGCCCAGTACGAGCGCGCCTGGGGCACCATCGAGAAGATCAAGGAAGAGGACGGCATCGTCACCGGTACCGTCATCGAGGTCGTCAAGGGTGGTCTCATCCTCGACATCGGCCTCCGTGGCTTCCTGCCGGCTTCTCTCGTCGAGATGCGCCGTGTCCGCGACCTCCAGCCCTACGTGGGCAAGGAGCTCGAGGCGAAGATCATCGAGCTGGACAAGAACCGCAACAACGTGGTCCTGTCCCGCCGCGCCTGGCTGGAGCAGACCCAGTCCGAGGTCCGCCAGACGTTCCTCACGACCCTGCAGAAGGGTCAGGTCCGCTCCGGCGTCGTGTCCTCGATCGTCAACTTCGGTGCCTTCGTGGACCTGGGTGGCGTCGACGGTCTCGTGCACGTATCCGAGCTCTCCTGGAAGCACATCGACCACCCCTCCGAGGTTGTCGAGGTCGGCCAGGAAGTCACCGTCGAGGTCCTCGACGTCGACATGGACCGCGAGCGTGTCTCCCTGTCGCTGAAGGCGACGCAGGAAGACCCGTGGCAGCAGTTCGCCCGCACCCACCAGATCGGCCAGGTCGTGCCCGGCAAGGTCACGAAGCTGGTTCCGTTCGGTGCGTTCGTCCGCGTGGACGAGGGCATCGAGGGTCTGGTGCACATCTCCGAGCTGGCCGAGCGCCACGTGGAGATCCCGGAGCAGGTCGTCCAGGTCAACGACGAGATCTTCGTCAAGGTCATCGACATCGACCTCGAGCGTCGTCGCATCAGCCTCTCGCTGAAGCAGGCCAACGAGTCCTTCGGTGCCGACCCGGCCTCGGTCGAGTTCGACCCGACCCTGTACGGCATGGCCGCGTCCTACGACGACCAGGGCAACTACATCTACCCCGAGGGCTTCGACCCCGAGACCAACGACTGGCTCGAGGGCTACGAGACCCAGCGCGAGGCCTGGGAGCACCAGTACGCCGAGGCTCAGCAGCGCTTCGAGCAGCACCAGGCGCAGGTCATCAAGTCCCGCGAGGCCGACGCCCAGGCGGCGGCCGAAGGCGGCGACGCGGCGGGTGCGGCTCCGGCCGCGTCCGGCGGTGGCTCGTACTCCTCGGAGTCCGCGGACAACTCCGGCGCCCTGGCGTCGGACGAGGCCCTGGCTGCCCTCCGCGAGAAGCTCGCCGGCGGCCAGAGCTGAAAGCTCACCGCTAGGCGCTAGCCGATGACTGCGGGCCCGCACCCATCAGGGTGCGGGCCCGCAGTGCGTTTTCCGCCGACCACGCGGGTCACGGCGGCCGCCTTGCCGACCGCGGCGGACGGCGGCCGCACCGACGACCCCGGCGGATGGTGGCTGCCCGTCGACCGCGGCGGACGGCGGCCGCACCGACGACCCCGGCGGATGGTGGCTGCCCGTCGACCGCGGCGGACGGCGGCCGCACCGACGACCCCGGCGGATGGTGGCTGCCCGTCGACCGCGGCGGACGGGCTGCCCTTCCGGCGGCGGGCCCTCGGTGCGTGCGGTGCGCGTGACCTCGGCTGACCGTTCCCGGTGATCGCGGCGCTCCGGGCGCGCGGGCGGCGGCTGCCCGGTGGTCTCGTGGTGCACGGTGTCCACCCGGCTGGACGCGTGCGCGGGCAGAAACGTGCGGGATACACGAGTTGCCGATGGGCCGTAACCGGCCATTGGGAGGCTTCCCCGGTCGTTCAAGATCGAAAGGGGAGCCCTGTCATGCCACAGCCTCAGAGCCGTCCTGGTACGAGCCGGCGTTCGTTCCTGCGCACGGTGGGTCTCACCGGTGGCGCGGGCACGATGTTCGCCACCATGGGAGCCCTCGGTCTCGCCCCCACCGCCCAGGCCGCACCGCACGAACAGCCCTTCCGTGCCCTGAAGCCGAGCGACTTCACGCTCACGGGACGCGGCGCGGCGAAGGTCGTCATCGTCGGCGCCGGCATCGCCGGGCTGGCGTCCGCGTACGAACTCGGCAAGGCCGGCTACGACTGTACGGTCCTGGAGGCCAGGGACCGCACAGGCGGGCGCAACTTCACCGTCCGGGGCGGAGATTCGACCACCGACCTCTACGGCAACACCCAGACGGCGCGCTTCAGCGAGGGCCAGTACATGAACGCGGGCCCGGCCCGCCTGCCGCAGTGGATGGTCACCCTCGACTACTGCCGCGAACTCGGCGTCCCCGTCGAGGTGTTCACCAACACCAACGCGGACGCGTACCTCTTCAACGAGTCGGCCGGCATGACCGAGCCGATGCGGTACCGCACCGCCAAGGCCGATGTCTACGGCTACGTCTCCGAGTTGCTCGCCAAGGCCACCGACAAGGGAGCCCTCGACAAGGAACTCACCGCCGCCGACCAGGAGAAACTCGTCGAGTTCCTCAAGGACTTCGGCGAGCTCGGCGACAAGCTGACGTACGAGGGCGGCGAACGGCGCGGCTACACCACCGTCCCCGCCGCGGCGGGCACCCCCGGAGTGCTTCTCGACGGACTCCCCACCGCGTCCGAGGTCTTCGCCAGCGGCGTCGGCCGTTACTTCTCCTTCGAGTTCGGGTTCGACCAGGCGATGCTGATGTTCCAGCCGGTGGGTGGCATGGACCGGATACCGCGGGCCCTGACGGAGGCGATCGGAGCCCGCCGCATCCGCACGGGAGCCGTCGTCTCGCGGATCACCGACAAGGGCAGCGGCGTCACCGTCACCTACACCCAGGGCGGCCGGACGAGGTCCATCGACGCCGACTACTGCATCGGCGCCCTGCCGCCGAACATCCTCGCCAAGGTCCCGCACAATCTCGGACCGGGAGTGCAGAGCGCCCTGGAGGCGATCACGCCGCAGTCGGCGGGCAAGATCGGGCTGGAGTACCGCTCCCGCTGGTGGGAACTGGACCACCACATCTACGGCGGCATCACCGAGACCGACCAGGACGTCACCCACATCTGGCACCCCTCCTACGGTTTCCACGGCGAACGCGGCGTCCTGATCGGCTACTACAACTACGGCGGTGACGCCGACGCGTACGCGAAGCTCGCCCCCAGGGAACGCGAGAAGCGAGCCGTGGCCGCGGGCGTGAAGATCTACGGCGAGAAGTACCGCACCGAACTCGCCTCCTCGTTCTCGCACCACTGGCGCCAGACACCGCACCTGGAGGCCGCCTGGCACGACACCCCGGGCGGGCCCGACGACGTCCGCTACAAACCCCTCAACGAGCCCACCGGGCGGGTCTACTTCGCGGGCGACTGGCTCAGCTACACCGACGCCTGGCAGCACGGCGCCTTCACGTCCGCCCGCAAGGCGGTGACCGCGCTCCACGCGCGCGTGCTGTCCGCCTGACCGTGCGGCGGCGGCCGAGAAGGGGGTAAGAGGATGGTGGTGAGGGGCGCGGGCCGGGAATGCCCGCGCTCCGCACCATGTTGTGCTGTACGAACACGAGGAGGAGCGGTCACAGTGCTTGATCCGCAGGGTTTGTACGCATGGGAGCCGAAGGGCCTGGCCGTCGTCGACGTGGCGTTGGCGCAGGAGTCGGCCGGTCTTGTCATGCTCTACCACTTCGACGGATACATCGACGCGGGCGAGACCGGCGACCAGATCGTCGACCGGCTGCTCGACTCGCTGCCCAACCAGGTCGTGGCCCGTTTCGACCACGACCGGCTCGTGGACTACCGGGCCCGCCGGCCGCTGCTGACGTTCAAGCGCGACCGCTGGACCGACTACGAAGAGCCCACCCTCGACGTGCGGCTCGTCCAGGACGCCACCGGAGCGCCCTTCCTGCTGCTGTCGGGCCCGGAGCCGGACGTGGAGTGGGAACGCTTCGCCGCCGCCGTCCAGCAGATCGTGGAGCGGCTCGGCGTCCGTCTGTCGGTGAACTTCCACGGCATCCCCATGGGCGTCCCGCACACCCGGCCCGTGGGCCTCACCCCGCACGGCAACCGCACCGAGCTGGTACCCGGCCACCGCAGCCCCTTCGACGAGGCCCAGGTCCCCGGCAGCGCCGAGTCCCTCGTCGAGTACCGCCTCATGGAGGCCGGACACGACGTCCTGGGCGTCGCCGCGCACGTGCCGCACTACATCGCCCGTTCGCCGTACCCGGACGCCGCGCTGACGGTCCTGGAGTCGATCACCGCCGCGACCGGCCTGGTGCTTCCCGGCATCGCGCACACCCTGCGCACCGAGGCGCACCGTACGCAGACCGAGATCGACCGGCAGATCCAGGAGGGCGACGAAGAGCTCGTCTCCCTCGTCCAGGGCCTCGAGCACCAGTACGACGCGGCCGCGGGCGCCGACACGCGGGGCAACATGCTCGCGGAGCCGGTGGAGATCCCCTCCGCGGACGAGATCGGCCTGGAGTTCGAGCGGTTCCTGGCCGAGCGCGAGGGCGACTCCTGACCGGACCCCGGACCCGGACCCGGACCCCGGACGCCGGACCCCGGGCCGCGCGGACGACCGGGCCCGTTCCCGCCCTCCCGGCCGAGCGATCCCTCCCGACCGAGGGGCCCGCGGTCGTCAGGGCCTAAGCTGCTGGGCATGCTGAAGGTGGGCCTGACCGGCGGTATCGGCGCCGGCAAGAGCGAGGTGTCACGGCTCCTCGTCGAGCACGGAGCGGTACTGATCGACGCGGACAGGATCGCGCGGGAGGTCGTCGCGCCCGGAACCGCCGGGCTCGCGGCGGTCGTGGACGCCTTCGGACGGGACATCCTCGCCCCGGACGGGAGCCTGGACCGGCCCCGGCTGGGAGCGATCGTCTTCGCCGATCCCGAGAAGCTCGCCGTGCTCAATGCGATCGTGCACCCGCTGGTGGGCGCGCGCTCGCGCGAACTGGAGGACGCCGCGCCCGACGACGCCGTCGTCGTGCACGACGTGCCCCTGCTCGCCGAGAACGGCCTCGCGTCGCTGTACGACCTCGTGATCGTCGTCGACGCGGCCCCCGAGACCCAGCTCGACCGGCTCGTACGGCTGCGGGGCATGACCGAGCAGGACGCCCGCGCGCGCATGGCCGCCCAGGCCACGCGCGAGAAGCGCCGGGAGGTCGCGGACGTCGTCATCGACAACGACGTGGCCCTCGGCGAGTTGGAACGCCGCGTACGGGACGTATGGGACGGTCTCGTGCGCCGAGCCCACCGACCCGGGGAATAGCGGCCCCCGACGGGGGCGTTGAACCCGTGCAGTGAGGGAAGGACTCAGCCGTGCCCGAGACCAGCGGTTCGACCGGACGTACTCCGGAGACGCATGTCATCGACTTCCGCGCCGCCGAGCAACTGCTCGCCGCGCGCGATCCGCGGGGCGCGGTGAAGCTGCTCGATCCGGTCATAGCCGCCCATCCCGAGAACACGGCGGCCCGGCTGCTGCGCGCACGGGCCTTCTTCGCCGCCGCGCAACTGCGCCCCGCCGAGCTGGAGTTCACGATCGTGCTGGAGCGTGAGCCGGACAACGCGTTCGCGCACTTCGCGCTCGCCCGCACCTACGAGCGCCAGCGTCGCCCCGAGCAGGCCAAGCGTCACTTCAGGCTGGCGGCGGCGCTCGACCCGAAGCCGCAGTACCTGGAGGCGGCGCGCTTCGACGCGTAGGGACGGGCCGCGCGTGGGTGCCGATGCTCCGAGCGGTCACGGGTGGCGGTGCTCGGGCGGCCGTCGGTAAGGCGGCCGGCTGCCCGGAGACCGGTACGGCGGTCGCGTCTCCGGCGGTGCGTAGGGCGGCACGTCGCGTCCCGGCTGATAGTGCGGCCCCTGACGGATGTGCCGCAGGATCACCGCCATGTCGACGGTGACGACCAGCCACAGAACGCCGCACGCGGCAGCCCAGCCGGGCCGCCCGACCAGCGCGAACGCGACCGTCCCGAAGATCGCCCAGACCAGGCCCCACAGGCTCAGCCAGAAGCGCGCCCGCAGTGCACTGCGCGCTGTCGTCGGTTCACTGCCCGTACGCATCAGGATCACCACTCCTACTGGAAAACGTACTCTTCGTGGTGCACGTTCACCAAGTGAGAGCGGTCGGTACGGCGACCGCCGGGGGAGGCGACGGTGCTGCTGGAGGCGCTGCGGGCGGACGCGGGACTCGCGGAGTGGCTGAAGAGCCTGGAGGGCGAAGGTCCGCCAGGGGTGGAAGCGGTGCTCCCGGACGGTGACGAGCTGGCCGACGTGCTGCTCGACCTGACCGTGGCCCACGAGCACATCAACGAACTCGTCGCGCTGCGGGCCCGCTTGGTGGCCGACCCGGAGGCCATGACCCTCCTCGCGCGCTGCGTGGCCCGCTTCGTGCGGGACATGGGGGAGATCGGCAAGGGCTGGGAGCCGCCCGCCTTCCCGGAGTCCGCCGGAGCACTCGGACGCTGCTTCCATGTGTACGTCTTCATCGCGGTGCTGCCCCACGTGCGGGCCTACCACCGGGAGCGCGGCATCCCCGAGGACGTGTCCCGCCGCACCCTCGCCGACCTCGGCCGTCACGTGGCCGTCCACTGCAGGAGGGCCGGGACACCGGGACTGCTGTTCCCCTGGTGGATAGCCCTGCACTTCCACGGGGAGCTGTTCCAGCTGGGCAGGCTCCAGTTCCAGCGGGCGCGGCTCGGCCGGCGCACGGGCCGGGCCGTCGCCGACGCGGGTCTTGACCTGGGCCCGGGCGACCCGTGCCTGAGCCTGCACATCACCGACTTCCGCGGGCCGCTGACACCCGCCGCCTGCGACCGTTCGCTCGCCCTGGCCCGCGACTTCTTCGCCCGCCACTTCCCCGACGAGGGCTACGGGGTGGCCGTGTGCCACTCCTGGCTGCTCGATCCCCAGCTCAAGCGCTATCTGCCCGCCGAGTCCAACATCGTCCGCTTCCAGGACCGGTTCGCGCTCGTCCACCAGGACGGCACCCCGGACGACGGGGTGCCCGTCGGGTTCGTCTTCGGCGATCCCGAGCTGCCGCTGGAGACGCTGCCCCGGCGCAACAGCGTGGAGCGGGCGGTCGTCGACCATCTGCGTGCGGGCGGCCACTGGTACGGCGGGCACGGCTGGTTCGCGTTGTGAGCCGAACGGTTCGTGTGGTGACCGACCCGAGCGTTCGGCCCCGGGCGGCATTCCTCGGACCGCCCCTTCCTCGAACCGGTCCTTCTCCAACCGCCCTTCTCGAACCGCCCGTCTCGAAATGGCGCCCTCTCGAACCGGCATCCCTCGAACACATCACCCGAACGAGTGGTGGTGAGCTGGAACGGGGTGCCGGAGACCGTCCGTTGGACGGGTATGAGCATCGAGAAGCGTCAGAAGACAGAGATGCGGCAGGGACACGCGGGGACGGGACCGGGCGCGATCACACCGGACGGCTGCGCCGTCGAGCTGTACGCGCGCCTGCCCGTCGGGGACGAGCCGGACATCGTGACCGCCGCGGTGCCCCCGGGCGCGCACATCCTGGAACTGGGCAGCGGGGTGGGCCGCGTGACCCATCCGCTCCTGGAGCGGGGCTTCACGGTCACGGCCGTGGACGAGTCCGCCGAGATGCTGGAGCGTGTCCGTGGCGCCCGCACGATATGCGGCACGATCGAGGGCCTCGAGCTCGGTGAGACCTTCGACGTGGTGATGCTCGCGTCGTTCCTCGTGCACACCGGTGACGCGAGGGAGCGCAGAGCGCTGCTGGACACCTGTGTCCGCCATGTCGCTGACGACGGCTGTGTGCTGATCCAGCGCGAGGGGCAGGACTGGCACACCCGCGTGCCGCGTGAGCGGGTGGACGCCTCCGGCTTCACCGTCCGCATCCTGTCCGCGGATCCGGTCGGCGACGGGGTGAACTCGGTCCGCGCGGAGTACGAGTTCCCCGACGCCACCTGGACCCAGACGTTCCTGGCCCGCCCGCTGACGGAGGACGAGTTCGAGGAGGCCCTGCGGGAGGCCGGACTGAGAGTGGACCGTCGCCTGACCGAGGACGGCGTGTGGATGAGGGCGGTGAAGGCGACGCGGGGGTGATTCCGGGGGTGTGTGCTCGCTCGGGTTGCGGGGCCGATCCCGGGGGCGTGTGGCTGGCTCGGGGTGTGGGATCGACTCCGAAGGCGCGGGACTGACCCCGAGGGTGCGGCAGGGGCTGATACCGAGACGGTGGGACTGCGCTCCGCTCCCGAGCGGGCCTGGCCCGGTGGGGCTGGTCCTCAGGGGCGAGGACGCGGTTGCGGGTGCGTGGCCGCCGGGGTGTGTGCTGGCGCGGGGCGCGGGGCGCGGGGCGCGGGGCGCGGGGGGCGAGTGGGGCGAACAAATGTCGTCCGGCGGCGATGAGTTCCGCGAGCCCGCCCGGTCTACCTCTGTGAAAGCACGAACCACCGCTTCCCACAGGAGACCAGCATGTCCGAGACCACCCTCCCCGCCTCCCGAGTCGCCTCCGCCGCCTCCGTGAACGCCCGCGGGCGCAGCCGTGGCGCACGCGTCTCCCTGACCGCTCTGCAGATCGTCCTCGGCCTCTTCTACGCCATCGCGAGTGCCCTGCCCAAGCTGATCGCGCACCCGTCGGCCGCCGAGACCTTCGACAAGCTGGGCTGGGGCCACACGGGCATGTACATCATCGGCGCACTCGAACTCGCCGGAGGCATCGCCCTGTTGATCCCGCTGCTCGATTCCGTGGCGGCGATGGCGCTCAGCGCGCTGATGGTGGGCGCGTTCATCGCCAACATCACCGCCATCCACGGCCCCTATGCGGCGACCCCGCTCATCCTCGTCCTGCCGCTCGCCCTGATCGCCTGGGCCAGGCGGAGCCACACCACGGAGCTGCTGCGACTGGTGCGCCGACGGGCATGACGGCCGTACGCCGGCGAGGGCACCCCGGCAACAGGGGGTGCCCTCGCCGCCGTACGTCGTCACGGGGTGCGTCAGCCGCGGTGGGGCCGGATGCCCCGTCGCGAGACGGCTCGGTCGGGTGCGCCGAGCGGACCGGACGGCTCAGGAGTCCGCGTCGTCGAAGCCGTCCTGCCGACCGCGCGCGCCGGAGGATCGCGAGGAGCCCGAGGACCGGGACGTGCCCGACGGGTGGGACCTGCCCGGGCGGGCCGTCGGGGCGGGGCCGGTGCCTGGAGCGCCGGCCGCACGGGCCGCGTCGGCGAAACCGGACGTGCCGGCGGCGAGCCCCCGCAGCCGTTCCATGTCGCGGCGGTCCCGCTTGGTCGGGCGGCCCGTGCCGCGGTCACGGATGCCCGCCGGGGCGACGGCCTCGCGCGGCGGGGGCGGCGGGCTGTTGTCGACGTAGCACTCGACGGCGACGGGCGCACCGACCCGCTTGCGGATGAGGCGCTTGACGACGACCACCCGCTCCCGGCCTTCGTGCCGCAGGCGCACCTCGTCGCCGACGCGCACGGAGTAGGCGGGCTTGACGCGTTCGCCGTTCACCCGGACATGTCCGCCGCGGCAGGCGGTGGCGCCCAGTGAGCGGGTCTTGACGAGCCGCACGGACCAGATCCAGCTGTCGACGCGCACGCTCTCGCCGCTCGCCGGACCCGCGGCCCTGGCGGAGGCCGCCGCGTCGCCGGAGCCGGGCGCGGCGCCCGCGCCCGTGTCCTTCTTCTCCCCGTCAGCACCCTGAGAAGCCATGTCGTCGACTTTAGTCCTCCTGGGCCCGGACACCTCCGGGTTTTTCCGTCGCACGGATCACCTCGGATGCGGCGGGCAGGGCGAGTCCGGCGGCTGTCGATCGAGTCATCCGCGGCACGGTGGGCCGGGGGACCTCGGCGAGACAGCGCGGCAGGGGGCGACCCTCGCTCTCCTCCTGCCGATCCGCGGGTTCGTGGCCACGGGCGGGGTGATGACCTGGTCGTACGGTGGAGGCATGGACACCGGTGGCCTGGCCCAACTGGACGCGCGGATCTCCGGCTGCCGGGCGTGCCCGCGCCTGGTCGCCTGGCGCGAGGAGGTGGCCCGCACCAAGCGCGCCGCCTTCGCCGACGAGACGTACTGGGGACGGCCGGTGCCCGGTTTCGGCCCGGCGGACGCCCGGCTGCTGATCGTCGGCCTCGCCCCGGCCGCGCACGGCGGCAACCGCACCGGCCGCATGTTCACCGGCGACCGCTCCGGGGACGTGCTGTACCAGGCCCTGTACGACGTGGGCCTGGCCTCGCAGCCGACGTCGGTGTCCGCCACCGACGGCCTGGAACTGCGGGGCGTCCGCATCACCGCGCCGGTCCACTGCGCGCCGCCCGACAACAAGCCGACACCGGCGGAACGGGACACATGTCGGCCCTGGCTGGTGACGGAACTGGAGCTGCTGCGGCCCTCGCTCCGCGCGGTGGTGATCCTGGGCGCCTTCGGCTGGCAGGCCGCGCTGCCGGCCTTCGCCGAGGCTGGGTGGGCGGTGCCGAAGCCGCGGCCGGCCTTCGCGCACGGGGCGCGGGTGTCGCTCGACGGGCTGGAGCTGTTCGGCTGCTTCCACGTCAGCCAGCGCAACACCTTCACCGGCAAGCTCACCCCCGAGATGCTGCGGGACGTCCTGCGGACGGCGAAGGAGGCGGCCGGGTTGGCGTGAATCGCCGCGACGGCGCCGCGGTACGGGCGTTACGGTGCGCGGATGGGCCTGTATCCGGAGATCGAACCTCACGACGGCGGCATGCTCGATGTCGGGGACGGCAACCAGGTGTACTGGGAGGTCTGCGGCAATCCGCGCGGCAAGCCGGCGGTGATGCTGCACGGCGGGCCCGGCTCCGGCTGTACCCCGCACTACCGGCGCTACTGCGACCCGGCCGCGTACCGGATCGTGCTTCTCGACCAGCGCGGCTCCGGACGGTCGACCCCGCACGCGAGCGCCCACGACACGGACATGGGTGTCAACACGACGGACCGTCTGATCCGGGACCTGGAGCTGCTGCGGCGGTGGCTCGACATCGAGCGGTGGCTGGTGTGGGGCGTGTCGTGGGGGTCGGTGCTCGGGCTGCGGTACGCGCAGACCCATCCGCACGCGGTGTCCGAACTGGTGCTGACGGGAGTGGCCACCGGATCGGACCCCGAGGTGGCGCTGCTGACCAGGGGGCTGGGGAAGATCTTCCCGGAGGCGTTCGAGCGGTTCCTCGGCGAGCTGCCGGCGCACGACCGCGACGGGAACCTCGCCGCCGCCTACAACCGGCTGATCGAGTCGCCCGACCCGCGGGTGCGGGAACGCGCGGCGCGCGCGTGGACCGACTGGGAGACGGCGACCGTCCCGGCGCCGCCCCGCTCGGTGGAACGCTACGAGGACGCGGCCTTCCGCATGGGCTTCGCCCGGACCGTCACCCACTACTGGGGCAACGACCACTTCCTGGGCGAAGGGAACGCCGAGGGCGTGGTGCTGCGGGACGCGCCCCTGCTCAAGGGCATCCCGGGCACGCTGGTGCAGGGCAGTCTGGACTTCGGTAACCTGCTGGGCATCGTCTGGCGGCTGCACCGGGCCTGGCCGGACAGCGAGCTGGTCGTCGTGGACGACGCCGGGCACGGTGCCGGCGCTCCGGGCATGGCGGAGGCGCTGGTCGCGGCCACCGACAGGTACGCGCGGGGGTAGCGGACCCGCACGACGTCAGGGGACTCGCGGGCGGAGTCACGTGCCCGGCGTGCCGGGTTCGGGGGCCTCGGTCTCGCCGAACAGGTGCCGGACCGTGGAGCGGTAGTTGGCGCGCACGTGGCTGAGCGTGTGGGCGCGGGCCCGGTCGGGGTCTCCGGAGGCGATGGCCTCGTACAACTCGCCGTGTTCGGTGAGCAGTTGCGGCCACTCCTCGTTCTGCCGGGTGAGCCAGCGCAGACGGCCGTCGACCGGCTCCATGACGGAGATCAGCAGGCTGTTGCCCGCCATGGCGAGGATGCGGTCGTGGAAGCGGGTGTTGATGTCGGTGATCGCCTCGGCGTCCCCGGCGCGGGTCGCCGAGGCCGCCTGGCCGAGCAGTTGCCGCAGCTCCGCCAGCGCCTGAGGGGTGGCCCGTGACGCGGCCAGTCCCGCCGCGTACACCTCCAACGCCTCGCGCAGTTCGAAGAGTTCCTTGACGTCGGTGGGGGTCAGCCGCCGCACGACGGTGCGGCGTGCCGACTCGAAGAGGACGAAACCCTCCGCGACCAGGGCCCGGATCGCCTCCCGGACCGGGACCCGGGAGACCCCGAACCGCTCGGCCAGCTCACGCTCCACGAGCCGGTCACCCGGGCGCATCCGGCCCGCGATGATGTCCTGCCGCAGGGTCGCGAGGACGCGCTCGCGCACCGCGCCGAGGGGTTCGATCTTCGTCATGGGGCCATCTTCGCCGAAGCGAGGGGGCTTTTACGGAGGCGTAACGGCAACGACATCGGTCACGACGCTTGACGGGAGGACCATGAGAGCAGTTTGGTATACCAAACGCATCCGGCAAGTCGTCCTCCGCCGTCCCTCGCTCACGTCGTCCCTGGAGGCCCCGTGTCCCTCGCCGACCGCGCCGAAGCCACCGGCACAGCAGCGTTCGTCCCCGACCCCCGCCTCACCAACGAAGACCTCGCACCCGCCGGCAAGCGCAACTGGAAGGTCTTCGACCTCTTCGCCATGTGGATGTCCGACGTCCACAACCTCGGCAACTACACGTTCGCGGCGGGCCTGTTGGTCCTCGGCATGAACGTCTGGCAGATCTTCACGTCCCTGCTCGTCGGCTTCGTGCTCATCTATGCCGGCATGAACCTGATGGGGCGCGTCGGACAGCGCACCGGCGTTCCGTTCCCCGTCGTCAGCCGCATCAGCTTCGGGGTCTGGGGCGCCAACATCCCCGCACTGATCAGGGCGGTCATCGCCATCATGTGGTACGGAATCCAGACCTATCTGGCCTCCGTCGCCGTGAACGTCATGCTGCTCGCCGCCTGGCCGGGCCTGGAGTCCTGGACCCACCACTCCTTCGTCGGCCTGGACGCGCTCGGCTGGACGTCCTTCCTCGCCCTGTGGGTCCTCCAGGCACTGATCATCAGTCAGGGCATGGAATCCGTCCGCAAGTTCCAGGACTTCTGCGGCCCCGCGATCTGGCTCGTGATGATCGCCCTGGCCATCTGGGTCCTCGCCAAGGCCGGCTGGAGCATCCCGCTCTCCTCCACCCCACACCCGGTCTCCGCGGGCGAGCAGTGGCGCCAGTGGTTCGGCGCGGTCGGACTCATCCTCGCCACCTACGGCACGCTGATGCTCAACTTCTGCGACTTCTCACGGTTCGCCCCCAGCTACCGGACCGTCAAGCGCGGCAACTTCTGGGGCCTGCCGATCAACTCCACGGCCTTCGTCATCGTGTCCGTCGTCGTGACGGCCGGCTCCATCGAGGCGTTCGGCGAGGCCATCACCGACCCCGCGCTGCTCGTCGCCAAGGTGGGCAACACCTGGGTCCTGGTCCTCGGCGCCCTGACCTTCGCCATCGCCACCATGGGCGTCAACATCGTCGCCAACTTCGTCTCACCCGCCTACGACCTCGCCAACGTCTGGCCCCAGAAGATCACCTTCAGGGTCGGCGGCATGATCAGCACGGTCGCCGCGCTCGTCGTGACCCCCTGGAACCTCTTCTCCAACCCCACCGTCGTCAACTACTTCCTCGGCGGCCTCGGCGCCTTCCTCGGCCCCCTGTTCGGCGTGATCATGCTCGACTACTACTGGGTCAAGCGCGGCCACGTCGACATCGACCAGCTCTTCGACGCCCGGCCGGGCTCGCGCTACTACTACCGCAAGGGCGTCAACCCCAAGGCCCTGTGGGCGTTCCTGCCCTCGGCCGCGGTCGCCGCGGTCCTCGCCCTGGTGAAGGCGTTCAGCGAGGTCGCCCCGTACTCCTGGTTCATCGGCACGGCACTGGCGGCCGGACTGTACGCGGTGCTGTGCCGCGCGGAGCGTGCCGCCGCGGAGCCCGAGCCCGCACCCGTGGAGGGCTGAACGTGCGCATCCTCGTCACCAACTGCAACACGACGCAGGAGATGACCGCGGAGATCGTACGAGGTGCTCGGGCCGCCGCCGGCCCGGGCACCACCGTGACCGGGCTGACCCCCGCCTGGGGGCCCGAATCCGCGGAGGGCTGGCTCGACAGCTACCTCTCGGCGGCGGCCGTCCTCGACACCCTGCGCACGTACGAGGGCCCGTACGACGCCGTGGTCATGGCCGGCTTCGGGGAACACGGGCGCGAGGGCGCACGGGAGCTGGTGGACGTGCCGGTCGTCGACATCACCGAGGCGGCCGCCCACCTCGCCTGTCTGCTCGGCCGCCGGTACGGCGTCGTCACCACCCTGGAACGCTCGCGCGGGCAGATCGAGGACAGCCTGCACACGGCCGGTGTCGCCCAGAACTGCGCCGCCGTCGTCGGCACCGGCCTCGGCGTCCTCGACCTCGGCGACGACCGGCGCACCGAGGAGGCCTTCGTCACCGCCGCCGAACGGGCCCGTGAGGCGGGGGCCGAAGTACTGGTCCTCGGCTGCGCCGGCATGACGGGACTCCAGCGGGCGGTGGGGGAGAAGCTGGGGCTGCCGGTGGTCGACGGGGTCGCCGCGGCCGTCAAACTGGCCGAGTCCCTCGTGCAGCTCGGACTGCGGACGAGCCGGGCGGGGGGATTCGCACGGCCGCTGCCGAAGCGGCGGGTGTGGGGACGCACCGGCCCCGACCCTGGCCCCGACGCCGCGCCGGCCCCGATGTGACGCCGTCCCCGCGTCGTCCCCGTAGCCCCGCGGCGCGGGAGCCGACGGCGGTCCGGAGCGGCGCGTCGTTCCTGCGCCGTCCCCGCAGCCCCGCGGCGCGGGAGCCGATGCCGGTCCGGAGCGGTGCCCGGCCCCGAACCCGGTCAGGGCCCGTCCGGCCGTTCTCGGCGTCGCCGGGCGGGCGGGAAGGGCCATTCAGGGCCCGCCTAGGGCACGACGGCGGTCGCGGTGATCTCCACCAGCTGTCCCGTGTACCCGAGGCAGGCCACCCCGAGCAGCGTCGAGGAGTGCGGGCCGATGCTCAGCCCGGACGCCTCGACGACGTCCCACACGGTGGACAGCACCGCCGGCTCGCTGCTCACGACGTACACGTCGGTCGACACCACGTGCGCCATGTCGCTGCCGACCGCGCGGAGTTGCTCGTCCAGATTGGCCAGCACCTGTCGGGCCTGCCGCACGGGATCGCCCTCGCCGACGATCTTCCCGTCGGCGTCGAGGGGCACGGACCCGGCGAGGAACGCCAGCTTCGTCCCCGCCTCGACGACGGACGCGTGCGCATAGACGGGCGGCGTGAAGAGGGTGGGGACGGTGACGCGCTGGACCACGGGAGCTCCTGAAGGGGTCGTCGACGCCGGGCCCGCTCGGCCCGGTCCGTCGTCGGCGGGCGACCCGCCGATGATGCGGCGGGACGGCCGGGTCCCGCATCCGAATTTCGCTCGACACCCCGGCCGTGCCACCCACATGCTGACCCGATGCGCACCTCCCGCTCCCTCCTCGGGCGGTTCCCCGGCGGAGACTTCCGGTCGGGTCACGCCGGAGGGTGCGGCGGCCCCGGTGGAAGTCCCTGATGTCCCGCACCGTTCACCACGTCCCCGCCGGACGCCGCGCCACGCCCCCGTACTGGACCGCCGGGCTGCCGGGCCCGCTCACCGCGCACCACCTGACCGAACTCCGCCTCAGCGGCGCGGAGTCGGCCAGGGCCCGGCGCGAGGGCCGTCGAGCCGTCCCGTACCGGCTGGTCCGTTCCTTCGCCGCCTACACCTACCCCCGCGCCCTCGACGAGACCTTCCACACCGCCCGCGAATCCACGGCCCGCGCCGAACTGCGCGCCTTCCGCACGGCCGCCCGCAAGCTCCTGCACGCCGCACCGCCGGGCGAACTCCTCGGCACGGCGCAGGACCTGGACCATCCACCGACCCGCCACCGCCACCGGAATCTCTGGGAGTGCTGACCCGCCGGCAGGGACAGGTCGCCGAACACGCGTGTGCGGCCGTTCCGTTGTCCTCGTCCTCGCGCCCGTCCTCGTCCGCTCGGCGAAAGGCATTTCCGCGCCGTCCGCGATGCCCTCGAATAATGCTTCGAAAAGGACCGGTTGCCGCTGTTACCGTTCCGAGCGTGGCGAAACTCAACCAGATCATCGCAGTCGAGAAGGGCGTCAAGTCCAAGTCCCACCAGGACCTGACGGCTGCTCATCACGGGCTCCAGAAGCCGGCTCTCCTGGCCGGAATATCGCGGACCTATCAGCCGAAGGACGAGGAGGGTGAGCAGCTGCCGCCCGAGTCCACGCGGGTTCAGGTCAAGGCCGAGGACGTGCTGCGGGAGACCGCGGCGACCCTGACGCGGCTGTTCGATGTGACCGCCACCAAGGACTGGGCCAACTGCACCGCTCGCGCGGACGTGAAGGTGGACGGGCGGGTATTGGTCGCCGAGGTGCCGGTGTCGTATCTGCTGTTCCTCGAGAAGCAGCTCACCGATCTCCACACGTTCGTGAGGAAGTTGCCCGTTCTCGACGCCTCCGAGTCCTGGGTGCAGGACCCGTCCACCGATGCCTGGAAGACCGAGCCCGTGCGGACGCTCCGTACGAAGAAGGTGCCTCGCAATCACGTGAAGGCCGAGGCCACCGAGAAGCATCCGGCTCAGGTCGAGGTGTACTACGAGGACATTCCGGTCGGGTATTGGACGACTGTGAAGTTCTCGGGGGCTCTGCCCGCCCGCCGCGTGAACGAACTCCTCGATCGTGTCGAGAAGTTGCAGCAGGCCGTGAAGTTCGCGCGGGAAGAGGCGAATGGCGTCGACGTCGTCGACCAGAGAGTCGGTGACGCCGTGTTCGGCTACCTGTTCGGGTAGCCTCGAAGACTCCCCGGCCACCACGCAATAGGGCCGGGGTGCGCGAGGAGCGCAAGCTGAAGCTGAAGCTTGTCGTGACTGAGCGGTTCCAGTGGAGGTTCGACCCCTCCCCGCGGCATTCATCCCGTGCCGCGGTAGCCCAACCGGCAGAGGCAGACCGCGATCAATCTCAGACTCTTGCTCCAGACTCAGTATTCGCCGCCGATCGCCGGATCGACCGGGCCCAGGCACTGGTACGCCGAAATGCTGGTTCAAGTCCAGTCCGCGCAGCTCGATGCGTGGTGGTCCAAAGGCAGGACGCGGCGACATAACGACTGACCTGGGTTCTCAAGCGTGCCGGCGTGTGAAATGGGTGGCATCACAGGGTCCGGGGGCCGGCTACGCCCTCGGGCCCGCTCCGCGTTCAGTGACGATCACGAATCGTCCTGGCCGACCGCCCTCGATTACGCACCTCTCGATTGCGTTCATAAAGAACGCGGCTTCCTCGTGAAGTGTCACATCGCGGAAACGTGCCCGTTCCGTTTCCTCCAGCAACGCGATCTACCGTAGACGTCACAGCAGCCCGGCCGACGTCGCCCGAAGGCACCCCGCCCGCCCTCGTCCGACAGGAGCTCCGTGCGCCCCGTGTCACTCCCCAGCGTCGCCGTACCGCCCTGGCTCGCCCATGCCCTGCGCACACAGCGCGGGCCCGTGCCCTGGAGCGCCGTCGTGCGCGGCGCACTGGCCGCCGGGCCCCTGCTCCTCGTGGCCGTGCCGGCCCAGCACGTCTCCGCGGGAGTCGTCGCCGCCCTCGGCGCCATGCTCGCCGGCATCAACGACCGGCCGGGCAGCAGGCGCGCCGCCGTCAGGAGGCTCGGGGTGCCCGCCCTGGCCGGAGCCGCCGGCCTGCTCGTCGGGTCGTACGCCGGACAGCACGTGGGAGCGGTCGCGCTCACCGTCCTCCTCACCGGGCTCGGGCTCGTCGCCGGAGCCGTCAGCGCGGTCGGGCCCGTCGCCTCCGGTGCCGGGACCCAGCTGCTCGTCGCCTCCGCGATCGGAGCCGGGATGCCGCTGCCCGAACCGGGATGGCAGCGCGCCCTCTTCTTCCTCGGCGGCGCCGGATGGCTTCTCCTGCTGCGGCTCGCGCTGCCGACCCCCGGCGCCACCGCGGGCGACTACCGGTTCGACGGGGAGCGCGCGGCCGTCGGCGCCGTCTACGACGCGATCGCCGCTCTGCTCGACGCCGCCGGCGGGCCGGAGGCGACCCGTCGCCGCGTCGCCCTCACCGCCGCGCTCGACCACGCGCAGGACGCACTCGCCGGACCGCGGCTGCGCCGGTACGCCAGTTCCGCGGCCGAGCGGCGGCTGCACGCGCAGTACGCCGCCGCGCTGCCGCTCGCCGAGGCCGCGACCGCGCTCGCCTGGTCCGGGGACGCCGGATCCGCCCGCGCCTCCGCGGGGCCCCGGCGCCTCGCCGACGCCGTACGGGGCAACACCCCCACCGGCCCGCTGCCCGCCCCCACCCGCACCGCGCCCGCCCTGCGCGCCCTCGACAACGCCCTTCTGCACGCCGCCGAGGCCTTCGACCGGGCGGAGGGCGGCGACCTGCACACCCGGACGCGCACACTCGCCTCCACCGTCCGCACCGTTCTCGGCCCCGCCGGACGCGAATACGGGATCCGCGTCGCGCTCTGCTTCGGCGCCGGCGCGGCCGTCGCGCAGGCCCTGAACCAGGCCCACTGGTACGGCCACCACGCGCACTGGTACTGGCTGCCCGCGACCGCCGTCTTCCTCGTCAAGCCCGACCTCGGGCCGCTGGCCTCGCGCGTGCTGTGCCGCGCGGCCGGAACGGTGCTCGGCGCCGTCGCCTTCGCCGGGCTCGCGGCCCTCCTGCCACGGCCCGAGGGCCTCGTCGCCCTGGTCGCGGTCAGTGGCGCCTTCCTCCCCGTCGCCACCCGGCACTTCGCCGCGCAGACCGCCGTCGTCACCGTCCTCGTCCTCGCCCTGGTGATGCTGGGAGGGGAGCCGCAGGCCTCCTGGAGCCGCCTCGGCGAGACCCTGCTCGCCTGCGCGATCGTGCTCCTCGTGGGCCATCTGCCGATGCCCGGGCAGCGCGGAGGGACCGTGCGGGCACGGCTCCGGCGCGCCGAACGGGCCGCCGGGGCCTATCTCGCACACGTCCTCGACGAGGGCCGGGCCGAGTACTCGGGACGACACGACGCGGACGGGGGACGGCGGGGCGAGGGCCGCGGCGAGCACGGAGCACCCGGCGAACGCCGGCACGGGGACGGGGGAGAGGCAGGGGCGGACAAGAGCGGCCCGGGCGGTGGTGCGGCCGACGTCCGGGCCGGGCGCTGGGTCCTGCGGCGGGAGGCGTATCGCACGCTGGCCGAGGCCCGCACCGCGATCGACCTCGCCGCCGCCGAACTCCCCGCCCTGGCCCGGCATGCCGAGGGGACCGACCAGGTGGCGGCCACGCTGGAGCGGCTCGTCGACACGACCACGGCGTGCGCCGTGCACCTCGACGACACCGGGCGGCTCACCCCCCGGCACACCGGCCGGATCGCCGAACTCCTCGACGAGCTTGCCGAACGCCGGGAGCGGGCCGGCCTGGACCCGCACGGGGCGCCGGGGGCCGTACCCGAGGTACCGATCGCGGTGTAGCCCGCAGTGCGGTGCGACCGTCCGTCCTCGGCGGCCCGCCGCACGACCCCGACGTCGGCAGGGCCACCGTCGCCGCTACGTCCGCACCCGCACCCACACCGGCGCATGGTCCGAGCCCGGAGCACCGCGCCGCTCGACCGGGTCCGCGGCCACCGACGGCAGCCGGAGCCGCTGCTCGTCCGGCAGGCCCGTGCCCGCCGCGGTGACCCGGTGGACCAGGTGGTGGCTGACCAGGATGTGGTCGATCAGTTCACGGCGACCGGAACTGACACGGGAGTAGCGCCGGTCGGCGGGGATGAGCGGAGCGACGTCCCACAGGCGCATCCCGTCTCCCGCGTCGGGGCGGTCGTACCCCGAGGTGCCGATCTCGGAACCGGGCGGGCCGAGGAGGATCTGCGTGGTAGCCGCCTGCACCTCGTCGTTGAGGTCGCCGAGCACCGCCACGTCCCGGGTGCGGCCCTCTCCGGCCAGGAGCTCGTCGGCCAGCGCGCGCAGCGCCGTGGCCTCGGCGGCGCGCCGGTACAGGGCGTAGGCGCCGTAACGGGCCCGCTCGCCCTCGTCGCGCGGCTGGAACCGTCCCCCGGGGTACGAGAGCAGCTTGGACTTCAGATGGCAGACGGCCGCCGTGAGGGTCAGCGCACCCGTGGACACCTCCACGGCGAGGAAGCCGCGGCCCGCGTGCGCGGCCGTGCCACCGCTGTCGTCGGCCTGCACGGGACGCAGCTTCGCGGGGAAGGCGACGGTGTCGGCGACGACCCGCGGGGCCGCGCGGCTGAGGAAGCCCACCCTGATGCCCCGGTCGTCGGGGTGCTCGGAGACGGTGACCTGCCAGTCGCCGTCGAGCACGTCGGCCAGGTCCGCGAGCGCGTCCGGGTCTCCGACCTCCTGCACACCGAGCAGCTCGGGGTCGAGTCCGTCGACGACGCCGGCCAGGGCGGCGAGCTTCGCCTCGTACGCGGCCTTGTCGGGCGGCCCGAAGGGGCCCCCGGGCCGGTACAGGTTCTCCAGGTTCCACGTGCCGAGGAGCATGCGGGCTCCTTCCGAAAGGCGCGCCGAGGCGCGCGGAGACGGGCTGAAGCGCACCGGTGACGACGGTGGTGACGCACACCGGGGCGACGGACGCATCGAGCACCACGGCGATGACGCGCGCCGAGGGCGACCGTGGTGACACGCACCGAGGGCGACGGTGGTGACGCCAGAGTGCTCGCCCGTCCGCCGTCGCGACAGAGCTCGTACGGGATGCGCGGTTCACGTCCCCCGACGGCACGACGCCGTCGTACGGTGACGTAATGACCCGGTCCGGTGGAACAACCACGCCCGCCGATCTCGTCATCACCGGATGCACCGCGCTGGTGCACGACGACCGGGAGGAGGCCGGATTCGTCGAGGACGCCTCGATCGTCGTACGCGGAGGCGTCATCGAGACGGTCACCGGCGGCGGTCTGCCCCGCCCGGACGCCGTCGAACACATCGACGGCCGCGGCCAGGTGGCGATGCCCGGCCTGATCAACTGCCACACCCACGCGCCGATGGTCGCCCTGCGCGGAGTCGCGGAGGACCTGCCGGCCGAGGAGTGGTTCAACGACCACATCTGGTCCATCGAGTCCAACCTCACTGCGAAGGACGTGGAGTTGGGCGCGCGGCTGGCGTGCGCCGAGATGATCCTCGGCGGGGTCACCTGTTTCGCCGACCACTACTTCTCCATGGATGCCGTCGCCGCGGTGGTGGCGGAGAGCGGCCTGCGCGCACACCTCGGCGAGGCCTTCTTCTCCTCGCAGGGACCCGAAGGGCGGGAGAGGTCACTGGAGTTCGCGCTGCGCCACCGCGGCGCCGCCGACGGCCGCATCACCACCGCCCTGGCACCGCACGCCGCCTACACGGTGGACGACGCCGACCTCGCCGCCACCGCCGAACTCGCCCGCGCCCACGGGCTTCCGGTGCACCTGCACGCCTCCGAGAACCGCGCGCAGACCGAGACCAGCCTGGCCCGCCACGGTGTGACACCCATCGAGGTGCTGGAGCGCACCGGGCTCCTCCACCACGACGTGCTCATCGCACACGGCACGGGCATCGTCGAGCGCGACCTTCCCGTGCTGCGCGACGCGCCCGGGCGGATCGCCGTCGCCACCGCCCCGCGCGGCTACCTCAAATTCGCCTGGGGCCCCACGCCCGTGCGGGCGCTGCGCGAGATCGGCGTCCCGGTCGGCCTGGCCACCGACGGCGCCGCCTCCAACAACTCCCTCGACGTGTGGGAGTCGATGGCGCTCACCTCGCTCGTGCAGAAGTCGGCCGAGGGCGACCCCCGTTGGCTGACGTCCCGGCAGGCCCTGCACCACGCGACGCTGCAGAGCGCACGGGCCGTCGGACTGGGGGAGCGGATCGGCAGCCTGGCCCCGGGACGCCGGGCCGACATCGTCCTCGTCGACCTCACCGGACCGCACACCCAACCGGTCCACGACCTGGCGGCCACGCTCGTGCACAGCGCCCGCTCCGCCGACGTGCGCACGACCGTCGTCGACGGGCGGGTCCTGATGCGGGACCGGCGCCTGCTCACGATCGATCTGCCCGCCACGGTCGCGGAGTTGGGGCAACGGCTGCCCGCGCTCCTCGACCGGAGCCACGGCAGGCGGATCCAGGAGTACGACACCTGATCCGCCCGGTGCGCCCGAGGGCCGCTCACGCTCGTGGCGACGCACCGACGAAAAATCTCCCCGATACGCCGATGAGTTCTGCTTCTCCCGCCGGTCACCACAGACAAGGCACTGTTGCGTAGGAGGAGCACATGACGCTTCCGCGGATCGTCTCGCGCGAGGAGTGGCGCGCCGCGCGCGAGAAACTGCTGGTCCAGGAGAAGGCCGCCACACGCGCGCGTGACGCGCTCAACGCCGAGCGGCGCGGACTGCCGATGGTCGAGATCGACAAGGAGTACGTGTTCGAGGGCGGCGACGGGAAGGCGACGCTGCTCGACCTCTTCCGCGGACGGCAGCAACTGGTGGTCTACCACTTCATGTTCGCGCCCGAGTGGGACGCGGGCTGCCGCAGTTGCTCGGCCTTCCTCGACCAGATCGGGCATCTCGCCCATCTGCGGGCCCGCGGCACCGAGTTCGCCGCCGTGTCCAGGGCGCCGTACACCAGGATCCTGCCCTTCAAGGCCCGCATGGGCTGGACGGTGCCCTGGTACTCGTCGTACGACAGCGACTTCAACCACGACTTCCAGGTGTCCTTCACGGGCGACGAGGGCGACGGCGGCGGCGAACCCTACGAGCGCCCGGGGGCGAGCTGCTTCCTGCGCGACCGCGACCGTGTCTTCCACACGTACTCCACCTACGAACGCGGGCTCGACGGGCTGGGCTCCACGACCAGCCTTCTCGACCTCACGGCCCTCGGCCGGCAGGAGGAGTGGGAGGAGCCCAAGGGGCGGGCGTCCTCTCTGGGGGCGCCCGCGGGCAGCGCAGGCATCCGCTACCACGACGAGTACGACGACTGACCGACGACTGACCGAGCAGGTTCGCATCGGCACCACCGGTGACCAGGAGTGACCGGAATCGTCAGATCCGTCACGCCGCACCCACAGTCGAGTGTCGGCAATGTCTCAGTACCGTCACTTCCCGAGCCGCCGACCCCATGCCGGGCGTTTAACTCTTCGAGTACAGCGCGACATGGAGGTGCAGGGTGAACGGGCGAACGGTGCTGGAGCGCTTTCCCGCCGGTGGGCCGCGCGGTTCGTGGCCCGCTGAGGAGTTCGCGCAGGCGCGCCGCCAGGAGGGCCAGGCGGCGGAGGTCGTGATGGACCTCGCCACGGACGCGTTCCTGGTCGTCGTGCGCGGTGGCGAGTCCGTGGAGTGACAGGGCGTGACGGCGCGCCGGGTCGACGGGCCTCCGGGCCGGTACCCGCTCCGCGTCAGTCGGTCTCCGGGTCGGTACTCGCCTCGCGTCAGCCGGCCTCCCCGGTCGGTACCCGCGCCGCGAACTGCTCCGCCTGGAGCGAGTACAACTCCGCGTAGACGCCGCCCGTCGCCAGGAGCTCGTCCGGGCTCCCCGACTCCACGAGACGGCCCTGGTCGAGCACATGGACCAGATCGGCGTGGCGTACCGACGCCAGCCGGTGCGTGATGAGGATGACGGTCTGGCCGGTGCCCGCCAGCGCCCGGATCTTCTCGAAGACCTCCAGCTCGGCACGGGCGTCGAGGGCCGCCGTCGGCTCGTCCACGATCAGGATGGTGCCGCGCCGGTACGCGGCCCGGGCGATGCCCAGGCGCTGCCACTGCCCGCCCGACAACTCGTGACCGCCGCTGAAACCGCGGGCCAGAAGCGTGTCCAGCCCCCGCGGGAGATCGGCCACGACCTCCTCGGCTCCCGCCTCGGCGACCGACGCCGTGACGCGCTCCCTGGTCAGCGGCGCCGAGGCACGGCCGATCGCGACGTTGACGCGGGCCGTGAAGGGCCACCGCTTGAAGTCCTGCGCCACCATCGCGATGCGCTCGGCGAGTTGATGCCGGTCCGCGGTCGCCGCGTCCACGTCGTCCCACAGGATGCGCCCGCTCTCGGGTGCGTACAGCCCGGCGAGCAGCTTCACCAGGGTCGTCTTGCCCGAGCCGTTCTCGCCGACCAGCGCCACGATCTTGCCCAGCGGCACGGTGAGCGTCACGTCCGCGAGCGCCGGCCGGGCCGAGGCGCCCGGATAAGTGAAGGTGACGTTCTCGAAGCGGATCTCCCGCGGGCGCTCGGGCAGCGGATCGCCGCCCACCGGGATCGCGCGCTCGGCGGCCTCCACGTACAGGCGGTGCAGGTCGCCGACGAACAGGGCTTCCTCGTGCAGGGAGTTGATCTCCAGGACGAGGGTGTCGAGGCTCGCCGAACCGGTGCGGATCGAGATCACGGCCGTCCCGGCGACGGACAGCGCCATCGCCCCGGCGACCAGCAGCCCGCCCAGCGTCGCGTACGTCGCCACCGTGGCAAGTCCCGTCCAGGCGGCGGCGATCAGCCCGGTGCGGGCCGAAAGCCGTGCCAGCCGCGCCTGTTCGGCCTCGGCGGTCTCCGACATCGAGCGGAAGTGCCGCAGCAGGAACGGCCCGACCCCGTGCACCCGGATCTCCGGAGCCGCGGCCGGCTCGGTGAGCAGACTGCTGATCAGGTGCCCGGCGCGGGCGTGCTGCACCCAGGTGTGGAACGACTCGTAGCGCCGCCGGGCGTTCGTCAGGGCGCTCCAGGCACTCGGCAGCGTCATCGTGACGAGCAGCGGCAGCAGCGCGGGGTGCAGCACCGTCAGGACACCGGCGGCCGCGCACAGCGAGATCAGCGCGTTCACGACCCGGGTCGCGATGCTGATCATGCGGCGCGCGGACTGGGCTCCGTACTGCGCGGTGTCCAGCAGTTTGTGGAAGGCGTCGTCCTCGATCGCGGACAGTTCCACCGCCGCGGCCCGCTCCAGGTAGAGCTCGGTCGCCACCCGCTCCACCTTCGGCTCCAGGCGCCCGGTGGCGTACGTCGACGCGGCCCGCAGCAGTGCGGCGACCAGCATCACCGCGGCGACCGTGACCAGCGCCGGGAGCGCGCCGCGCAGCCGGTCCTCGACCGGGCCGCCCGCCATCAGCCGCCCCAGCACGCTGTTGACCGCGAGCAGGCTGACCGCCTGGGCTCCGCCGCGGGCCAGTTCGGCGGCCAGCACCACCCGGGCGGCGCGCGGGTCCGCCTTCCAGGCGAGCCGGAAACTGGACGCGAGCAGTGACGGCAGCCGCGTCACCATCGCGCGGAAGTTCAACTCCAGGAACGCGTCGGAGTGTTGTGACCAGCCCATGTCGTACCGGAGCGGGCCGCCGAAGAGCAGATGTTCCGAGTCGGACGGCGGCGGCTCGTCGGCGTCGCCGTTCTTCTTCCGTGCGGGTTTCTCCACCGATGGCCTCCCCCGAGAACGCACGAACGGTGCAATTCCCAGGAACGCAGCGCTCCACCCATGGCGGCAACGGGGTTTTGCGGCGACCGGCGCACTTCGGACATGCCGTACGGGCCCGGGCGGCGCTCGCGCCCTCAGCCGGGCGCCGGGGCGTCACCCTGTGCGCCCTCAGCCGGGCGCCGGGTCGTCACCTGGTGCGCCCTCGGCCGGATGCCGGGTCGTCACTCCGTGAGCTCCATGGCCGCCGCCGATGACCGATGGCCCCTGACCTGCGCGCCCCGTGTCCTCGGCCCGTGGCCGGCAGCCCTCGGCGAGCGCCCCGCGGCCCTGGTCCGGAGCGGGGCCTCACGCGCTGATCGGACGCGACCAGACGGGTGTCGTCCCCGTCACCCGGCACACGGCCAGGTAGAGGGGGATCGGCGGGGTGTACGGAACAGTTCCCTCCGGCCGGTGGATCAGGCCGGGTTCGGCGGGCGCGTCCACGACGACCGCCCCCGTGGCGTAGTGCGCGGGCGCGGGCCACTCCAGCGCGACGTCGGAATCCGAGGGCACGATCCACCACCAGTGCGCCCCGTCGGCGTAGACGCAGCCCACCCGCGGCAGCCGGGGCAGCAGCAGTGGGCCGAACCGGGCCGGCACCGACACGGCGTCGCAGCCCAGCGGCATCGTCATGTCCTCCGGTACGAGGAGACGCCTCGGCTGCCCGGACCCCGGCTGTGCGCGCCGCACGCGCACCAGCGTGTCCAGGCTCAGGACCCGTGCCGAGGGCCCCGTCGCCGACGATGCCCTCACACCCATGCGGTCCCCGTTCCCCAGGACGCCTCGGCCCCGGAACCCCGGCCGTCGGCCGGGGGCTTCTTGGCGCTCCAGCCCAGGTCCGACCGGACCTCGGTGTCCACGCGGGGCCGGCCGGCCGTGCACGGCCGCGGCGTCGCGGCCGTGAGCTGGGACGGCACCCTCACGCGCTCGCGGGCGGTGCCCGAGTGCTCCCGCGCCGCGGTGCGCTCGATGCCCGCCGAGTGCTCCCCTCCGGCCGGCCGGTCGTACTCCGCCGACCGTTCGGACGCCGTCCCGTGCTCGGAACGTGCCGACCGGCCGGAACCTGCCGCGTGCTCGGACTGTGGCGAATGCTCGGAGTGTGCCGTCCGCCCGGACGCGGCCCCGTGCTCGGAGCCCGCCGCGTGCTCGAACCCGGCCCCGTGCTCGGGACCCGCCGCGCGCTCGGACCCGGCCGATCGCTCCAGCTCGGCCCAGACCAGCAGGCCGGGGCCGGTGTCCTGGGCCCCCCAGGCCCTGGACATGGCCGCGACGAGGAGCAATCCCCTCCCGTGCTCCTCCTCGGGCCGCTGTGGGGAGGGGTGCGGCTCGCCCGGAGCGCATCCCTCGTCACGCACGGCTATCCGCACCAGGTCGTCGCCGTCGTGCAGCTCGCAGACGACCCGTTCACCGGCGGCATGGACGATCGCGTTGGTGACCAGCTCGGAGACGACGAGAGCCGCCGTGTCGCAGGTGTCCTCGCACACCGCCCAGCGGGCCAGGCGGGCACGGGTCAGGCGTCTTGCCTGAGCCACGGAGCCCGGGTGTGCGGACAGCTCGAAACGGAACCGGCGCTCGGCAGCCGCGCCGGGGCGGAGCCCTGCGGCGGCGCGGAGACCGGACCGGTCTTCGGCGGCGTCTGTTCCTAACGGCGCGGACGGAGTCACGCTTGCCACTATCGCCCCGACGTGAACACTTGGCAAGTGTCACTCTGAAAATTGCAGAGTGCCGTGTGACTCGGTGGAGGCGCGTGGCACACTGCTCGCAACAGCACGTCGAGCGGCGCCAGTTGGGACCAGTCGAAGAGACCCCGGACGGCGCCGCCCGGCCTGTCCGGACACAGTGGAGGTGGGGCGTGAGCGAACCGCGGTCCGCGCCGACGGTGGGCCAGGTCGTCCTCGGCCGGCGCCTGCTGGACCTGCGGGAACGCGCGGGTCTCAAGCGCGAGGAGGCGGCCCGCATCCTGCGCGTCGCGCCCGCCACGGTCCGCCGCATGGAGACGGCCGAGGTCTCCCTCAAGATCCCGTATCTCCAGCTCCTGCTGAAGTCGTACGGGGTCGGCGACGAGGAGGCCGAGGCCTTCGTCCAACTCGCCGAGGAGGCCAACAAGCCGGGCTGGTGGCAGCGTTTCCACGACATCCTGCCCGACTGGTTCTCCATGCACGTCAGCCTGGAGGGCGCCGCCGCCCTCGTCCGCTCGTACGAACCCCACTTCGTGCCCGGGCTGCTGCAGACCGAGGACTACGCCCGCGGCGTCCTGAAGGCGGGGGCCATCGGCCAGACCCAGCCGGAGGACATCGAGCGCCATGTGGCGCTGCGCATGCAACGCCAGGATCTGCTCACTCGTGAGGACGCACCCCGGATCTGGGCCGTGATGGACGAGACGGCCCTGCGCCGTCCCATCGGCGGCCCCGAGGTGATGCGCGCCCAGATCGACAAGCTGCTCCAGGCCACGAAACTGCCCCATGTGACGTTGCAGGTGATCCCGTTCTCCTCGGGCCCGCACCCCGGCACGTACGGGCCCTTCGTGCTGTTCCGCTTCGCCATGCCGGAACTCCCGGACATGGTCTACAGCGAGTACCTGACCGGCGCCGTCTACCTGGACGCGCGCTCAGAGGTGGCGACCCATCTCGAGGTCATGGACCGCATGGCGGCTCAGGCCGCTACGGCACATCGCACGAAGGAGATCCTCCGTGATCTCCGCAAGGAGCTGTGAATGGAACGCATCAAGCCCGCAATAGGCAACGTGCGCATCTACAACGGAATGCCCGCCCGTGAACTGGGCAGCGAGGGTTGGCACAAGCCGTGGAGCGGCGGGAACGGCGGTAATTGCCTGGAGGCCATGAAACTCGCCGACGGCCGCATCGCGGTCCGTCAGTCGGCGGATCCGGACGGCCCCGCGCTGATCTACACCCCCGGCGAGATCACCGCGTTCATCCAGGGCGCGAAGGCGGGGGAGGCCGACTTCCTGCTGTCCTGAGGCAGGTGCGATCCGTCGTCTGCGCGTTCTCCGTTTTCTTGATCTGCCTTGATTCCGTGATTGCTTGGCGTTTCCGGGCGTCCTCTGTGTCCCGATTCCGCAGAGGGCCTTGTGGCTTTCCTGAACCCGACACCCGATATCCGTCACTCGATATCCGTCACTCGATATCTACTGACCGACACCCGATATCCACCGGCCGACATCGGTCGGCCGACTGAACGCCCGCCGATCGCACGCCTGTCGTGGCGCGACGCGCCACGACCCGCGGAGAGGCGTCACAGCCTGGACCACATACGCCGTGGGGCGTCCACCAGGCGGCTCACGGCGATCACCGGCAACGGCGGCTGGTCCGCGCGATCCCGTCCCAGGCTGAGCCCGTAGTAGATCTGCTCCACCGACGGCGGTCCCACCGCAAGGTTCCGTCTGACCGCCGCCGGTGCCGACTCCTGGCCGGTCCGCACGAGATACGCGGCCACCATGGCCCCCGTGCGCCCCACGCCCGCACCGCAGTGCACGAACACCGGCCCCGGGGCCTCGCCGACGACCCGGAGGAATCGCTCCACCTGGCGGGGCGTCGGGGTCTGCCCGTCGCGGACGGGGAGGCGCACCACATCGAGCCCGGCCTCGTGGGGCCCGGCGAGCTGCGCCGCGGTGAGATCCTCGGCGCGCAGGTCCACGACGGTGCTGAACCCCCGTCGCGCGAGCGCCCGGTACCCGTCGGGCGACGGCGCGCCGCCCCGCCACAACGTACGTCGGGCGTCGACGGGTTGGAAATGGTGGATGCCCCGCACCGCGTAAGCGCCCTCCGGCGGCGGGGTCCCCTCACGGGCCCAGTACGACAGCGCAAGGATGCCGAGCGCGCCGGTGGCCCACAGGGCGAGATAGCCGAGGGCGAGACCCGTGAGGGTGCGCAGGCCGGTGCGGAGCCATCTGCGGGATCGCGCCGATCGCGGTGATCGGCCCGTGGGCACGGTGATGCGGGGCGGAGGAGCGGAGGCGACAGCCATGGGCGACCCGGGATGCTCGGGGACGAGGGGCGCCTTGGCATCGTAACCCGGGCCGGTGGCAAGGGTGTTGTTCCCGGCATGCCGGGCAGCCGCCCGCACGGGCCGAGCCGCGCGGACGGGCCGAGCCGCGTGGACGGGCCGAGCCGCGTGGACGGGCCGAGCCGCGTGGACGGGCCGAGCCGCGCGGACGCGGTCCTCGTCCTCGGCCGGCCGTGGTCCTGGCTCGTCGCCCTCGGTCGGCCGTGGCCCTTGGTCGTCCTCAGTCGTCGTCCGCGTCCGCGTCACCGACGCCGACGACCGTGAGGTGGGCTCGGTCGATGCTCGTGTCCTCCAGGCATCCGGTCAGCCGCATGCGGTCGTGGTCGGTGAGCGCGGGGCGTACGACACCGGCGTACAGGCCGTCGCCGAGGCTGCCGAGGGTGGCCCGGTTCAGCGGTGCGGACGTCGAGTCCCGGCAGCGTTCCCACAGTTGGTGCGCCGCGAGGGCCTGTCGCTGCTGCGTCATTCCCTGTCCGCGCATGTCGACCCGGACGAGCACGGAGGTCGCCTCCTGCTCGTTCACGTGCTCCTCGCGGGTCTGCGTGAGTTCGGCGAGCCCGCCGACCAGGGCGGCGAGCAGGACGGCACCGACGACCCCGACGGCGACCAGCCGTACGGTCCCGCGCCGCCCGCGCCGGGCGCCCACGCGCGGTAGATCGTCCAGGTCGGCCGTGCCCGCCGGATCGGGCGCGGCCAGCACGGCCAGCCGCCCGGCGAGCCGCCGCTCGGCCGAGGGACGTGCGGTGGCCGACGCGATCCGCTGGACCAGCCAGGCGAGCCCGGACAACAGGACGCCGGTGACCATGAGCACGGGCACGAAGACGTAGGAACGGCTGGTGGGGTCCTCCAGCCACCGGAACCGTTCACCACCCGCGGGCTCCCGGTCCTGGCGGAGCCGGGCGAGGACGTCCTGCTGGCGCCGGTCGCTCTCCCGCATCCGCTCCTCGATCCGCGAGAGCCGCCCGAGCAGGACGATCCCGAGCAGCATCACCTCGACGACGAGGAGCAGCACCCCGCAGAGAATGGCCCGCTGCCACTGCCAGCGGTACAGGTAGACGACGACGTACGCACCCGCGCCGGCGGCGGCCGCACCCCCGAAGAAGTACGCGAGGCGCCTCACCGGAGCTCCCGCACGTCGTCGACGGCGCCGTCGCGCGTGATCCCCACGTCTCCGGTCGTGCCGTCGACCGTGAGGCGCGAACCGGGCGGGAAGCGGCGTACCGCGTCGGAGGCCCCCACGACCGTGGGCAGTGCGAACTCCCTTGCCAGCACGGCGAGATGGGACAGCGGGCTGCCGGTCTGGGCGACCAGTCCCGTGAGACCGGGCAGGAGCGGTGCGAGCGCCGGGTCGAGGGTGCGGACCACGAGCACGGCGTCCGGAGGGCGGGGCCCGGTGCCGTCCCAGGCGGTACCGGCCGCGCGCCCACCGGCGACGCCCCGTCCGTCCGTGTCGCCGGTCCGCCGCCGTTCGGCGACGACCACACCGCCCTCCGTCAGCCGGAACGTGTCGGGCAGCGGGGCGGAGACGGCCCGCGGGAGCCGTTCCTCCATGTCGCCGGGCAGTCGTCCGCCCTCCAGCGCCGCGGTGAACTCCTCCCACCGCAGCAGCCCGACCCGCGCCGGGTCGCCCAGTCCGCCGCGCACCGCCAGCCTGCGTGCCCCCTCGCGCACCAGCCGGACCTGCAACTCCTGCACCCAGCGCACCCGCAGCCGCAGGGACTCACGCGGCGGCAGCGAGGGGAGGGCGGAACGGGAAGCGAGGGAGGAGCGGTCGTGGCGGAGGGGCGGGCCTGAGCGAGGGGTGCCGGAGGAGAGGGGTGCGCCGGAGAGAGGGGTGCCGGGCGCCGAACCCGTCCCGCCCGCCGCCGACTTGACCGTACGGTCGTGGCGCCGCGTCCCGTCGGCGGTTCCCGGCAGGCGCAGTTCCGCGCGCAGGCTGGGCGCCACGAGGGCCAGGACCACCGGTTCGACGACCGCGATGCGGTCCTCCGGGACGCCCTCGGCGCGGGCGTCCGCCAGAGCGGTGAGCGCCGCGCCCGCCGCCGTGGCGGTCCCGCCGTCCGGGAGCAGGGCACTCGCCAGGGCCTCCTGCGCGTGCAGCGAGACCAGTGCGGTACGGGCCCAGCGCAGGGCGGAGACCAGGGCGGGGGAGGCGAGCGAGGACGGGGAGGGTGTCTCGGCGAGGCGGTGGTCGACGTCCGCGACGAGGTCGACCGCGAGACCGGGCAGCGCCGCGGACAGCCGGCCCACCCGCCAGGCCGCGGCGAGCCTGCGGGCGCCCGGCGCCGGGTTGAGGAACGCCAGCCGCCGGTGGACCGGGGGCGCGGCCCCGAGCAGCCGCAGGTCCGCGGCGGCTCGTCCGCCGACCGCCGTGACGACCGGCAGTGTGCGCAACTGCCGTCGTGGCGCGCTGCCCCCGATGTCGAGCGCGGCGGCGAGCCCCCGGGCCATGGGGGCCAGCCACAGGTCCTCCTCCAGCGGCTCCAGCTGTCCGGGCAGCGTCTCTGCCACCGGGCCGGGCCCGAGCAGCCGGGACCTGCGCGGAGGCCGGGCCGCCATCGCGGTGATCGGGCGGCTCTGGAACAACCACAGCCGCCCGTCCCCGTCGAACCCGAACTCGATGTCCTGGGGGCCGCCGAAGACCCGCTGGGCACGGCGGGCGAGCCGGGCCAGTCGGCGCAGTTCGGAGGATGTGAGCAGCGGCCCGTCGGACGGTACGGGGGCGGCGGGCGGGGTCGCGTGGCGCGGTGGCATCGGGCTGTCGGGCGACGGCGGCCCCTGCGGTGGTACCGCGCTCTCGGGCGTCAGCGGGCCGTGCGGAGGTACCGCGGACCCGGGCGGGGGCGGGCCCTGGGGCGACGCCGCGCCGTCGGACCGGACCGCACCGGGCGGCGGCATCGTGCCTTCCACCGGCACCGCACTGTCCACCGGCGACGCGGCTTCCGCCGGCACCGGCACCGCGCCTGCCGTCGGCGCCGGACCTGCCGTCGGCACCGGACCTGCCACCGGTGCCGCACCTTCCGGCGGCACGGTGCCTTCCGGCGGTTCCGTCCGCAGCAGTCGTCCTCGTCGGTTCAACCAGTAGTTCGTGCCCGGCTGTTCACCGCTGACCAGCGAGTCGGGCCCGCCGCGCACCGCGCTCACCAGCATCCGGTCGGTGCGGCCCTCGACGGGGTCCGCCCCGAACAGCACGCCCCCGACGCGCGCCGCCAGCATCGGCTGGACGAGCACGGCCATCGGCGCGGTGCTGCCGTCGGGGCGGTGCGCCGACTCCAGGACCGTCCGTATCGCCTCACCGAACCCACCCAGGCCCCGCACGTCCAGCACGGAGGCGAACTGGCCCGCCAGAGAGGACTCCTGGGTGTCCTCCTGCGGGGACGAGGACCGTACGACGAGGGGGCGGGTGCCGTCGTGGGACAGCTCTTGCCAGGCGCTCCCGAGGGGCAGGGGACCGGTGGCGCCCTCGGGGTCGGCCGGGGTCTCGTAGGGCACGACGAAGCCGGGAAGCACCGGCAGCCCCGCGCGGGCCGCGCGCGCGAGGTGTGCGGCCTTGGATCCGGCGAACCGGGTCAGTGTCGCCGCGGGGTGGTCGAGCGGGACGGCACGGTGGCCGCGCGGTCCGGGCGCGGTGCCGTCGCGGAGGGCTTCCCCGTCGCGCGCACCGTCCTCATGACGTTCGTCGAGCGTCGTCATCGAAACACCCTCCAGGACCGACCGCCAACAGGGGGGACGCGCGGGGGTGGCCCTGCGCCTGACGGCGGAACGAAGGATGGGGGCGGGCCACGGTCGCATCGGTGCAGGCCGGCCGCGACAGGGACACGCCTCCTGTCCCCAACGATCCCACCGTTGTTCCGCTCCTGGTCGACCAGAGGTCATGTTCCGGCCAGCGCACGGCCCGGCCCGGGCGCCGGGCGGTCCGGTGGTCAGCCCGGCGGCAGCACCCCGCACAACGCGTCGAGCGCCGCCGCGTAGGCATGCTCCGCGGGCGTCGCGTACCCCACCACCAGCCCGTCCGGCGCGGACATGTCCGTCCCGGGATGCCGGAACTCGTCGAGTCCGTCGAGCGCGATGCCCTGCCACACCGCCGCCTTCACCGCCGACTGCTCCGTCCCGGGTGGCAGCCGCAGCACCGCGTGCAGCCCGGCCGCGATCCCCGTCACCTCGATGTGCGGCGCCCGCTCGGCGAGCGCGGCGACCAGCCGGTCGCGCCGCGCCCGGTACCGCTGCCGCATCCGCCGCACATGGCGGTCGTACGCCCCGGAGACGATGAAGTCGGCGAGCGTCAGCTGGTCCAACGTGCCGGCCCACGCCTCCCGTTCACCCTTCACGGCGAGCACCGGGTCGACGTACCGCTCGGGCAGGACCATCCAGCCCAGCCGCAGCGCGGGCGACAGGCTCTTGCTGACCGAACCGATGTGGACGACCCGCTCCGGGTCCAGCCCCTGGACCGCGCCCACGGGCTTGCGGTCGTAACGGAACTCCCCGTCGTAGTCGTCCTCCAGGATCACCCCGTCACGCGCGCGTGCCCAGTCGATCACTGCCGCGCGGCGCGTCGGATGCAGCGGCCCACCGGTCGGGAACTGGTGCGCGGGAGTGAGCAGTACGGCCCGCTCGCGGCCCAACTCGCCCACCTGTGCCCCGTCTTCGTCCAGGGGCAGCGGCACGGTCCGTACCGACGCGGCGGCCAGCAGATCCCGGTGGAAGCCGAGTCCGTACGCCTCGACGGCCAGCGGACCCCGCAGGACCTGAGGAAAGAGCAGACGCAGGGCATGCGCGAAGCCGGAGCAGATCACGATCCGCCCGGGCTCCGTACGGACGCCACGCACGCGTGCCAGGTACCCTGCGAGAGCCTCGCGCAGCTCGACGCGACCCGCGGGATCGCCGGGCCCGAAGGCCTCGTTGGGCGCCCGCTGGACGGCTCGCCGATACGACGCGAGCCATGCCGCGCGCGGGAAGGACGAGGCGTCCGGCGTGCCCTGTTGCAGATCGTGGCGGGGTCCACGCGCGCGTGCCGGTGATTTCTTGGGGACTCGTGCCGGGGCGGCGCCCGACGGCGCGGCACGCTCCGCGACCCGCGTGCCGGATCCCTGCCGGGCGGTCAGCCAGCCCTCGGCGACGAGCTCGGCGTAGGCATCGGCGACCGTGTTGCGCGCGATGCCCAGGTCGGCGGCGAGCGAACGGTACGGAGGCAGCCGGCTGCCCGGGGCGAGCCTCCCGCCGCGTACCGCCTCACGCAGCGCGCGGATCAGCGCGGCCCGCCGGCCGCCCGAGCCGGACAGCTCCAGGTGCAGGTCTGCGCCGATCCGCTCCGCCGAATTGACCCATGATTCCACCATGGAAATGAACCCTACAGCCGGTCTTTCGGGCTCGTAGATTCATGGTCATGACGACGAACACGATGCACACGACCACCGCCGGCACCGCCACCCACACCGCCGGGCTCGCGGAGACGGCCGCGGCGCCCGGAGGGACCGGCGCCACCGGCGTCCCGGGAGCGGTCGTGGCCGAAAACACCCGCCTCGACTTCGCGAAGTCCGCCCCGAAGGTCTTCCGGGCCCTCATCGGCTTCGACGCGGCGGCCCGTGAGGGGCTCGACCCCGCGCTCGTCGAACTGATCCAGATCCGTGCCTCGCACCTGAACCACTGCGCCTACTGCCTCCACATGCACACCAATGACGCACGCAAGGCCGGGGAGAGCGAGGACCGGCTGCACATGGTCGCGGTGTGGCGCGAGGCCCGCCACTTCTTCACGCCGCGGGAGCAGGCGGCCCTGGCGCTCACGGAGGCCGTCACGCGTGTCGCCGACGCGGGCGTGCCCGACGACGTGTACGCGCAGGCCGCGGCCCACTTCGACGACCAGGAACTGGCCCACGTCCTGGCCCTGATCTTCACGATCAACACCTGGAACCGAGTGGCGCTGTCCACCGCGAAGGTCGCGGGCACCGACGAGCGCCGCTGAGCACGGCCCGCGCGGTGGGGTGGCGTCGGGGTCAGGACGTCGTCATGGGGCGGTCGTACGGACCTATCGGTGCCGGCAGTCGGGACGTCCCGGTCAGGGCACGGTCCACCGCCGCGGCCACCGCACGGCCCTCGGCGATCGCCCAGACGATGAGGGACTGGCCACGGGCCGCGTCCCCGGCGGCGTACACCCCGGGGACGTTGGTCTGGAAGTCCGCGTCGCGCGCGATCGTGCCGCGCGGGTCGAGGGCGAGACCGAGCTGGTCGATCAGACCGTCCCGGCGGTCCGGGCCGGAGAAGCCGAGGGCGAGCAGTACCAGATCGGCGGGGAGCGTGCGCCCCGACTCGGCGATCGGGCGGCGCCGCTCGTCGACCTCGACGAGGTGCAGTTCCCGGACGTGCCCGTCCGCGTCCCCGGCGAAGCGGAGCGTGGACGCGGCGAAGAGCCGTGCGTCCGCGTCCGCCGCGGGTGCCGTCTCCAGCGCCCCGGCCTCCTCGTGCGCGGCCGAGAGCCGGTAGATCTTCGGATACGTCGGCCACGGATCGACGTCCTCGTCACGCTCGGCCCGCGGCAGCGGGTAGATGTCGAGCTGGGTCACCGACGCGGCGCCCTCCCGCACCGCCGTCCCGAGGCAGTCCGCGCCCGTGTCGCCGCCACCGACGATCACCACGTGCCGGCCGGCCGCGGACAGCGGCGAGACCTCCAGGTCGCCCTCGCACACCCGGTCGGCCAGCGGCAGGTACTCCATCGCCTGATGGATCCCGGCCATCTCCCTTCCTGGCACGTCCAGTTCACGCCAGGCCGTCGCGCCGACGGCGAGTATCACCGCGTCGTACCGTGCCTTCAGATCCGTGGCACGGATGTCCCTGCCGATCGCTGTCGACGTACGGAATCGGGTCCCCTCCGCACGCATCTGGGCGAGCCGCCGGTCGAGGTGCCGCTTCTCCATCTTGAACGCGGGGATCCCGTACCGCAGCAGTCCGCCGACGCGGTCGGCCCGCTCGTACACGGCGACGGTGTGCCCCGCCCGCGTCAACTGCTGCGCCGCCGCGAGCCCGGTGGGCCCCGAGCCGATCACGGCGATGGTCCGCCCGGACAGCCGGTCGGGCGGGCGCGGGGGAGTGAAGCCGTCCTCCCAGGCTCGGTCCGCGATGGCGACCTCGACGTTCTTGATGGTCACCGCCGGCTGGTTGATCGCGAGGACACAGCCGGCCTCGCACGGAGCCGGGCACAACCGCCCGGTGAACTCCGGGAAGTTGTTGGTGGCGTGCAGCCGGTCGCTCGCCGCCCGCCAGTCCTCGCGCGAGACCAGGTCGTTCCACTCGGGGATCAGATTGCCGAGGGGACAGGCGTCGTGGCAGAAGGGGACCCCGCAGTCCATGCAACGGTCGGCCTGCTTGCTGATGATCGGCAACAGGGCTCCGGGGACGTACACCTCGTTCCAGTCCCGCACCCGCTCCTCGATGGGCCGACGCGGATACTCCTCGCGCGGCGTGGTCATGAACCCTTTGGGATCGGCCATGGCCGTCTCCCTCGCGTACGCGTACCGGCAGGGAGCCGCGCGCCGGCGCACATGAACGGGCCATGACCTCCGCGCGGCACTCCTTTCACGCCACGATACGTCCGCTTCAGGAGCCCCGCCGCTCAGGTGAGGGGCCGCTCCCTCGGGGCCGTCCGGGGCCGGCTGGAGGGCCCCTCACCGGGTGGTCGGGAGGGCCGCCGGCAAGGTCGTCCGGAGGGTGTCCCCGGGGCCGAGCCGGACGGTACGGGGGGAGGAAGACCGGGGCTCGGGCTCAGGTCAGGGCGAGCGTGTACGACACGGCGGCGGCGGCCGACGCGACCGTGCGGACGTGGTTCCACCACGTCCACTGGCGCACGTACGTGTGCCAGTACACGGCGGCCTCCTGCGTCCCCGGGTCCAGCTTGAGCAGCGTGTCGTTGCGCGGGACGTTCGCGACGATCGTCACTCCGAACGACCCGAACAGATACAGCGCGCTGCCCAGCAGCAGCTCCACCGTCCCGTCGTCCGGCAGCAGCACGAACGTGACCACTCCGAGCACGGCGCACAGCCCCGCCGAGCCGACGAACACCAGCATGAACGGCGGTCGCACCGCCGCGACATTGATCGCGTTCATCGCGGCCACCCCCTGCGCGGGCGGCAGGTCGGCGAGCCCCCTCATCACGAATGTCGAGAATCCGCAGAAGACCCCGGCCACCACCCCGCAGCCGAGCACTCCCAGCACCGTCAGTACGAAGTACGGTCCATCGATCATGTCCACTCCCCCCGTCCCCGAGACCAAAGATCTTGCACCGGCCGTCACCACAAGTGAAGCCCCCTGCGTCCACAGTGACCATCACCGAGGAGCGCGGGCACATGCGTGAACGTCCAGAACGCGCGCCGCGCCCGTGCGCCACGGGTCGGGTTCCCTGCTCACACGCCCCGCATCCGCCGGAAACGGGTGAAGCTCGCTCCTCACCCGCGCCGGAGACGAGCCCAGCCGCCCCGTCCAGCACGGGCTGCCCGGACCTCCGCTCACCGTCAGCCGTCAGCCGTCAGCCGTCAGCCGTCAGCCGTGACCTGTGACCTGTGACCTGTGACCTGTGACCTGTGACCTGTGACCTGTGACCTGTGACCTGTGACGCGTGACGCGTGGGCTGTGGGCCGTACCCAGTGGGCTGTGGGCTGTGGGCTGTGGGCTGTGGGCCGTGAGCCCTTGCGCCGCGCGCCGGGGCCACGCCCCCCCTCACGCGTGAACCGTGCCCCCCTCGCGCCACGCGCCGAGCCGCGCCTCCACCACGGCCTCGATCCGGCGGCGTGCATCGTGGCGCGGCACGCCGCCCATCAGCAACTGGTCGTACGACGTGTCCACATGCCGTACGGACGCCCGGACCGCCGCGGTCACCGCCCCCTCCGACAGCGCACGGCCCGCCGCACTGCGCCCCACCCGTCCGCTTCCCCGCACCGAGGCATGGCCCGCGATCGCCCGTGCCCGGGCGGCCGGACAGCCCGGGAACAGGCGGCGTATCTCCCGTGCGAACGCGTCCGTGAACCGCACGTCCTCCCTCTCCCGCCGCCGTGCGTCCCGCACCCGGCGCCGCCTCCTCGCCTCCGCGTCGGCCAGACACCGCGCCTCGGCGCGGGTGAGGGCCTCCTCCTCCACGAGCAGGCCCTGCCGTTCGTAGCGGCCACGCCGCCGGTTGAACCGCACCACCACCGCCGACAGCGCACTGCCCTCCCGCGACCTCCGTGTCAGTGCGGTGTCCCCGCGCGGCAGGAAGACCAGGTGTCCGAGATCGGCACAGTCCAGGCACCGCGGTGTCCCCTCCTCCAGTACCAGCAGCGTCAGCGGTCCGGTCCGGGCAGTCACCGCAGTGCCGCTTCTTGAGCGGCTGGACGACGAGAAGTCCGCTCCCTTGCACGGGAGTTGCCATCGGTGCCATACGCGGTTCATTCCCCCCTTCGCCCCGTACGGAATGCGGTGGGATGCCGTCTTTCCCGGCCGACTCGGTCCCCGGGCCGTATCGGCTGCTCCCGGAGTCGTGCCGCCGTCCCCGTCGGCCGACGAGAACCTCGCCCGCACGGGGCATCATGGGCTCTGTGCGACTCGAAGCGATCACCTGGGAACGGCTCGGCGATCTTCTCGCCGACCGCCTGCTCGACCTGAAGCCGGACGACGGCAGCCCGTGGCCGCGCATCGCCTTCGACGGAGCCCCCGCCGCCCGCCCCGGCGAACTCGCGCACCGCGTCTCCGAGGCGCTGCGCATACGCGGCCGGACCTCGCTCGTCGTCGGCACCGAGGGCTTCCTGCGCCCCGCGTCGCTCCGCCTCGAATACGGTCACCAGGACGCCGACAGCTACTACGACGGCTGGTTCGACACCGGCGCCCTCTGGCGCGAGGTCTTCGGCCCCCTGGATCCGGACGGCGACGGGCGCGTGCTGCCCGACCTCTGGGACCCGGTCAGCGACCGCGCCACCCGCAGCCCCTACGTGCAACTCCCGCCCGGCGGAATCCTGTTGATGCACGGCCCCTTCCTCCTTCGCCACTGGTTCCCCTTCGATCTCAGCGTTCACGTGCTCCTTTCTCCGGGCGCCCTGCGACGCCGTTCCCCCGAGGCGGAGCAGTGGACCCTCCCCGCCTTCGCGCGCTATGAGGCCGAGGTGGACCCAGGTGCCACGGCGGACCTCATGGTGCGCGCCGACGATCCGCGCCACCCGGCTTGGAACGGTTGAACGGTCACCCACGGCTACTGACGCGAAAAGGCTTTTACATGCACGCGCATATAGTTAGCCTGTGGTCCATGACGACCTCCGCCGACAGTCCGGCATCCTTCGACGACTCGGTCCGTGCCCTCCTCGACGGCAAGAACTTCGCCAGCGTCGCCACCCTGGGGCCCGGCGGCGCTCCTCAGAACTCCGTGGTGTGGATCAAGCGCGACGGCGACACCGTCCTCTTCTCCTCGACCGCCGGCCGCCAGAAGGTACGCAATCTCCAACGCGACCCCCGCATCAGCCTCTCCGTCTTCGATCTGGCCAACCCCTACTCCTCGGTCGAGATCCGCGGCACCGCCGAGATCCTCCCCGACGACGCCAAGCGGCTCCCGAACGAGCTCTCCCACAAGTACCTCGGGATCGACCCCCCGGCGGAGAAGGACGACGAGGTCCGCGTGATCATCCGTGTCGTCCCACGGAAGGTCGTCGGCTTCTCCGCCTGATCCCGGGGGCCACCGCGCGGGTGGGGGCTCCGGCAGTCGCCGGAAATCCCGTAGTTCCGGGTGCGTTCGTCCGGCGACACGGCGAGAATTGAGGGCGCCGGGACTAGCGGTGCGTCCCGCGCCGCGCCGGCCGTCCGGCACTGGGAGGTACTTCATGACCACCGCCGGAGACATCATGCACCGCGGTGCCCAATGGATCCCCGCGCACGAGACCCTGGACCGCGCCGCCCAGCTGATGCGCGAGCTCAACGTGGGCGCCCTGCCCATCAGCGACGAGAACGAACGGCTCTGCGGCATCCTCACCGACCGTGACATCGTCATCGGGTGCGTGGCCATGGGTCACGACCCGGCGAAGGTCACCGCGGGAGACCTGGCCCAGGGCACACCGCGCTGGATCGATTCGAGCGCAGATGTCGACGAAGTGCTCCAGGAGATGAAGGGGCACCAGATCCGCCGGCTTCCCGTGATCGAGAACAAGCGGCTGGTCGGCATGATCAGCGAGGCGGACCTGGCCCGGCATCTGACGGACGAACAACTCGCCGCCTGGGTCGAGGGTGTCTACGCGAGGAGCCTGGCCGGCTGACACGGATGTCCAGTCGTCCCCGAGGGCGCACTCTCGTCCGGCCGGCCGTGCCGGGCGAGGGGCGTCTCAGAGCCAGCCGTTGCGCCTGAATCCGCGATACAGGACGACACAGGCGACGGATATCACGCCTATGACCAGGGGGTAGCCGAACCTCCAGTGCAGTTCCGGCATGTTGTCGAAGTTCATTCCGTAGACGCCGCAGACCATGGTCGGCACCGCGATGACCGCAGCCCATGCCGTGATCTTCCGCATGTCCTCGTTCTGCGACACGGTCACCTGCGCGAGGTGGGCCTGGAGGATCGAGTTGAGCAGTTCGTCGAAGGCCGCAATCTGTTCGGCGACGCGCGTCAGATGGTCGGAGACGTCGCGGAAGTAGGCCTGTATCTCCGGGTCGACCACGCGTATCGGCCGGGTGGCGAGCTCCTGGACGGGCCGTGCGAGCGGCACCACCGCACGCTTCAGCTCCAGGAGTTCGCGCTTGAGCTGGTAGATGCGGCCGGCGTCCGCACGGGCTCCGTTGAGAGCGAACACATCGGCCTCGACCTGGTCGATGTCCGACTGGACCGAGTCCGTGACGCTCACGTATTCGTCCACCACATGGTCGGCGATCGCGTGCAGGACGGCCGCCGGTCCCTTGGACAACTGCAGACTGTCGGCCTCCAGCTCCTCGCGCAACGGCCCCAGGGAGCCGTGCCGTCCGTGCCGTACCGTGATGACGAAGTCCGGTCCGACGAAGACCATGATCTCGCCGGTGTCGACCACTTCGCTGGTCGCCGTCAGTTCCTTGTGCTCGACGTAGCAGACAGTCTTGAACACCGCGAACAGCGTGTCGCCGTACCGCTCCAGCTTCGGGCGCTGATGGGCTTCCACCGCGTCCTCGACCGCCAGCGGGTGAAGGTCGAAGAGTTCGGCGATGCCGGCGAACTCGCGATCCGTCGGCTCGTGCAGCCCGAGCCAGACGAAACCGTCCTCGTCCTTGCGGATCCGCTCCACGGTGTCGACCAGGTCGCGGCCGCCAGGAACTCTGGCGCCGTCCCGATACGCGACGCAGTTCACCACCGCGGAGCCCAGGGGAGACCGGGCGGGGTGGCTCAGGTCGACACGGGCACGCCGCCGTGTCAGCCGTGCCACCTTGCGGAGGCCGCCGACCGCGCCGAGGGCCGTCACCTTCCGCAGATTCCCTGCCATGGACATCTGGATCTCCTTGCGTGGATCTCCTCGCGCCGCACTTTGCGCCTTGGCGCGCCAGTCTGCCAGCCCTGATCGGATGCCGGAAAAGGCTGTGGGAACGGAATATTCCGTTCCGCTGGGTGTGGGTGGGTACGGGAAAGCGCCGCCGGTCCGCGCCGGCACCGCCGAGGTCGGCGTCTCGCGGGTGCCCGCGAGGCGCGCCCGACCGTTACCCGTACGGGCCTGCGGTTGGACGGGTGCCCGCACGGAGCTCGCGCATGCGGGCGCGTGGGCGAGGAGCGGCCGGTGGGTGTCGCGAGGGAGTCTCGCGGGTGGGAGCGGTCCCGCCGGTGCCGACGACGGGAGCGTCGCCGATTCCCGGCAAGCCGGTCAACTGGGATGATCTCTCCATGACGCGAACCGACGGATACCTCCTCGACAACCGGCAGAACGAGGCGGGGCAGCGCTTCGACGCCTTCGCCACCGTCTTCGACCCCACGACGTTCCGGCACTTCGAGAGCTTCGGCATCGGATCCGGCTGGCGCTGCTGGGAGGTCGGTGCGGGCGGCACGTCCGTGGTGTCCTGGCTCGCCAAGAAGGTCGGCCCGACCGGACGGGTCCTCGCCACCGACATCGACACCTCGTGGGTGGCCTCGGTCGCGCGCTCGCCCGTCGAGGTCCGCGTCCACGACGTGGGTGCGGAGGAACCGCCGGGGGAGGGCTTCGACCTCGTGCACGCCCGACTCGTCCTGGTCCATGTGCCGGACCGGGAGCGGGCGTTGCGCTCGATGATCCGAGCCCTGCGGCCCGGGGGCCGACTCCTCGTCGAGGACGCCGACCCCGCCCTGCAGCCCCTGCTCTGCCCCGACGAGTACGGCCCCGAACAGCAGCTCGCGAACCGGCTGCGCAAGGGGTTCCGCAGTCTGCTCGCGGAGCGCGGCGCCGACCTCGCGTACGGCCGCAAGCTCCCGCGCCTGCTCCGCGAGGCCGGCCTGAGCGGCGTCGAGGCCGACGCGTACTTCCCCGTCGCCTCACCCGCCTGCACCGCGCTGGAGACGGCGACGGTCCAGCAGATCCGCGACCGGCTGATCGGCGCGGGCCTCGCCACCCACGAGGAGATCGACCAGCACCTCGCCAACGTCGCCTCCGGAGGCATGGACCTGGCGACGGCACCGATGATCTCGGCGTGGGGGCGCAAGAAGTAGCCGGCGCGGCCACCGTGCCCTCGCCGGCTGCTCATGCCTGTCGTCAGGGGCGCGCCGGAGGCCTGCCGCCGACCCGCTCGACCGCCCTCGCTCCCGCCGCGCACCCCTCCACCGCCGCCTCCTCGGGTTCCGCGCCCGCGAGCAGGGCGGCCAGGAACGCCCCGGTGAAGGCGTCCCCGGCCCCCGTGGTGTCGCGAGGGGTCGCGGGCGCAGCCGGGACGCGGGTCAGGATGCGCCCCGAACGGGCCACCAGGGCTCCGTCGCCTCCCTGCTTCGCGACGACCAGGGGCACGTGGTGGCTCAGCTTGGCCGCGGCGTCGGCCGGATCGGGCAGCCCGGTCAGCAGGTGCGCCTCGGCACGGCTGGGCAGCAGGACGTCGATGCCCTCGACGAGTCCGAGGAAGCGGTCCACGCCCAGTTCGACGAGGAAACCCGCCGACGCCGGATCCAGACTCACCGGCACGCCACGCGCGCGTGCCGACTCCAGCGCCACCGGCAACAACGCCCTGCCCGGCTCGGAGAAGAGCAGGTATCCCGACAGGTGCAGCCGCGCCACACCGTCGAGGAGCGCGGACGACCAGTCGGCCGGTTCGAGCCGCAGGGACGCCCCGCTGTCCGTGAGGAACGTCCGCTCCGCCGCGGCACCCCCGTCGACCAGACAGATCACCGTCCCGGTCGGCGCCCGCGGATCCACGACCAGCAGCGGACGTACCCCGCAGGCGGCGAGCTCACGTCCGTGCCACTCGGCCGCTTCCTTGCCCACCCGGCCGAGCAGCCGTACGTCCGGGCAGCCCCGATGCGCCGCCCAGCACGCGACGTTGGCGCCCGCCCCGCCCGGCAGGGTCCGGATCGCGGCAGCCGTGTCCGTACCCGTGGTGAGCGGCCCCCGATGCCGGGCGACGACATCCGTGACCACGTCCCCGACGACCAGCAGCGCGCCCGCGGAGCTCCCGGCGCCCGGCCCGGAGTCCCCGCGGTCCGTCCCGTTCACACCCGGGCCCAGGCCGCCGCGATGCGCGCCGCGAGGCGTACGTTGCCGCGCACCGCGGCCAGATTGGCGCTCAGCGAGGCACCGTCGGTGTGCCGGACCAAGTAGTCCAGCAGGAACGGCGTCACCGCCTGCCCCGTCACCCCCTCCGCCTCGCACGCCTGCAGCGCGTCGGCGAGCACGCGCGCGTGGAGCCCTGGATCGAGCTGCTCCTCCTTGGGCACCGGGTTCGCCACGACGAGGGACGAGTCCGGGGCGTCCAGCGCGTCCTGTGCGCGCATGACCTCGGCGACCTGCTCGGGGGAGTCCAACGTCCAGTCGACGGGATGACCGGAGTCCGACAGATAGAAGCCGGGGAACCGGTCCGTGCCGTACCCGGCGACCGCCACACCGAGCGTCTCCAGCCGCTGCAGGGTCGCCGGCACGTCCAGGATCGACTTCACGCCCGCGCACACCACCGTGATCCGGGTACGCGCCAGCAGGCCCAGGTCGGCGGACTCGTCCTGCGTCACCGTCCACTCCCGGTGCACCCCGCCCAGCCCGCCCGTGGCGAACACCCGCAGACCCGCCCGCGCGGCCAGCAGCGCCGTCGCGGACACCGTCGTCGCCCCGCTCGCGCCCGCCGCCATGGCGAGGGGCAGGTCTCGGTGGCCCAGTTTGCGGATCCCGTCCTCGTTGGCGACCCGCTCCACCTGGTCCTTGTCCAGTCCCACGTGGGGCCGCCCGTCGAGCACCGCGATCGTCGCGGGTACCGCGCCCTCCTGCCGTACGGCGTCCTCCAGCTCCAGCGCGACCTGCAGATTGCGTGGGCGCGGCAGCCCGTGCGCGATGATCGTCGACTCCAGAGCCACCACCGGCCGGCGCGCGTCGAGCGCCTCTCGCACCTCTTCGGACACCACGATCACGCGTCTGCCTCCTGTCGGTCGAGGTTCCCCCTATCTGGATCTCTGGCGGGCGGCGCACCCGGTCAAACTCTTGCGAGCCGCGCCGTACGCCACCAGCCTGGGGGCATGACGGACAACTCGACACGTCTCGACCATGTCGTCCTCTGGGTGCGCGACCCGGCCGCCGCGGCCGCGTTCTACGAGGACGCCGTCGGCCTGGAGCCCCTGATGGTCGCCGAATACGCCGCGGGAAAGGCGTCCTTCCCCTCCGTGCGCGTCAACGAGGAGACCATCCTCGACCTGGCGCCGCTGCCCCTGGCGGAGTACATGAACATGGTCCCGGGCGGCACGGAGAGCGCCGGTCACCCGGTGAACCACGTCTGCCTGTCCTTCCCGGAGGACGAGTTCGACGCCCTGCACGCCCGTCTGGAGGAACGGTCCGTCTCCGTCTCGGGCTTCTCCTACGACGCCTCCGGCGCCCGCGGGCCGGCCAAGCGCAGCTTCTACTTCCGCGACCCGGACGGAAACGTCTTCGAGGCCCGGCACTACGAGTAGTCCCTCCTCGGCGGTCCCTCGGCGGTCCCTCGGCGAATCCGGCCGGTCGAGCGGCGGGCACCCTCGTCGCCGCTCCCGATGGCCCTGCCCTTAGGGTGACCGCTCATGACCACGAACACCGGGGCCACCCCGTCCTTCGCCGTGCACATCCCCGACGCCGAGCTCGAACCGGAGCCGCTGGACCCGGCACAGATCGTCTCCGGCGAGCCGGTCGTGACGGGCAAGGTGCTGTGGGAGTCCCCCGACGGCAAGCAGTTGCGCGGCATCTGGCAGATCACGCCCGGCGTGGTGACCGACACCGAGGCGAACGAGCTCTTCGTCGTGGTCAGCGGCCGCGCCACGATCGAGGTCGAGGGCGGCGACGTCATCGAGGTGGGCCCGGGCGACGCGGCGATCCTGCGCGAGGGCGACCGCACGACGTGGACCGTGCACGAGACGCTGCGCAAGGCGTACCACATCAGCCTCTGAAGGCCTCGAAGCCTTCACAGCCTTCGCGGCTCTTGAAGCCCCTGAAGTCCTGAACCGCTGAAGTCCGGAGGCCTTTGCACGTCTGAAGACCTCTGGGGGGCTCGACCGCATCCGCCGGTCCGGCTCATCGGCGGCGGTTCCGGGTGAACAGCGCCAGGCCGCCCAAGGGCACCAGCAGACAGGCGGCGGCGAGGTTCAGCCAGCCGTAGCCCGCCTGCGCGGCGACGACTCCGGCGGTCGCTCCACCGAGACCGGCCGCCGTGTTCATGGTCAGGTCGGACAGCCCTTGGGCCGCGGCCCGTGCCGCCTGCGGCACGGAGTCCGTGAGGAGCGCGGAGCCCGACACGAGGGCGGAAGACCAGCCGAGACCGAGCAGGAACAGCCCCACAGCGGTCTGCTCGTGGTGGGCATCCGCCGTCCCCGCGAGCAGCGTCGCCGCAGCCAGCAGGGCCACCGCGAGCGCTATCCCGGACAGTCGACCGAGCCGGTCCGAGAGCCGCCCCATCAGCGGCGAGAACGCGTACATGCCCGCGATGTGTCCGCTGATCACCAGCCCGATCAGATCGATGCTCGCCCCGTGGTGCCCGAGGTCCACGGGGGTCATCGACATGACCGAGACCATGGCCGTGTGCGCGACCGCCACGGTCACGAGTGCGAGCCTGGCCCGCGGCGAGGCCGCGACGGCGGCGAACCCGGCCCGCAGCGAGCGCGCGTCGGCCGACCGCTCCTCGGCCGGTGAGAGCGCCCTGGCGGTCAGCAGCGGATCGGGTCGCAGCAGTACGGCCACCAGCAGCGCCGACACGAGGAACACCCCGGACGCCCACAGGAACGGTCCCGCCGCCTCGGGGATCCCGAGTCCCGAGACGCTGCGTCCGGCGGGCGCGGCGATGTTGGGACCCAGCACCGCCCCGATCGTCGTCGCCCACACCACGTTCGAGATGGCGCGGGCCCGCATCGTGGGCTCGGCCAGGTCGGCGGCGGCGAAGCGCGCCTGCAGATTCGCCGAGGAGGCCGCGCCGAAACCCGCCATGCCGAGCAGCAGCAGCGGGAAGCTTCCGACGCTCGCGGCGACCACGACGACGGCCGCGCCCGCAGCACCGATGAGGTACCCCAGTACAAGGCCCGGCCGGCGTCCTCGCGCCGTCATCAGCGCCGCCAGCGGCACCGAGAGCACCGCTGTACCGGTCACGGTCGCGGTCGGCGCCAGTCCGGACAGCGACTCGGTGCCGCTGACCTGCTGGGCCAGTACGGTGGCGAGCGCGATGCCGGTGGCGACGCCGAGCCCGCCGAGGATCTGACCGGCGATCAGCACGGCGGTGATGCGGCGGCGCAGCGCGGGTATCGCCTCGGCGTCGACGGGGACGCCGGCCTGCCGCTCGACGGACGTCACGCGGGACACCGGGGCGCGAGGGAACAGGACGCGGTACGGGATCTGGTCACCGGCGCAGTGTCCCAGCCCGCACCCCTGTACGAACATCCGCCGGAGGTCCCCCGGTCAGCGGTGGTGCGGCGTCAGAACAGCGGTTCCGGCAGCACGCCTTCCAGTGCGAGCAGTTTCCGCTTGGTCTCCAGGCCGCCCCCGAACCCGCCGATGCCGCCGTCGCTCTCGACCACCCGGTGGCAGGGCACCACGACCGGCAGCGGATTCGAGCCCATGGCCACGCCCACGGCCTGTGCCGCGCCCGGCTGGCCCACCCGTCCGGCCAGGTCGCCGTAGCCCACGACCGAGCCGTACGGCACGCCCGACGCGAGCTCGCGCAGCACCTGACGGTTGAACCCGGAGATCAGGGACCAGTCGAGCGGCAGCTCGAAGTCGTGCCGCTCGCCCGCGAAGTACGCCGAGACCTGGCGTATCGCCTCCGCGAGCAGGGGGGACCCGGGTGCCTCGACGGGGTCGGTGCCCAGCCGGGACGCGAGTCGGTCGAGTGCCTTGTCGCGCACCGTGTCCGTGGCGTGGAACACGACGTTCACCAGGCCGTCGCGTGTCGCCGCGAGGAGCAGCGGACCGATGTCCGTGCCGACGACGGTCCACACGACCTGTTGCCCGTACTGCCCGTGGCTGTCCATGCGCCCCACCGTACGGCGCGCCACTGACAATGCCCGTCCCGCCGACGGGCCGCCCGTGGCGCGGACCCCGGTGCGTGTCCGCACCACGGGCGGGAGAGCCGTGGAGCCCGGGGCGGGAGAGCGGCCGCGCGGGCCCCGGGTGAGGAGGCCGCCCCGCCGCCCCGGACAGGGAAGCCCTCTAGTCGTCCACCGCTTTCCGGACCACGTCGGGAGCGTTGGTGATGATCCCGTCGACGCCGAAGCCCATCACCCGCCGGGCGCCGTCCTTGTCGTTCACGGTCCACGCGAAGGCCTTCATCGGCGTTCCGTGCGGCCCGTGGAACGCGTGGACCGCCGAGACGTAGCCGGAGGAGAGCGTGGTGTGATCCGAGTTGATCTGGTCGGCGAATCGCGCGTACCGCGGCAGCTGCGCCACCGACGGCGTACCCAGGAAGGCCGTGCGGACGTCCGGGCGCAGGTCGTGCACCGTTCGCACACTGTCGGCGCTGAAGCTCTGCACGATCAGGCGGCCCGTGACGTGCGCCCGGTCGAGCCAGCCCTCGTTGCTCAGCAGCTTGAGGGTCTCCCGTTCGATGCCTGGGTAGAGCTGGGGGTTCTTGATCTCCAGGACGAGCTTCTGGTGGTTGTGCGCGACGCGCGCCATGTATTTCGCGAGCGTCGGCACGCGCGCGCCCGCGTACCGGGAGCCGAACCAGCTCCCGGCGTCCAGGCGGGCGATCTCGGCCGCGGTGAAGTCCCGGACGTTCCAGGGAGCTCTGTGCGGGTAGAGCTCCTCGACATCGGTCGTGCGCGCCAGGCCCGCGTCGTGGAGGACGACGAGTTCGCCGTCCTTCGTGCGCTGGACGTCGTTCTCGACCCAGTCGAACCCCAGGGCAGAGGCTTTGTCGATGGCGGCCAGGGTGTTCTCGGGAGCGTAGGCGGAGGCGCCGCGGTGGGAGACGACGACCGGACCGGTTCCCTGGGACCCGGCGCGCGCGTGCGGGCTGGGCAGTATCACGGCGGCGCCTCCAAGAAACGCGGCGGTCGTGGCGGCGGTTACGCGCGCGTACATGCGTCCTCCTCAGCGTCGTGTGATCACGGACAGCACAAGAGTGACAGCAGAGAGTCGATGAAGGTGGTGTGTGAGGTGGCCACAAATTGAATGGAGTTGCCCAAGTCCACACACCGGCGCCGCACAGGTGCGGCGAGGCCGTGATTCTTTGCCGGAAAATCGTTCGACCATTCCGGTGGGAGTCATACTCTTCGCCTCGGCCCAGTCCGCTCGTGCGGTCCTCCGGGTGGGGGAATTTCAGGGCTTTTCAGGAGCAACACGGCGGGGAGGGCATCCGCGCATGCAGGGCACGGTCGACGGCTTCACTTACGGACTCGTCACACCGCTGGTGGCCTACCTCATGGCCTGCCTGGGCGGAGCGCTCGGACTGCGCTGCACCACCAGATCGATGCTGGTCGCCCGCTCCTGGCGGGCCGGCTGGCTCGCCCTCGGCTCGGCCGCGATCGGCTCCGGCATCTGGACCATGCACTTCATCGCGATGATGGGATTCAGCGTCGGGCAGACGCCGGTCCACTACGACAGACCGACGACGTACGCCAGTCTGGGCGTTGCCATCGTGATGGTGGGCATCGGGATCTTCATCGTCGGCTACCGCGGTGCCAGTGGGGCGGCGCTCTTCACAGGAGGCACGATCACCGGCCTCGGCGTGGCCTCGATGCACTATCTCGGCATGGCGGGAATGCGGCTGAACGGGAAACTCGAATACAACACCCTCACCGTCTCCGCCTCCGTCGTCATAGCCGTGGTCGCCGCCACGGCCGCCCTGTGGGCGGCGGGACAGGTCCGGGGATTCCTCTGGAGCGTGGGCGCGAGCCTCGTGATGGGGCTGGCGGTGACCGGCATGCACTACACGGGCATGGCCGCCCTCAGCGTCCATCTGCACGGCACGTCCAGCACTCCCGGCGGGGACTCGGCCGCGGCCCTGCTCGCGCCCATGATGATCGGCCCGCTGGCCTTCCTGTGCCTCGCGGGCGTCGTCGTGATGTTCGATCCGCTCATGGTCATGGGCAAGCCCGACTGGACTCCCATGGAGAACCGGCCGGGTGTCCCGGCCCACACCGCGGTGCGGCGCCCCGGCGGCCGGCCCCCGGTCCGACCCGGGCGGGTCCGCGCGCAGCGGAGGTCGCGCACTCCGCAGAACTGGTGATCGGACCCCGTTGTCAGTGCGGGGTCGTACGGTGGATTCCATGCGGCCCGTATCAAAGATCGAACGTTCGGTGGCGCCCTTCGAGGTCGTCAGCCCCTACCAGCCGAATGGCGACCAGCCCACCGCCATCGCCGAGCTGGAGAAGCGCATCCGCGCAGGCGAGAAGGACGTCGTCCTCCTGGGCGCGACCGGCACGGGCAAGTCCGCCACCACGGCCTGGATGATCGAGAAGCTCCAGCGCCCCACCCTGGTGATGGCTCCGAACAAGACCCTGGCCGCCCAGCTGGCGAACGAGTTCCGCGAACTCCTCCCGAACAACACGGTCGAGTACTTCGTCTCGTACTACGACTACTACCAGCCCGAGGCTTACGTCCCGCAGTCGGACACCTACATCGAGAAGGACTCCTCGATCAACGAGGAGGTGGAGCGCCTGCGCCACTCCGCGACCAACTCGCTGCTGACCCGCCGTGACGTCGTCGTGGTCGCCTCGGTCTCCTGCATCTACGGCCTAGGTACGCCGCAGGAGTACGTGGACCGCATGGTCGCGCTCAAGGTCGGCGACGAGATCGACCGGGACGACCTGCTGCGCCGCTTCGTCGACATCCAGTACACACGCAATGACGTGGCGTTCGCCCGGGGCACCTTCCGGGTCCGCGGCGACACCATCGAGATCTTCCCCGTGTACGAGGAGCTCGCGGTCCGCATCGAGATGTTCGGTGACGAGATCGAGGCCCTGTCCACGCTGCACCCGCTCACCGGCGAGGTCATCAGCGACGACGACCAGCTCTACGTGTTCCCCGCGTCGCACTACGTGGCGGGCCCCGAGCGCATGGAGCGCGCGGTCAACGACATCGAGAAGGAGCTGGAGGAGCGCCTCGCCGAGCTGGAGAAGCAGGGCAAGCTCCTGGAGGCCCAGCGCCTGCGCATGCGCACCACGTACGACATCGAGATGCTCCGCCAGATCGGCTCCTGCTCCGGCGTGGAGAACTACTCGATGCACTTCGACGGCCGTGAGCCCGGCTCCCCACCCAACACGCTGCTGGACTACTTCCCGGACGACTTCCTGCTCGTCATCGACGAGTCGCATGTGACCGTGCCCCAGATCGGTGCCATGTACGAGGGCGACGCCTCCCGCAAGCGCACGCTCGTGGACCACGGTTTCCGGCTTCCGTCAGCCCTGGACAACCGCCCTCTGAAGTGGGAGGAGTTCCAGGAGCGCATCGGGCAGACGGTGTACCTCTCGGCGACCCCGGGGCAGTACGAGCTCTCCCGTTCGGACGGGCAGGTGGAGCAGATCATCCGGCCCACCGGCCTCGTCGACCCGGAGGTCGTGGTCAAGCCCACCGAAGGGCAGATCGACGACCTGGTGCACGAGATCCGCACGCGTGTCGAGAAGGACGAGCGCGTCCTGGTCACCACGCTCACCAAGAAGATGGCCGAGGACCTCACCGACTACTTCCTGGAGCTCGGCATCCAGGTGCGCTATCTGCACAGCGACGTCGACACCCTGCGCCGTGTCGAGTTGCTGCGCGAGCTGCGCGCCGGAGAGTACGACGTCCTCGTCGGCATCAACCTGCTCCGTGAGGGGCTCGACCTGCCCGAGGTCTCCCTCGTGGCGATCCTCGACGCCGACAAGGAGGGCTTCCTGCGCTCCGGAACCTCACTGATCCAGACGATCGGCCGCGCGGCGCGCAATGTGTCCGGGCAGGTCCACATGTACGCCGACAAGATCACCCCGGCGATGGAGAAGGCCATCGACGAGACCAACCGTCGCCGGGAGAAGCAGATCGCCTACAACAAGGAGAGGGGCATCGACCCGCAGCCCCTCCGCAAGAAGATCAACGACATCGTGGCGCAGATCGCCCGCGAGGACGTCGACACGGAGCAGTTGCTCGGCTCGGGCTACCGCAAGTCGAAGGACGGCAAGGGCGCCAAGGCCCCGGTCCCCGCGCTGGGAAAGGCCGCCAAGGCGGCCAAGGGCAAGGCCAAGGAGACGGTCCCCACGGACCGGCCCGCGGCGGAACTCACCGAGCAGATCGAGGAGCTGACGGAGCGGATGCGTGCCGCGGCCGGCGACCTCCAGTTCGAGATCGCGGCCCGGCTGCGCGACGAGGTCTCCGAGATGAAGAAGGAGCTGCGGCAGATGAAGGAAGCGGGCCTGGCCTGACGCTCCCGCCGAGGCGCCCTACCTCGGGCCATGCGCACTGTGTTGCAAGACCGACACAAAGTGCGCCCCAGGGTTCGGCGCTGTCGGTGCCCCTGCGTAGTGTTCTGGTCATCCGCGGACTCCGCGGCAACAGGGGACAGTTCGAGAGGGGAACAGCGCGTGACGGTCAACATGACCAAGGGTCAGGCCATCAGTCTGCAGAAGAACGACGGGGGCACGCTGACCGCGGTGCGCATGGGCCTCGGCTGGCAGGCCGCTCCGAGGCGCGGCCTGTTCGGCTCGCGCACCCGGGAGATCGACCTCGACGCGTCCGCCGTGCTGTTCGCGGACAAGCAGCCCGTCGACGTGGTGTTCTTCCGTCACCTCGTCAGCGACGACGGCTCCGTACGGCACACGGGTGACAACCTCGTCGGCGGCGCGGGCCAGGGCGGCGACGACGAGTCGATCCTCGTCGACCTGCAGCGCATCCCGGTCCACATCGACCAGATCGTCTTCACCGTGAACTCCTTCACGGGCCAGACCTTCCAGGAAGTGCAGAACGCGTTCTGCCGCCTGGTCGACGAGACCAACGGCCAGGAGCTCGCCCGCTACACGCTCGCGGGCGGCGGGCAGTACACGGCCCAGATCATGGCGAAGGTGCACCGCGCCGGAGCCGGCTGGCAGATGACGGCCCTCGGTACGCCGGCCAACGGCCGCACGTTCCAGGACCTGATGCCGGCGATCCTGCCGCACCTGTAGGCAACGCGCCCACACCGCACGAAGCGACATAGCGACACAGGGGGACAAGGCGATGACGGCCGAGCTGGTCCGGGGGCAGAACCACCCGCTCTCCCAGGTCCGTCTCGAGGTCCGGATCTCGGCCGGTAAACCGGTCGTGGCCGGGGCCACGCTCAGCGACGAGCAGGGCAAGATCCGCGGCGTCGAGTGGGTGGCCCACCCGGGCGCGCCCACACTGCCGGGGCTGGAGGTCTCCAAGCAGGCGGCGGCCGATCACCGCCTGGCGTTCGACCTCGACGCCCTGCCGGAGCACGTGCACCGGGTCAGTGTGCTGCTCGCACTGCCGTCCGGGGTCGGCGGCCCGGTCCGGTTCGGCGCCGTCGCCGCCCCCTTCGTCGCGGTCACCGGCCTCGACGGCGCGGAGGTCGCCAGCTACACCGTCACCGGCCTGGACGCCGAGTCCGCCGTCGTCGCCATGGAGCTCTACCGCAGGCAGGGCGCCTGGAAGGTACGCGCGGTCGGCCAGGGGTACGCGGGCGGCCTCGCCGAACTCCTCGCCGACCAGGGCCTGCCCGAGGCCCAGCAGCTCGCCGGAAGCATCAATGAAGCGGTGGCGCGCGGAATGGCCCGCTCGGTCGCCGCGCCCCCGCCGCGTACGGCGGACGCGGACCGGTCGCGGCAGGCGGCCAGTTCGGCGCCCGGAGCCGACCAGCCGTATCCGGGACCGCAGGGCGCCCCGGGGACCGTCACGCCACCGCAGTCCCCGTACGACACCCCCGGTCCGCAGGGGAGTGCGACGCCGGGGCAGGGCTACCCGAGCGGCACCACACCGCCCGACCCCTCCGCCGTCACCCAGCCGTCCGCCTCCGTCGGTGGCGGGATCAACTACACGCACCCCGGCCGGCAGACCGCGGCACCGCCCCCGCCTGCGCCGACCGCGCCACCGGCCGAGCCCGGCCGCCCCGCCCAGCCCGTCGCGGGCGACGCGACCGGCTGGTCCATGGACGAGCGGCTCTACAACCAGGTGTGGGGCATGTTCGAGGACCTCGCCCGCACCACCGCCGCCTACCGCAGCGCCGTCGACTTCGCCGACTCCCGTATGGAGAAGGAACTCGACCAGGTGCTGTCCGACCCGCGCAGCCGGATCGGCGGCCAGGGTGACGCGGCCCGTGAGGCGGCGCGCGCCAGGCACGCCCAGCTCGTCGACCAGGCCCGAGAGGCGCTCGACCGGGATCTCGCCCAGTTGGTCGCCGAGTCCGAGGTCGTCGAGCCCGCGCTCCCCACGGCGTACGCGCGCTGGGACAACCCTGTCTGGCACGGCTACCGGGTGCCGATGGAGATCCCGATGGCCCTGCGCCTGGGCGATCTCAGCCTGCCCGAGAGCGAACGCCTGAGCATCCCGATGCTCCTGCGGCTGCCGCTGGAGCGCGGCCTGTGGATCGACAGTGGCCGCACCTCCGCGGACGGCGGCCTCGCCGACGCCGACGAGCTGCGCCGCCTGGCGATGGACACGGCCGTCGCGCTTGCCGCGCGGCTGCTCGCCGTGTATCCCGTCGGCGAGTTCACGGTGCACGTCATCGACCCGGCCGGTTCCGGAGCGTCCTCTCTCGCACCGCTGACGCAGTCCGGGGTGCTCGACGTGCCGCCCGCTGTCGGCGCCGCCGGGGTCTCCGAGGTCCTGGCCCGGCTCACCCAGCGGGTCGACCTGGTGCAGATGGCGATCCGTGGCGGAGCGTCCGACTCGCTGCCGCCCGGGTTCGACACAGCCGAGCAGTTGCTGATCGTCAATGACTTCCCGCACGGGTTCGACGACCGTGCCGTGACCCAGCTGCGCTATCTCGCGGACGAGGGCCCGGCCGTCGGGGTGCACCTGATGATGGTGGCCGACCGTGAGGACGCCGCTGCCTACGGGCCGCTGCTCGACCCGCTCTGGCGTTCGCTGATGCGGCTCACGCCGGTGGCCGACGACCACCTCGCCGACCCATGGGTCGGGCACGCCTGGACGTACGAGCCCACGCTCGTCCCGCCGGGCAGTCAGGTACTCCAGCAGGTGCTGGCCCAGGTGGCTGCGGCCCGGCGTCCATGGAACCGATGAGCATGCGCAGGGCCGAGCTCCTGGAGTGTGCCAAGTAACAGTAAAGCCTCTCTGAACTGGGGTTTTGGCTCTTCTTTTACCAATCGCTTTACCTTTCCTTGGTGGTTGGGTACTCTCGTTCGTACGGAGGGGAGTACTCCCTACCTATGGCGACGTGCCCGTCAATACGGATCAGGCCAGATCCCGGGGCGTCGGCCCGCGTACACCGGGCGCATCACGCGCCCCGGCCGTCCCGGGTGGAAGAGACCTCCGGCAGCGACGACGCTGAGACCTGCCGTTACGTACTGCCGGAGGCGCAGTGGATGTTTCCCTGACCCTGTGGGTCCTGACGATCGTGGGCCTCGCCGCCCTCATCGCGGTCGACTTCTTCATCGGCCGCAAGCCGCACGACGTGTCGATCAAAGAAGCCGGAATCTGGACGATCGTCTGGATCGCCCTGGCCGGCCTCTTCGGACTCGGCCTGCTCGTCTTCTCCGGCGGCGAGCCCGCCGGAGAGTTCTTCGCCGGCTTCATCACCGAGAAATCGCTGAGCGTCGACAACCTCTTCGTCTTCGTACTGATCATGGCGAAGTTCGCGGTGCCCTCTCAGTACCAGCAGCGCGTGCTCCTCGTCGGTGTGCTCATCGCCCTCGTCCTGCGCGCGATATTCATCGCCGCGGGTGCCGCGATCCTCGCGAGCTTCGCTTGGGTCTTCTACATCTTCGGCGCGTTCCTCATCTACACCGCCTGGAAGCTGATCCAGGAGGCCAGGGCCGAGGAGGAGGACGAGGAGTTCGAGGAGAACCGCCTGCTGAAGGCGGCCGAGCGACGCTTCGGCGTGGCCGACCGGTACCACGGCACCAAGCTGTGGATCCAGCAGAACGGCAAGCGCGTCATGACGCCGATGCTCGTCGTCATGCTGGCGATCGGCACCACCGACGTGCTCTTCGCCCTGGACTCGATCCCCGCGATCTTCGGCCTCACCCAGGACCCGTACATCGTGTTCACGGCCAACGCGTTCGCGCTGATGGGTCTGCGACAGCTGTACTTCCTCATCGGCGGGCTGCTCAAGAAGCTGGTCCACCTGAGCTACGGCCTGTCGGTCATCCTCGGCTTCATCGGCGTCAAGCTCGTCCTGCACGCGCTGCACGAGTCCGGCGTCCACGTCCCCGAGATCTCCATCCCGGTCTCCCTCGGCGTGATCTGCGCGGTCCTGGTGGTCACCACGATCACCAGCCTGATGGCCTCCAGGAAGCAGGCGGCGCGCGACGAGCAGGAGAGCGCCGGGGACAAGAGCCCGAAGAGCGTCGACGTCTGACGGCGTCGACTGCGCGAACAGCCTCCGGGAGCGGCGTGCGGCGAGGAGCCGACCACCGCTCCCGGAGCATGTCCGGGCACAGCGACGGACGGCCCTGACATCCGCTCCTCCCGACCCGTCCGGAGGAGCACACCCATCACGTCGACCAGGCACGCCGGCCACGGCCGCGAGCGCACCGACCCCACGGAGCCCCGCACACACCACACGACACCGAACGACCAGGACGGCACGGCGACGACCCGAAGCCCACAGGCTCGCCTTCCGCCCACCGAACGCGACACACGGGAGATGGCTGATGCGACACACGGGACACGACCGAGCCGACCCGGCGGCCGATCCCGGAAGCGAACCGTCCTCCATGACAGCGGAACGGCCACCCGGCGACCGGAGTGCGGGCCCCAGGAAGGACTGCGACGATCGCAGCATGATCGATCGGCTCCGGTCACCCCTCACGCAGTGGACGGCCATCGTGCCCATGCTCGCGGTGGTCCTGCTGGTCTTCACCTGGGGACGCGACGTGCCCGGCGCGGTGGTGGTCCTGGTGACCCTGGTGCTCGCAGGAGCCGTGCTGGCGGCCGTCCATCACGCCGAGGTGGTGGCCCACCGGGTCGGTGAACCCTTCGGGTCCCTGGTGCTCGCCATCGCCGTCACGATCATCGAAGTGGCCCTGATCGTCACCCTGATGGCGGACGGCGGCGACAAGAGCGCGACGCTGGCCCGCGACACGGTGTTCGCGGCCGTGATGATCACCTGCAACGGCATCGTCGGTCTCTGTCTGCTCGTCGCCTCCCTGCGCCACGGGCTCGCCGTCTTCAACGCCGAAGGCACCGGAGCGGCCCTCGCCACCGTCGCGACGCTCGCCACGCTCAGCCTCGTCCTGCCGACCTTCACCACCAGCAAGCCGGGCCCCGAATTCTCCTCGGCCCAGCTCACCTTCGCCGCCCTGTCCTCACTCGTCCTCTACGGCCTGTTCGTCACGACCCAGACCGTGCGGCACCGCGACTACTTCCTGCCGATCACCCGGCAGGGCGAGATCATCCACGCGGACGACCACGCCGACGCCCCCTCGGGCCGTACGGCGGCGCTCAGCCTCGGACTGCTGGCCCTGGCCCTCGTCGGCGTGGTCGGACTCGCCAAGGGCGTGTCGCCCACCATCGAGTCCGGGGTGGAGGCGGCCGGCATGCCGGCCGCCGTGGTCGGTGTGATCATCGCCCTGCTCGTCCTGCTGCCCGAGACCATCGCCGCACTCCGGTCCGCCCGCCGCGACCGGGTGCAGACCAGCCTGAACCTCGCTCTCGGCTCCGCCATGGCCAGCATCGGACTGACCATTCCCGCCGTCGCCCTCGCGTCCATCTGGCTCTCCGGACCGCTCGTCCTCGGCCTCGGCGCCACGCACATGGTGCTGCTGGCGCTCACCGTGGTGGTGAGCTCCCTGACCGTGGTTCCGGGCCGCGCGACCCCGCTCCAGGGCGGTGTCCATCTGGTGCTGTTCGCGGCCTATCTGGAACTCGCGGTCAACCCCTGAGCGGCTCGCACCAGGGGCGGCCCCCGCCCTCAGTCGGCCGCTTGCACGACCGCAAGGCGTGGCACCGACCGGGTCTCCGGGAGCAGCGCGAAGCATCCCAGGCTGAGCAGCGCGATCGCGGTCAGATACGCGGCCACGCCCCAGGGGATGCCCGGTCCGCTCGCCACCGCTGTCGCCACAATGGGTGTGAGCGCGCCACCGAGAACCCCGCCCAGGTTGTAGCCCACGGCGGCGCCCGTGCAGCGCACGCGGGGCTCGTACAACTCCGGCAGATACGCGGCGATGACGGCGAACATCGTGATGAACGCGATCAGGGCCACCAGGAAGCCGGCGAACATCAGCAGCGGTTCGCCTGTCGACAGCAGGGCGACCATGGGGAACGTCCAGAGCGCGGCGGCCGTGCAGCCCACCAGACACAGGGGGCGCCGCCCGAACCGGTCGCCGAGCAGGGCCATCACCGGTGTCAGACAGCCCTTGACCACCACCGCGGCCATGATGCAGGTCAGCATGACGGTACGGCTCACGCCCAGTCGCTCGACGCCGTACGCGAGCGCCCACGTCGTCACCGCGTAGAACACCGCGTAGCCGACCGCGAGTCCGCCGGCCGTCAGCAGCACCAGCCGCCAGTGGTCGCGCACCACCTCGGCGAGCGGCACGCGCGCGTGGTCCCGCATCTCCAGGAACTGCGGGCTCTCCGCCAGCGAACCGCGCAGCCACAGCCCCGCCGCCGCGAGCACGCCCGCGGCCCAGAACGGCACCCGCCACCCCCACGCGGCGAACTGCGCGTCGGACAGCGTCGCCGACAGTGCCAGCATCACGCCGTTGGCCAGCACGAAGCCGAGCGACGGGCCGACCTGCGGGAAGCTCGACCACAGCCCTCGCCGCTCGGCGGGCGCGTGCTCGGCGGTCAGCAGCACCGCCCCGCCCCACTCGCCGCCCAGGCCCAGGCCCTGGAGGAAACGCAGCACGAGAAGGAGTACCGGAGCAGTCACGCCGATGTGTTCGTACGTCGGCACACAGCCCACGGCGACGGTCGCCGTACCGGTCAGCAGCAGTGAGGCGACCAGGACGGGACGCCGCCCGCGCCGGTCCCCGAGATGCCCGAAGAGCACCGAGCCGAGCGGGCGGGCGACGAACCCGACACCGAACGTCGCGAAGGCCGCCAGCGTCCCCGCCAGCGGTGAGAACGTCGGGAAGAACAACGGTCCCAGGACCAGAGCGGCCGCCGTCCCGTACACGAAGAAGTCGTAGAACTCGATTGCGGTCCCGGCGAGGGAGGCGGCCGCGAGCCGCAGCATGGAGGGCGCCCTTACGGTGCGTACGTCGTGCATGCCGCGTCAACTACCCAGGGTGACGGGCGGTTACGGGGGCGTGCGGGTGCTCTCCTCGGTGTCGGCCTACGCGTCCGGCGCACGGCGGCCGCCTCGGTCGCGACCGTCGTGCGCCAGCGTCAGTACGTCACGGTGATGCGCCGGGCCGGGCCGTCCACCCGGACCGTGCCCCCGTAGGGGATGACGATCTGCGGATCGGTGTGCCCGAGGTCCACGTCGAACACGACCATCGTGTCGGGCGCGTACTGGTCGACGGCCCGCAGCACCGCCTCGCGCTGCTCCCGCGTGTAACGGGCCTTGGCGTCGGCGTCGTTGGGGTGCTCGAACGACCATGCCTTCGCACGGCCCATCAGCAGCGCCGGGAAGCGTCGCAGCAGACCGCGCTCGCCCATGCTGCGCAGGATCCAGAAGACGTCGTCCGCCTTCGGCATGTCCTCCGAGGTCTCCAGGAACAGCACATGACCCTCGTACACGGCGGGATCGCGGGCGATCTCCCGGTCGGCCATCAGCAGCCAGGAGAGGATCTCGATGTTGCCGCCCCAGGAGCGGCCCTCGACGATCCGGTCCGGGCGGTGCCACGTCCAGCCGCCGCCCGGCTCCGACGCGGGTTCGGACTCGAACGTCGCGGGGTCCTCCCAGGGGCCGTTGACGTCACCGAACCGGTCGGTGGAACGCACCTCGTACGGTCCCGAGGTGAACAGCGCGGCGCGGAGCGACTCCGCGGTCAGCGGATGCATCGCGACAGGGCGACCGAGTTCGCACATCACGCTGCCGCCGTGGTAGCCGACGATTCCGGCGTTCCACAAGTACGCGAGCAGGTTGGTGTTGTCGCTGTACCCGAAGAAGGGCTTCGGGTTCGCGCGGATCAACTCCCGGTCCAGCAGCGGCAGCACGGTGATCTGGTCCGCACCGCCGATGGACGAGACCACGGCCTTGACCGCCGGATCCGCGAACGCCGCGTGGATGTCGTCGGCGCGCTGCTGCGGCGTCGCCCCCATCTTGCGGGTGGTCGGATACTCGACCGGTTCCAGGCCGTACTCCGTGCGCAGTCGCTCCAGCCCCAGCTCGTAGGGGCGCGGGAAGAGTTCCGGCAGGCCCGCGGAGGGAGAGAGCACGGCGACGCGGTCGCCGGGCGAGGGCTTGGGGGGATAGCGAGGCGTCGTCATGACCGGAGGGTACGGGCCGTCGCCGCCTCGTCGCACCGTGATAAACCGGGTCCGAGCAGCGGTCCTCGACGGGCCGTGAACCTGGAAGGACCGGAGGAACCGTGCCCCGCACCCTCGCCAACGCCCCGATCATGATCCTCAACGGACCCAACCTGAACCTCCTCGGGCAGCGCCAGCCGGAGATCTACGGGTCCGACACCCTCGCGGACGTGGAAGCACTGTGCGCGAAGGCGGCAGCCGTGCACGGCGGCACGGTGGACTTCCGGCAGTCCAACCACGAGGGCGAGTTGGTCGACTGGATCCACGAGGCACGCCTCAACCACGCCGGGATCGTGATCAACCCGGCTGCCTACTCGCACACTTCCGTGGCGATCCTGGACGCGCTCAACACCTGTGACGGCCTTCCGGTGGTGGAGGTGCACATCTCCAACATCCATCAGCGCGAACAGTTCCGGCACCACTCGTACGTCTCGCTCCGCGCCGACGGGGTCATCGCCGGCTGCGGTGTGCAGGGATACACCTTCGCGGTGGAGCGGGTGGCGGCGCTGGCCGGGACGGGGAAGGCGGACGCCTGACCCAGGAGCGGGCGTTGGAGGCGGAGCACGCCGAGGACATGGGGCGCACTGACCCGCGTACGGTCACCCGAGTGTGCCGGGGCCGCCGGCCGAGGGCGGGGATCGAAGGCCGGCGGCCCGTTCCGCGCCGGAGCCGTCATCCCGCGCGGGGCTGGCTCCAGTGGACTGCACCAGTGACAGCGCCGGGAGCGCGCGCGTGACACCGGCGCGTGCGCTCGGTTCACACGGGGCGCGTGTTCAGGGCGCGCGCCCCTGTGCGTGGAGAGCACCGATCTGCGGGTCGCCCAGCGGCTCGGAAGCTCAGCGGCATCGCGCCCGGGGTCCCGGCCGCAGGCTTCGGGTCGTGCAACGGCCCGGCGCGTGACTCACCAGCCGCGCGCGTGCCACTCCGGCAGGTGGGGCCGCTCCGCGCCCAGCGTCGTGTCGTTGCCATGACCGGGGTAGACCCAGGTCTCGTCGGGCAGTGCGCCGAAGATCTTGGTCTCGACGTCGTGGATGAGACTCGCGAACGCCTTCGGATCCTTGCGCGTGTTGCCCACGCCGCCCGGGAAGAGGCAGTCGCCCGTGAACACATGGGGGTGGCCGTGCGGGTCGTCGTAGACGAGCGCGATCGAGCCCGGCGTGTGTCCCACCAGGTGGCGCGCGGTCAGCTCGACGTGTCCCACCCGGATCGTGTCGCCGTCGTCGACGGGGACGTCGGTCGGCACCGGGATGCCGTCGGCGTCGTCCCGGCCCGCGTAGGTGCGCGCGCCCGTGGCCGCCACGACCTCGGCCAGTGCCTGCCAGTGGTCGCCGTGCTGGTGGGTGGTGACGACGGACGCGATGCCGTCGTCACCGATCAGACCGATCAGCGCCGAGGCGTCGTTCGCCGCGTCGATCAGGAGCTGCTCGTCGGTGGCCCGGCAGCGCAGCAGATAGGCGTTGTTGTCCATCGGGCCGACCGCGATCTTGGAGATCATCAGGTCCCGCAGCTCATGCACATCGGCAGGGCCGCCGACCTTCACCGCTCCGCTGTACGTCATGGCGGCAGCCTATAGCGGGGGGACGGTGGGAAGCGCGTCGCCGCCGACGGTCAGCCCGGCGCCGTCACGGCGTCCCGCCAGCCAGCCGAGCAGAGCGGGCGCCGCACCGGTCACCGTGATATCGGGATCGCCCTGCTGGGCACGTCCCGTGCTCCACGCGCGCGTGCCGTCGGTGAGGCGGGTGGCCGGCACCTCGGGGTGGTCGCGGAAGCGGTCGGTGAGGAACTCGATCTCCCGTGCCACGAAATCCTCGGGGAGGTCTTCGAGCTCGTAGCCGATCCCCAGGTCCACGTGGTGCAGCTCGACCTCGATCCACCGCCGGAACGGAACCCGGGCAGCCGTGTCGGTGACCCCGTTGCGCAGCTCCACCGTGCGGGACCAGTCCGCGGGGACGGCCCCCGCGTCCTGGAAGCGGGCCGCGCTCGCCCGCACGTCGGCGAGCTGCGCGTCCACGGGCCGCGGCGCGTCCCGTTCGATGTCGGCGTCGCGCGCGTCGCCGGAGACGTACATGGGGCGTCCTTCGAGGACGTTCACCAGAGCGTCCGCGTTGCGGGCGAGGTGGGCGAGCACGTGGCCGCGGCTCCAGCCGGGCAGTCGTGACGGCTCGGCCGCGGAAGCGTTGTCCAGTTTGGTGGCTGCGGTGAGCAGTCGTTCGGTCGCGTCACGTACAGACGCCAGGTCGCGCGCATGATCAATCATGAGGTCGACCCTAGTCCCGCCACTCCTTCGGGTGAAGGTGGTCGACCGTCGCCGCAAATCGAATGTGCGTGCTATAAGCTCGGATGCGGCGTCGGGCATGCTGGAGGGCCCGGGATTGTTGTGAACCAGCGAATACCGACCGGCGCTGTCAGTGGCTCCCCCTAGTCTGAGAAAGACCGGGGCCTCGGCCCCTGTCACTTCTCTCAAGAAAGGTGCGGACCGGCGTGGCCGACCGTCTCATCGTCCGTGGAGCGCGCGAGCACAACCTGAAGAATGTCTCGCTCGACCTCCCGCGCGACTCGCTCATCGTCTTCACGGGCCTGTCGGGGTCGGGCAAGTCCTCCCTCGCCTTCGACACGATCTTCGCCGAGGGCCAGCGCCGCTATGTCGAGTCGCTCTCGTCGTACGCCCGGCAGTTCCTCGGCCAGATGGACAAGCCGGACGTCGACTTCATCGAGGGCCTCTCACCGGCGGTCTCGATCGACCAGAAGTCGACCTCGCGCAACCCGCGCTCGACGGTCGGCACGATCACCGAGGTCTACGACTACCTGCGTCTGCTGTTCGCGCGCATCGGCAAGCCGCACTGTCCCGAGTGCGGTCGCCCCATCACGCGCCAGTCGCCGCAGGCCATCGTCGACAAGGTCCTGGAGCTGCCGGAGGGGAGCCGCTTCCAGGTCCTGTCGCCGCTGGTGCGCGAGCGCAAGGGAGAGTTCGCCGACCTCTTCGCCGATCTCCAGACCAAGGGATACAGCCGTGCCCGGGTCGACGGCGAGACGATCCAGCTCACCGAGCCGCCCGCGCTGAAGAAGCAGGAGAAGCACACCATCGAGGTGGTCGTCGACCGTCTCACGGTGAAGGACTCCGCCAAGCGCCGTCTCACCGACTCCGTCGAGACGGCCCTCGGTCTGTCCGGCGGCATGGTCGTGCTGGACTTCGTCGACCTCCCCGAGGACGACCCCGACCGCGAGCGCATGTACTCGGAGCACCTGTACTGCCCGTACGACGACCTGTCCTTCGAGGAGCTGGAGCCCCGCTCCTTCTCCTTCAACTCGCCCTTCGGCGCCTGCCCCGAGTGCACCGGCATCGGTACGCGCATGGAGGTCGACCCCGAGCTGATCGTCCCGGACGAGGAGAAGTCCCTCGACGAGGGAGCCATCCACCCCTGGTCGCACGGACACACCAAGGACTACTTCGGGCGCCTCATCGGAGCCCTCGCGGACGCCCTGGGTTTCCGTACCGACATCCCGTTCGCGGGACTCCCGCAGCGCGCCAAGAAGGCCCTGCTCTACGGGCACAAGACGCAGATCGAGGTCCGCTACCGCAACCGGTACGGACGCGAGCGGGTCTACACCACGCCCTTCGAAGGTGCCGTCCCCTTCGTGAAGCGGCGGCACAGCGAGGCCGAGAGCGACGCCAGCCGCGAGCGCTTCGAGGGCTACATGCGCGAGGTGCCGTGCCCCACCTGTGAGGGCACGCGCCTGAAGCCGCTCGTCCTCGCGGTCACCGTGATGGACAAGTCGATCGCGGAGGTCTCCGCGATGTCCATCAGCGACTGCGCGGACTTCCTCGGCGAGCTGAAGCTCAACGCCCGCGACAAGAAGATCGCCGAACGCGTCCTGAAGGAGGTCAACGAACGGCTGCGCTTCCTGGTCGACGTGGGCCTCGACTACCTGTCGCTGAACCGCGCGGCGGGCACCCTCTCCGGCGGCGAGGCGCAGCGCATCAGGCTGGCCACCCAGATCGGCTCCGGACTCGTCGGCGTCCTCTACGTCCTCGACGAGCCCTCCATCGGTCTGCACCAGCGGGACAACCACCGGCTGATCGAGACGCTGGTCCGGCTCCGCGACATGGGCAACACGCTCATCGTCGTCGAGCACGACGAGGACACCATCAAGGTCGCCGACTGGGTCGTCGACATCGGCCCCGGCGCGGGCGAGCACGGCGGCAAGGTCGTGCACAGCGGCCCCTTGAAGGAGCTCCTCGCCAACGCCGAGTCGATGACCGGCCAGTACCTGTCGCGCAAGAAGGAGATCGCGACCCCGGACATCCGCCGCCCCACCGACCCGAGCCGCAGGCTCACGGTGCACGGCGCCCGGGAGAACAACCTGCGGGACATCGACGTGTCCTTCCCGCTGGGCGTCCTCACGGCCGTCACCGGCGTCTCGGGCTCCGGCAAGTCCACCCTGGTCAACGACATCCTCTACACGCACCTGGCCCGCGAGCTCAACGGCGCGAGGAACGTCCCCGGGCGGCACACACGCGTGGACGGCGACGACCTCGTCGACAAGGTCGTGCACGTCGACCAGTCGCCCATCGGCCGTACGCCCCGGTCCAACCCGGCGACGTACACCGGCGTCTTCGACCACGTCCGCAAGCTGTTCGCCGAGACGACCGAGGCGAAGGTCCGCGGCTACCTGCCCGGCCGCTTCTCCTTCAACGTCAAGGGCGGCCGCTGCGAGAACTGCTCCGGCGACGGCACCATCAAGATCGAGATGAACTTCCTGCCCGACGTGTACGTCCCGTGCGAGGTCTGCCACGGTGCGCGCTACAACCGGGAGACCCTGGAGGTCCACTACAAGGGCAAGTCGATCTCCGAGGTGCTCGACATGCCGATCGAGGAGGCCCTCGACTTCTTCGAGGCGGTCCCGGCGATCGCCCGCCACCTCAGGACGCTGAACGACGTCGGTCTCGGCTACGTCCGGCTCGGCCAGTCCGCGCCCACGCTGTCCGGTGGTGAGGCGCAGCGCGTCAAGCTCGCCAGCGAGCTCCAGAAGCGCTCCACGGGCCGCACGGTGTACGTACTCGACGAGCCGACCACCGGTCTGCACTTCGAGGACATCAGCAAGCTCATCTCCGTGCTGTCCGGCCTGGTCGACAAGGGCAACACGGTCATCGTCATCGAGCACAACCTCGACGTCATCAAGACCGCGGACTGGGTCGTCGACATGGGCCCCGAGGGGGGCAACGGCGGTGGCCTCGTGATCGCCGAGGGCACCCCCGAGCAGGTCGCCGGAGTCCCGGCCAGCCACACCGGCAAGTTCCTGCGGGAGATCCTCGGCGCCGACCGGATCAGTGACGCCGCTCCCGTGAAGGCCGTACGCAAGACCGCGGCCAAGACGGTGGCGGCGGCCAAGGCCACGACGAAGAAGACGGCCACGAAGGCGGTCAACAACACGGCCACCAAGAAGGCGGCCGCGGCGACGAAGAAGACGGCCGCCAAGAAGGCGACGCCCGCGAAGAAGACCACGCGGGCCCGCCAGGCCTGACCGGCTGACACCGGCCGGCGGCCTCGGCCTCGGCCCCGGCCGGTCGACCGGCGGTGGGAAGACCTTCCCGCCGCCGGTGCGGAGGCAGGCCGCCCCGCAGGCACGACGCCCGGCGGCCGAGTCCGACAAGTCCCCAGAAATACGGCGCCCCACGGGAACTCCCCGTGGGGCGCCGTCCGTTGAACAGTCAGCCGCCCTGTCCCTGCGGCTCGACGAACTGCATGTCCAACTGCACCTTGACAACATCACCGAGGAAACCGGTCCCGAAGTCCAGACCGAAGTCACTGCGCCGGATCTCACCCGTCGCCTCGAACCCGGCATGCCTGCGCTGGTCGGCGGGGGAGTCCACCACCCCACCGAACTCGACGGCGAGCGTCACCGGCCGGGTCACGCCCCCGATGGTCAAGTCCCCTTCCATCGACCACTCCTCGCCGTCGCCGAAGACCCGCGTCGAGGCGAAGGACATCGTCGGCCGCTTCTCGACGTCGAGCAGGTCGGCCGAGCGGGTGTGCGCGTCCCGGTCCGGGTTGCCGGTGTCGATGGAGGCCAGGGCGATCTCGGCGCCCACCTGGATGGCGTCGGCCGTCTCACCGACGTGGAGCGAGGCCTGCACGTCGGCGAAACGTCCGCGCACCTTGGCGATCCCGAGGTGGCGGATGGTGAAGTTGACCGCCGAGTGCAGCGGATCGAGTTCCCAGTCGCCGACGGACAGCGGCAGTGAAGCGTGCGTGGTGGCAGGGGAGTTGTCGTAAGTCATGGCACCACCGTGCGCGGCCGGAGGGAAAGGAGGGAGGCCGGGCGGATGGTGGTAGTGACAGGGCCACGATCCGAGGCCACGCGCGCTGTACGTTCGACAGGTGAGCGACAACGAACTGGGCACCTTCCTGCGCACACGACGTGAAGCGATCACACCCGCCCAGGCGGGGCTGCCGGCCGGCCCCCGACGCCGCACGCCGGGACTGCGCCGCGCCGAGCTGGCCACGCTCGCCGGAATCAGCGTCGAGTACCTCATCCGTCTCGAACAGGGCCGCGACCGCAACCCCTCGCCCCAGGTCCTGGGCGCGCTCTCCGACGCCCTGCAACTGCCCGTGACGGAACGGATCCTGCTGCGCCGGCTCGCCAAGGAGTCCGGTCACGACGCCATCCTCTGTTCGACGGCCGCGGCGCCCACCCACGCGGTACGCCCCTCCGTCCAGGCCATGCTGGAGCGGCTGGAACCCACCCCGGCCGTCCTCCTGAACTGGATCGGCGACATCCTGGCGTACACCAACGGCTATCGCCGCCTCACCGGGCCGCTGGGGATGCTCGACGGCCGGCAGCCGAACATCCTCCGGTACGTGTTCACCGACGAGCGGGCCCACACCGCTTTCACCGACTGGGACCAGGTCGCCGACACACAGGTCGCGCACCTGCGGCACGAGGCGCCCCTCCAGGACCCCCATGTCGCCGCCCTGGCCGACGAGCTGACCGTCACGGCGGGAGCCCGCTTCGCCGACCGGCTCGCCGCGGTACCGGCCATGCCCCGTCGGGCCGGGATCGACCTCGTCACCCACCCCGAGGTCGGACCGCTGCGGCTGTCGTACGAGACGCTCGCGCTGCCGGACGACGGTCACCGTATGGTCGTGCACCTGCCCGCGGACGAGGCCACGGCCGCCGCGCTCGACCGGCTCGACGGCCGGCAGCCGGGCGCTCTGCGGGCGGTCGGCGGCTGAACGCGTCCCGTCACAGGCCGCCGAGCTCGGACGCGTACGGGGGTTCGGCCCCCGCGCGCGAACACGTGATCGCCGCGGCGCGGGCCGCGAAGCGCAGCAGCCGGGTCCAGTCGTCGGGGCCCAGTTCCGTCAGCGCGGCCGGTGACAGGGCGTCCCGGGCGGCCAGACCGTGCAGCAGCGCCGCGTTCACCGTGTCGCCCGCGCCGATGGTGTCCACGACCTCGACCGGCTCGCCGGGCACGGAGAGTTCCCGGCCGTCGCGGGTGAACACGGTCAGCCCGTCGCCGCCGCGGGTGATCACCACGGCACCGGGGCCGGACGCCAGCCACTCGCGCGGGGTCCCGCCGAGCCATTCGGCGTCCTCCTGCGAGAGCTTGAGGAGCGACACGGACGGCAGCCAGCTCTTGAACCGGGCCCGGTAGGCGTCCGGGTCGGGGATGAGCACGGCCCTGATGTTCGGGTCGAGCGCGGTGAACACGCCGCGCGCGGCGGCGGCCCGCATCAACTCCTCGTACGCGGTCGCGCCCGGCTCGAGGACCAGCGAGCACGTACCGAAGGACACCGCCTTCGTGGCGTCGGGGAGCCCGTCGGCTGCCGAGAAGAGGCGGTCCGCCGTGCCTTCGACGTAGAAGGAGAATCCCGCCGAGCCGTCCGGGCCGATCGTCGCGACGGCGAGCGTCGTCGGCTCCGCGCCGCGCTGCACGAGGGAGACGTCGACGTCCGCCTCGCGCAGCCCGCCCAGGAGCGCCTCGCCGAAGGCGTCGTCCGAGACGCGGGAGCAGAAGGCGGTGGGGGAGCCGAGGCGGCCGAGGGCCACCGCCGTGTTGTACGGTCCGCCGCCGAGGCGCGGCAGCAGGCCCACGAGGGCGCCCGCGCCCTGCGGTACCAGATCGATCAGGGCCTCACCGGCGACGACGATCACGACTCGGGTCCTTTCCTGTGGTGCTCGGGCTCGGGGGAGTTTTCGGGGCAGCCGCACGAGGTGCGGTGGACGAAGGAGGCCGGCAGCCGGAGGGTGCGGTCCGCCCGCTGGGGGGACGCTAGCCGGTCCAGCAGCAGACGTACGGCCTGGGCGCCGATCTCCTTGCTGGGCTGGGAGATCGCGGTCAGCCGCGGGGTGAACAGGTCGGCCCACGCGAAGTCGTCGAAGCAGCACAGCGCCAGGTCGTCCGGCACGGACAGACGCAGGCCGCGCAGGGCTCGCAGAGCACCGATGGTCATCGCGTTGTTGGCGGTGACGAGCGCGGTGGGCGGTGCCGGGAGTGACAGCAGGCCGCGGGTGGCCTCCTCGGCGGCGTCCGCCTGGGAGTTGCCGTGGGCCACGAGCCGTTCGTCGTGGGGGAGCCCGGTCTGTGCGAGGCCGTGCCGGTAGCCGGTGATCCGCTCGGTCGTGGTGCTGAGCCCGGGAAGGCCCGCGACCAGGGCGATGCGCCGGTGCCCCCGCTCGGCGAGGTGGGTGACCAGGTGCGCCATGGGCTCGGTGTTCTCCGTGCACACCTGGTCGAAGTGAAAGGAGGAGCCGGCGGGGGAGTCGACGAGCCGGTCCAGGAACACGGTGGGCACCTCGTGCTGCGCGAGGTGACGCAGCAGCCCCTCCGGCTTCGCCGAGGGCGCGATGATCATGCCGTCGACACGTCGTTCGTGCAGCAGCTGGACGACCTTGCGCTCGTGCTCCGGGTCGTCGTGCGGATCGGCGATGAGCAGGCTGTAGCCGTGCTGGAGGGCGCCGGCCTCGACGCCCTGGAGGATCTCCGTGAAGTACGGGTTGCTGATCGCCGACACCGCGAGCCCGATGGACCGCGTACGGGAGGTCACCAGCGAACGGGCCAGGGTGTTGGGCGTGTACCCGAGCTCGTCGATGGCGTCGAGGACGGCCTGGCGCGTCGCGGGCAGTACGGGGCGCGTGGCGTTGAGCACGTGCGAGACGGTCGCGATGGACACGCCCGCGCGCCGAGCCACATCGACCATCGTCGCCATGGCGTTCCCTCCGCCGGTTGCCGGTTCCTAGCCGGGGAACGTATCTCATCCGCGGCGGCACGTAAACGCTTACGCAGGGATGCGCGTAAACGTTTACGCACGGGTGTCTGTCCCGGCGCTCGCCGCGGCGCCGGCTCCGACCTGCCCCGGCTCGGGCGGAATGACCGGTACCGGTATCGTCGACGAACGACGCATCGCGTCCGTCGAGGCGGCCCAAACGGCCCGAAGCGTGCCCGGGCGCGCTCGCGCGCCGAAGGAAGGGACGCACAGGGCTCGCTCCATGCCCCCCGATGCCCTTCGAGAACGCCCTCGACCAGTGGAGATGCCATGCCTGGCCGTCCGTCCCCGAGCCGCCGCACCGTGTTGCGGGGAGCCGCGACAGCCCCGGTCGCCGGATTCGCCCTGACCGCCTGTTCCGGCGGCGCGGGCGGCGCGGCCCCCGCGACACCGACCGCGCCGGTCGAGCTGGGCGCGGAGAGCGAGATCGCCAAGGGCGGCGCCAAGCTGTACCGGGATCACAACGTCGTGGTCAGCCGTGCCGAGGACGGTTCGCTGAAGGCGTTCAGCACGATCTGCACCCATGCCGGGTGCCCCATCAACAAGCTGGAGGGCACGACTCTGACGTGCCCGTGCCACGGCAGCGAGTTCGACGCCGCGACGGGCGAGGTGCTGCACGCGCCGGCGACCGTGCCGCTGAACGAACTGTCCGTCGAGGCCAAGGGCGGGAAGATCGTCGCGGGTCCGGACGCCTGAGCCGGCGCCCGGCCCGCGTCACTCCCAGTCCCAGCCGATCCCCACGATCCCCGACCGCACACGCGGCTCGACCAGATGCACGGAACGGTGGTGACCGCTCATCGTCAGCTCCTGGCGGCCGCTGCGCGGAGCGGCCGCCGAGTGCTGCGTGAAGCGGTGGCAGCGCACGGGCAGGGCGTCCTCGGCGAACCGCACCTGGAGCGCGTACTGCCCGCCCGCGAAGCCGAACCCGCGCACGTACTCGGTGGACGCGCCGGCCGTGCCGTCGTCGAAGCCGTAGCGGAAGAGGAACGTGTCGCCGGCGCGCAGGCGTGTGTCGAAGAGCAGCTCGGCCACGAGCAACCCGGTGTCGTGGTGCCGGCGCACCCGCCCCGTACGGCAGTTCTCCAGGGCCCGCACCGTCATTCGCTCGGGCACGCAGCCCGGATCGCCGTGGTGGATCGCGACATAGCGGTCCACGCCGTCCCTGTGGGCCCGCACTATGTGGTGCGATTCGCGGCCGAGCAGTTCGCGGTACGCGCCGATGTGCACGCGTTCGTGGTGGCCGATGGTGTGCAGTCCGCCGTCGAGCGGTGACTCGAGCTCGGCCAGCAGCTGCTCCTGGACGCTGGAGGCCGCCACCAGGGAACGGTAGGTGCGGCCCGCGGGGCGTTCCGGGCCGGATCGTTCGTCGGCCTCGGCGAGCAGCCGGATCAGCGACTCGTCCGGAAGCCGCAGGATCTCCTCCAGGGCGCGTACGGCCCGCAGGGACTCGGGGCGCTGCGGGCGCCGGGCGCCCTGCTGCCAGTAACTGAGGCTCGTCACCCCCACCTTGACCCCGTACCGGGACAAGTGGTGCTGCACGCGCTGGAGGGGGAGGCCGCGGGCGGTGATGGCGGCGCGGAGCGCGACGTGGAAAGGGCCGCCCCGCAGGGCCGTCTCCAGTTCCGCCGCGGCGGTGTCCGCCTGCTGTGTGCCGTACCGCATGCAGGGGCCTTTCTGTGAATGTTCACAACGGCTGGTCAGGCCGTTCGTGTGGGGCGCAAGGGTCGCCAGGTCGGCGCATGGGAGCCCGTTCACACGCAAGTGCAGCCGTTCACGCCCCGAGTTCCCCCGCATTGAAGCGTGTTGACCAAGCCGCGACAACACCTGATGCTCAACATGCTCCACCGCGGCGTCCGGAGCGCTCCTCCACTCCTCACCCCCCACCCGGGAGCATCGCGATGCGCCACAGCGTGCTGTGCGTGCTTGCCGCGCGCACGGAACACACCGACCCGGCGGTCGTCGTCGCGTCCGTCATCGCGGGCGTCGGCGCGTTCGTCGCCCTCGTCCTCAGCGCTGTGCGGGCCGTGCGCCGAAGACGCCGCTGATCTCCGGGGCCTTGGCCGCTCCCGCCGCAGGCGCGGCGGCCCTCCGTCGACCACGCCGAGACAGCGGTCGCACGCGTGTCGTCCCCGTCGGCCCTAGGGGGAAGCCTCCTAGTCCTCGCGCCCCAGCAACTCCCTCACCGCCCGCGCCGAAAGTGCCGACTTGTGGAGGAAGCCGCGGGCCGCGCTGGCCACGACGAGTTCCTGGAAGTCCTCCAGGGCGTGCGTCGAGATGAGGATGACGGACGGCACGGTGACCGCGAGCCTGCCCGCGACCTCGAAGCCGTTCTCCCCGTCGAGGTCGATGTCGACCAGCGCGACGTCCGGAACCAGCTCACCGGCGCGCGCGACGGCGTCCGCGCCCGTGGAGGCGGTGCCGACGACCTGCATCCCGCCACGTTCCAGCAGGGCGCACGCGGCCTCCAGGAAGTGGGCGCTGTCGTCGACGAGGAGACAGCGCATGGACATGCGGACAGCTTCCCAACAGGCCGGGCCCGCGCGCGTTCCGGCTACCCGGAAAGTGCTGAAGTCCTGTGCCGGAAAAGCCGATTCGTGTTCACGCAAAGCATCCGGTGCGTCACGCGCGGTAGCATGTCCGTGCCCTGGAGTGGCCCTGTCCCGTCGGCCGGATGGGGGTGCTCGATGACGTCACTCCGAAGCGACAACCACGGGATCGCGCCCGCCGTCGCGCGGCGACGCGCCGGCGGCACGGCACTGCCGGCAGATGAGGTGCCCATCGCCGCCCTCCCGGCCGGTGGGCCATGAGAGCGGGCCCCCGGTACCGGACACGCGAGGCCCGCGCCCGGTACCGGGCGTGCGAGAGAGCCCGCACCCGGCAGGGGCTGCGCGACACGGCCCGCACCCGGCACCGGACGCGCGAGTCCACGGTCGGGCCGCCGCTGCTCGCACGAGTGAGGGTGGGCACCAGGCTGACGCTGCTCGTCCTGCTGCCGGTCGCCGCGCTGCTCGCCTGCGCGGTCGTCCCGGCCCTGGCCCGATGGCACGAGACACGCACTCTGGAGCAGTACCGGGTCGCGACGCAGGTGTCCTTCGCGACGGCAGGGCTCTACGAGGCGGTCGCCCGGGAGCGTCTCGCGGAGGTCCTCGTCCGGACGGTCCCGGACCGGGCCGGTCTGTCCGCCGAACGGACAGCCGCCAGGAACGCCACCGACCGAGCCCTGGTCGCCGCTCGGGGCGCCACAGCACGGGACGGCGTGGCGCGGCGCGGGGGCCGGCCCGACATGCTCCGCGTCCTCGACTCCGTGCGCGGTCGACTACGAACCACCCGGCTGGAGCCGGGCGACGGGGCCGGTGCGTCGCTGCGCGCCGAGCAGCGGTACGCGGCCGTGACGACGCGTCTGCTCGACACCGTCGGCCGCCTCGTCTCCGGCCGGCCCGCGTGGGCCTCGCGTCGATCCGCCGACGCCTGGACGGCTCTCCTGGGCGCCGTCGAGGCCGCCGAACGCGAACGCGCCCGACTCGCCGTCCTGCTCGCCGCGCAGGGCCCGGGCCCGTACACCGGGCTTGTCGACGGCTGGCCCGCCCTGGAGGCGGCTCGGCTCGACGCCTTCCGCCGGGCGGCCTCGGGGCCGCTGCGCGAGCGTCTCTCGGCGGCGCTCGAACAGCCCGCGGGGCGCACCGTGCGCGCCTTCCGGGAGGCTCTCGTGGACGCCGCCGACTCCGGCACACAACTCCCTTCCTCGGACCGCTGGCCGGAGGCCTCGGCCGACCGGCTCACCGCCCTGCGCGGGGTCGCCCACGCCGCGGCGGCCGAGCTCGCCGACGACACCGCCAACGACCTGGCCGACGCCCGGGAGAGGAATGAGCGCCAACTCGCCCTCTTCGCAGGGGTGCTCTGCGCCGTCCTCGTCCTTACCCTGGCCCTGCGCCGTTCCGTCGTGCGGCCGCTGACCGAGGTGTCCCGGGGCGCCCGGGCCCTGGCCGACGGAGACCTCTCGTACGAGGTCCACCACCGGGGGCACGACGAGATCGGTGTCGTCGCCGACAGCCTGCGCGAACTCCACCTCACCAGCACGCGGCTCACCGCGGAGATCCGCGCCATGAGCACCGCGATCGACGACAACCGCCTCGGCCACCGCGCGGACGTCGCGGCCTTCCAGGGGATCTGGGCCCGGCTGCTGGACGACATGAACGCCACCATGGCGGCCTTCGCCGCCGGGCACGGCAGACGCCGCAGGGCCGAACGCGAACTGGCGAGCGTCTTCAACCTCTCCCTCGACCTGCTGTGCATCTGGGGGACCGACGGCCGCTTCAAGCGCGTCAACCCGGCCTTCGAGCGGACTCTGGGCCACGGCGCCGCGACGCTCTCCGGCACGTCCTGGACGGACCTCGCCCACCCTGAGGACCGGGCACGCACGCGTGCCGCCCTCGACCGGCTGGCCGAGGGCGTCGCGCTCGCCGAGTTCGAGAACCGCTGCGTGCGCGACGACGGCACCGAGGTCTGGCTGCAGTGGAGCGCCCGCCCGGTGACCGGCGAGGGACTCGTCTACGCCGCCGCCCGCGACGTCACCCGGACCCGCCGCGCCGACCGCGAGCAGGCCGCGCTGCGCCGCGTCGCCACCCTGGTCGCCCGTGGTGATCCGCCGCGCGAGGTGTTCTCCGCGGTCGCGCGCGAGGTGGGACTCGTCCTGGGCACCGGGGCCGTCGCCGTCCTGAGGTACGGGGCCGACGGCGGCGCCACGGTACTCGGCTCGGCACCGGGGGCGGTGCCCGCGCCGGGGCCGGCAGCCGGGGTGGTCCCCGCGTTCGGCCCGGCATCCGGGACGGGCCCCGCGCCCGGCCCACTCCCGGCCGACGGTGCGGGCGGTGCGGGCGGTGCGGGCGGAGCAGGTGGTGCGGACGGAGCAGGCGGTGCGGGCGGCGCGGGCGAGGAAGCGGCGCGCGTCGTGGCCTCGACCCGCCGGGCGGCCCGCGCGGGACGCTCGGTCGGTGCGCCGATCGTCGTCGACGACCGTCTGTGGGGTGCCGTCGTCGCGGCCCCGACGGGCCCGGAACCCCTGCCCCCAGGCACCGAGCACCGGCTTGCGGACTTCACCGAGCTCGTCGCCACCGCGATCGCCAACGCCGACAGCAGGGACCAACTCACGGCGTCACGCGCGCGCGTGATGGCCGCCGCGGACGCCTCCCGGCGGCGGATCGAGCGCGACCTGCACGACGGCGTGCAGCAGCGACTGGTCACGCTGCGGCTGGGGCTGCGGATGGCCGAGTCCCTGACGGACGGCCGGCCCGCCCCGCTCGCCGAACAGTTGGCGTACCTCGGCAAGGGCCTGGACGACGCCTTCGAGGACCTTCTGCGGATCTCGCGGGGCATCCACCCGGCGATCCTCTCGCAGGGCGGCCTGGGTCCCGCGCTGCGAGCCCTGGCCCGCCGTTCCGCCGTCCCGGTGGAACTGGACCTGCGGCTGCCCACCGCCCGACTCCCGGAACGGACCGAGGTCGCCGTCTACTACGTGACCTCCGAGTGCCTCACCAATGCCGTCAAGCACGCGCACGCCACGGTCGTACAGGTGGAGGCCCACGCGTACGACGACGTCCTGACGGTGTCCATCCGTGACGACGGCACAGGCGGGGCCGAACCGGGCGGCGGCTCGGGGCTGATCGGGCTGATCGACCGTGTCGAGGCGATCGGCGGCAGGCTCGCGGTCGGCAGTCCGCGGGGGAGCGGCACCACCGTGACCGTCCGACTGCCGCTGCGGGACCCGCGGCCCGAGAGCCCGCGGCACCCGGAGCTCCCGGCGACCACGGACACCGCACGGAGCACCCCCGCCGCGGAGCCGGGGAAGAGCCCCGGATAGCCGGGCGGCCAGCCCCATCCCACGCGCACCTGCCGACCTGCGGCAGGGAGGAGTACGGGCGTGGGAGCGCGGACATACCGACAAGGGGCCGCTGACGCGGCGGCGTCGGACGCGGACGCGCCGCCGGGTACCGCGGGCGTACCGGCCCACGACACGGGCGTACCGGCCCACGACACTCACCCACCGCCGCACGACAGGGGCATTCACGCGCGCGTACCGGCGGACACGGACCGACCACCGTCATCCCTCGGTCCGTGTCCGCCGCGTATCTCCCGCAGCCCTTCGGCCGTGCCTGGCCGCCCCTCGCCCGGAGCGGCCGGCCCTTGCGTCGGCACTGCTACGAGCATCGCCGCGGAAGTCCCCGGTGTCGTCATGGGCAGCCCCCAAAGCCCCTTCCCGCTAGCCGTAACACCGTGGGTCCGGGACGCTGTCGGGAACGCACCGCACCAGCCCGTCGGACCCGCGGTCCGGCCTGGGACGGGCAAGGGGGCCGTGACCATGGACGCAGCGCAGCAGCCCGCGCGGGGACGGATCGTGCTCGCCGACGACGACGTCCTGCTCAGGGAGGGCCTGGCGAGCCTGTGCGAGCGGGCCGGTTACGAGGTGGCCGGTCAGGCGGGTGACGCCGCGCGGCTCCTCGAGCTGGTGGACGACCGGCGGCCCGACCTGGCGATCGTCGACATAAGGATGCCTCCCGACCACTCGACCGAGGGCCTCAAGGCCGCCCGCACGATCCGTGAGCGCCACCCGGCCACCGGCATCCTGGTCCTGTCGGCCTACGCCGAGGTCGAGGACGCCCTGGAGTTGCTGGCCGGCGGGCACAAGGTCGGCTATCTCCTCAAGAGCCGGATCACCGTCGTGGAGGAGTTCACCGAATCGCTAGACCGGATCCACAAGGGCGGCTCCGTCGTCGACCCCTCGCTGGTCCAGGAGCTCTTCTCGGCGCGGCGGCGCGACGATCCGCTGTCGTTGCTCAGCACCCGGGAACGCGAAGTCCTGGCGCTGATGGCCGAGGGCCGCTCGAACGCCGGGATCGGCCGTCGGCTGTGGGTCACCGAGGGCACGGTCGAGAAGCACGTCCGCAGCATCCTGGGCAAGCTGCGGCTTCAGGAGGACACCGACGACCACCGCCGGGTCCTCGCGGTGCTGACGTTCCTGGAGTCGCGCTGACGGGGCGGCGCCGACCCGCGGTGCCGGGTCGTTGCCACCTTGTGGTCGCGGGCCGGCGACACGGCCCCGCAGGAGCGTCCGAGCCGCCCCGGGAGTTCTGTCCACAGGCAGGGCCGGGAGCCCGCCGCGCTGTCGGTCCCCGCCAGTAGGGTGTGTGACATGGCCGACCCCTCCAGCTACCGCCCCAAGCCGGGACAGATCCCGGACTCGCCCGGGGTGTACAAATTCCGCGACGAGCACCGCCGGGTGATCTACGTCGGAAAGGCGAAGAGCCTGCGCCAGCGCCTGGCGAACTACTTCCAGGATTTGGCCAATCTCCACCCCCGCACCCGCACCATGGTCACGACGGCCGCGTCGGTGGAGTGGACGGTGGTGTCCACGGAGGTCGAGGCACTTCAGCTGGAGTACAGCTGGATCAAGGAGTACGACCCCCGGTTCAACGTCAAGTACCGCGACGACAAGAGCTATCCGTACCTCGCGGTCACGATGAACGAGGAGTTCCCCCGCGTACAGGTGATGCGCGGCCAGAAGAAGAAGGGCGTGCGCTACTTCGGCCCGTACGGCCACGCGTGGGCGATCCGCGACACCGTCGACCTCCTGCTGCGCGTCTTCCCCGTCCGCACCTGCTCCGCGGGCGTCTTCAAGAACGCGGCCCGCACCGGCCGCCCCTGCCTCCTCGGCTACATCGGCAAGTGCTCCGCCCCGTGCGTGGGCCGTGTCCCCGCCGAGGAGCACCGCGAACTGGCCGAGGAGTTCTGCGACTTCATGGCAGGCCGTACGGGGACGTACATCCGCCGTCTGGAGAAGCAGATGACGGACGCGGCCGAGGAGATGGAGTACGAGCGGGCGGCCCGCCTCCGCGACGACATCGAGGCCCTGAAGAAGGCCATGGAGAAGAACGCGGTCGTGCTCGCCGACGCGACCGACGCCGACCTGATCGCCGTCGCCGAGGACGAGCTCGAGGCCGCCGTGCAGATCTTCCACGTACGCGGCGGGCGTGTGCGCGGCCAGCGCGGCTGGGTCACGGACAAGGTGGAGGCCGTCACCACCGGTGACCTGGTCGAGCACGCGCTCCAGCAGCTCTACGGCGAGGAGAAGGGCGACTCCGTCCCCAAGGAGGTGCTCGTCCCGGCGCTGCCCGCCCCCGTGGAGCCGGTCCAGGAATGGCTCACCGAGCGCCGCGGCTCGAACGTGTCGCTGCGCATCCCGCAGCGCGGCGACAAGAAGGCGCTGATGGAGACCGTCCAGCGCAATGCGCTCCAGTCGCTCGCCCTGCACAAGACCAAGCGCGCGTCCGACCTGACCACCCGCTCGCGTGCCCTGGAGGAGATCGCCGAGGCCCTCGACCTGGACAGCGCCCCGCTGCGGATCGAGTGCTACGACATCTCCCACCTCCAGGGCGACGACGTGGTGGCCTCGATGGTCGTCTTCGAGGACGGGCTCCAGCGCAAGAGCGAGTACCGCCGCTTCCAGATCAAGGGCTTCGAGGGCCAGGACGACGTCCGCTCGATGCACGAGGTGATCACCCGCCGCTTCCGGCGCTACCTCGCGGAGAAGGAGAAGACGGGGGAGTGGGCCGACGGCGAGGGCGCGCTCACCGAGGAGGACGGCCGTCCCAAGCGGTTCGCCTACCCGCCCCAGCTCGTCGTGGTCGACGGCGGACAGCCGCAGGTCGCGGCGGCGAAGAAGGCCCTCGACGAGCTGGGCATCGACGACATCGCGGTGTGCGGACTGGCCAAGCGTCTGGAGGAGGTCTGGCTGCCCGAGGAGGGCGACCCGGTCGTCCTGCCGCGCACCAGCGAGGGCCTCTATCTGCTCCAGCGGGTCCGTGACGAGGCCCATCGCTTCGCGATCACCTACCAGCGCACCAAGCGGGCCAAGCGCTTCCGGTCCAGCCCCCTGGACGACGTGCCGGGCCTGGGCGAGACGCGCAAGCAGGCGCTGATCAAGCACTTCGGTTCGGTCAAAAAGCTGCGATCCGCGACAATCGACCAGATCTGCGAGGTTCCCGGCATAGGCCGCAAGACGGCGGAGACCATCGCCGTGGCACTCGCCCAGGCGGCCCCGGCCGCGCCCGCCGTGAACACGGCGACTGGAGAGATCATGGGAGACGAGGAAGACGGGGCGCCCGAATCGACGGCGGGCTCCCCGGAGGAGCCCGTGACCGCGGGCGCCTCTGACGAGCGACGGGGGCAGGAGACATGACCGAGCACGACGCGCGCGAAGAACAACAGCAGCCGCAGGGCCCAGAGGCCCGTGCCGCACACGAAGCGCCGCACGCGGCGCCCGCGGACGAGGCACACAGGAAAGCAGGCGAGGATCACCTGGCGGGCGAAGCACCCCAGGAAGACGGAGCACAAGTGGGTACGGGCATCGAGACGGCCGGGGTCCCCGAGGCGGCCATCCCCGAGCTGGTGATCATCTCCGGCATGTCCGGAGCCGGCCGCTCGACGGCGGCGAAGTGTCTGGAGGACCTCGGCTGGTTCGTCGTCGACAACCTGCCACCCGCCCTGATCCCCACCATGGTGGAGCTCGGCGCCCGGTCCCAGGGCAATGTGGCGCGGATCGCGGTCGTCGTCGACGTACGCGGCCGCCGCTTCTTCGACAACCTCCGCGAGTCCCTCGCCGACCTGGAGTCGAAGCACGTCACCCGGCGGATCGTGTTCCTGGAGTCCTCCGACGAGGCCCTGGTGCGCCGCTTCGAGTCGGTACGCCGCCCGCACCCCCTCCAGGGCGACGGCCGCATCGTCGACGGCATCGACGCCGAGCGCGAGCTGCTGCGCGAGCTGCGCGGCGACGCCGACCTGGTGATCGACACCTCCAGCCTGAACGTGCACGAGCTGCGCGCCAAGATGGACGCCCAGTTCGCGGGCGAGGAGGAGCCCGAGCTGCGGGCCACCGTCATGTCCTTCGGCTTCAAGTACGGCCTGCCGGTCGACGCCGACCTGGTGGTGGACATGCGCTTCCTGCCCAACCCGCACTGGGTCCCGGAGCTGCGCCCCTTCACCGGCCTGAACGAAGAGGTCGCGGCCTACGTCTTCAACCAGCCCGGCGCCAAGGAGTTCCTCGACCGCTACGCCGAGCTGCTCCAGCTCATCGCCGCCGGGTATCGCCGCGAGGGCAAGCGGTATGTGACCATCGCGGTCGGCTGCACCGGCGGCAAGCACCGCTCGGTCGCCACCTCCGAGAAGCTCGCCGCGCGACTCGCCTCCCAGGGTGTGGAGACCGTCGTCGTGCACCGTGACATGGGACGCGAATGACAGGACGTGCCGCACTGCGGCTGAGCAGGCTGCGGCGGACCACCCCGGAGGGACGGGGTGGTGCGCCCGCCGAGGCGCGCGGCGGGCGCCCGCGCCGTCGGGGCACCCAGCCCAAGGTCGTCGCCCTCGGCGGCGGCATGGGCCTGTCCGCCTCGCTCGCCGCGCTGCGCCGGATCACCGGCGACCTCACCGCCGTCGTCACCGTGGCCGACGACGGAGGCTCCAGCGGGCGCCTGCGCGACGAGCTGGGCGTCCTGCCGCCCGGCGACCTGCGCAAGGCCCTGGCCGCGCTGTGCGGCGACGACGACTGGGGCCAGACCTGGGCGCGGGTCATCCAGCACCGCTTCCAGTCCAAGGGCGACCTGCACGAACACGCCGTCGGCAATCTGCTGATCGTCGCCCTCTGGGAGCAGCTCGGCGACCACGTCCAGGCACTGGACCTGGTCGGCAGACTCCTCGGCGCGCAGGGCAGGGTGCTGCCCATGTCCGCCGTCCCCCTGGAACTGCAGGCCCTGGTCAAGGGCCACGACCCGGACCGGCCCGACGACGTCGACACGGTACGGGGCCAGGCCACGGTGGCGCTCACGCCCGGCGAGGTGCAGTCCGTGCACGTCGTGCCGCACGACCCGCCGGCCGTCCCCGAGGCGGTGGCGGCGGTCCTGGACGCGGACTGGGTGGTCCTCGGCCCGGGCTCCTGGTTCTCCTCCGTGATCCCGCATCTGCTGGTCCCGGAGCTGCTGGACGCGCTCACGCAGACCAAGGCCCGCCGGGTACTCTCCCTGAACCTCGCCCCGCAGCCCGGAGAAACCGAAGGCTTCTCCCCGCAGCGTCATTTGGAGGTTTTGGGGCGACACGCCCCTAAACTCGCCCTGGACGTGGTGCTGGCCGACGAGGCCGCCGTGCCCGACCGCGACTCACTCGCCGACGCCGCCAAGGGGTTCGGCGCCGCGGTCGAGCTGGCGCCGGTGGCCCGGACCGACGGATCTCCGCGGCACGACCCGGAGCTGTTGGCAGCCGCGTACGACCGTATTTTTCGGATGCATGGAAGGATCGGCCCATGGCGATGACGGCAGCGGTGAAGGACGAGATCTCCCGGCTTCCCGTCACGCGGACCTGCTGCAGAAAGGCGGAGGTCTCCGCCATTCTGCGGTTCGCCGGCGGCCTCCACCTGGTGAGCGGCCGCATCGTGATCGAGGCGGAGCTGGACACCGCGATGGCGGCACGCCGCCTGAAGCGGGACATCCTGGAGATCTTCGGCCACAGCTCCGAGCTGATCGTGATGGCGCCCGGCGGACTGCGCCGCGGCTCCCGCTACGTCGTGCGCGTCGTCGCGGGCGGCGACCAGCTGGCCCGCCAGACGGGTCTGGTGGACGGTCGCGGCCGCCCGATCCGCGGACTGCCCCCACAGGTGGTCTCGGGGGCCACCTGTGACGCGGAGGCGGCCTGGCGCGGAGCGTTCCTCGCACACGGCTCGCTCACCGAGCCGGGCCGGTCCTCCTCGCTGGAGGTGACCTGCCCCGGTCCGGAGGCCGCGCTCGCCCTGGTCGGCGCCGCCCGCCGGCTCTCGATCGCGGCGAAGGCCCGCGAGGTGCGCGGCGTGGACCGAGTGGTCGTCCGGGACGGTGACGCGATCGGCGCGCTGCTCACCCGGCTGGGTGCCCACGAGTCGGTGCTGGCCTGGGAGGAGCGGCGGATGCGCCGCGAGGTCCGCGCCACCGCGAACCGCCTCGCCAACTTCGACGACGCCAACCTGCGTCGCTCGGCCCGTGCCGCCGTCGCCGCCGGGGCCCGCGTGCAGCGTGCCCTGGAGATCCTCGCCGACGAGGTGCCCGAGCACCTCGCCGCCGCCGGCCGGCTGCGCATGGAACACAAGCAGGCCTCCCTGGAGGAGCTGGGGGCGCTCGCCGACCCGCCGCTGACCAAGGACGCCGTCGCGGGCCGTATCCGCCGCCTGCTGGCGATGGCCGACAAGCGGGCCCAGGACCTCGGCATCCCCGGTACGGAGTCGAACCTCACCGAGGAGATGGCGGACAACCTCGCCGGCTGACCCCGGGCGGCCCACGATCCCCGGAGCCCGGAGCCCGGAGCCCGGAGCCCGGAGCCCGGAGCCCGGAGCCCGGAGCCCGGAGCCCGGAGCCCGGAGCCCGGAGCCCGGAGCCCGGAGCCCGGAGGTCCCGCCCCGTGTCGGATCGTCAATACGTCGGTGCCGTGGCCCACTTGGGTGCCGGCACCGGCGTTTGTTCGTGCTTGAGGCACTCTTGACTCGATCATGAAGTGTCATGAGCCTGGCATCTGTTCGCTGCTGTGGCGGACCAGTGCAAGGGGGGCTCATGAGACGAAGAGCGAGAGCGATCCTCGCCACCGGCGCGCTCCTGTTGGGCGGTGCGGGAACGACACCCATCGCCCAGGCGCAGAACGGCACTTCACCCAAGCCCGACGCGAACGCCGTGAAGGTGTTCCGTGCCGAGGTCACCAAGCAGCAGATACCCCTGCTGCTCGCGGCCGGACAGGACGGCCACGAACTCGGCGACCAGACCTGGAAGAACGGGAAGACGACGGTCGAGGTCTACGCCACCGACCAGCAGGCCGGAAAGCTGGAGCAGCAGGGCGTCGAACTCACCGAGCACACCCTCTCGGCCAAGGCCGAGGACCGCGTCGAGGGCGCGGCCCAGGGCGTGTTCCGCCCGTACAGCGGCAAGGGCAATCTCCAGGAGGAGATCGTCCGGACGGCGCAGGAGAACCCCGGCCTCACCAAGGTCGTCTCCATCGGCAAGACCCTCAAGGGTCAGGACATCCTGGCGCTCAAGCTCACCAAGGGCGCCAAGAAGACTGCGGACGGCGCCAAACCGTCGGTGCTGTACATGTCCAACCAGCACGCGCGCGAGTGGATCACGCCGGAGATGACGCGGCGTCTGATGCACTACTACCTGGACAACTACAAGACGGACAAGCGCGTCAAGAAGATCGTCGACTCCACCGAGCTGTGGTTCGTGCTGTCCGCCAACCCCGACGGCTACGACTACACGTTCCAGGGCGAGGACACGCGCCAGTGGCGCAAGAACCTCCGCGACGTGAACGGCGACGGAGTCATCTCCACCGGCGACGGCGTCGACCTCAACCGCAACTTCGCCTACAAGTGGGGCTACGACGACGAGGGTTCGTCCCCGAACCCCACCAGCGAGACCTACCGCGGCACGAGCCCCGCCTCCGAGCCCGAGACCAAGGCCCTCGACGCCTTCGAGAAGCGCATCGGCTTCACGTACGGCATCAACTACCACTCGGCCGCCGAACTGCTCCTGTACGGAGTCGGCTGGCAGGTCGCGACGCCGACGCCCGACGACGTGCTCTACAAGTCGCTCGCCGGGACGCCCGAGAACTCGGCGATCCCCGGATACCACCCGCAGGTCTCCTCCGAGCTCTACACCACCAACGGTGAGGCGGACGGCCACGCGGGCAACGTCAACGGCATCGCGATGTTCACCCCCGAGATGTCGACCTGCCAGACCGCGTCGAACCTCGATCCGAACGACGCCTGGAACGCGGCGGACTGCGCCTCGGTCTTCACCTTCCCGGACGACGAGAAGCTGATCCAGCAGGAGTTCCAGAAGAACGTCCCGTTCGCGCTCTCCGTCGCCGAGACCGCGAGCCACCCCGACCAGCCGTCCTCCTCGGTCGGCATCGCCGCGCCCGACTTCACGCCGGCCGCGTTCACCACCTCGTACTCCCGCGGCGCCGACCAGGAGGTCTCCGTCGTCGTCCGCAAGTCCGTGCGCGACAAGGAGCTCAAGTACCGGGTCAACGGCGGACGCACGCACGACATGACGCTGCGGCCCTGGCGCGGCGGCGAGACCTACGGCGGTGACGACAACCTCTACTTCGACGAGTACCGGGCCAAGGTCCAGGACGGCGGCCCCGGCGACAAGGTCGAGGTCTGGTTCACCGGTGAGACGAAGAGCGGCAAGCCCACCTCCAGCACGCACTTCACCTACACCGTGGCCGAGTTGCCCCGCGTCGACACGCTCGTCGTCGCCGAGGAGGGCGCGACCGCCTCGCAGGCCCAGACGTACGTCGACGCGCTCAAGGCCAACGGCAAGAAGCCGCTGGTCTGGGACGTCGCGACACAGGGCGCGCCCGACGCGCTCGGCGTGCTCGCCCACGTCAAGACCGTCGTCCACTACACGGGCGGCGTACGGCCGGGCAACGCGACCCAGCTGCAGCTGCGGGCGTTCCTCAACGCGGGCGGCAAGCTGATCGAGGCCGGCGAGCTGGCCGGCGGCAGCGTCGACCTCGGCGGCGGCACCCTCTCGAACGACTTCAGCCAGTACTACCTGGGCGCCTACTCGCGTACGTCCACGCCGGGCGCCAAGGGCTTCAACGGTGCCGGGAAGCTCGCCGGTGCCACGGGGACGCTCGGCGACGCGCCCGGCAACCCGCTGAACGCGGCCGGCACGTACGCCGTCACCTCGGACTCGCTGTCGGCCACGCAGTATCCGCAGTTCGGATCCAGCGCCGGAGCGGGCCAGTTCGCCGGCACCGTCAACCCGTACGGGCCCTACGCGGGCTCCTCCATGGCCGCCGCGGTGCACACCGACGACGGCTACAAGCGACTCACCCGCACCATCGACCTCACCGGGGTCAGCGCCGCAGACAGGCCGACGCTGCGCACCCAACTGCTGTGGGACACCGAGCCCGGTTACGACCACGCGGTGCTCGAAGCCCACACGACCGGGGCCGACGACTGGACGACACTCCCGGAGGCGGGCGGCGCCACCAGCACCGCGGTGCCCACGGAGTGCGAGGCAGGGTTCCTCGTCAGGGAACACCCCTGGCTCAAGCGGTACCTGACCGTGAACTCCACCGGCTGCACCAACACCGGCACCAGCGGTGTGTGGAACAGCTTCACGGGCGCCTCCAGCGGTTGGCAGCAGGTCTCCTTCGACCTGAGCGCGTACGCCGGCAAGTCGGTCGAGGTCTCCCTCGCCTACATCACCGACCCGGGCAGCGGCGGGCACGGCGTCCTCGCGGACGACGCCTCCGTCGTCGTCGGCGGCACGGCCACCGAGACCGAAGGCTTCGAGACATCCTTCGGCCCCTGGAAGGTCGCCGGTCCGCCCCCGGGCAGCCCGGCCGTCCTGAAGGACTGGGCGCGTTACGGGGAGCTCTTCAAGACATATGGAGCGGTCACCACGAAGGACACCGTGCTGCTCGGCTTCGGCCTTGAGCACGTCACCGCGGCGGCCGACCGTGCGGCCCTCGTCGGCAAGGCACTCACGGCGCTGCGCGACTGACTCTGTGTGACAGCGTCGTCAACGCGGAGGGCGTTCCGTACCCCTACTGGCGGGTACGGAACGCCCTGCCGTGTATGGGGCATCTGGATGTCACCACAGCCGCCTCAGGGAGGTAGGGTCGTAGGCGGTCGGGGACATCCCATACAGCTCGCCGGTCTCGAAACCGGCGTACCAACGAGGAGATCGGTTCGTGACGATCCGCGTAGGCATCAACGGCTTTGGCCGCATCGGTCGTAACTACTTCCGCGCGCTGCTGGAGCAGGGTGCTGACATCGAGATCGTGGCTGTCAACGACCTGGGTGACACCGCGACCACCGCTCACCTGCTCAAGTACGACACCATCCTGGGCCGTCTGAAGGCCGAGGTGTCGCACACCGCCGACACGATCACCGTCGACGGCCACACCATCAAGGTGCTGTCCGAGCGCAACCCCGCCGACATCCCGTGGGGCGAGCTGGGCGTCGACATCGTCATCGAGTCGACCGGCATCTTCACCAAGAAGGCCGACGCCGAGAAGCACATCGCCGGCGGCGCCAAGAAGGTCCTGATCTCGGCTCCGGCCAAGGACGAGGACATCACGATCGTGATGGGCGTCAACCAGGACAAGTACGACCCGGCGAAGCACAACGTCATCTCCAACGCCTCCTGCACCACCAACTGTGTGGCGCCGATGGCGAAGGTCCTCGACGAGAACTTCGGTATCGTCAAGGGTCTGATGACCACGGTGCACGCGTACACCAACGACCAGCGCATCCTGGACTTCCCGCACTCGGACCTGCGCCGTGCCCGCGCCGCCGCCGAGAACATCATCCCGACCACCACCGGTGCCGCCAAGGCCACCGCCCTGGTGCTCCCGCAGCTCAAGGGCAAGCTGGACGGCATCGCGATGCGCGTCCCGGTCCCGACCGGCTCGGCCACCGACCTGGTCGTGACGCTCCAGCGCGAGGTCACCAAGGACGAGGTCAACGCCGCGTTCAAGAAGGCCTCCGACGACGGCGACCTCAAGGGTTACCTGTCCTACACCGAGGACCCGATCGTCTCCTCGGACATCGTCGGCGACCCGGCCTCCTGCACCTTCGACTCCTCCCTGACCATGGTTCAGGAGGGCAACTCGGTGAAGATCCTCGGCTGGTACGACAACGAGTGGGGTTACTCCAACCGCCTCGTCGACCTCACGGTCTTCGTCGGCGGCCAGCTCTAAGTCCGGAGCAGGTACCCAGACGTGAGAGCAGGGCTCGGGCAGCGCAAAGGCGCGTTGTCCGGGCCCTGCTCTGTGCACGTATCGTCCAGCTCTCCGGATAGAGCCCTCCTAGGAGTCCACTCATGAAGACGATCGACGAACTTCTCGCCGCGGGCGTGGACGGCAAGCGGGTCTTCGTCCGCGCCGACCTGAACGTACCGCTGGCCGACGGCCGCATCACCGACGACGGCCGTATCCGCGCCGTCCTGCCCACCGTCAAGGCTCTCGCCGACGCGGGTGCCAAGGTGATCGTCGCCTCGCACCTGGGCCGCCCCAAGGGCGCGCCCGACCCGGCCTTCTCGCTGCTGCCCGCCGCCGAGCGGCTCGGCGAACTCCTCGGTGCCCCCGTCGCCTTCGCGCAGGACACCGTCGGCCCCGCCGCCCACGACGCCGTCGACGGCCTCCAGCCCGGCCAGGTCGCGGTCATCGAGAACCTCCGCTTCAACGCCGGTGAGACGTCCAAGGACGACACCGAGCGCGGCGAGTTCGCGGACCGCCTCGCCGCCCTCGCCGACGTCTACGTCGGTGACGGCTTCGGCGCCGTGCACCGCAAGCACGCCTCCGTGTTCGACCTCCCGGCCCGCCTCCCGCACTACGCCGGCTACCTCATCGCCACCGAGGTCGGCGTCCTGAAGAGGCTCACCGACGACGTCGAGCGCCCCTACGTGGTCGCGCTCGGCGGCGCCAAGGTCTCCGACAAGCTCGCCGTCATCGACGAGCTGCTCGGCAAGGCCGACCGCCTGCTCATCGGCGGCGGCATGGCCTACACCTTCCTCAAGGCCAAGGGGTACGAGGTCGGCATCTCCCTCCTCCAGGAGGACCAGGTCCCGGCCGTCAGGGAGTACATGGAGCGCGCCGAGAAGAACGGCGTCGAACTCGTCCTCCCCGTGGACGTCCTCGTCTCCACGGAGTTCCCCGACCTCAAGACGAAGGCCCCGGCCAACCCCACCACCGTCGCCGCGGACGCCATCCCGGCCGACCAGGAGGGTCTGGACATCGGTCCCGAGACCCGCAAGCTGTACGCCTCGAAGCTCGCCGACGCGGCCACCGTCTTCTGGAACGGTCCGATGGGCGTCTTCGAGCACCCCGACTACGCCGAGGGCACCAAGGCGGTCGCCCAGGCCCTCATCGACTCCCCGGCCTTCACGGTCGTCGGCGGTGGCGACTCCGCCGCGGCCGTCCGCACGCTGGGCTTCGACGAGAAGGCATTCGGCCACATCTCGACCGGTGGCGGCGCCTCCCTCGAATACCTCGAGGGCAAGACGCTCCCCGGCCTCGCCGCACTGGAGGACTGACCAAGCATGAGCACGCGCACGCCGCTCATGGCGGGCAACTGGAAGATGAACCTCAACCACCTTGAGGCCATCGCGCACGTCCAGAAGCTCGCCTTCGCCCTGGCCGACAAGGACTACGAGGCCTGCGAGGTCGCCGTCCTGCCGCCCTTCACCGACCTGCGCTCCGTGCAGACGCTGGTCGACGGCGACAAACTGAAGATCAAGTACGGCGCCCAGGACCTCTCGGCGCACGACTCCGGCGCCTACACCGGCGAGATCTCCGGCTCGATGCTGGCCAAGCTGAAGTGCACCTACGTGGCCGTCGGGCACTCCGAGCGCCGCCAGTACCACGCCGAGACGGACGAGATCGTGAACGCCAAGGTCAAGGCGGCCTACAAGCACGGCCTGACCCCGATCCTGTGCGTCGGCGAGGAGCTGGAGGTCCGCGAGGAGGGCAACCACGTCTCGCACACGCTCGCGCAGGTCGAGGGCGGTCTCAAGGACCTGTCGGCCGAGCAGGCCGAGTCCGTCGTGATCGCGTACGAGCCCGTCTGGGCGATCGGCACCGGCAAGGTCTGCGGCGCCGACGACGCCCAGGAGGTCTGTGCGGCGATCCGCGGCAAGCTCGCCGAGCTGTACACCCAGGAGCTGGCCGACCAGGTCCGCATCCAGTACGGCGGCTCCGTGAAGTCCGGGAACGTCGCCGAGATCATGGCGAAGCCCGACATCGACGGTGCCCTGGTCGGTGGCGCCTCCCTGGACGCCGACGAGTTCGTCAAGATCGTCCGGTTCCGCGACCAGTGAGTATGCGGTAGCCGCGATACGTCGTACCCTTGCGGGGGCCGGGAGCCTCGAAAAGTGAGCGGATCGCTCACCCAGTAGGCTTCGGCCCCCGTCGTCCATCAAGATCCGAGGGAATTTCTCGGAAAGGGAGTCCAGCCGTGGTTTTGGGGTTCTCGATCGCCCTGATCGTCTTCAGCCTGCTGCTGATGCTGCTCGTGCTGATGCACAAGGGGAAGGGCGGCGGCCTCTCCGACATGTTCGGTGGCGGCATGCAGTCGTCCGTCGGTGGCTCCTCGGTCGCCGAGCGCAACCTCGACCGCATCACCCTGCTGATCGGTCTGCTCTGGTTCGCGTGCATCGTCGTGCTCGGAATCCTGATGAAGGTCAACAACTGATCACCGACCGACATCGGTACGGCACCACAACTGCACATTACGCAAGCACATTCCGCACGTAAGGCCCCATGTCCGGTACGCGTCCTCAGGCGCGGCCTATCATGGGGCTTGCGTCTAGGGGTGGGGATGTAACTCCAATCACTGGACGCGCGTTGGGCCTTACGTAGACTGAGGCGCTCGCAGCGAAGCGTCACGCCGACTCGCTTCGCGGCACCATCACGCAGGGAGTTACGACCGTGGCAAGTGGCAACGCGATCCGAGGAAGCCGGGTCGGGGCGGGGCCGATGGGTGAGGCCGAGCGCGGCGAGTCCGCACCCCGGCTGCGCATCTCCTTCTGGTGCTCCAACGGACACGAGACTCAGCCCAGCTTCGCCAGCGACGCGCAGGTTCCCGAGACCTGGGACTGCCCGCGCTGCGGCTTCCCCGCAGGACAGGACCGGGACAACCCGCCGGACCCGCCGCGCACCGAGCCCTACAAGACGCACCTCGCGTACGTACGGGAGCGACGCAGCGACGCGGACGGCGAGGCGATCCTCGCCGAGGCACTCGCCAAACTGCGGGGCGAGATCTAGAAGTTGACACCGGCCGGGTACCCACAGGTGCCTGGCCGGAGCTGTTCCGCGGCCCCCGCGGTACGCACCGCCGCAAGCGGCCGCCGTACGGCCTCGGTGGTCCCGCGCCCGGAACCGATGCGGTGCAGGGCAGCCGGGCCACGACCGGACGGCGAACCGGACCGGGGGCCGTGGCCTGGTGGCCAGGGCCGTGCTGGTGTGCGTGGTCGAGTGGCTCGGGCCGTGCCGGTGTGCGTGGTCCGTTGGCTCTGGCCGTGCCAGAGTAAGCAGCCGGATGGCTCGGGCCGTGCCGGACTGCGTGGCCGGGTGGCCCGGGTCAGAACGGTCTGGGTGGTCCCCGCTCCGAGGCCGATTGTCAGTGGCGGCCCTTACGGTTCTCGAAGTGGTGGAACCGGAGGGGGCGTTGTGACGACGGCGGAGGCGGCGGGCGTGCGCCCGCCCGCGTGGCGCGGCGGATTCGGCAGGCTGTGGACGGCGGCCGTGGTGTCGCGGTTCGGGGACGCGCTGCGCAACTCCGCCCTGCCCCTGCTCGCCGTGCGGCTCACCGACGACCCGCTCGTCATCGCCTCCGTCACCGCCTGCGGCTATCTCCCCTGGCTCCTGTTCGGGCTGCTCGGGGGCGCGATCGCCGACCGGGTGGACCAGCGGCGGGCCATGGGAGCCGTGGACGCCTTGCGCGGCGCACTGGTGGCCGGCTTCGCCCTGACCGTGGCGCTCGGACACGCCTCGATCGTCCTGCTGATCGCGCTGGCCTTCAGCCTGACCACGCTCCAGACGCTCTTCGACAACGCGTCCACCGCCCTGCTCCCGTCCCTGGTGGACCGCGAGGCTCTCGGCAGCGCCAATGCCCGGCTGATGACCGGCCAGCAGCTCGCGGGCGGCCTGCTCGCCGGCCCCTTCGTGCCGCTGCTGCTCGCCGCCGGGGCCGCCGTGCCGTTCACGGCGGACGCCGTCACCTACCTCCTCGCCGCCGCGCTCGTCGCCTCGCTGCGGATACGGCCGCCCCGGGGGGAGCCCCGCCCCGCGGGCAGCACGCTCCGCGCCGAGGTGGCCGCCGGCCTGCGCGCCCTGTGGCGCGACCGGGTGCTGCGCGCGGTGTGCACGGCCACCCTGCTGTGCAACATCGGCATGGGCGCGCTCATCGCCACCCTCGTCCTGCACGTCACGCACTGGCTGCACACGGGGGACGCGGGGTACGCGGCGGCGATGACGGCGTACGCGGTCGGCAGCTTCTGCGGCGGCTTCCTCGCCCAGCGTGTCGCCGGGCGGGTCGGACGCGCCCGGAGCCTGCTGGTGGCCGGATGCGTCCAGACGTCGTCGCTGCTGCTCGTCGGCACGGTCCGGCACCTCGGCGCCCTCCTCGCGGGCATGGCACTGCTCGGACTGATGAACATGGTGTGGAACGTCAACCAGGTCACGCTGATGCAGCAGCGCAGTCCGGAATCCATGGTGGGCCGCATCAGCGCCGCGTTCCGCACCACCTCGACCTCGGGGGCCCCGCTCGGCGCCCTGCTGGGCGGCGCCGTCGCCGGGGCGTACGGGCTGAACGGGCCCGCCCTCCTGGCGGCGGCTCTCTTCGCCCTCGCCGTCACCTCGCTGATACCCGCGCTCAAGCCGGACGTATCTGTTGTTGAGCCGGACGACGGCGCGACGACAGCTCGCGTCAAGCCCTGATCAATTAGGTTGGGACCGGCAGTGGGGCAAGGTACGCAGCAGCACAGGCAGGAAAGAAGGCTGAAGTCCGAGATGAACGCAGAAAGCCGTACCAGGCTCAACCAGACCCCCGAGTGGAGCGCTCTGGCCAAGCACCGCGAGGAACTCGCGGACACCCGTCTGAGGGACCTGTTCGCAGCCGAACCCGGGCGTGGCACCGGCTACACGCTCCAGGTCGGGGATCTGCACATCGACTACTCCAAGCATCTCGTCACCGACGAGACCCTGCGCCTGCTCCGTGACCTGGCGGCCGCGACGGACGTGTTCGGGCTGCGGGACGCCATGTTCCGGGGCGAGAAGATCAACGTCACGGAGGGGCGGGCGGTGCTGCACACCGCGCTGCGCGCCCCGCGGGACGCGGTCGTCGAGGTCGACGGTGAGAACGTGGTGCCGGCCGTGCACGCGGTCCTGGACAAGATGGCCGGCTTCGCCGACCGGGTCCGTTCGGGCGAATGGACCGGTCACACCGGCAAGCGCATCAAGAACGTGGTGAACATCGGCATCGGCGGCTCCGACCTGGGCCCCGCGATGGCTTACGAGGCGCTGCGCTCCTTCACCGACCGCGACCTCACGGTCCGTTTCGTGTCCAACGTCGACGGCGCCGACCTGCACGAGGCCACCCACGACCTCGACCCGGCCGAGACGCTGTTCATCATCGCCTCCAAGACCTTCACCACCATCGAGACGATCACCAACGCGACCTCGGCGCGTTCGTGGCTGCTGACCGGGCTGAGGGCGGATCAGGAAGCG
>NZ_MLCE01000009.1 GCF_002300165.1 Streptomyces sp. Tue6028 | reverse complement strand
GGGTTCGCCGACCCGGTGGACGACCTCCAGCCCGGTCTGGTCGCCCAGCACGACCTGCTGATGGCGAACTTCTTCGCGCAGACCCAGGCACTCGCGTTCGGCAAGACCCCCGACGAGGTCCGCGCCGAGGGCGTGCCCGAGGAACTGGTCCCGCACAAGACGTTCCGCGGCAACCACCCCACCACCACCATCCTCGCGCGCGAACTCACCCCCTCCGTCCTGGGCCAGCTGATCGCCCTGTACGAGCACAAGGTGTTCGTCCAGGGCGCCGTCTGGAACATCGACTCCTTCGACCAGTGGGGCGTCGAACTCGGCAAGGTCCTCGCCAAGAAGATCGAACCCGCCCTGACCGAAGGCACCGACGTCCCCGGTCTGGACGCGTCGACGCAGGCCCTCGTCGCCAAGTACCGCGAGCTGCGCGGACGGTAGGGCACACCGGATCGCGGGAAGCGGGCGGCGGGAGTCCGTCCGCTTCCCGTAGAATCCCCGGGCGATCATGCAGGCGATGACTCGGGGGAGTGGACGTTGGCCGGCACGCGTGGACGTTGGACGAGCGAGCGGCTGTCGGCGAGATCGGTCCTGCAACCCAAGCAGGTGGCGAAGGCGCTGTTCCACCCGGCGTGGATCCCGGAGTCCCTCGACCCGTCCGTGGAGCGGCTCAAGCGCGTACGCGTCATCGCGGGAGCGATCGCCGCGTTCGGCGTGTACACCTTCGTGCAGGGCAAGTTCGACTTCACGGAAGTGCTCGAGAACATGCTCACGGCGTCCGCCGTGCTGCTGTTCATCACGCCCCTGACCGTGGGCGTGATGCTCTTCGTGTGGCGGCGCACGGGAACCGTGCGCCAGCTCAGGACCCCCTTGGTCAACTCGCTCAAGCTGCTGCTGTTCTTCATCGGCACGGTGGTCTTCACGGTCTTCCTGTGGCAGCTGTCCACCTCGCTCGGCATGGCCGCGCTGCTCGTGGTCGGTCTGTCGGCCATGTGGCTGACCGGCCTCGTGGCCTACGGCGCGGTGCAGGTGTCGGGGAACTTCTTCGGATCCGCCGCCGTGCACCGCTGTCTGCCGCCGCTGCTGGCCACGGTGACGACCTGGCTGATGGCCATCCCCGACCTGGTCACCGGTGATCTGCACGGGCTCAGCTTCACGATGGGCATCGTCTTCATCCTGGGCGCGCCGGTGACGGTCACGGCCATCGCGGTGCTGGAGATGAGCCGGCTGCGCCGCCGGTACGGGATCCGGCTGGGCGCGCATCCCGCCACGCTGCCGACGCCGCGCCCCGCGCAGCCGCCCGCATACCCACCGTCCGGCGGGTTCGCACCGCCGCCCGGCCGGCCGTACGCCCCGCACCCGCCGCAGGGGTCCCCGTACGTCCCGTTCCCGCCCCAGGGACACCCGTACGCGCCGAACCCGCAGGGCAGCCCCTACGCGCCGGGGACGCCGCAGAACCCGCCCCCGTACCCCTACGGCCCGGGAGCGTCCGGATCCTGACCGTGCTCAGGACACCGCGCTGAGGGTGTCCGCCAGCCGCCTGCGGGCGGCGCGGGCGGCGGGCAGGGCGGCGAGGGCCGCGGCACCCAGCACGGCGGCCACGCCGAACAGCACCAGCAGGACGGGGGACGGCCCCCGCGCGATGCCGGCGCCGATGCCGCTCGACCTGCCCTGGGCGTCGATCAGCCAGTGCGCGAGAGGCAGCCCCAGCGCCGTGCCGACGACGACGGCGGCCAGTGCGGTGCATCCGGTGGCCGTCACCGTGACTGCGGTGATCTGCCGCGGGGTCAGCCCGATCGCCTTCAGCGCCAGCAGGTCCCGCTCGCCCTCGCGCACGGTCCCGCCGATGGCGGTGAGCAGTTCGATGAGGCCGATCAGCGCCAGTACGGCGATCAGCCCCGCGACGACCGCGCGCAGCGGCGACAGCCCGTCGGCCGGGTTCGTCACCTCATGCACATCGATGTGCCCGTGCCCGGACGCGGTCAGCGCGGCGGCGACACGGTGCTGGTCGGCGCCCTGGCGCAGCTGGAGCAGATAGAGGCTCGGCCGCAGCTCCGGGTCGTTCTCGCGCAGCGAGTCCAGCGAGGTGGAGATGACCCGTCCGCTGTTCTCCGGCTCGATGCTGCGCCCCACGATGTGCAGGATCTGCGGGCGGTCGCCCACCATCATCCGGATCCAGACACCGACCCGCACGTCCAGCAGGTCCAGCAGCCCCTGGCCCGCCACGGCCTCGTCGGGGCCGCTCGGGAGGCGTCCCTCCGCGAGGGAGAACGGGTAGGGATGCTCATGCGTGCCGAGCCCGCGCAGCGCGATCGTGCCCGTCTGGCCGGGCGCCAGTGCCGCCACTTCGATGCCCGGGTGGACGGCGGTGACCTGCGGATTGCGGGCCAGCAGGGCCCGGACACCGGACTCGCTCAGACTGTCGTCGGCCCGCACGGTGAGACCGGCGGCGAGACCGATCTGCTCGGGCTCGCTGTGGAAGCGGTCCATGGTGGTCCAGGCGCTCATGGCCACCACGATGAGCAGCAGCGGCAGCGCCAGCCGGGCGACGGTGGCCAGCGAGCGGAGCCGCCGGGTGAACGCCTTGTGCCAGCCCAGGACCAGGGCCGACGGCAGCCGTAGCCCGAGCGCCCCGCGTGCCAGGCCCGAGAGCCGCCCGCCGAGCGGTGCCGCGGCACGCAGGCCCGGAACCGGAGGCACCCGGCCGGCCCGCCATGCCGCGAGCCCGGTCGTCGCGGCGATGAACAGCACCGCGGCGACCGGCACCGCGAACAGCGCCGCCGTGTACCCCGGCAGTCCCTGCCACACGCCGACCGCGTCTCCGAGGCGTCCGGGGATCCTGCTGCCCAGGCCCTCGGTGAGCGCCGCCGCGAGCACGGCGCCCAGCAGGGCGAACGCCACATGCTGGAGCAGGAAGATCCGCACCACCTGGCCGGGGGTGAACCCGATGGCCTTCAGGACCGATATGTCCCGGAGGTGGCCGCGCACCCGGGTGCCGATCGCGCCGTGCACGGCGAGACCGGCGGCGACCAGGGCACCCAGCCCGAACAGGCCGAGGACCTGGCCGAGCAGCCGGTTGTCGCCCTGCGCCTCGGCCCGCGCCTGCTGCCAGGCGGAGACCTCGGTGACCGCTCCGGCGCCGAGCAGGGTGACGGCGCGCTGGACGGCGTAGTCCGTGTCCTCGGGATCGGCCAGCCGCAGCCCCGTCACCTGGCCGCCGGTGGCGCGCGGCAGCGCCGAGGGGAGCGCCCAGACGAGACCCGGTCGTTCCCCGGGGCTGTAGCGGGGCTCGGCACTGTCGGCGACGCCCCGGACTGTCAGGGTCCGCGAGGTGCCGGGCAGGGTGAGGATGTCGCCGGGCTCCGCCCACAGCGCCCGGGCGAGGCTGCTCTCCAGCACCACGCCGTCCGGCGCGCCGACGTCGAGCCAGCGGCCCGCGGTGAGCAGCGGTCGGCCGATGGCAGGGGGCTCGACGGTGCCGCGCAGCTCCACGGAGGCGCGGGTGCCGCGCGACTCCAGGGTGGCGCCGGCCGTCGGATAGGGGCCCGTGACGGACGTGACGCCGTCCACCTCCGCGAGCTTGCGCGGGTCGGCGGAGGGACCGGTGTGGATCCACACGTGCGCGCCCTGCGACTGGCTGAAGACGCGCTGCCACGGATTGGTCGCGTACCCGAAGAGGGCGGCGGCCAGCAGCAGGGAGGCGACGATGCCCGCGGTGGCGAGGACGATGAACAGCGCCTCGCCGCGATGTGTGCGCAGATCGGCGTGAGCCCAGCGCAGAGTGGCCCGCACGACGGCTCAGTCCTTCAGTTCCAGCACGCCGGATATGCCCGGTGCGCGCGAGGGAGCGCCGCCGAGCTCCGCGTCGTCGGCGATACGGCCGTCGAAGAAACTGATCACCCGGTCCGCGGCGCTCGCGAGGCGGGCGTCATGGGTGACGAGCACGATGGTCTGGCCCCGCTGGTGGAAGCGGGACAGCAGCCGGGTCACCTCGCGGGTGCCCTTGCTGTCGAGGCTGCCGGCCGGTTCGTCGGCGAGCAGCAGCGGCGGATGGTTGACCAGGGCGCGGGCGAGTGCCACGCGCTGCTGCTCGCCGCCGGAGAGCTCGCCCGGCATGCTGCGTTCCTTGTCCTTCAGGCCCAGCTCGTCCAGCAGCAGCTCGCGTTCGGCGCGGGCCTGCCGGGGGGAGACCCCGGCGAGCAGGGCGGGCAGTTCCACGTTGTCGGCGACCGACAGGTTGGAGACGAGGTTGAAGAACTGGAAGACGATGCCGATGCGGCGGCGGCGCTCCACGGCCCAGCGGGCCTCGCCGTACCCGTCGGTGCACTCGCCGTCCAGCCAGATGCTGCCGGCGTCCGGGCGCTGGAGCCCGCCGAGCAGATGCAGCAGGGTCGACTTCCCGGCGCCGGACGGGCCGGTGACCGCCACGAACTCGCCCTTGCGCACGGCGAGGTCCACACCGCGTACGGCATGGGCGGGGGCACCCTCGCCGTAGTGCGTCTTGACCAGGCCCTCGGCCCGCAGCAGCGGAACCGGGTCGCTCGTGGTGTGCGGCCCGGGAACGGGATCGGCGGCGGCGTTCATTCCAGCTCCTCCTGGCAGCGCTCGAGCCAGTCGAGGTCGGCCTGCAGATGCAGCATGGCCCCCTCGATGAGCAACTGGGAGATGCGGTTGTCCCGGTTCTCGGCCGCGGCGAGCTTCGACAGATTGCGCATGGTGTTCAGGTACTGGCGCCGCTGCTTGTTGATCAGGGCGATCTGGTCGGCGAGACCGGTCTGCGGTGCGAGCGCGAGCTTCATGAAGAACTCGTCCCGGACGCGTGGCTCGTCCGCCGTCTCCTCGTACCAGGCGCGCAGCGCCTCACGCCCGGCGTCGGTGAGGTGATAGATCTTTTTGTTCGGCCGGCTCGACTGCTCGACTTCCTCGCCCTCGATCAGGCCCGACTTCTCCAGGCGGCCGAGGGTCACATAGACCTGGCCGACGTTCGGCTGAGGGTACGCGGAGCCCAGCAGTTGCTCAAGGTCCTGCTTGAGCTCATAGCCGTGCGCCGGGCCACGCGCCAGCAGGGCCAGGAGGGGCAGCCGCACTCGTGCTCTCCTCCTCGGATCCTTGTAATGTGCCGCAGGCCCTAGTATCGCCCATACCTAACAGGTATACATGGCCTCTGACTCCGGGCGAAGGTGCCCGGCGCCGGTGTACAGGGAGGAACCTATGCGGTGGATGCATGCCGCCGGTAGGGGCCTCCTGGTCATGGCTGTCGTCCTGACCGGTTACGTCGCCTCCGGGGCGCGGGCCGACGAAGGGCGCGGCACGGGTCGCGGCCCGCTCACCCTGGCCACCGCGGGGGACCTCACCGGCTATCTGGGGCCGCTGCTCGACGGCTGGAACCGCACCCACCCCGGTGAGAAGGTCACCCTCGTCGAGCTGCCGGACTCCGCGGACGAGACCCACGCGCAGATGACCACCGACCTGCGCGGAGGCGACCGCAGCCGCTTCGACGTCCTCAACATCGACGTCAGCTGGACCTCCGAGTTCGCGGCGGCGGGCTGGATCCGGCCGCTGCCGCGCGACCGCTTCCCGCTGAGGACCTTCCTGGACCCGGTGACCGACACGGCCACCTACGACGGGCAGTTGTACGCCGTCCCGTACGTCACCAACGCCGGGCTGCTCCTGTACCGCAAGGACGTGCTGGCCAAGGAGGGCGTCCCGCCGCCGCGCACCTGGGCCGAACTGGAGCGGGACGCGAAGACCATCGCGCCGAAGTACGGACTCGACGGCTACGCGGGCCAGTTCCTGCCCTACGAGGGCCTCACCGTCAACGCGGCCGAGGCGGTGTACTCGGCGGGCGGCACGATCCTCGGGGACGAGGGCACCCGGGTCACGGTGAACTCCGACGCGGCCCGCGAGGGCATCGGCTTCCTCGCACGCGGGGTCCGCGAGGGCTGGATCCCGCAGCGGGCGCTGATGTACAAGGAGGAGGAGTCCAAGCAGGCCTTCCAGGACGGCCGGCTGCTCTTCCTGCGGAACTGGCCCTACGCGTACGTCGCCGCCTCGGCCAAGGGTTCCGAGGTGGCCGGCAAGGTCGGCGCCGTACCGCTGCCCGGACCGGACGGTCCCGGCAGGAGCGTCCTCGGCGGGTCCAACCTGGCCGTCAACACCCATGCCCGGCATCCCGACTCGGCCGCGCGGCTGATCGCGTACCTGACCGGTGAGCGCGTCCAGCGCCAGGTCCTGACCCGCGGCGCACTGCCGCCCGTCCGCGCCTCGATCTACGACGACCCCGAACTGATCCGGCGGTTCCCCTACCTGCCGACGCTGCGCGCCGCCGTGGAGACGGCCTCCCCGCGCCCCAAGAGCCCGCACTACGACCAGGTCAGCCTGGTGGTGCAGGCCGTCGTGCACGACGCGCTGACCGGGCACCAGACCCCCGAGAGCGCGGTGCGCCGACTGGCGCGGGAGCTGGCCGCCATCTCCCAGCGCTAGTTACTTGTTAGGTAACGCCAAGGTCTCAACCTGTCTCCAAGTGCCCGAATAAGTCCGTATATCAAGGACCAACTTCTCAGTAGCTTCAGACTCTTCGTTGACACCCTGATGACACGCCTACTTAACATGCATGCATAACCGTAGGCACGCACAGACAGGTCAACGGGTGACGCTCAACACGCACCGCTGGTGGCGCGACGCAGTGATCTACCAGGTGTACGTCCGGAGCTTCCTGGACAGCACCGGGGACGGCATAGGCGATCTCGCCGGGGTCCGGGCCGGACTTCCCTACCTGAAGAAGCTCGGGGTCGACGGCATCTGGCTGAGCCCCTTCTACCCCTCGCCGCAGCACGACCACGGCTACGACGTCGCCGACTACTGCGACGTGGACCCGCTGTTCGGCGATCTCGCCGAGTTCGACCTGCTGATGACGGACGCCCGGCGGCTCGGCATCAAGGTCCTCCTCGACATCGTCCCCAACCACTGCTCCAGGGAGCACCCGTGGTTCCGGGAGGCGCTGGACGCGGCGCCCGGCGGCGAGGCGCGAGCCCGCTTCCACTTCGCCGAGGGCCGCGGACCGGACGGGGCCGAACCGCCCAACAACTGGCACGCCATGTTCGGCGGCCCCGCCTGGACCCGGACCACCGAGCGGGACGGCACCCCGGGCCAGTGGTACCTGCACATGTTCACGCCCGAACAGCCCGACCTGAACTGGCGCAACCCCGAGGTCGGCGCCCACTTCGAGCATGCCCTGCGGTTCTGGCTCGACCGGGGCGTCGACGGGTTCCGCATCGACGTCGCCGCCGGTCTCTTCAAGCACCCCGACCTGCCCGACTCGCCCGACCCCGAGGCCGACGCCCGTACCCGCGACTCGGTCAACCCGCTCGCCTGGAACCAGCCCGAGGTGCACGACGTCTGGCGCCACTGGCGGTCGGTGTGCGAGGAGTACACCGCCCGCGACGGCCACGAGCGGCTGCTCGTCGGCGAGGTCTCCGTACCGACCGCCCGCGAGCATGCCGAGTACGTGCGCCACGACGAGCTCCACCAGGCCTTCTTCTTCGACCTGCTCAGCGCCCCCTGGAACGCCGACGCCTTCCGCAAGGTCGTCTCCGAGGCCATGCAGGACATCGCCGGCACCGGTTCCACGGTCACCTGGGTGCTCAACAACCACGACCAGGTCCGCACGGTCACCCGCTACGGCGAACCCACCACCGAGGGGAGCGGCCTGGGTGCCGCCCGGGCCCGCGCCGCCGCGCTGCTGATGCTGGCCCTGCCCGGCGCCGCGTACATCTACCAGGGCGAGGAACTCGGGCTCCCCGAGGTCGTCGACCTGCCGGACGACGTGCTCACCGACCCGATCTACCGCCGCACCGGGAGCCGCGCCCGCATCCGCGACGGCTGCCGTGTGCCCCTGCCCTGGTCGGGCGCCGCCTCTCCCTTCGGCTTCACCTCCGGTGTGGAGGGCGCCAAGCCGTGGCTGCCGCAGCCCGCCTACTTCGCCGAGTACGCCACCGACCGCGCCCTCGCCGACACCCGCTCCTTCTGGCACCTCTACCGCGACGGTCTCCAACTGCGCGCCGGGTTGCCCCAGTTGGGCGAGGGCACGCTGCGCTGGCTGGAGACGCCGCCCGGCGTCCTCGGCTTCGTCCGCGGCGACGGTCTCGTCTGCGCCGTCAACTTCGGTACGGCACCCACCTCCGCGCCGGTCTCCGGCACCCCCCTGTTGTCCAGCGGCCCCTGCGCTCCCGGCGTCCTGCCCGGTTCGACGGCCGCCTGGTGGATCAGCGACTGCACCAACCCCTGAGTCGCCTGCTCTTTGCACGCACGTCAATCCTCCTGCCCTCGAAGGGACATCAACGATGATGCGACGACGTACGACCCTGCTCGCGAGCTGCACCACCCTCGCCCTGGCCCTCGGCGCGACCGCCTGCGGCGGCGGCCCCGTCTCCGCGGGCGGCGGCAAGTCGCTGAGCGGACAGACGATCTCCGTGGCCGGCGTCTGGTCCGGCAGCGAACAGAAGAACTTCCAGAAGGTTCTCGACGCCTTCACCGAGAAGACCGGCGCCAAGACCCAGTTCACCTCCACCGGCGACAACGTCTCCACCGTCGTCGGCAGCAAGATCGAGGGCGGCAACGCCCCGGACGTGGTCATGGTCCCGCAGGTCGGCGTGCTCCAGCAGTTCGCGAAGAAGGGCTGGCTCAGGCCGCTGTCCCAGAAGACCCAGCAGGCCGTGGACGCCAACTACGCGAGCGTGTGGAAGAACTACGGCAGCGTCGACGGCACCCTGTACGGGCTGTACTTCAAGGCCGCCCACAAGTCGACCGTCTGGTACAGCCCCGACGCCCTCGACCAGGCCGGCGTCAAGCCCCCGACGACGTACGACGCGATGCTGAAGGCCGGGCACACCGTCTCCGAGTCGGGCCTCGCCGCCTTCTCCGTCGCCGGACAGGACGGCTGGACCCTCACCGACTGGTTCGAGAACATCTACCTCTCGCAGGCCGGACCCGAGAAGTACGACGCGCTGGCCGCGCACAAGATCAAGTGGACCGACCCGACCGTCGTCGAGGCGCTCACCACCCTCGGCAAGCTGTTCAAGGACAAGCAGCTCATAGCCGGTGGCCAGAAGGAGGCGCTGAACACCGACTTCCCCGGCTCCGTGGAGAAGGTCTTCGGACCCAAGCCCGCGGCGGGCATGGTGTACGAGGGCGACTTCGTGGCCGGCGTCGCCAAGGACCAGTTCGGCAAGAAGATCGGCGAGGACGCCGACTTCTTCCCCTTCCCCGCGGTCGGCGGCGGCAAGGCGCCCGTGGTCAGCGGCGGCGACGCGGCCGTCGTGCTCAAGGACGGCAAGAACCAGAAGGCCGCCCAGCAGTTCCTGGAGTACCTGGCGACCCCCGAGGCGTCCGCCGTCTGGGCCGAGGCGGGCGGCTTCCTCTCCCCGAACAAGAAGCTCGACCTCGCCTCCTACGGCGACGACGTCACCCGTGAGACCGCCAAGTCGCTGGTCGCCGCGGGGGATTCGGTCCGCTTCGACATGTCCGACCAGGCCCCCGCCGCGTTCGGCGGCACCAAGGGCACGGGTGAGTGGAAGATCCTCCAGGACTTCCTGCGCGACCCGTCCGACCCCAAGGGCACCGCGGCCGCTCTGGAGAGCGCTGCGGCCAAGGCGTACCAGGGCTGATCGACGTGACCGCCACGCTCCTGAAAGAGGCGAGCCCCCCGCCCGTCGGCATGGCCGACCGCAGGCGCCGGGCCCGCCGTCGCGGCCGGATCATCGCGATCGCGTTCGTCTTCCCGGCGCTGCTCCTGCTCGGTGCCCTGGTCGTCTACCCGGTGCTGTTCTCCGTGGGGCGCAGCTTCTTCGACGCCTCGGGCACCCGGTTCGTGGGCGGCGACAACTACAGCGCGATGTTCCACGACCCCGCCACGATCAAGGCCATCCGCAACACCACCATCTGGGTGGTCGTGGCGCCGGCGCTGCTGACGGCCCTGGGCCTGATCCTCGCCGTGCTGGTCGAGAAGGTCCGCTGGGCCACGGCCTTCAAACTGCTGCTCTTCATGCCGATGGCGGTCTCCTTCCTCGCCGCGGGCATCATCTTCCGGCTCGCCTACGACGAGGACCCCGACAAGGGCGTCCTCAACGCGGCCGTCGTCTCCGTGCACGACGCCTTCAAGGGCACGTCGTCGTACCCGACCGCCCGTGCCCGCGACGGCCAGGGCCTGACCAAGGGGGCCGACGGCTCCTACCGTACGACCGCAGCCGCGTCGCCCGGTCACGCGGTCGACCTCGGGCTGGTCGGCGTCCTCGCCGACGACCTGCCCGGGGACGCACGGCCCGCCTATCCGGCGGCCGCGCGGAAGGCCGCTCCGGACGAACTGCGCGGCGTCGTCTACCTGGACTTCACGCGCGGCGGGGGAGGGGAGCAGGGCAAGGTCGACCGGCAGGAGAGCGGACTGCCCGGCGTCGAGGTCGAGGCCGTGCGCGACGGGAAGACGGTCGCGAGCGCCACCACGGCGGCCGACGGCTCCTTCCGCTTCGGCGGCCTGGATTCCGGCTCGTACGCCGTGCGGCTGCCGGCGTCGAACTTCGCCCCGCCGTACGACGGGATCTCCTGGCTGGGACCCGCGCTCGTCACCCCCGTCATCATCGGCGCCTACCTGTGGATCTGGACCGGATTCGCCATGGTGCTGATCGGCGCGGGCCTCGCCTCGCTGCCGCGCGACGCGCTGGAGGCGGCGCGGATGGACGGCGCGAACGAGTGGCAGGTCTTCCGCCGGATCACCGTGCCGCTCCTCGGGCCCGTCCTCACCGTGGTCTTCGTGACCCTCGTGATCAATGTGATGAAGGTCTTCGACCTCGTCTACATCATCGCGCCGGGCCCGGTGCAGGAGGACGCCACCGTGCTCGCGACCCAGATGTGGCTGGTGTCCTTCGGCGGGGGCAACGACCAGGGGCTGGGCAGCGCGCTCGGAGTGCTGCTCCTGCTCCTCGTCATCCCCGCCATGGTCTTCAACGTCCGCCGCTTCCGAGGGAGTCAACGATGAACGCGCTCAGGCGAGGGCTCGGCAACAGCCTGGTGCAGGCGTTCCTCGTGGTGGTGGGGCTGATCTGGCTCACCCCGCTCGCCGGGCTGTTCCTGTCCTCGCTGAGATCCGCCCAGGACACCGCGAAGGGCGGCTGGTGGACCGCGCTGGCCGAACCGGGCCGGCTGTCCTTCGACAACTACTCGGCGCTGCTCGGCAACGCGGGCATGACGCAGGCCTTCTGGAACACGGTACTGATCTCGGTCCCGGCCACGTTCCTCGTCGTCGTCATCGCCGCACTCGCCGGATACGCCTTCGCCTGGCTGGAGTTCCCCGGCCGTGAGCCGCTCTTCCTGCTCGTGGTGGCCCTGCTGGTGGTGCCGGTGCAGATCGGTCTGCTGCCGGTGGCCAAACTCTTCGGCCAGCTGGGGCTGTTCGGCACGATCCCCGGAGTCGTCCTCTTCCACGTCTCCTACGGGCTGCCGTTCGCCATCTTCCTGCTGCGGAACTACTTCGCCGAGATGCCGCGGGAGATGCTGGAGGCGGCGCGCATGGACGGCGGTACCGAGTGGCGCATCTTCACGCGGCTCGTCCTGCCGGTCGGCCGCCCGGCGATCGCCAGCCTGGCGATCTTCCAGTTCCTGTGGGTGTGGAACGACATGCTCGTCGCGCTGCTCTTCGCCGACAGCTCCTCGCAGCCACTGACCGTGGAACTCCAGTCCCAGATACGGCAGTTCGGCAGCAACATCGATGTGCTCGCGCCCGGCGCGTTCCTGTCGCTGGTGGTGCCGGTGGTCGTGTTCTTCGCCTTCCAGCGGCACTTCGTGCAGGGGGTGATGGCCGGGTCGGTCAAGTGACCCGGTCGCGGGTCACTGGACCGGCGGGGGCGGCGGAGGGGGACGAACCCCTCCGCCGCCCCCGTGTCATGCCGAAGCCGGCGGGTACAGCGAGCGCGGCAGCTGCGAGGCGGCCGCCGCGTCCAGGAGCCACAGCGTGCGGGAGCGGCCGTGAGCCCCGGCGGCCGGGGCCTGGATCTCACCCGCTCCCGACAGCGCGATGGCAGCGGCCTGCGCCTTGTCCTCGCCCGCGGCCAGCAGCCAGACCTCGCGCGCGGACCTGATCGCGGGCAGGGTCAGCGAGATCCGGGTCGGCGGCGGCTTGGGCGCACCGTGCACGCCGACCACCGTCCGCTCCGTCTCCCGCACCGCGGGCAGCTCCGGGAAGAGCGAGGCCACATGGGTGTCCGGCCCGACGCCCAGCATGAGGACGTCGAACGTCGGCACCGCACCGTGGTTCTCCGGCCCCGCGGCCTTGGCGAGCTCGGCGGCGTACGCCTCCGCCGCCGCGTCCGCGTCGGCGCCGTACGGGCCGTCCGACGTGGGCATCGGGTGCACCCGGGCCGGGTCCAGCGACACCGAGTCGAGGAGCGCCGCACGGGCCTGGGTGTCGTTGCGGTCCGGGTCGCCCTCGGGCAGGAACCGCTCGTCGCCCCACCACAGGTCGATGCGGCCCCAGTCGACGGCGTCCCGGGCGGGCGCGGCGGCGAGCGCCGCGAGCAGCCCGTTGCCGTTGCGGCCGCCCGTGAGCACCACCGACGCGTAGCCGCGGGAGGCCTGCGCGTCGACCACCTTCGTGATCAGCCGGGCCGCGGCGGCCTGGGCCATCAGCTCCTTGTCGCGGTGCACGACGAGCTGGGGAGTGCTCACTCGGCTGCCGCCTTCTTCGCCGGGGCCTTCTTGGCGGTGGCCTTCTTCGCCGCGGCCGAGCCGGTCTTCCTGGCCGGGGCCTTGGCCGCGGGCGACTTGGCGGCGGGCGCCTTCGTGGCGGTCCCCGCCGTGGCGGTCCCCGCCGTGGTGGTCCCCGCCGTGGCGGGGACCCCATCGTCAGCCGCGCCGTCCACGTTCAGCCGGTCCACCCCGTAGCGGAGCGCCGAGGCGTACGTGTCGTCCGGGTCGAGACGGCGCAGCTCCTCCGCGATCAGCTCGGAGGTGTCGCGGCGTTTGAGCGCCACCGCACGGTCGGGCTGCCCGTGGATGGACAGGGTCGCCAGGGTGCCGTCGGCGCGGTCCAGGACGATCGGGCCGCAGCTCGTGCCCAGCCGGACACCGGTGAGTCCGGGACCGGAGGACAGCGAGCGCGTGACGGGCACGTCGAGGCGGTTCGCCAGCCACATGGCGAGCAGCTCGCAGCTCGGGTTGAACTCCTCGCCCTCCACCTCCACGGCCTCCACCTCGCAGGTGACCTGGTCCAGGGCCGCGGCCAGCATCGAACGCCAGGGCGTGATGCGGGTCCACGACAGGTCCGTGTCGCCGGGGGTGTACGAGTCGGCGCGGGCGCTCAGCTCCCGTACCGGCGACTCGGCCGCGTAGGTGTCCGTCACCCGGCGCTGGCCGAGCGCGCCCAACGGGTCCTTGGCCGGGTCCAGCGGCGCGTTCACCGGCCACCACACGACGACCGGCGCGTCCGGCAGCAGCAGCGGCAGGACCACGGAGTCGGCGTGGTCGGCGACCTCGCCGTACAGGCGCAGCACCACCGTCTCACCGGTGCCCGCCTCCGCCCCGAGCCGCACCTCGGCGTCGAGCCGCGACTTGGTGCGGTCGCGGGGGGAGCGCGAGACCCGCTTGATGACGACCAGGGTGCGCGAGGGGTGCTCGCGCGAGGCGTCGTTCGCGGCCTTCAGGGCGTCGTAGGCGTTCTCCTCGTCGGTGACGATGACGAGGGTGAGCACCATGCCGACGGCCGGTGTGCCGATGGCACGGCGGCCCTGGACCAGCGCCTTGTTGATCTTGCTGGCCGTGGTGTCCGTGAGGTCGGTCTTCATGGGCGACGCCAGCTCCGTCCGTCTCGCTCGAGCATGTCGTCGGCCTCGACGGGCCCCCAGGTGCCCGCCGGGTACTGCGCGGGCTTGCCGTGCCGGTCCCAGTACTCCTCGATCGGGTCGAGGATCTTCCAGGACAGCTCGACCTCCTCGGTGCGCGGGAAGAGGTTCGAGTCGCCGAGCAGCACGTCCAGGATCAGCCGCTCGTACGCCTCCGGACTCGACTCCGTGAACGACTCGCCGTAGGCGAAGTCCATGGACACGTCCCGGATCTCCATCGAGGTGCCGGGGACCTTCGAGCCGAAGCGGACCGTGACGCCCTCGTCCGGCTGCACGCGGATGACGATCGCGTTCTGCCCGAGTTCCTCGGTGGCCGTGGTGTCGAAGGGGGAGTGCGGGGCGCGCTGGAAGACGACCGCGATCTCGGTGACGCGACGGCCCAGACGCTTGCCGGTGCGCAGGTAGAAGGGGACGCCCGCCCAGCGACGGTTGTCCACGCCCAGCTTGACCGCCGCGTACGTGTCGGTCTTCGACTTGGCGTCGATGCCGTCTTCCTGGAGGTAGCCGGTGACCTTCTCGCCGCCCTGCCAGCCGGCCGCGTACTGACCGCGCACGGTGTGCTTGCCCAGGTCCTTGGGCAGCCGGACCGCGCCGAGGACCTTGGTCTTCTCCGCGGCCAGCGCGTCCGCGTCGAAGGAGGCGGGCTCCTCCATGGCGGTCAGCGCCATCAGCTGGAGCAGATGGTTCTGGATGACGTCCCGGGCCGCGCCGATGCCGTCGTAGTAGCCGGCCCGGCCTCCGATGCCGATGTCCTCGGCCATCGTGATCTGTACATGGTCCACGAAGGACCGGTTCCAGATCGGCTCGAACATCGTGTTGGCGAACCGCAGCGCCAGGATGTTCTGGACCGTCTCCTTGCCCAGGTAGTGGTCGATACGGAAGACCTGGTCCGAGGCGAAGACCTCGTGGACGACCTTGTTGAGCTCCTCGGCCGACTTGAGGTCGTGGCCGAAGGGCTTCTCGATGACCGCGCGTCGCCAGGAACCGTTCTCCTGGTCGGCGAGCCGGTGCTTCTTCAGCTGCTGGATCACCACGGGGAACGACTTCGGCGGCACCGACAGGTAGAAGGCGAAGTTGCCGCCCGTGCCCTGTGCCTTGTCGAGCTCCTCGATCGTGGAGCGCAGCCGTTCGAAGGCGTCGTCGTCGTCGAAGGTGCCCTGCACGAAGCGCATGCCCTGGACCAGCTGCTGCCAGACCTCCTCGCGGAAGGGCGTGCGGGCGTGCTCCTTGACGGCGTCGTGGACCTCCTGGGCGAAGTCCTCGTGGGCCCACTCGCGGCGTGCGAAGCCGACGAGCGAGAAGCCCGGCGGCAGCAGACCCCGGTTGGCGAGGTCGTACACCGCGGGCATCAGCTTTTTACGTGACAAATCGCCCGTGACGCCGAAGATGACCAGGCCCGACGGCCCCGCGATACGCGGGAGCCGTCGGTCTGCGGGGTCACGCAGCGGATTGCTGCTCGACAAGATTTCAGCCCTCCGACGGGGCGAGGCGCTCAAGCTCCGCCTCGGTCGACTTGAGCAGGTCGTTCCAGGACGCCTCGAACTTCTCGACGCCCTCGTCCTCCAGGAGCTGGACCACGTCGTCGTACGAGATCCCGAGCTTCTCGACCGCGTCGAGTTCGGCGCGGGCCTGCTCGTACGTACCGGCGATCGCGTTGCCCCTGATCTGCCCGTGGTCCTCGGTGGCCAGCAGAGTGGCCTCCGGCATGGTGTTCACCGTGTTCGGCGCCACCAGCTCGTCCACGTACAGGGTGTCCTTGTACGCCTTGTCCTTGACGCCGGTGGAGGCCCACAGCGGACGCTGCTTGTTGGCCTGCGCCTTGTCCAGGGCCGCCCAGCGGTCGGAGGAGAAGACCTCCTCGTACGCCTGGTAGGCGAGCCGCGCGTTGGCGACGCCGGCCTTGCCGCGGGCGGCCTTGGCCTCGTCGGTGCCCAGCGCGTCGATGCGCTTGTCGATCTCGGTGTCCACGCGGGACACGAAGAAGGACGCCACGGAGTGGATCTTCGACAGGTCCAGACCCCGCTCGCGGGCCTTCTCCAGGCCGGCGATGTAGGCGTCCATCACCTCGCGGTAGCGCTCCAGCGAGAAGATCAGCGTGACGTTGACGCTGATGCCCCGGCCGATCGTCTCGGTGATCGCCGGGATGCCCGCCTTGGTGGCCGGGATCTTGATCAGGGTGTTGGGACGGTCCACCAGCCAGGCCAGTTGCTTGGCCTCGGCGACGGTCGCCTTCGTGTTGTGCGCCAGACGCGGGTCGACCTCGATCGACACCCGGCCGTCCTGGCCGCCGGTCGCGTCGAAGACCGGGCGCAGGATGTCGGCGGCATCGCGGACGTCCGCCGTCGTGATCATGCGGATCGCTTCTTCGACGGTCACCTTGCGGGCGGCGAGGTCCGCGAGCTGCTGCTCGTAACCGTCGCCGCTGCTGATCGCCTTCTGGAAGATCGACGGGTTGGTGGTGACGCCCACGACGTGCTGCTGGTCGATCAGCTCCGCGAGATTGCCGGACGTGATCCGCTTGCGCGACAGGTCGTCCAGCCAGATCGCGACGCCTTCCTCGGAGAGGCGCTTGAGTGCGTCTGTCATGGAAATTGCATCTCCTACGTGTCGTATTTCAGCGTCAGCGCTGGGCTGCGGCGATCGATTCCTGCGCGGCGGCGGCGACGTTCTCGGCAGTGAATCCGTATTCGCGGAAGAGCACCTTGCCGTCGGCCGAAGCGCCGAAGTGCTCCAGCGAAACAATGCGGCCGGCGTCCCCGACGAAGCGGTGCCACGTCAGACCGATACCCGCCTCGATCGCGACCCGCGCCTTCACCGACGGCGGCAGGACGCTGTCCCGGTACCCCTGGTCCTGCTCGTCGAACCACTCCACCGACGGCATGGACACGACCCGCGTCGGGACGCCCGCGGCCTGGAGCTGCTCGCGCGCCTCCACCGCGACGTGCACCTCGGAACCGGTGGCGATCAGGATGACCTCGGGCGTGCCGCCCTCGGCCTCGAACAGCACGTAACCGCCCTTGGCGGCACCCTCGTTCGGCTCGTACGTCGGCACGCCCTGGCGGGTCAGCACCAGGCCGTGCGGGGCGCCCTCGCCGAACACCTTCGTGTAGCGCTTGAGGATCTCGCGCCACGCGATCGCGGTCTCGTTCGCGTCCGCGGGACGGACGACGTTCAGACCCGGGATGGCGCGCAGCGAGGCGATGTGCTCGACCGGCTGGTGGGTCGGGCCGTCCTCGCCCAGACCGATCGAGTCGTGCGTCCACACGTACGTGACCGGCAGGTGCATCAGCGCGGAAAGGCGCACCGAGTTGCGCATGTAGTCGGAGAAGGTGAGGAACGTACCGCCGTACACACGGGTATTGCCGTGCAGCGTGATTCCGTTCATCTCCGCGGCCATCGAATGCTCACGAATACCGAAGTGGATCGTGCGGCCGTACGGGTTCGCCTCCGGCAGCGGATTGTCCGCCGGCAGGAACGACGACGTCTTGTCGATGGTCGTGTTGTTCGAGCCGGCCAGGTCGGCGGAGCCGCCCCACAGCTCGGGGATGACGGCGCCGAGTGCCTGGAGGACCTTGCCGGACGCGGCACGCGTGGCCAGACCCTTGCCCGCCTCGAAGACCGGGAGCTTCTCCTCCCAGCCCGCCGGCAGCTCGGCCGCGGAGATGCGGTCGAACTCGGCCGCGCGCTCCGGGCTGGCGGTACGCCAGGCGGCGAAGCCCTTCTCCCACTCGGCCTTGGCCTCACGGCCCCGGTCCAGCGCCCCGCGCGTGTGGGCGAGGACCTCCTCGGAGACGTCGAACGACTTCTCCGGGTCGAAGCCCAGGACGCGCTTGGTGGCCGCGACCTCGTCGGCGCCGAGCGCCGAGCCGTGCGCCGCCTCGGTGTTCTGCGCGTTCGGGGCGGGCCAGGCGATGATCGAGCGCATCGCGATGAACGACGGCTTGTCGGTGACCTTCTTCGCGGCCTCGATGGCGTTGTAGATCGCGTGCGGGTCCAGGTCGCCGTCCGGCTTCGGCGCCACGCGCTGCACGTGCCAGCCGTACGCCTCGTACCGCTTGACCGTGTCCTCGGAGACCGCGGTCTCCGTGTCGCCCTCGATCGAGATGTGGTTGTCGTCCCACAGCAGGATCAGGTTGCCGAGCTCCTGGTGGCCGGCCATCGAGGACGCCTCGGCGGAGATGCCTTCCTGGAGGCAGCCGTCACCGGCGATGCAGTAGATGAAGTGGTCGAAGGGCGACTCGCCCTGCGCGGCGTCCGGGTCGAACAGGCCGCGCTCGTAGCGGGAGGCCATCGCCATGCCCACGGCGTTGGCGACACCCTGGCCGAGCGGACCGGTCGTCGTCTCGACGCCTTTCGTGTGCCCGTACTCCGGGTGGCCGGGGGTCTTGGAGCCCCAGGTGCGGAAGGACTCCAGGTCCTCCAGTTCGAGGCCGAAGCCGGCCAGGTACAGCTGCGTGTAGAGCGTCAGGGACGAGTGGCCCGCGGACAGCACGAACCGGTCCCGCCCGACCCACTCGGGGTCCGCGGGGTCGTGTCGCATCACCTTCTGGAAGAGGGTGTACGCGGCCGGAGCCAGGCTCATCGCCGTACCGGGATGGCCGTTGCCGACCTTCTGTACGGCATCGGCGGCCAGGACGCGGGCGGTGTCCACGGCCCGCTGGTCCAGCTCGGTCCAGTCCAGGTCTGTGGTGGTCGGCTTGGTGCTCACCCTGGGTCAGGGCTCCTCTCCACATGTCACGCATGTCGAATACCGGTGCACTGGGCGCCCACCGGCGTTGTCGAGCCTACCCCCGTAAGTACGTGCGTTTTTTCGAGTCATTCCAGACTGCCGGGACTCTTCGGGATCCGCCTCCCGACTGGTCCGATCCGTGTCCGGCAACTGAATACGGAGCCGCTCGTCCGAGTGCTCAATCGAGTGCCGCTCGGCTCTTCCAGCGGCGCCGCCCAACACGACCCCACCCCCGCGAATGTCGGGGTCTGGGCAACGTCTACAGTGGCGTGGTACGCGCGAGCCTTTACCGGGACTTCACACGGGGAGGCTTGCTGGGATGTCTCTGTCAGGGGTGTGCGTGACGGCCGTCGAATCCCGTCCAGCGGGTGGGGGCACCTCCCACGCCCTTAAGGCCGTGGGGGAGCTCGAGTCGAGCAGCAGCCGGGGCCAGCGGCCGTTCGGGGCCCGCGTCAAAGCGTTCGTGGCGCTGACCAAGCCGCGCATCATCGAACTGCTGCTGATCACCACGGTTCCGGTGATGTTCTTGGCCCAGCAGGGTGTGCCCGACCTGAAGCTGGTGCTCCTCACCTGCCTCGGCGGCTTCCTGTCCGCGGGCGGCGCCAACGCGCTGAACATGTACATCGACCGTGACATCGACGCCCTGATGGAGCGCACCTCGCAGCGCCCGCTGGTCACCGGCATGGTCAGCCCCCGCGAGTGCCTGGCCTTCGGCATCACGCTGGCGGTCGTCTCGACGCTCCTGTTCGGCCTGACCGTCAACTGGCTGTCGGCATGGCTGTCGCTCGGCGCGCTCCTCTTCTACGTCGTCGTCTACACGATGATCCTCAAGCGCCGTACGTCGCAGAACATCGTGTGGGGCGGCATCGCGGGCTGTCTGCCGGTGCTCATCGGCTGGTCGTCCGTCACGAACTCCATGTCGTGGGCGCCGGTCATCCTCTTCCTCGTCATGTTCTTCTGGACGCCGCCGCACTACTGGCCGCTGTCCATGAAGGTCAAGGAGGACTACGCGCGCGTGGGCGTGCCGATGCTGCCGGTCGTCGCCGGCAACAAGGTGGTCGCCCGCCAGATCGTCATCTACAGCTGGGTGATGGTCGTGGTCTCCCTGCTCCTCACCCCGCTCGGCTACACCGGCTGGTTCTACACCGCGGTGGCCCTCGCGGCCGGCGGGTTCTGGCTGTGGGAGGCGCACGGTCTGCAGAACCGCGCCAAGGCCGAGGTGACGGGCGCGAAGCTCAAGGAGATGCGCCTGTTCCACTGGTCCATCACCTACGTCTCGATCCTCTTCGTCGCCGTCGCGGTCGACCCCTTCCTGCGCTGATTCCCCACTGACGACACACCACGGGTGGGGTGCGTGGCCAAAGCCACGCACCCCACCCGTCGCTGTTTGATCTACCCGTCGGTAGCATCCTGGCCATGGCAGACACGCAGCAGGTTGACGAGAGCACCGGCGCCGCCCAGGACGCCAAGGCCGAGCGCAAGGCGGCCAAGCTCGCCCAGCGGATCTCCGCGTTCTCCAAGGAGCACGGCGGGGCCGAGGGACAGGTCGCGTACATCGGGCAGAAGGGCGCCCGGATCGTCCTCGTCGGCGAGGACGGCAACTGGGGCGACCTCGTGGCACCCACGTACGCCATCGCCGAGCAGGCCGTGCAGAAGGCCGGGATCACCGTCCACGAGGAGTTCGACGGGGAGTTCGCCGCCAAGGTGAGGACCGGCCGGTACGAGTGGACGCGGATGGCGGGCATCCAGGTCGGCGGACCGAGCAACGGCTGACAACCGTCGACCGTTCGTACGGGGTGTGCGAGAGCAACACCTGACACCCGGTTCACCCGTTAGGACCTGAGAAGACACGGTCCAGTCGCGGGAGTCCGGATGATCGAAACGCCGTCCCTCGTGGACCAGTACTGCCACGGCGTACTGCGGACGGAGCTGGGCCTCGGCACGTTCGAGGCCCACCTTGCCCGGACCGAGGGGCCGCCGGCCGCCGGCACCACCTTCTTCGACACCCAGACGGGCTTCGCCGTACGCCGCTGGTGTCCACCGCTGCTCGGCCTGGAACCGCACTGCCCGCCGGCCCGCTATCTCGCCCGGCGGCGCGAGCTCGGCGTACTGGAGTCGGGCCGCAGACTGCTGCGCGGCAGCGGCATCACGACCTATCTCGTGGACACCGGACTGCCCGGCGACCTCACCGGACCCGGCGAGATGGCCTCCGCGGGCGCCGCCCGGGCGCACGAGATCGTCCGGCTGGAGCTGCTCGCCGAGCAGGTCGCCGACACCTCCGGCACCGTCGAGTCCTTTCTCGCCAATCTCGCCGAGTCCGTCCACGGGGCCGCCGGGAACGCGGTGGCCTTCACATCCGTGGCCGGAGTGCGGCACGGTCTGTCGCTCGCGCCCGAACCGCCCGGCCCCGGGGAGGTGCGGGGCGCCGCGGGCCGCTGGCTGGCGGGCCGCCGCGTGGGCGGGCCCCTCAGCGATCCGGTGCTGCTGCGCCATCTGCTGTGGATCGCGGTCGCCTCGGGCCTGCCCCTGCAACTCCACGCCGGCCTCGGCGAACCGGGCCTGCGCATCGACCGTACGGACCCGGTCCTGCTGACGGACTTCGTGCGCGCCACGGCCGGCCTGGGCACCGATCTCGTCCTGCTGCACGGCTACCCGTACCACCGGCACGCGGCCCATCTCGCGGGTGTCTTCCCGCACGTGTACGCGGACCTCGGCGCCGCCCTGGTCCGTACCGGGGCGCGGGCGGCGGCCGTCCTGTCCGAGATCCTGGAGCTGGCACCCTTCGGCAAGCTGCTGTTCTCCAGCGGCGCGCACGGTCTGCCCGAGCTGCACGTGGTGGGTGCCCGGCTGTTCCGTGACGCGCTGGCGCGGGTGCTCGGCACCTGGGTCGCCGAGGGCGCGTGGTCGCTGGCCGACGCGCAGCGGGTGGCCGGCCTGATCGCCGCGGGCAACGCGCAGCGGGTGTACGGGGTCGAATAGCCCCACACCCTTTCACCGGTCGGTGCGGGCACTCCAGACTGTGCGGATGACCGACGCCACCGCCACCACCCGGTTACTGGACCGCTTCCGCACCGATCTGCGCCCCTTCGCCCCGGTCGCCCTCTGGGCGCACGGCTCGCTGGCCGGGGGCGACTACCAGGAAGGGCACAGCGACCTCGACCTGATCGCGGTCCTGGAAGGGCCCGTCACGCTGCGCACGCTGCGCGGACTGACCCGGCTGCACCGGCGTCTGCGCACCGCCGAACCGCTGGCCGTGAAGCTGCACTGCAGCTATCTGACCCCCCGCAGCACGGCCGGCGCCGGACTGTCGCACGTCACCTGGGCGCACAACGGGCTGATGAGGCGGCCGGTCACCCCGGTCACGCGCCGCGAACTCCAGGCGTTCGGGCTCGTCCTGCACGGCGAGCCGCCCGAAAAACTGCTGCCGCCCGTGCCGGACGCGGAGCTGCGCGCCTTCGTCGTGCGCGACCAGAAGGAGTTCTGGCGGCCCGCGCTCGACAAGGCCCGGCGGTGGGAGCAGGACGTGTGGGTCGACCTCGGCATGGTCACCTTCGCGCGGGCGACGGTCACGCTGCAGGACGGGCGTCTGATCTCCAAGCGCGAGGCACTGGAGCTGCTGCCGGACCTCGGCGCGCCCGGCGTCGTCGTCGACGACATCCGGCGGCGGCGCTACGGCGACCCGGCGCCGCACGCCGACGGGTGGGCGGCACGGCGGGCCGGCCTGACGAGGAGCTTTCTGGGCCCGGCGATCGACGGTCTGGTGGCCGCGTACGAGCCCGTCACGCGCGGCTGACGGCCCGCCCCGCCGGTGAGCGGCCGCGGCTCACCTGCGGGTGGGCCGCGACGCGGGGCTCACGCGCGGGTGAGCTCCGACTCCGCCGAGGGGCCGGGCAGGTCGGCGACGACGTCCGGGCGTTCGCGCAGCGAGAGCAGGACGCGCAGCACCGCGATCCAGACCAGGCAGGACCCGAGCATGTGGAGGCCGACCAACGCCTCGGGCAGGTCCGTGAAGTACTGGACGTAGCCGATGACGCCCTGGGCGAGCAGCACGAGGAACAGGTCGCGGGTGCGGTGCAGCGGGCCCTTGGGGGCGTCGACCGCCTTGAGCACGAACCACAGGGCGAAGGTGAGCGTCACCACGATCCAGGCCAGCACGGCGTGCAGCTTGGCCACGTTCTCCCAGCCGACGTGCATGCGGTCGACCTCGCTCGAGTCGCCGGCGTGCGGGCCCGCACCGGTGACGACCGTGCCGATCGCGATCAGCAGGACCGCGGCGGCGACCAGGAACCACACGAGCTGCTGCACCGACTTGCCGACGAGCGGACGCGTCTCGGCGTCGCCCTCGCGGGTGCGCTGCCACATGAGGGCCGCGACGGTGATGAGCGCGGTGGAGAGCAGGAAGTGGGCGGCGACCGTGTACGGGTTGAGGCCGACCAGGACGACGATGCCGCCGAGGATCGCGTTGCTCATGACGATCCAGAACTGCGCCCAGCCGAGCCGGGTGAGGCTGCGCCGCCACGGCTTCTGCGAGCGGGCGGCGATGATCGCCCAGCCGACGGCCGCGCACAGCACGTACGTCAGCATGCGGTTGCCGAACTCGATGGCGCCGTGGAAGCCCATCGCGCTCGTGGCGGTGAGCGAGTCGTCGGTGCACTTCGGCCAGGTCGGGCAGCCGAGGCCGGAGCCGGTGAGCCGTACGGCGCCACCGGTGACCACGATGACGACCGCCATCACGAGCGCGGCGAGGGCCGCGCGCTGGACGGTCCGGGACGTCGGGGTCCAGCGCCCGGCGATGAAGGCGAGGGGGTTGCGCACCGCGCTGATCGCGTCGGCTCGGGTCACGTTTGGCACGCACACCATCGTAGGGGGCCGCTTGTGCATGTCTTCACGAGGGCCCCGCACCCGGGCATATCGCTACTCCCAGCGGAAGAACCGGCCCGCCGCGGCGAGGCCCACGACGGCCCACCCGGCGAGGATGCCGAGGTCGCCCCACGGCATGCCCGCCCCGTGCTGGAGCACGTCGCGCAGCCCGTCGGAGAGCGCGGAGATCGGCAGCAGGCCGAGGACGTCCTGGGCGCCGGACGGGAACTTGTCGAGCGGCACGACGACCCCGCCGCCGACCAGCAGGAGCAGGAAGACGAGGTTGGCGGCGGCCAGCGTCGCCTCCGCCTTCAGCGTGCCCGCCATGAGCAGGCCCAGCCCGGAGAAGGCGGCGGTGCCCAGCACGAGCAGGAGCAGCACGGCGAGGGGGTTGCCGTGCGGTGACCAGCCCAGCGCGAAGGCGATCACCGTGAGCAGCACGACCTGGAGGACCTCGGTGACCAGGACCGACACGGTCTTCGCGGCCATCAGGCCCCAGCGGGGGAGCGGGGAGGAGGCGAGCCGCTTGAGGACGCCGTAGCGCCGCTCGAAGCCGGTGGCGATGGCCTGCCCGGTGAACGCGGTCGACATCACGGCGAGCGCGAGGATGCCCGGCGCGAGGAAGTCGACCGCCTCGCCCTTGCCGGTGTCGACGACGTCGACCGAGCTGAACAGCACCAGCAGGAGCGTCGGGATGACGACCGTCAGCAGGAGCTGCTCGCCGTTGCGGAGCAGCATCTTCGTCTCCAGCGCCGCCTGCGTGCCGATCATGCGGGGCAGGGGTGCGGCGCCGGGCTTGGGCGTGTAGGTGCCGGCGGTGGTCACGGACGCAGCTCCTTGCCGGTCGGTTCGAGACTGTGTCGTCCTGGGGAGCGATCCCCGGACCCCCGGCCGACGGAGAGGCGAACCCGGGTCATGCGCGCAGCTCCTTGCCGGTCAGTTCGAGGAAGACGTCTTCGAGGGTGTGGCGCTCGACGGAGATCTTCTCCGGCAGCACGCCGTGCTGGGCGCACCACGAGGTCACGGTCGCGAGCAGCTGGGGGTCCACCTTGCCGGTGACCCGGTAGGCGCCGGGTGTCAGCTCGGCGGCCGTGCAGTCCGCGGGCAGGGCCTTCAGCAGGGAGGCCACGTCGAGTCCGGGGCGGCCGGTGAACCGCAGGGTGTTCTCGGCGCCGCCCCGGCACAGCTCCTCGGGGGTGCCGTGGGCGATGACCCGGCCGGTGTCGATGATCGCGACGTCGTCGGCGAGCTGCTCCGCCTCGTCCATGTGGTGGGTGGTGAGGATGACGGAGACGCCGTCGTCGCGCAGGTCGCGGACCAGGTCCCAGGTCGCGTGGCGGGCCTGGGGGTCGAGGCCGGCGGTCGGCTCGTCGAGGAAGACCAGCTCGGGGCGGCCGACCACGGCCATGGCGAGGGCGAGGCGCTGCTGCTGGCCGCCGGACAGGCGCCGGTAGCTGGTACGGCCGCAGCTGCCGAGGCCGAGCCGCTCGATGAGGGCGTCCACGTCGAGGGGGTGGGCGTGCAGTCGGGCCACGTGGCGGAGCATCTCGTCGGCTCGGGCACCGGAGTAGACGCCGCCGGACTGGAGCATGACGCCGATGCGGGGACGCAGCGCGGCGGCCTCCCGGACCGGGTCGAGGCCGAGGACGCGCACGGTTCCCGAGTCGGGTCTGCGGTAGCCCTCGCAGGTCTCGACGGTGGTGGTCTTGCCGGCGCCGTTGGGGCCGAGTACGGCGGTGATGCCCGCCTCGGCCACCAGGTCGAGGCCGTCCACCGCGGTCTTCGGGCCGTACCGCTTCACCAGGGCCTGGACCTGGACGACGGGCTCGCTTCGCATGAGGCGCAATTCTAAGGACGTCGTCGGGGTGCCGGGGCGCCGGGGGCCGTATCGACCGCGAGCTCGCGTGGGCGGTGCAGTGTCAGCCAGCGCTCCGCGTACGCCACGGCGTCGGCGACCGGGAAGAGCCGGGCGTCGGCGGCGCCCACGGTGCCCCGGACGACGGGGCGGTCCCGTTCGTAGTCGGAGCCGAGCGCGTCGAACCCGTCCGAGGTGATCGACACCTCACGGACGGTCCGCCAGCCCTGCGGGGACGGCCGCCCCACGTCGACGACGGGCGACGCGATGCGGTACTCGGCCAGATGGAAGCTGGTGCAGGTGTCGTAGCCGGCCCCCAGCAGCAGGACGCGGGCACCGTCGGCCTCCAGGCGGGCCAGCGGGCTCCGCTCGCCGAGCCGGCAGTCGGGCGCGTGGCCGTCGAGGATCGCCGCGGCGCGTGGACCGAGCGCCGCGAACGAGGTCTCCGGGTGCGCGCTGCGCAGGGCGCCCGGCCAGTTGCGCACGGTCTCAGGGATCACACCGACACCCCGGCTGGGGGTCACCCGCGGGTCGTACACGGGCATGGTGGCGCGGATGGTCGCCCACCACTGCTCGGGCACGGGCGGATTGCCCCACAGCGCCGGGTCGGACAGGTCACCGGACTGCGTGGGGACCACCAGGGTGCCGTCGGGGCCGAGCGTGTCGAGCAGGGCCTGGACGGCGGCGATTGGGCCTCCGTTCACCCAGCCGAGGGCGCTGAGCGAGGAGTGCACGAGAAGTGTCTCCGCGGGCCGTACCCCGAGCGTGCGAAGGTCCGCGGCGAGGGTGTCCCGAGTGACGAGTGGGCCGGTCGGAGGGGGTGTGGGCATGGTTCGGGAGTCTCCCGGACGGTCTGTCCCGGCGCCACCGAATTGATCGATCAAAGATCGTTTCCGCAGGTCATCTTAGGTATACCTAAGTGATGCACGGCACCGTCGGCCCGTCGGGGTGCGGCTTGTCAGGCCCTGAGGAATTACGCAACAATGGCGTTGTGAAAAACGTTGGCGAGGCTCCGCGAGAGGATCTCGCGGCCGGGTTGCCCACACGCAACCGGGTCGCGCGGTCCATCCTGGATCACGGCCCGTCGACCGTGGCCGAGCTCGCCGGGCGGCTGGAGCTCACCCAGGCCGCCGTGCGCCGCCACCTCGACGCACTCGTCGCCGACGACGTCGTGGTCGCGCGCGAGCAGCGGGTCTACGGAGCGCGTACCCGCGGCCGTCCCGCGAAGGTGTTCGCCCTGACCGACTGCGGCCGGGACGCCTTCGACCAGTCCTACGACAAGCTCGCCGCCGACGCGCTGAGCTGGATCGCGGCCCGCGAGGGTGGAGACGAGGCGATCCTCTCCTTCGCCCGCGCCCGGATCGCCGCGCAGGCCCGCGCCTACCGCGAGGCCGTCGACGCCGCGGACCCCGAGGAGCGCACCGAAGCGCTGGCCAAGGCCTTGAGCGCCGACGGGTACGCTGCTACGGCGCGCAGCGCGCCGCACCCCCAGCGGGGCGAGCAGCTCTGCCAGCACCACTGCCCCGTCGCCCACGTCGCCGAGCAGTTCCCGCAGCTGTGCGAGGCGGAGACCGAGTTCTTCTCCCAGTTGCTCGGCACGCACGTCCAGCGGCTGGCGACCATCGCCCACGGCGACGGGGTGTGCACCACGTTCATCCCCAAGATTTCCAAGAACACCGACAACGCATCTGCAAGCACGGCCGGGAGGAACCCCGCATGACTCTCCCCACGGAGACTGCCCACCCCGAACTCGAGGGTCTGGGCAAGTACGAATACGGCTGGGCCGACTCCGACGAGGCCGGCGCCTCTGCAAAGCGCGGTCTGAGCGAGGAAGTCGTCCGGGACATCTCGGCCAAGAAGAACGAGCCGGAGTGGATGACCAAGCTCCGCCTCAAGGGCCTGCGTCTCTTCGACAAGAAGCCCATGCCCAACTGGGGCTCGGACCTGTCGGGCATCGACTTCGACAACATCAAGTACTTCGTACGTTCCACGGAGAAGCAGGCGGAGTCCTGGGAGGACCTGCCCGAGGACATCAAGAACACGTACGACAAGCTCGGCATCCCGGAGGCGGAGAAGCAGCGCCTCGTCGCCGGTGTCGCGGCCCAGTACGAGTCCGAGGTCGTCTACCACCAGATCCGCGAGGACCTGGAGGAGCAGGGCGTCATCTTCCTGGACACCGACACGGCGCTGAAGGAGCACCCGGAGCTCTTCAAGGAGTACTTCGGCACCGTCATCCCCGTCGGTGACAACAAGTTCGCCTCGCTGAACACCGCCGTGTGGTCGGGCGGCTCGTTCATCTACGTGCCGAAGGGCGTGCACGTCGAGATCCCGCTCCAGGCCTACTTCCGTATCAACACGGAGAACATGGGCCAGTTCGAGCGGACGCTGATCATCGTCGACGAGGACGCCTACGTCCACTACGTCGAGGGTTGTACGGCGCCGATCTACAAGTCGGACTCCCTGCACTCCGCGGTGGTCGAGATCATCGTGAAGAAGGGCGCCCGCTGCCGCTACACGACCATCCAGAACTGGTCGAACAACGTCTACAACCTGGTCACCAAGCGCGCCGTGGCGTACGAGGGCGCGACCATGGAGTGGATCGACGGCAACATCGGCTCCAAGGTCACCATGAAGTACCCGGCCGTCTACCTGATGGGCGAGCACGCCAAGGGCGAGACCCTGTCCATCGCCTTCGCGGGCGAGGGCCAGCACCAGGACGCCGGCTCCAAGATGGTCCACATGGCGCCGAACACCTCGTCGAACATCGTCTCCAAGTCGGTGGCGCGCGGCGGCGGCCGTACCTCGTACCGCGGTCTGGTCGAGATCGGCGAGGGCGCGGCCGGCTCCAAGTCGAACGTGCTGTGCGACGCGCTGCTCGTCGACACCATCTCCCGCTCCGACACGTACCCGTACGTCGACGTCCGTGAGGACGACGTGTCCATGGGCCACGAGGCGACCGTCTCCAAGGTCTCCGAGGACCAGCTCTTCTACCTGATGAGCCGTGGTCTGACTGAGTTCGAGGCGATGGCGATGATCGTGCGCGGCTTCGTCGAGCCGATCGCCAAGGAACTGCCCATGGAGTACGCCCTCGAGCTCAACCGGCTGATCGAGCTGCAGATGGAAGGCGCGGTCGGCTAGGACCGCCCCCTCGACAGCAGCCAGCAATTTCTGACGTAGGAAGAGAGCAGACCGACAGCCATGGCTGAGGCTCAGAACATCCCGGTGGGGTCCACCACCGCCGGCCAGATCGCGGTGGCCGCCGAGTCGACCGTCGCCACGCGCATGAGCGCGCCCCCGTCCTTCGACGTGGCGGACTTCCCCGTCCCCCACGGCCGCGAGGAGGAATGGCGGTTCACGCCGCTGGAGCGGCTGCGCGGGCTGCACGACGGCACCGCCGTCGCGACCGGCGACGGCGTGAAGGTCGACATCGAGGCGCCCGAGGGCGTCGTCGTCGAGACCGTCGGCCGCGACGACGCGCGGCTGGGCAGGGCCGGCACCCCCGTGGACCGCATCGCCGCCCAGGCGTACTCGGCGTTCGAGAAGGCCGGTGTCGTCACCGTCCCCAAGGAGACGGTGCTCACCGAGCCGATCCGCATCGCCGTGCGCGGCGAAGGCGGCGTCGCCTACGGCCACCAGGTCATCGAGCTCGGTGCCTTCGCCGAGGCTGTCGTGGTCATCGACCACACCGGTGACGCGGTGCTCGCCGCCAACGTCGACTACATCCTCGGCGACGGCGCCAAGCTCACCGTGGTCTCCGTCCAGGACTGGGACGACAAGGCCGTCCACGTCGGCCAGCACAACGCGCTGATCGGCCGGGACGCCGGTTTCAAGTCGTTCGTGGTCACCTTCGGCGGTGACGTGGTCCGGCTGCACCCGCGCGTCGCCTACGCCGGCACCGGCGGCGAGGCCGAGTTGTTCGGCCTGTACTTCACGGACTCGGGCCAGCACCAGGAGCACCGTCTCCTCGTCGACCACAACACCCCGCACTGCAAGTCCAACGTCGCCTACAAGGGCGCGCTCCAGGGCGACGGCGCGCACGCGGTGTGGATCGGTGACGTCCTCATCGAGGCCAAGGCCGAGGGCACCGACACCTACGAGATGAACCGCAACCTCGTCCTCACCGACGGCGCCCGGGTCGACTCCGTGCCGAACCTGGAGATCGAGACCGGCGAGATCGTCGGCGCGGGTCACGCCTCCGCCACCGGCCGCTTCGACGACGAGCAGCTGTTCTACCTGATGGCCCGCGGCATCCCGGCCGAGGAGGCCCGCCGCCTGGTCGTCCGCGGCTTCTTCGCCGAACTGGTCCAGCAGATCGGCGTCGACGACATCGAAGAGCGCCTTCTCGTGAAGATCGACGAGGAGCTGGAGGCGTCGGTCTGATGACCACCACCTTCGTACGCGCCTGTGGACTGAGCGAGCTGGAGGACGACACCCCGAAGCGGGTGGAGCTCGACGGCACGCCGGTCTCGGTCGTCCGCACCGAGGGCGAGGTGTTCGCGATCCACGACATCTGCTCGCACGCGAACGTCTCCCTCTCCGAGGGCGAGGTGGAGGACTGTCAGATCGAGTGCTGGCTGCACGGCTCCAGCTTCGACCTCCGCACCGGCAAGCCGTCCGGCCTTCCCGCGACGCGCCCCGTCCCCGTATACCCCGTAAAGATCGAAGGGGACGACGTGCTCGTCTCCCTCACCCAGGAGTCCTGAGGAACCCATGGCAACGCTTGAAATCCACGACCTGCACGTCACCGTCGAGGCCGACAACGCCACGAAGGAGATCCTCAAGGGCGTCGACCTCACCGTGAAGCAGGGCGAGACCCACGCCATCATGGGCCCCAACGGCTCCGGCAAGTCGACTCTCGCCTACTCGCTCGCGGGCCACCCGAAGTACACGATCACCAGCGGCACCGTCACCCTCGACGGTGAGGACGTCCTGGAGATGTCCGTCGACGAGCGCGCCCGTGCCGGCGTGTTCCTGGCGATGCAGTACCCGGTCGAGGTCCCCGGTGTCTCCGTCTCCAACTTCCTGCGCACCTCCGCCACCGCGATCCGCGGCGAGGCCCCCAAGCTGCGCACCTGGGTGAAGGAGGTCAAGGAGGCCATGGAGCACCTCAACATGGACCCCTCCTTCGCCGAGCGCAACGTGAACGAGGGCTTCTCCGGCGGTGAGAAGAAGCGGCACGAGATCCTCCAGCTGGAGCTCCTCAAGCCGAAGATCGCGATCCTCGACGAGACCGACTCCGGCCTGGACGTCGACGCCCTGCGCATCGTCTCCGAGGGCGTCAACCGCGTCCGCGAGACCGGCGAGGTCGGCACCCTGCTGATCACTCACTACACGCGCATCCTGCGCTACATCAAGCCCGATCAGGTCCACGTGTTCGCCGGCGGCAAGATCGTCGAGTCGGGTGGCCCCGAGCTCGCCGACAAGCTGGAGAACGAGGGCTACGAGGCGTACACGAAGGGTGGCGCATCCGCGTGACACAGCTGCCGGGCCTCCTCGACACCGAGGCGATCCGCAAGGACTTCCCCATCCTGGACCGTCAGGTCCACGACGGCCGGAAGATCGTGTACCTGGACAACGCGGCGACCTCGCAGAAGCCGCGCCAGGTGCTGGACGCCCTCGCCGAGTACTACGAGCGGTACAACGCCAACGTCCACCGCGGTGTGCATGTGCTCGCCGAGGAGGCCACGGCGCTGTACGAGGGCGCGCGCGACAAGGTCGCCGCGTTCATCAACGCGCCGAGCCGCGACGAGGTGATCTTCACCAAGAACGCCTCCGAGTCGCTCAACCTCGTGGCCAACATGCTCGGCTGGGCCGACGAGCCCTACCGGGTCGACCACGAGACCGAGATCGTCATCACGGAGATGGAGCACCACTCCAACATCGTGCCGTGGCAGCTGCTGTCGCAGCGCACGGGCGCGAAGCTGAAGTGGTTCGGCCTCACCGACGACGGCCGCCTCGACCTCTCCAACATCGACGAGGTCATCACCGAGAAGACGAAGATCGTCTCCTTCGTGCTGGTGTCGAACATCCTGGGCACCGTCAACCCGGTCGAGGCGATAGTGCGCCGCGCCCAGGAGGTCGGCGCCCTGGTCCTGATCGACGCCTCGCAGGCGGCACCCCACATGCCCCTCGATGTCCAGGCACTCCAGGCCGACTTCGTGGCCTTCACCGGTCACAAGATGTGCGGGCCCACGGGCATCGGCGTGCTCTGGGGCCGCCAGGAGCTCCTCGAGGACCTGCCGCCGTTCCTCGGCGGCGGCGAGATGATCGAGACCGTGTCGATGCACTCGTCGACCTACGCGCCGGCGCCCCACAAGTTCGAGGCGGGCACGCCCCCGATCGCGCAGGCGGTCGGACTCGGCGCGGCGATCGACTACCTGTCATCGATCGGCATGGACAAGATCCTCGCCCACGAGCACGCGCTCACCGAGTACGCGGTGAAGCGGCTCGCGGAGGTCCCCGACCTGCGGATCATCGGCCCGACGACGGCCGAGGACCGCGGTGCCGCGATCTCCTTCACGCTGGGTGACATCCACCCGCACGACGTGGGCCAGGTCCTGGACGAGCAGGGCATCGCCGTCCGCGTCGGGCACCACTGCGCACGTCCGGTCTGCCTGCGGTACGGAATTCCTGCGACCACGCGAGCGTCGTTCTATCTGTACTCCACGCCGGCCGAGATCGACGCGCTGGTCGACGGCCTGGAGCACGTCCGGAACTTCTTCGGCTGAGGGGCTGGCTGGAACGTGAAGCTTGATTCGATGTACCAGGAAGTCATCCTGGACCACTACAAGCACCCGCACGGGCGGGGCTTGCGGGATGGCGATGCCGAGGTGCACCACGTCAACCCGACGTGCGGCGACGAGATCACGCTGCGCGTGAAGTACGACGGCGAGCGGATCGAGGACATCTCGTACGAGGGCCAGGGCTGCTCGATCAGCCAGGCCTCGGCCTCCGTACTGAACGAACTGCTCGTCGGCAAGGACGTGTCCGAGGCGCAGAAGGTCCAGGAGACTTTCCTGGAACTGATGCAGTCCAAGGGCAGGGTCGAGCCCGACGACGCGATGGAGGAGGTGCTGGAGGACGCGGTCGCGTTCGCCGGTGTCTCCAAGTACCCGGCCCGGGTCAAGTGCGCCCTGCTGAGCTGGATGGCGTGGAAGGACGCGACGGCCCAGGCACTGGGTGACGAGCCCGACAAGGCTGCGAGGAAGACGGCATGAGCGAGAACGAGACCCTGACGACGAAGCCGGCCTCCGAGGAGGAGCTCCGCGAGGCGCTGTACGACGTCGTCGACCCCGAGCTGGGCATCGACGTGGTCAACCTTGGTCTGATCTACGGCATCCACATCGACGACGCGAACATCGCGACGATCGACATGACCCTGACGTCGGCGGCCTGTCCGCTCACCGACGTCATCGAGGACCAGGCCAAGTCCGCCACGGACGGCCTCGTCAACGAACTGCGCATCAACTGGGTCTGGATGCCGCCGTGGGGCCCGGACAAGATCACGGACGACGGCCGCGAGCAACTTCGCGCCCTCGGCTTCAACGTCTGAGCAACCCCCGCGTCCGACGCGCGCGTCGACGACGGCCCCCGGCAACCGTGCCGGGGGCCGTCGTCGTGTCGCGCCCGTCCCGCTCCGCGCGGCCGGGGTTCACACGCCTTTCTCAGCGGCCTCCCAGGGCGGGCTCATCGGGGCGCGACAGCGTGGGGCCGTGCCAGAATCCGTGCGCCCCGTCTTCGTCCTCGGCTGTCCCCGCTCCGGGACCACTCTTCTCCAGCTGATGCTGCACGCGCATCCACGGATCGCGCTGCCGCCCGAGACGCGGTTCGTCCTGCCGGCCTACGAGGGGCGGCTGGGCTTCGGCGACCTCCGGGAACGCGAGAACCGGGCCGGTCTCGCGCGGTGGATCACCGGGTGCCGACAGACCCGGTTCCACGAACTGGGCGTGGACGCCGGGCAGGTCGCGCGTCGCATCACCGACGGCCCCCCGACGCTCGGCTCTGCACTCGGCATCGCCCTGAAGGCGTACGCCGAGGAGCACGGGAAGGCCCGCTGGGGCGACAAACGGCCCGCGTACGCCCTCCATGTCGCCGAGCTGCTGCGGCTGTTCCCCGACGCGCAGTTCGTCCATCTCGTCCGCGACGGACGGGACTGCGTCGCCTCGCTGCTCGGCATGCCCTGGTGGCACCGCGGCTTCCACGAGGCCGTGGCGACCTGGTCGCAGGTCATGGACGCCACCCGCGGGCACGCCGAGACGCTCGGCCCCGGCAGCTGGCACGAGCTGCGCTTCGAGGACCTGGTGGCCGATCCCGAGGGCCGGCTGCGGGAGGTGTGCGGCTTCCTGGGGGAGGAGTACCACTCCGTGATGAGCGAGCCGCACCGGATGGCCGGGGTGGCGGTACCCGCGCGCAAGACCTGGCACCGGCGCACCCACGGCAAGCTGGACGTCTCCCGCGCGGGCAGCTGGGCGACCCGGCTGACGCCCGCTCAGATCGCTCTGTGCGACGACGTGCTGGGCGACCGCCTCGTCTCCCGGGGGTACCCGCTCGCCGGAGCCGTCCGGCCCGACCCCGCCGAGTTGCTGCGTTACCGGCGCGTGGAGTTCTCGCGACGCGCCGCCCACGCCAAGCGGCGACTGCTCGACCGCGTGGCGCGGGTGCGGGAGCCGGGTCCCGTCGCCTGCAGTCCGGCCGCCCTGTCCGGGGCGGCGCGGAGGGCGTCGTGACCCGGCAGTCCCTCAGACGCGCGGGTTGGCCTCCGCCGCACGCAGCAGGACGTCGGCGAGACCTTCGCGGCGGATGCGCCGGTCGATGTAGAGCAGGGTGGTGATCAGCGGCATGAACACCATCGTGAACACCTGGCCGACGACGCTGAGGACCGTCGAGATCGTGAACGACAGACCCAGGTGCGGCAGGCTCTGCGCGAACGCGTCCGACATGCTCATGGGCTGCGGCGACGAGGGGTCGTAGGGCTGGGGGCTCGGCGTCGTGAACACCGTGGGGATGCGCAGCACCAGCGAGACGATCAGCACGGTCAGTCCGCCGAGCAGCGTGATCCCGAACGTGCGCCACCAGGCGCCCCGCATCAGCCGCACCGACCGCCGCAGCGCCTCGACCGGCCGGGCGGCCTCCAGCACGGCGGCGGCAGGGGCGAAGGAGAGGAGCACCCAGAGCCAGACCGTCAGCGGCAGGGCCAGCAGCAGGAGCAGGAAGAAGATCCCGAACAGGCTGTCGCTGCGGGCGAGCACCGCCGCGAGGAGCGAGACGACCATCGCGGCGAACAGCAGCATGGGGATCAGCAGGATCAGACCCATGAGCAGGTTCACGCCGAGCACGGACAGCGTGCGCGGCCAGGTGCGCCGCCATACCTGCCCGATGGTGGTCCGCCGGCCGAGGACCGCGTCGTGCAGGGTGGCGACACAGGACGCCTGCACGAAGGCGCTCGCGACCAGCACGGCGATCATCGCGAAGGCCCACACGCTGCCGAAGGCGACCAGGACGGGCTGGACGTCGCTCCAGCGCGGGCGCCGGTCGCTGTCGTACAGGACGTCGAGCCGGTCACTCACCGAGAAGTACGCGAGGACCGCCGCGCCGCCGATCAGCACCGCCAGGGCGAGCTGGACCAATGCCGCGAGCCCGAACAGCGGCTTGGCGTAGCGGCGCATCGTCGTGAAGGCACCGCCGAAGACATGGTCCACGCCGAGCGGGGCGAGGGGTATGACCCCCGGCTTGGGCGGCGGGGGCGGCGGCGTCCAGCCCCAGCCCGCGGGAGGGCCTCCGTACGGCCCCGCTGGTCCCCACCCCGATGTGTCCGACATTCTTCTTGCGCTCCCATGCTCCGGGAGTCCGACGACTCCGCCCCCACTGCGATGATCGCGAACGATATCCGGTGCGCCGCCCGGTGCCCATGGGGGAGGGGTGCGCAGTTTGTGTACGGTCGTACGCATCGATGAGTACACTCGTACGCATGGGATATGTGCTGCTCGGCGGAGCCATCGCCGCGGAGGTGGCCGCGACCACCGCCATGAAGTACAGCGAGGGTTTCAGCAGGCTGTGGCCGTCGCTGGTGACCCTCCTCGGGTACGTCGTCGCGTTCGCGCTGCTCGCCCAGACTCTGAAGACCGTCTCGGTCGGCACGGCCTACGCGATATGGGCGGGTGTCGGCACCGCGGTCATCGCCGCGATCGGCATGGTGTTCCTCGGGGAGGGGATCGGCGCGGCCAAGCTCGCCGGCATCGCCCTGATCATCGGCGGGGTCGTCCTGCTGAACCTCGGCGGCGCGCACTGATGGCCCGCCGGTACGACCCCGAGCGACGGCAGCGGATCATCGACGCGGCGATCCGCGTCGTGGGCGCCAGGGGAATCGCCGGGCTGAGCCACCGGACCGTCGCGGCCGAGGCCGATGTGCCGCTCGGCTCCACCACCTACCACTTCAGGACACTCGACGAGCTGATGGTCGCGGCCCTGCGCCAGGCCAACGAGGGCTTCGCCAAGGTCGTCGCCGCGCGCGGCGCGTTGGAGGACCCCCGGACCGACCTCGCCGCCGACCTCGCCGGCCTGGTGGGCGAGTGGCTCGCGGGCGACCCGACCGGCGTGGAGCTGGAGTACGAGCTGTACCTCGCCGCGCTGCGCCGCCCGGCCCTGCGTCCCGTCGCGGCCGAGTGGGTCCAGAGCCTTGTGGACCCGCTCGCCCGGCGCACCGACCCCGTGACCGCGCGGGCGCTGGTCGCCCTGATGGACGGGATCTGTCTCCAGGTGCTGCTGACCGGCACGCCGTACGACGAGGCGTACGCCCGCGAGGCGTTGCGCCGGCTCATCGGCTGACCGCACACCGCCGCGCACGGGCCTGCGGTCCGGCGGCGTGCGGCGGGCCGCTGAAGGGACGGCACCCGGACGTCCGTCGCCGCCGTGGACGACGTCTGGTCCCCGAGGTCGCCCTGGTCGGCAAGGAGGCGAGCGGCCCCGACGCGAAGCCGGGCGGACGGTGCGCCCGCACGCTGAGACGCCGGGCGCACCGGTTCGCCCGCGCGGCCCCCGCCAAGTTAGGTTTCACCCATGACCGACACGACTGCTACTCGCACCACCGGCGCCGTCGCCGCCGGGCTTGCCACCGTGACCGCCGACGGCACGGTCCTCGACACCTGGTTCCCCGCTCCCGAACTGTCCGCCGAGCCCGGCCCGGCCGGCACCGAGCGGCTGTCCGCCGAGCGCGCCGTGGAGCTGCTCGGCGAGGGTGCGGCCAAGGCCGTCGGCCCGGACGCCCGTCGGGGCGTCGAGGTGGTCGCGGTCCGTACGGTCATCGCCTCCCTGGACGACAAGCCGCTCGACGCGCACGACACCTACCTGCGGCTGCATCTGCTCTCGCACCGCCTGGTGAAGCCGCACGGCCAGAGCCTGGACGGCATCTTCGGCCACCTCGCCAACGTCGCCTGGACCTCGCTCGGCCCGGTCGCCGTCGACGACGTCGAGAAGGTCCGGCTGAACGCCCGCGCGGAGGGGCTGCACCTCCAGGTGACGTCGATCGACAAGTTCCCGCGCATGACGGACTACGTCGCCCCGAAGGGCGTCCGCATCGCCGACGCCGACCGGGTCCGCCTCGGAGCGCACCTCGCCGAGGGCACGACGGTCATGCACGAGGGCTTCGTGAACTTCAACGCGGGCACCCTCGGCACCTCCATGGTCGAGGGCCGCATCTCCGCGGGCGTCGTGGTCGGCGACGGTTCCGACATCGGTGGCGGCGCCTCCACGATGGGCACCCTCTCCGGCGGCGGCAACGTCCGCATCACCATCGGCGAGCGCTGCCTGGTCGGCGCCGAGGCGGGCGTCGGCATCGCGCTCGGCGACGAATGCGTGGTCGAGGCCGGCCTGTACGTCACCGCGGGCACCCGCGTGACGATGCCCGACGGCCAGATCGTCAAGGCCCGCGAGCTCTCCGGCGCCTCCAACATCCTCTTCCGCCGCAACTCGGTCACCGGCACGGTCGAGGCCCGGCCGAACAACGCCGTGTGGGGCGGACTCAACGAGGTCCTGCACAGCCACAACTAGCCCCACCCGCCTGACCCGTGCCGTGTGCCCTCCCGCCGTCCGCGGGAGGGCACACGCGTCATCGGGGCAGGCCCGCGGTGAACTCGGCCAGCGCCGTGAAGTCGTCCTCGCCGAGACCCAGCCGGGGATCGACGTGGCGCAGCAGCGCGGGCGCGGGGTGGCGGGCGGCGACGTACGCGTCGTCGGCCGGGCTCTGTTCGTCGTCCACCCACGCGAAGGGGCGGTCCTGCGCGTACGCGACGATCCGCTCCGTCTTCCAGTGCACCCCGTCGGGCCGCTCGGCGAACAGGGCGCCGGTGAAGTCGACGTACGGGATCTCGGGCAGCCCGATGACGGGACCGATCCAGCGGTTCGCCGCGTCCATCCAGGTGGTCGCCCAGCACAGCTCGTAGTCGAGGGCGAGGAGCGCCCGGCCGTGGTCGGGGTGCAGCCACACCCGCAGAGGCCTGCCCGGCGTCAGGGCCACCCGGATCGTCGTGTAGCCCGCCGGACGGCGCTCCGGCTGGGCCGCGTACGGGTTGAGAGGCCCGTCGACGTCGAGGAACAGCAGGGGTCGGCTCACCCCGTCACCGTAAGGGACACCTGCCGGGACCGGCTCCGAGATTTTTCCCGGGGCCAGGCATAGCGGCGGCCGGGGCCGGGCGTCACAAGGGGCACAGGGGCGGTTCATGGGGGCCGCCGGGGAAGAGAAGGTGACGATGGATGCCGAGGCGCAGGAGAGCTTCCGACAGTTCGTGGCCAACCGGTCGTCGGCTCTGCTGAAGACCGCGGTGCTGCTCAGCGGCGGGGACCGGCACGCGGCCGAGGACCTGCTGCAGAACGCCCTGATCAAGGCCGCGGGACGCTGGCGCCAGATCGACGAACCCGAGGCGTACGTACGGCAGATCCTGTACCGGCAGCAGGTGAGCCGGTGGCGGCTGAAGTGGCCGCGACGCGAACTGAGCGTCGCGGAGCCGCCCGAGACCGCGCCCGGCGCGGACCTCTCCGCCGCCGCCGAACTGCGCGTCGTGATGCGCGGGGCGCTGGCCCGGCTGACCGCACGGCAGCGCACCGTGCTGGTGCTGCGCTACTTCGAGGACCTGCCCGAGGCCGATGTGGCCCGCGTGCTGGGCTGCTCGGTCGGCACCGTGCGCTCCACGACCCATCGCTCCCTCGCCCGACTGCGCACGCTCGCGCCGGAACTGGCCGCCCTGAGCCCGGCCGGTTCCGAGCCGCCGTCCCGTGACTACCTGCCCGTGGAGGTCCGTCCATGAACGTCGAGGAACTGGTGCGCGACTCCCTGCGGGAGCAGGCCACCGAACAGCCGCCGGCCGCACCGGGGTTCGCCGACCGGGTGCTCGCGGTCCGTCGGCGCCGCCGCACCCGCAGGCTCGCCTCCGTCGCCGCCGCCACGGCGGCCGTCGTCGCGATCGCGGTCGGGGTGCCGCTGCTGGACTCCGGCAAGAGCGATGTGCGGCCGTCCGGGGACGTGGAGCAGCACTCCGATCAGTCGCCGCCGCGACAGGAGATCGCGGTGGGGCAGACGGCGCTCGCCGCGTACTACACCTGGCGGACCGTGCCGCAGACCCGCGACCGGGGCATCGGCGTCCGCACGTACTGGCTGCTCGACCCGGCGACCGGCAGGTATGTGAAGGACTCCCGGTGGGCCTACGTCGCCGTCGCACCGGGCCTGCGGACGGCCGCCGTGCTGGAGCAGACCCTGCCCGTCCGCCGGATCGGCCTGCTCGACCTCGCGACGGGGGAGGTCGAGCGGTGGATCCCGGTCGAGCACCGGGTCGGCGCACTCGCCTACTCCTACGACGGGACCAGGCTCCTGGCGACGACGTACGACGAGAACCCCGATGTGCGCGGCAAGGTCGAGAACGCCAAGGGCGGCCAGGACTGGGGACCCGCGTTCGCCCAGTCGAGCCGCACCGGCTTCTACGACCTCGACGTGGCCTCCGGCGAGGGCGCCTGGACCGGGGTCGCGTCCGACCGCAACGACCTCTCGCGCGGGGACTTCTCCTACAGCCGCACCGGCGATGAGGTGTACGCACGCGTCATCGGCGAACGGGACGGGATGCAGCAGTTCTACGACCTCGACGGCGGCAAGATCGCCGCCCCGGCGGACGAGAAGTACCTGCGCGCGGACGTCGGCGCCCGGCTGTCCCCGAACGGGCGGCTCGCCGCGCTCGGTCTGGCGAAGGAGGTCGCCCCCGGGAAGTCGTACTCCTCGATCCGCGACCCCCGCACCGGCAAGGAGATCACCAAGGTCCGCGGCGGCGACCTGCTCGCCTGGGCCGACGACCGGCGCCTCATCGCCTGGGAGCGGGTGACCGGCCTGGACGAGCCGTACCAGGCCCGGCTGGTGGTGGTGACGATCGGCAGCGACAGGATCGTGCCGCTGAGCGGGGTCCAGAAGCAGATGTACGACGAGCTGAAGGCGTGGCAGCCCGTCTTCGCCCGCCGCTGATCAGCCCGCGGTGAGCTCGTCGTACGCCACGCGCAGTCCGTCGGCCGCCTCCCGGCCGGCGGGCCGCAGCGGCGGCCTGACCGGGCCCGCGGGCAGGCCCAGCGAGCCGAGCAGCGCCTTGGCGGTGACCGAGCCCGGCAGGCCGGCCGCCATCATCGCCTCGACCAGCGGGACGGCCCGGCGCTGGAGGCGGGCCGCCTTTGCCGTGTCGCCCGCGTCGAACGCGTCGAGGATCGCCCGGAACTGGCGGGGCGCCGCGTTCGCGACGGTGCTGATGTACCCGCTCGCGCCGATCGCGCGCAGCGCGAGGACGTACTCGTCGCAGCCCGCGTAGTACGCCAGCTCGGTGCGGGCCAGCACCTTCTGGGTGCCCAGCAGGTCGTACGCGCAGTCCTTGACCGCCACGATCCTCGGGTGCCGGGCGAGCCGGATCATGGTGTCCGGCTCGATGCGGGTGCCGGTGCGTCCGGGGATGTCGTAGAGCGCGAGGGGCAGCCCGACGGCGTCCGCGATGTCCAGGAAGTGGGCCTCCAGCGCGTCCTGCGGGGGCCTGCTGTAGTAGGGGGAGACCACCAACAGGCCGTCCGCTCCCGCCTTTTCGGCCTGAAGCGACAGTTCGACCGTGTGCCGCGTGTCGGCCGTCCCCACCCCCGCCACGATGGACACGTGGTCGCCGACCGCCTCGCGTACCGCCCGCACCAGCGAGGCCTTCTCCGCATCCGTCGTGGTGGGGGACTCGCCGGTGGTGCCGGACAGCACCAGCCCGTCGCAGCCCTCGGTGACCAGCCGGTCGGCGAGCCGCTGGGCACCGTCGAGGTCGAGCGCGCCGCTCTCCGTGAAGGGCGTGATCATGGCGCACAGGGCGCGGCCGAACGGTGCGGCGTGCGCCGGTGCCGGCGTCGTGGAGTCGGTCGTGGCAGTGGTCATGACGGTAGTCTCGGCACCTCGACCGTGAAGCTCCACTTAATTCTTCTACGAAGTACATGCAACAGACGCTAAGGAGTGTCGGTTCCGTCCGCCGGGCGTGCGCCCGCGAGGGGCGGAGGCACTGGTGCCAACTCGCCCTGTTGTGGGTCACTATGGCCGGGACGACAGTCGTCGGCAGATCGCGGGAGGCGTCATGAGGCTGGGCAAGGCACTCGCCACCGGAGTCGCGGAAGAACAGGACCGGACGCAGGAGGACGGACTTCGGCTGCCCGAGGCGGTCGAGGAGCCGGAGACGTCCGTGCCCGAAGAGGTCACGGCCGGCCGATGAGGCTGCGGCTCCCCGAGGAACGCCCGACGGAGCCGCCGACCGGATACAAGATCGCCCACCCGGTGCTGTCCCAGGACGGCACCCGGGCCGGGTTCACCGGTGTGTCGCTGGGCGGTGCGCTGCCGTACGGAGTGCTGGACGAGGCGCGCTGCGTCTACGGACGGCGGCACCGGGCACCGCACCGCCGCTGCGACTGCGGCTTCCACTGCGTGCACGACCGGGCCACCGCCGAGGCGCTGTTGTGCACCGCCGAGCACCGGGCGGCCGTGCTTCTCGAAGTCGCCGTCCTGGGCGCCTACATCCGCTTCGAGCGGGGTTTCCGGTACGCCCGCCAGCGGGTACGGACCGCGACCGTCGACCCGTGCGCGTGCGGCGCCGTGGCCGGCGCCCTCGCCGACGCCGGCTGGGGGAGGCCCGGGTGGCGCGCGCTCGCGGCGGCGTGCGCGGGCTGTGTGCGCGGGCGTACGTCCGTGTCGCTCTCCGCGTTCGCCCGGCTGGCCGGAGACGGGCTGCGGGTCGTGGCGGGCCGCGGTGTGCAGCCCGCCACGGAACTGCCCGAGGGGCTCGGCGTCCCCGAACTCGTCGCGGAGGCGGCTCTGTTGCAGGCCCGTCTCGACTGGTTCCAGACGCAGCTGACCCGGCTCGACGAACGGCCGGTCGGCGGGGAGGAGTGAGGGAGGCGCCGGGACGGGCTTGACCTCGACCATGGTCGAGGTCGAAGGGTGGTCGGTACGTCCGTGACGGCCGACCACCGGAGGCCCGTATGACCCGTCGTACCCCCACGCACCCCGACCCCGCCGACCCGCGCGTCGGCGCGCCCTTCTTCAGCGTCTGGAAGCTGGGCACACCGCTGCGCCGGCAGCAGGCGGCCGAAGCCGTCGCCCGGGCCTGGGAGCGCCGGCCCTGGCCCGCCGACGGGCTGCTCGGCCACCATGTGTACGCCGGGCACGACGCCTCCAGTCTGCTGCACTACGCGCAGTGGACGAGCCAACAGGCCCATGAGGCCTTCGGGAAGACGCACCGTCAGGAGCGTGCCGACGAGATCGACATCACCGTCCCCGGCATCGAGCGGCTGGGGCCCGGCCGTTTCCGGCGCTACCGCAGCGTCGGTCCGGCGGACCGCGACGGACGTGTCCCCGGCTGTGTCGTGATCGTCGACGTGGAGTTCGAGAGCCCGGACGCCGGCCGGCAGCGTGCCTGGGTCGACGCCGTCCTCGAAGCGCTGGAGGGCGAGCCGAACCCGCATCCCGGCGGCATCGGCGCCCACTTCCACCTCGGCACCGACGGCACCCGGGTCCTCAACTACGCCGAGTGGGAGAGCGCCGAGGCCCACATCGAGGCCCTTGCCGCGCCCGGTGACGGGATCGGTTCGGCGACGGCCCTGTGGGAGCGGGTCCAGACCTGGCCGGGGCTGAAGAGCAGCACGGTCACCCGGTACGAGCACCTCTTCGGGCTCGTACCGGACTGACTCCCGTGCCTCCGGCGGCGCGCCTGGCCGTGTCGGCGAGGCGCGCCGCCGGAGGCCCACGCCTCTCCTCGCCCGCACAGCCACCGCCCGACTCACCGAACACTTCATCCGTCTGGACAAAAAAAGTTTTCGGTGAGACGGTGGGGTCATGTTGGACGTGACCGTCATCGAGGACGCAGAGGCCGCCGCCGTCTCGCTGGACCCCGTACGGGCCCGGCTGCTGGCCGAGCTGGCCGCCGGGCCCGCGTCGGCCGCCATGCTGGCCGGCAAGGTCGGACTGCCCCGGCAGAAGGTGAACTACCACCTCAAGGCGCTGGAGCGGCACGGCCTGGTCGAGCTGGCGGGGGAGCGCCGCAAGGGCAACGTCACCGAGCGGCTCATGCGCGCGACCGCCGCCTCGTACGTCATCTCACCGCTCGCCCTGTCCGCCGTGCAGCCCGATCCGGACCGCTTCCGCGACCAGCTGTCCGCCCGCTGGCTGCTCGCCCTCGGCGCCCGGCTGGTCCGGGACGTCGGCTCACTGATCACCGGCGCGGCGAAGGCCCGCAAACGGCTGGCGACCTACGCGCTGGACGGCGAGGTCCGCTTCGCCTCGGCCGCCGACCGCGCGGCCTTCGTCCAGGAGCTGACGGCCGGAGTGAGCGCCCTGATCCGCAAGTACGACGCTCCCGGCGCCGACGGCGGTCGGGACCACCGGATCGTCGTCGCCCTCCACCCGACGGTCAAGGACCCCGCCGAGACCGGCACCGCCACGACGGACCCCGCGGTGACGGAGAAGGCGGTGACGGGGGCGGACGGCGCGCAGACCGCGATCGCCGAGGCCGGCCGGCCCACCCCCGAGAACGACCCCGAGACCCACTGAGCAGGAGCCCCCATGTCCAAGGAATTCGAGATCGCCCGCGAGTACGAGGTCGACGCCACGCCCGAGCAGGTGTGGGACGCCCTCACCACCGGTACCGGGGGCTGGCTGTGGCCCATGGAGTTCGACGGCGAGCATCGCGTCGGCCCCTTCGGATCCACCCTCACCAACTGGGACCCGCCGCACCGGCTGACCTCCCGCAGCGAGGACGTCGGGTTCCCCACCCAGAGCCTCAACCAGCTGGACAACACCATCGAGCCGCGCGACGAGGGCCGCCGGGCCTGGGTGCGCTACGTGCACAGCGGGATCTTCACCGACGACTGGGACAACCAGTACGACGGCGCGAGCAAGCACACCGACTTCTATCTGCACACCCTGCGCCAGTACCTCACGCACTTCGCGCCCCGCCCGGTCGCGTTCACGACGCTCAACGGGCCCGAGGCCTCGCAGGCGTCCGACGCGTTCACCGCCGTGGGCCGGGCCCTGGGACTGTCCGACGACACGGCCGAGGGGGCCAAGGTGGCCGCCCGGGGGCCCGGCGGCCGGACCCTGGACGCGGTGGTCGACTATCGCAACCCGTACTTCATCGGCCTGCGCACCGATGACGCCCTCATCCGCTTCTTCGGGCGCAACCACTGGGGCGCGCCGGTCGGCATCAGCGTCCACGACTTCGCGGCGGACGCCGACGCCGGGCGCGACGAGACCGCCTGGCAGGGCTGGCTGAACGGCGTGTTCGACACCCCGTAGACGCGCCGGGGCCGGCCCCCAGCGGGGAACCGGCCCGTGCCGCGGTGTCGCCACCGCGAGCGGACAGGGCAGGAGCCCGGCCCCCCGGACGACGGGGCCGGGCTCCTGCCCGCGCCGGACTACGGCCTGAACCGCAGCACCTGCGGGTCGTGGTCGCTGATCTGGTCGTGGAACTCCGAGTTGATGTGCACGCTGTCGTACTCGAAGTCGCAGTCCCGGCGGATCGCGGGGCTGACCAGGATCTGGTCGAGGACCTGGCTGTTGCCCTGGTAGTCGTAGGTGTAACGCTCGCTCTTCGGCAGCGACTTGATCGCCGACCAGAGCTCGCCGTCACCCTCCAGGATCTTCACGGTGTCCGAGAACTCGAAGTCGTTCATGTCGCCGAGGGCGATGACGTCCGCGTTCTTCTGCGCCTTCAGGATCTCGTCCACGAAGGTGTTCACCAGCGTCGCCTGCGCGTGGCGCTGGGTCTCCGAGCTGCGCACCGGCGGCTGGTACTGCGAGGTCAGACCCTGGTCGCCGCCCTTGGAGTTGAGGTGGTTGGCGATCACGAAGACGGTCCTGCCGCGGAAGACGAACTCGCCCGCGAGCGGCTTGCGGCTGCTCTTCCACGCCGTGTCGGCCGGGGCGATCCGGCCCGGGGACGCGGTCAGCTGCGCCTTGCCGTGCACCCTGGTGACGCCCACCGCGGTCGTCGAGTCGCCGCCCGCGCGGTCGGTGAAGGACACCCGCTCGGGGTTGAAGAGGAAGACCTGGCGGATGTTGCCGCCGGGCTCGCCGCCGTCCTGGTCGTTGACCGGGTCTATGGAGCGCCAGTCGTACCGGGGGCCGCCCGCCGCGACGATCGCGTCGATCAGCTTGTTCACCGTCTGGTCGGCCGCGACCGTGCCGTCGTCCGTCGCGCCGTTGTTGTCCTGGATCTCCTCCAGGGACACGATGTCGGGCGACCGGAGGTTGTTCACGATCGCGGACGCGTGGGCGGCGAACGTGGCGTCGCCCGGGTCCAGGTTCTCGACGTTGTACGTCGCGACCGCCAGCTCGCCGCGCGCCTGCTTCTTCGTCGTCTCGCGCTCCAGGCCGCCCTGCTCCAGGGTGCCGAGCTGCCCGGCGACGAGCGTGTAGCCGCCGAACTGGTTGAAGTCGAGCGGCCCCGTGGTGTCGCCGGTGAGCTCGTCGCCCACATTCGCGACCGGGAAGTCGGCCGTCGAGCCCAGGGACTGGATCTGGATCCGGCCCGTGTTCTGCGAGGTGTACGAGCCGTACACCGAGCCGCCCCGCTCGTTGGCGTGCTCGCGCGGCTTCACCGTGACCCACAGCTCGCTGTACGGGTCGGTGGCGGTGACCACGCGGGCGTCGCTGACCTGGACGTTCATGCCCTCGAGGGACTCGTAGTAGTCCAGGGCGTACTTCGCCGGCTCCAGGGGCAGGGCGTTGATCGAACCGCTAGCGGCGGTGTCGCCCGCGGGCGCGTAGGCGTCCGGTACGGACCGGGCGTCGACGACCGTCGCGGCCGGGACGGCGTTGCCGCTGGAGACGACGGTCACCGTCGGCTTGGTGATCTCCGTCAGCGACTGGTTGCCGCTGGAGGCACCGCCCGGGACGTACTCCGAGACCGTGCCGGTCACCGTGACCGAGTCGCCGACCGCGACCTTCGGGGTGGAGCTGGTGAAGACGAACACGCCCTCACTGGTCGCCGGGTTGTCGTCCGGGGTGGGGTCCTGGATCCAGAAGCCCTTGGACGAGCCGTAGGTGCGCACACCCGTGACGATGCCGGCCACGTCCGTGACCTTCTGGCCCGCGAGCGGGGAGATCCGGGTGGTTCCCTGGATGTCGTGGATGTGGACGGTGTCCGCGTGAGCGGGCGTGGTGAGCACCACGGCGGAAAGGGTGGAACAGACCGCGGCGACGGTCAGCGCGCCTGTGCGCGCGGTTCTCCTGCTCGGCAAGGGAATCCCTCCGGGGACGTACGTGAGCGCCGGGACGAGGGTGGAGCTGTGGTCGAACGCGTCCTGCGTGCGGGCCGGTGACGCGCGTAGAAGCCGGCGGATCGCTGACCCGTTCGACTTCTACGCGCGTCAATCTCGTGTGTGGCGAGGGGAGTTGTCAAGGTTTCCGTGGTGTACGGGGGTTGTCGGGGACATGAACCAGGCGGCATGGGTGGAAATCCGTCTAGGCTGAGCGGTCGGCACGGATTCCCCGGCGGCCCTCGGACCCTCGCGTCCGGGGACACCTCCTCGGGTCCGGTGCGGCGGCAGGGAGACGCTCCGCGCCCGTTTTCGGGTGCTCTGCGGCTTCTTGTCACTGCTCGCCGACGCTTTTACGATTGCCCTGCTTGTCCTGGTTGTTCGGAGGAGAACCCAGCCGATGTCAGACAGCTCCCCCCTGCCGCCGGTGCGGCTGCACTCCGAAGCGGAGCTGGCGCGGGACGCGCTCGCCACCCCGCTGCTCTCCCGCGCCGCCCGGCTGGCCCGCTGGGCGGGTCCGGACACACGGGTCGGCGCGGGGGGCGAGCTCGTCGAGGAGCAGCTGCCCGAGGCCGCCGCCCTCCTCGGACTCTCCGGGGACGACGCGGAGGCCTTCGCCGCCGAGGCCTGGGGAATGGCCGTCGACACCGGACTCGTCGAGATCGTGGACGAGGAGGAGGGCACCGTCGGTCCGGGCGAGGACCTCGCCCTCCTCACCTCCGGCGCCCCGCAGGACGTCCTCGGCGTGTGGCTCGCCCTGCTCGACACGGTGCTCGCCGACGCGAGCGTGCCCGACCTCGACGACCTGGTCGACGCGATGGGGGAGAGCGGCGAACTCGACCTCTCCTCCCTGGACTGGGATCCCGAGGCGGAGGCCGAGTTCCTCGAAGGGGTGCTCGGCAACCTGTACGTGCTCACCGTGGGCGACGACGGGGCCGGCGACGGGACGGTGCCGCTGCCCGCGCTCGCCGCGTCGGTGATCGTGCCCGACGACATGGGAGAGCCCAGCGACGACGTCCTGGAACAGGTGTCGGACGCGATGATGCGGCTCGACGACCAGTTCCGGCTGCTGGAGCCCGCCGGGCTCGTCGACTTCCAGCCCGTCGACGAGGCGCTCATGGCGGACGCCGAGGACCCGGCCGCCGACGACGACACGGACGTGTCCCGGTACGGGATGGTCCGGCTGACCCCGCTCGGCCTGTACGGGCTGCGTGCCCGGCTCCTCGAAGCGGGCCTCGACGCCCCCGCGGTGGGCGACCTCGCCGACAAGGGGGCGGACGCGCTGCTGGACGGCACGGCCGTGTTCCCGCCGACGGCGGCGCAGGCCGAGACCGAGCAGTGGCTCGCCCGCCGTGAACCGCTGCCCGCCGCACACGAGTTGCTCGCCGCCGCCCGCGGCGGCGACGCCGGTGGGCCACTGCGGCGGCTGCGCTGCCAGCAGGCGCTCTCCCTGGTCGGGCTGGAGGCCGAGCCCGCGCTGCGGGACGTCCTCGACGACCCGGAGCTCGGAGGCCTCGCCCGGGTCTGGCTATCCGAACACGGGGTGCCCGACGTGCCCCCGCCGTCCGAGGCGATGGTCTTCTGGCTCACCGTCGACACGGTGGCGGCCCAGCTCGCCGCCGAAGGCAACTCCGCGGAACTCCAGGCCCTCGTGGAGGGACTGGCCCAGCAGCACAGCGGCTTCTTCGCCACGGCGTGGCGGGTCGACCATCCGGCCACCGCGGACGTTCTGGAGGCCATGGGGCGCCTGCACCCCGACAAGAAGGTCGCCAAGGAGGCCCGCAAGGCCGCGTTCAAGGCACGATCGCAGCAGGGCGGTTAGCGGCACACGCGGTACGCCGGGCGCGACCCCGCCGAGGGGGCGCCCGGCGCAGGAGCCGTCGTGGAGTGGCCGGTCGGCGCGACCGGGTGCTCGGTGAGGGTGCGGGAGGGGGCGGCGTGCGTCCGGGGTCCTGGTGGATTCATGGAAGCGGGACCGGTGAAGTCGGCCGGTGTTCAACTCCCGTTCAGGCGCGGGCGGGAGCGTGTGGCCGCAACCGAGGTCGCCACCGCCCCCCACGACAGTCCCCCTCCACCGTCACAGGAGACACCACATGTCGCTCACCCGCAGGGACTTCGCCAGACGATCCGCGATCACGGGTGCCGGAGTCGCCCTGGCCGGCAGCGTAGGCGCGCTGGCCACCGCTCCGAACGCCCTCGCCTCCACGGAGACGGACACCGACGGCGCGGGCGAGGCTTCGGGGGCGAAGCACGGCGGCGTCGGCTACGGTCCGCTGCTCCCCGACCCCGACGGCCTGCTCGCCCTGCCCGCCGGGTTCTCCTACCGCGTGATCACCTACAGCGGCAGGACCAAGCTGGAGTCCGGCGAGTTCACGCCCTCCAACCACGACGGCACGTCCACCTTCCGCGGTCCGCGCGGCGCCACCCTCCTGGTCAACAACCACGAGCTCAAGGGCCCCCGCGCCGACTGGCCGCACCCCGTTCCGCTCACCGAGGGCCTGGTCTACGACCCGGCGGCGTCCGGCGGCTGCACGGTCGTCGAGGTGCGGCACGACAAGGTCGCCGAGTGGGTCGGCATCGCGGGCACCTCCACCAACTGCGCCGGTGGAAACACCCCTTGGGGCACCTGGCTCACCTGCGAGGAGACCGAGGACAAGGCCGGCCAGAACGGCATGACCAAGGACCACGGGTACGTCTTCGAGGTCGACCCCGTGGACCACCGCCGCAACCGCGGCCCCAAGCCGATCAAGGCACTGGGCCGCTACGCCCACGAGGCCGTCGTCGTCGACCCCAAGCGCGGTCGCCTCTACCTCACCGAGGACGCCGCTGGCCCGAACGGCCTCCTCTACCGCTGGACCCCGCCGCAGGGCTTCGAGCACGGCCACGGGCAGCTCGCCACCCTCGCCGACGACGCCGGCTCGCTCCAGGCCTTCAAGTGCTTCGACTCCGGCGGCAAGTTCGTCGACGACCTCTCCCGCGCCACGAAGATCGGCACGGTCTACGGCGTGGACTGGGTGGACGTGCCCGACCGTGACGCGAAGACCACCTCCGTGCGCAAGCAGTTCACCGACGGCCAGGTCACCCGCGCCCGCAAGCTCGAAGGCATGTGGTGGGGCGACGGCGGCGTCTACATCGTCTCCTCGTACGCCCGCAGCGAGAGCCCCGTCCAGCACGACGGCGCCGTGTGGTTCTACGACCCCAAGCGCCGCACCCTGACGCTGAAGGTCCTCATCGGCGTCAACCCCGACCCGTCGGTCGACGGCGCCTTCGACGGCCCCGACAACATCACCGTCTCCCCGTACGGCGGCCTCGTCATCGCCGAGGACGGCGAGGGCATCCAGCACCTCTTCGGCGCCACGGACAGCGGCCGTACGTACCCGATCGCCCGTAACGAGCTGAACATCGGCAGCGAGGAGGAGCCCGAGTACAGCGAGTTCACCGGCGTCACCTTCTCGCCCGACGGCGGCACCCTCTTCGCCAACATCCAGGACCCGGGCATCATGCTCGCCATCACCGGCCCCTGGAAGCGCCAGAAGCGCGGCTGAACTCCCTCGGTCGACAGCACGCATTAATTCGCTCGCCCGGCCCGCGGCCGCCCTCCTAAAGTGATGCACGTCCAGGTGCGAAGGCAGGACCTACTTCCACTCATAATGGGGCGGCCGCGGGTTCGAGTCCCGCCACCGGTACAACGCGCCGGTGTAGCTCAGGGGTTAGAGCACCTTGTCGGTTCCGCCGACCTCGATCTCTGGACACCACAACTTCATGCACCTCCCGGTGCGCGGGCTGCGGCTACTTCTTCTCTCAAAAGAATCCAGAGCCGCCGCCGACTTGATCTCGGGAGGCGCAGCACAAGGTGGGTGCCCGGTGCGCAGGCGACGGATACTTCTGGGACCGAATCTCCAAGGGTGCGGGTTCGAATCCCGTCATCGACTCAGGGTCGATGTGGCGGAAATGGCAGACGCGTTCGGTGTGTACCGTCGCCGATTCCCGACCTCGGACACCTTCCTTCCGCTGCGCCTCCCTCCGGAAAAGCGACAGACCGTCGCAGGAATTCGGGGGAATTCACCATGGCGCGATTCAACACCAAGGCGGCCCGAGCGCGGCCCACCTCCCGCGTGACGTCCACAGGACGCGTGCTCCGCACGTACGAGGGCGGGCGGGGCCAGGAGCGTGACGCGCGCTCCGAGCTCTTTTTGCTCTCCGTCGCCAACTTCGTGTCCCAGCAGACCTTCTACGAGACCGGCGCCGACCGTGACGACCGCTTCGCCGCGCTCGTCCGCGACCTCGCGGTCGCCGACCCGGCGTGGACCGCCGGTCTGCTCGGCTGGCTGCGCGGCGAGGGCAACCTGCGGACCGCCTCGATCGTGGGCGCCGCCGAGTACGTGAAGGCACGGCTGGACGCGGGCGCCATCGACGGCCCCTCGAACCGCCAGGTCGTGGCCTCCGTGCTGCGCCGGCCGGACGAGCCGGGCGAGCTGCTCGCCTACTGGACCGCCACCTACGGCCGCAACGTGCCGAAGCCCGTGAAGCGCGGTGTCGCCGACGCCGTACGCCGTCTCTACAGCGGCAAGTCGCTGCTGAAGTACGACACGGCGTCCAAGGGCTACCGCTTCGGCGACATCCTCAACCTGGTGCACGCGGCGCCGGACCCGGACAAGCCGTGGCAGGGCGAGCTGTTCCGCTACGCGCTGGACCGGCGGCACAACCCGGACACGGCGGTGCCGCCCGCGTCGGACCGTGTGCTGACCGCGCACCGCGAGCTGATGGCGCTGCCCGCCGCCGAGCGGCGTGCCGTCGTGACGGCGCCCGACGGCGCCGGGCGGCTCGCGGCCGCCGGCATCACGTGGGAGGCGCTGGCCGGCTGGCTCCAGGGGCCGATGGACAAGGCGGCCTGGGAGGCCGTGATCCCGTCCATGGGTGTGATGGCGCTGGTGCGCAACCTGCGCAACTTCGACGAGGCCGGAGTGTCCGACGAGGTGGCCGAGCAGGTCGCCGCGCGGATCAGCGACCCGGCGGAGGTGGCGCGTTCGCGGCAGTTCCCGTTCCGCTACCTCGCCGCGTACCGGCACGCGCCCTCGCTGCGCTGGTCGTACCCGCTGGAGCGGGCGCTCGGTCACTCGCTGGCCAACGTGCCCGCGCTGCCGGGCCGGACGCTGGTGCTCGTGGACCGCTCGGGGTCGATGTTCTTCTCGCAGATGTCCGACCGCTCGCGGCTCAACCGGGCCGACGCGGCGGCGATCTTCGGCACGGCGCTCGCGCTGCGGGCGGCCGACGCGGACCTGGTCGAGTTCGGCTCCACGAGCAGCCGGGTGAAGTACCGCAGGGGCGACTCGGTGCTCAAGGTGCTGGAGCGTTTCGGCAGCCTCGGCGGCACCGAGACGAGCGAGGCGGTGCGCAAGCACTACAAGAAGCACGACCGGGTCCTGATCGTCACCGACGAGCAGGCCGCGTACAGCCACTGTGGCGACCCGACCGAGCAGGTCCCCGCGGACGTGCCGGTCTACACCTGGAACCTCGCCGGATACCGGCCGGGTCACGGCCCCTCCGGGCGCCCCGGCCGGCACACCTTCGGAGGCCTGTCGGACGCGGCCTTCCGGATGGTGCCGCTGCTGGAGAGCACCCGGGACGCCGACTGGCCGTGGGCGGTGTGACGGCCCGGGTGTCTGCCTGACGGCATGAGGGGAGCGGGGCCCGCACATCGGTGCGGGCCCCGCTCTTGTCGGTCCGGCAGATTGACATCTAACATTTCAGTCCATGGAGGCCCTGCGACCCGTGCGGCGGACCCTGCTCAGGGACCGCGCCTACGAAGCGATCCGCGACGCCATCGTGGCCGGGGAGATCGAGCCGGGCGCGGTCGTCCGCGACGCCGAACTCGCCGAGCGGCTCGGGCTGTCCCGGGCCCCCGTGCGTGAGGCCTTCGCGCGGCTGGTCGACGAAGGCCTGCTGGAGACCAAGCCGCAGAGCTACACACGGGTGACCCCGGTCGTGGCCGCCGACGTGCGGGACGCGGCGGCGGTGGTCGGCGCCATGCACGAGCTGGTGACCCGGGTCGCCGTGCCCCGGCTGCGGGACGCCGACGTGGACGCCATGCGCGCGGCCAACGACCGGTTCGCCGCCGCCGTGCGCGCGGGTGACGTGGACGCGGCCCTGGGCGCCGACGACGCACTGCACGACGTCCTCGTCCGGATGAGCGGCAACCGTGCCGCGGCCGCCACCGTCACCCGCTACACCCCGCTCATCCGCCGTCTGGAGCGCCGGCGCTTCGGCGAGGGCGGCAGCTGCCGCTCGGCGGGACTGCACGAGCGGCTGATCGACGCCTGCGCGGAAGGCGACGCGGAGGAAGCGGTCCGTGTGACGGCGGAGATCTGGCGGGGCCTGGAGGAGCTCGCCGACGAAGACACCGACTGATCCGGGAGGTCCCATGTCCCTTTCCTCGTACGCCCGTTATCCGCTGCTCTTCGGCCCCTCCCCGGTGCACCGGCTGGAGCGGCTGACCGGACATCTCGGCGGGGCCGAGCTGTGGGCCAAGCGGGAGGACTGCAACTCCGGTGTCGCGTACGGCGGGAACAAGACCCGCAAGCTGGAGTACCTCGTCGCCGACGCGCTGGCCGAGGGCTGCGACACGCTCGTCTCGATCGGCGGAGTGCAGTCCAACCACACCCGCCAGGTCGCCGCCTGCGCCGCTCGCGCCGGACTCAAGTGCGTGCTGGTCCAGGAGAGTTGGGTGGAGTGGCCGGACTCCGTGTACGACAAGGTCGGCAACATCCTGATCAGCCGGCTCGCCGGGGCCGACGTGCGGCTCGTGCGGGCCGGGTTCGGGATCGGCTTCAAGGAGAGCTGGGAGCAGGCACTGCGCGAGGTCGAGGAGTCGGGTGGCAAGCCCTACGCCATCCCCGCCGGCGCCTCGGACCACCGGCTCGGCGGGCTCGGCTTCGCGAACTGGGCGTACGAGGTCGCGGAGCAGGAGCGGGAACTGGGGACCTTCTTCGACACCGTGGTGGTGTGCTCGGTGACCGGGTCGACCCAGGCGGGCATGATCGCCGGGTTCGCCGCCCTGGAGGAGTCGGGCGGAAGGCCGCGGCGCGTCCTCGGGATCGACGCGTCGGCAGAGCCCGCCCGCACCCGGGGACAGATCGAGAGGATCGCGCGCGACACCGCCCGGCTCATCGGCGTACGGAGGGAACTCACCGAGGCGGACGTCGAGCTCGACGAGCGCTACCACGCGGGCACGTACGGGATCCCCGACGAGACGACGCTGGAGGCGATGCGGCTCGCCGCGCGGACCGAGGGCATGGTCACCGACCCCGTCTACGAGGGGAAGTCGATGGCCGGGATGATCGACCTCGTAGCGCGCGGCGAGCTGGACCGGGACTCCACCGTGCTCTACGCCCACCTCGGCGGGCAGCCCGCCCTGAACGCGTACAGCGCCCTCTTCTAGACGGCGCGCCGCCGCCCCTTGATCACGATCGCCGACACCAGCAGCGCGGCCAGCGCGATCAGCGAGCCGATGCCGAACGCGCGGGCCGCGCCCGCGGTGAGGATCTCGGCCGGGGAGCCGGTCGTGTGCCGGGTCGTCGTGCCGAACACCGTGACCAGGACGGAGAGCCCGAGGGTGCCGCCGAGCCATTGAAGGGTCTGGAGCAGGCCGGAGGCGGCACCCGCCTCGCGGGGCTCGACGCGCGCGAGGATGGTCGCGTTCAGGGGCATGAAGCTCAGACCGACGCCCACGCCGAGCAGCAGCAGCGGGCCGAGCAGTCCCGCCAGATAGCCGTCGCCCGGTGCCAGCCGCCACAGCCAGGCTCCCGCGGCGACGAGCAGGGCCATACCGGTGAGCAGCACCGGCTTGGCGCCGAGGCGCTGGAGCAGCCGCGGCACGCACCGCACGGTCGTGAACATCGCCAGCGTCATGGGCAGGAAGGCGAAGCCCGCGCGCAGCGGGCTGTACTCCAGCACCCGCTGGCTGAACAGGGTGAGGAAGTAGAACGCGCCGAACATGCCCGCGGGCAGCAGCAGGACGCCCGCGTAGCCGCCCGCCCGGTCGCGGTCGGCGAACAGGCGCAGCGGCATGATGGGCTGCTGCGCGCGCCTCTCGATCAGGGCGAAGCCCGCGAGCAGGGCCGCCGCGGCGCCGAAGCCGAGCTGTGCCTGCGCGTCGCTCCAGCCCTGGTCCGACACCCGGATGAACGCGTAGACGAGGGAGGTCGTCCCGGCCGTGCCGGTGAGCGCTCCCGCCGCGTCGAACCGGCCCGCGTGGCGCGGGGTCTCGGCCGCGAAGCGGGGGAGGGCGAGGGCCACCGCGAGGCCGATGGGCACATTGATGAGCAGGGCCCAGCGCCAGGACGCCCAGGAGGTGAGCATGCCGCCGAGGACCAGCCCGACCGAGGCGCCGATGCCCGCCATGGAGGAGTAGACGCCGAGGGCGTGGTGGCGGCGGGGGCCGTCCGGGAAGTTCGTGGTGATCAGGGCGAGGGTGCTCGGAGCGATGAGGGCGGCGCCGACGCCCTGGAGCGCGCGGGCGGCGAGCAGCCAGCCGCTCTCGGTGGCGAGTCCGCCGAGCAAGGAGGAGGCGGCGAAGAGGATTACGCCGGTGGTGAGTGTGCGGCGGCGTCCCGCGATGTCGCCGACCCGGCCGCCGAGGAGGAGCAGACCGCCGAAGGTGAGGGTGTAGGCGTTCAGGACCCAGGACAGGCCGGTCGGGGTGAAGCGCAGGTCCGTCTGGATGTCGGGCAGGGCGACGTTGACGACGGTGGAGTCGACGCCGACCATCAGATACGCGGTGACGATGACGAGCAGAGCGGGGCCGAGCCCGGCGGTTCCGGATGACGCGGAGGGTGCGTCGGCAGTGGTGGACGGTGCGGACGGGGTGGACATGGGATGCTCCCTGTCTCTTGTCCCCGACGGATGCGTGCGGGCAGCACCGACCGCCCGCGAAGATAAGCGGGGACTGTCTCCGTTTAGTCCTCGTTAAGATACGGAGACGGTCCCCGGTTGGCAAGGAGTATCTGAATGGCGCAGGTCAAGCCGATGCGGGCAGACGCGCGGCGGAACTACGAGCGACTCCTGAAGGAGGCGGCGCTCGCCTTCGCCGAGCACGGGGAGAGCGCGTCCCTCGACGACATCGCCAAACGCGCCGGCGTCGGGTCCGGGACGCTGTACCGGCACTTCCCCAACCGGCAGGCGTTGTTGGAGGCCGTGTACGTCGACCGCATCGAGGAGATCGCGGCCCGCGCCGACGCTCTCGCCGCCGAACTCCCGCCCGGCGCGGCGCTGGTGGAGTGGCTGAACGAGCTGAGCGAAGGCATGATCCAGGTCCGCGGCCTCAAGGCGCTCCTCGGATCGGCGGTCACCGACGGCAGCTCCGCCGTGGTGACGGCTTGCGGCAATTCGGTGAAAGGGGCCGCGGCCCGCCTGGTCGGCGCGGCTCAGCGGGAGGGCACCCTGCGCGCCGACGTGGAGTCGATCGACATCCTGCGCCTGGCCCACGGCGTGGCCACGGCGTCGGAACTGGCGAACGGCGAGGGCAAGCACATCCGGCGCTATCTGTCCCTGCTGACGGAGGGCTTGCGTCCCTGACGGAGGGCCTGCGTCCCCGACGGAGGGCCTGCGTCCCTGGAGGGGGCGGGCGGCACCGGCACCCGGCCGGGGAGCAGAACACACGGCACGGCGGTGGTGACCCGAAGTCACCACCGCCGTCTGCGACTTGTGTTCCCGGATGTGCCCGTCCGCTGCCTTCGAGGGCGTGGCCGGGGGGTGGGTCAGAGCGCCTGGGCCGCCGGCTTCACCATGCCGCGGACCGTGCGGGACTTGACGAAGTCGCCCATGGCCGTCATCTCCCACTCGCCGGAGAACTGCTTGATCAGCTTGGCCATCATGACGCCGGTCTGGGCCTCGGCGTTGGTGAGGTCGAAGCGGACCAGTTCCTCGCCGGTGGCGGCGTCGAGGAGACGGCAGTAGGCCTTGGCGACCTCGGTGAACTTCTGGCCGGAGAAGGAGTTCACCGTGAAGACCAGGCCGGTGACCTCCTGGGGCAGGCGGCCGAGGTCCACGACGATCACCTCGTCGTCGCCCCCGCCCTCGCCCGTGAGGTTGTCACCGGAGTGCTTGATCGCGCCGTTCACGATGGAGAGCTTGCCGAAGTAGCAGCTGTCGATGTGGTTGCGCTGGGGGCCGTACGCGATGACCGAGGCGTCCAGGTCGATGTCCTTGCCGCGGTACGCGGGCTCCCAGCCGAGGCCCATCTTCACCTGGGAGAGGAGCGGACGGCCGCCCTTGACCAGGGAGACCGTCTGGTTCTTCTGGAGGCTGACCCGGCCCTTGTCGAGATTGATCTTTCCGCTGCCGGGCGCGGCGGCGGGCGGAGCCGGGGGAGCGGCCGGGACGGGCGGGGCGGCGGCCGTCCGGGGGTCCAGCGGCGGGGCCGGCGGGGTGACGGGCGGCGCGGGCGGCGGGGCGATGGGCTGAGCGGGGGCCGGTGCCGGTTCCTCCACGGTCACGCCGAAGTCGGTGGCGATGCCCGCCAGGCCGTTCGCATAGCCCTGGCCGACCGCCCGGGCCTTCCAGGCGCCGTTGCGCAGGTAGATCTCCATGACCACCAGGGCCGTCTCCGTGCCCAGGCGGGGCGGGGTGAAGGTGGCCAGGACCGCGTTGTCGTCCGCATTGCGCACGGTGGCGGTGGGCTCGATGCCCTGGAAGGTCTGGCCCGCCGCGTCCGGGCTGGCCGTGACGACGATCTTCTCGATGCCCGGGGGGACCGCGGTCGTGTCGACCGTGATCGCGTCCGGGGCGGTGCCGCCGCCGGAGCGGTAGGTCACACCGGGGCCCGCGGGCTGGTTGTAGAAGATGAAGTCGTCGTCGGAGCGCACCTTGCCGTCGGCGGTGAGCAGCAGGCCCGAAACGTCGAGCCGCACCGGGGCGGTGACGTCCACCGTCACGCGGGAGACGGGGAGAGGGATGTTCGAGCCGGGGGTCATAGCTGTCATGCCGGGGATAACGAGCGGGGCCGCTTTACCGTTCCCTTACCCAAGGAATGATTCAAGCGGCCTCGTCGGACTCGTGAGTCGCTTCGGCCCTGCCTGTCCCGTCGGCCCCACCCGGTCCCGTCTGCCTCACCCGTCCTGTCGGTCCTGTCGGTCCCACCCGTCCCGTCGGTCCCGTCAGCGTCGTCCGAGCGCGTAAGGAGCGGCCCGTTTCCGGCCGCGTCCGTCCGCCTCGGTGCGTCCCGGACCGCCCAGGTCCGGACCCGTCGTACCGCTCCGGGCCCGGACCGTCCCGCATCCACACGAGGGCGGCTACGGAACCACGACGATCTTGCGCCCCACTCCCTTCGCGAACTGCTCCAGCGCCTGCGGGTAGCTCGTCAGCGGCAGCCGGTCGCTGATGAACACGTCAGGGTCGAGCACCCCCGTGGCGAACAGTTCCGCGGCCCGTTCGAAGCTGTGCAGCACCGCCATCGACCCGGTGATGGTGATCTCCTGGTTGTAGATGCGGTAGGGGTCGATGGTGACCCGGGTCGCGTAGTCGGCCACGCCGAACTGGAGGAAGGTGCCCGCCTTCGCCACCCGGTCCAGGCCGTCCTGGATCGCCGCCGCGTTGCCCGTCGCGTCGATCACCACGTCCCAGCCCTGCGGGCGGTCCAGTTCGTCGGCCCCCGCCGCGGCCGCCGACACGCCCAGCTGCCGGGCCGTGGCCAGTCGTCGCGGGTTCACGTCCACCACGTCCACGCTCGCCGCGCCCGTGCGCTTGGCGAGCTCCAGCATCATCAGGCCCATGGTGCCGGAGCCGTAGACGAGCACATGGGCGCCGAGACGGGCGTTCAGCACGTCGTAGCCGCGGACCGCGCAGGAGAGCGGCTCGACGAGGGCGGCGTCCTCGGTGCGGACGTGTTCGGGCAGCTTCACACAGTTGGCCACGGGTGCCACCGCGTACTGGGCGGCGCCGCCCGCCGTCGTGACGCCGATCGCCGCCCACCGCTCGCACAGGTTGTTGTGGCCCGTGCGGCAGTACCGGCACTCGTAGCAGTACAGGGAGGGGTCCACCGCCACCCGGTCGCCGACCGCGAGCTCCGTGACCCGGTTGCCCACACCGACCACCTCGCCCGCGAACTCGTGGCCGGGCACGATGGGCAGTTCGGGCGCGAACTCGCCCTGGAGGATGTGCAGGTCGGTGCCGCACAGGCCGCAGGCGGCGACCTCGACGACGACCTCGCGGGGGCCTGGCGTCGGGTCCGGGACCTCGGCGACGACGGCCTTGCCCACGGACTCGATGACGGCGGCCTTCATTTCACGGCTCCCAACGACAGGCCCTGGACCAGCTTGTCCTGGGCGGCGAACCCCGCGGCGAGCACCGGCAGGGAGATGACGAGCGACGCGGCGCACACCTTCGCCAGGAACAGTCCCTGGCTGGTGATGAAGCCGGTCAGGAAGACGGGCGCGGTCTCCGCGACCACCCCCGTGAGCACCCGGGCGAAGAGCAGCTCGTTCCAGCTGAAGATGAAGCAGATGAGTGCCGTCGCGGCGATGCCGGGCAGGGCGATCGGGGCGACCACGCGGGCCAGGACCGTCGGCAGCCTGGCGCCGTCGATCTGCGCGGCCTCGATCACCGCGACCGGCACCTCGGCGAGGAAGGACTGCATCATCCACACCGCGATCGGCAGGTTCATGGAGGTGTAGAGGATGACCAGGAGCCAGATGTTGTCCAGCATCCCGGTGTTCTTGGCGAAGAGGTAGATCGGCAGGAGGCCCGCGACCACCGGCAGCATCTTCGTCGACAGGAAGAAGAACAGGACGTCGGTCCACTTCCGCACCGGCCGGACGGACAGCGCGTACGCGGCCGGCAGGGCCAGCAGCAGGACGCAGAGGGTGGAGACCAGCGACGCGACCGTGGAGTTGACCAGCGCGGGCCACGGGCTCGCACCGCCTCCGGTGCCGAAGAACTCGCGGTAGCCGTCCAGGGTGAGTGCGGCGCCCAGGGAGGGAGGGTTGGTCGCGGCGTCCGACTCCGAGTGGAAGGACGTCAGGGCCATCCACGCGATGGGCAGGAAGAAGACGACTCCGGCCAGCCAGGCCACCAGGCCCAGGCCCGCACCCCGGGCGCGGACGGTACGGCGGGGACCGCGGGTGCGGCGGGATCGTACGGGTACGGCGGTGGCGCTCATGCGCGGGACACCTCCTCGCGGAACAGGGACGACACCACGCGCAGGGCGAAGGTCGCGATGATGATCGAGCCGATGACGACCAGGACGCCCGCGGCCGACGCGAGGCCGTTCTCGTGGGCCTGGTAGAAGCTCTGGTAGACGGTGTAGGGCAGGTTCGCGGTGCCCAGGCCGCCGGAGGTGAGGGTGAAGACCGCGTCGAAGTTCTGCACGATGTAGATCGACCCCAGGAGTGCGCCCAGTTCGAGATAGCGGCGCAGGTGGGGGAGGGTGAGGTGGCGGAAGATCTGCCAGTCGCTCGCGCCGTCCACCCGCGCGGCCTCGATCTGCTGATGGTCGCGGCTCTGCAGCCCGGCCAGCAGGATGAGCATCATGAACGGTGTCCACTGCCAGACCAGGGAGGCCTCGACCGCCAGCAGCGGGGTGTTCGAGATCCAGTCCGGCTGGGGGCCGCCCACGATGTGCAGGAGCCCGTTGAGCAGGCCGTACTCGGGGTTGTAGAGCACGTGCTTCCAGAGCAGTGCCGCCGCCACCGGGACCACCAGGAAGGGCGCGATCAACAGGGTGCGGACGATGCCGCGGCCCCGGAACCTGCGGTCCAGGAGCAGGGCGAGGCCGAGGCCCACGATCAGGCTGACCAGCACCACGGTGACGGTCAGCACGATCGTCGTCCAGACCGAGTGCCGCAGGTCGGCGTCGGTCAGGACGTCGGAGTAGTTGCCGAGGCCGGTGAAGTGCCGGGCCTTCGGGTAGAGGGCGTTCCAGTCGAAGAAGGAGATCACCAGCGTGGCCACGAAGGGCAGCTGGGTCACGGCGATCATGAAGATCAGGGCGGGCAGCAGCGGGGCGCGGGTGGCCCAGGCGCGCAGCCGGGAGGACGGCCTGCGCAGGGTGCGTACGGGAGTCGCGGCCACGGGGGCCGTCGTCGTGGCGGTCATCGTCCCTCGTACTCCTTGGAGATCTTCTCGGCGAGCTTCTGGGACTTGCTCAGGGCCGAGTCGACGGACTGGCGTCCGGCGATGGCCGCGCTGATCTCCTGCGAGACCTTGGTGCCGAGGTCGGTGAACTCGGGGATGCCGACGAACTGGATGCCGGGCGCGGGACGCGGCTGCACCCCGGGGTCGCGCGGCCGGGCCCCTTCGATGGCCTCGCGGGTCATGTCCTGGAAGGCGGCGGCCTCCTTGCGGTAGGCGGCGTTCGTGTAGGTCGAGGCGCGCTTGCCCGCCGGGACGTTGGACCAGCCGGTGGTGTCCCCGACCAGCTGCTCGTACCGCTTGCTGGACGCCCAGGAGATGAACTTCCAGGCCTTGTCGGAGTTGTGGGAGGCCTTCTGCATGCCCCACGCCCAGGTGTAGAGCCAGCCGGAGGAGTCGGTCTTCTGGACCGGCGCCGGGACGTAGCCGAGCTTGCCCTTGACCGGGGAGTCGGCCGCCTCCAGCAGGCCGGCGGCCGACGTGGCGTCGTACCACATGGCCGTCTTGCCCTGCGTCATGTTGTTGAGGCACTCGGCGAATCCGGACTGGGCCGCGCCCGACTCGCCGTGCTCGCGGACGAGGTTCACATAGAACTTGGTCGCCTTCTCGAACTCGGGGGAGTCGAGGCGGGCCTTCCAGTCCTTGTCGAACCAGGTGCCGCCGAAGGTGTTCACGACGGTGGTGAGGGGGGCCATCAGCTCGCCCCAGCCGGGCAGGCCGCGCAGACAGATGCCCTTCATGCCGGACTCCGCGCCGTCGGCCTGTGCGGCCAGTTCGCCCACCTGTTCCCAGGTGGGATGCGCGGGCATCGTGAGCCCCTTCTTCGCGAACACGTCCTTGCGGTACATCAGGAAGGACGACTCGCCGTAGAACGGCTGCCCGTAGAGCTTGCCGTCGTCGGCCGTCAGGGACTGCCGCATCGGCTTCAGGATGTCCTGCTCGTCGTACGCGCCGTCGTCGCGCACGTACGAGTCCATCTCGTGCAGCCAGCCGTTCCTGGCATAGATCGGTATCTCGTAGTTGCTCAGTGTGGCGACGTCGTACTGGCCCGCCTGGTTGGCGAAGTCCTGGCTGATCTTGTCGCGCACGTCGTTCTCCGGCAGCACGGTGAAGTTCACCTTGATGCCGGTCTCTTCGGTGAAGTGCGCCTTGGTGAGCTTCTGGAGCTCCACCATCTGAGGGTTGTTGACCATCAGGACGTTGATGGAGTTGCCTCCGGAGCCCGCGCCGCCCGCTCCGGTCCAGCAGCCGGAGAGCAGCGGGGTGAGCAGCGTCCCTGCGGCGACCGCGGCGAGCAGCGCGCGCGGCCTCCGTCGGCTCGGGGTTCGCATGGATCACTCCTGGACGTATGGGGAGATAAAGGGCGCGACCGGGTGCGGACGGGCCCCTGGGGAGGGTCGGTTGGGTTTCTGGATGTGATGAGGGGAGGGCGGGGGCGGGGGAGAGCGGGTGGGTTGGGTTCTCAGACTCGGATGACCTGGGGGCCTTGCAGGGAGTAGCGGTGCGCCTCGGACGCCGGGAGCAGCGTGCTGGTGACGATCGCCTCCAGGGCTGTGACGTCGGCGAACCGGCAGAAGCTGACGGCACCGAACTTGGTGTGCACGCCCGCGAAGACGGTGCGCCGGGAGGCCCGGATCGCCTGCGCCTTGACCTCGCTGACCGCCGGGTCGGGGGTGGTGAGGCCGTGCTCGCGGGAAATGCCGTTCGCCCCGATGTAGGCGAGGTCGATGACGAAGCCGGCGAGCATCTTCGTCGTCCAGTGGTCCACGGTCGCGAGCGTCCCGGGACGGACCCGGCCGCCGAGCAGCAGGACGCTGGTGTGGTCCGCCTCGGCGAGCGCGCCGGCAGTGGCCAGGGACGCGGTGACCACCGTCAGCGGCCGGTCCCTGGGCAGTGCCTCGGCGATGAGCTGCGGGGTGAAGCCCTCGTCGACGAACACGGTCTCGGCGTCCCCGAGCAGTTCGGCCGCCGCGGCCGCGATCCGGCGCTTCTCGGGCACATGGCTCGTGGTGCGGAAGGCGAGCGTGGTCTCGAAGCCGGCGCTCTCCACGGGATAGGCGCCGCCGTGGGTGCGACGCACCAGGCCGTGGTCCTCCAGGGTGCGCAGATCGCGCCGTACGGTCTCCTTGGCGACGCCCAGTTCGGCGGCGAGCGCGGTGACGTCGACCGAGCCCGCGCGGCGTGCGGCCCGGACGATCTCGCGCTGCCGTTCCTCCGCCGTCATCGCCGTCATGGCCGTCACCCGCTCCCTCGCGCTCCGTCGCACACTGCCCGTTCGGGCCCGGCGGGCCCTTGAGGGAAGTTCTACAGCGGGTTTTCGCCACTGACCAGGCCTGTTGCGTGCCCGATGGTGCCCGGTCGTGCCCGTTTCGCGCAACGGCTGCCCGCGGCGGACCTGGGGTGGAGCGGGAGCCGAAGAGGGATCGGGCAGGGTGCGTGCCCGAACGCGGGAGCGGGCGGGCCCGTTCGGTGCCCGCCCGCTCCCGGGTCGTCGTCCTGTGCCGCCGTGCCGGGCCGCCGTCAGTGCGGCCAGATCGGCGGGCGGGTGGTGAAGTGGCCGCCCAGGTGGGCGTGGTCCGGGTTGTCCGGGTCGAGCTCGCCCTGCTCGGCGATCAGCTTCTCCGCGTACGGCTCGGAGTCGTCCCGCGGCTCGTAGCCCAGAGCCCGCGCGGTCGACAGGTCCCACCACAGACGGGTATTGGCGGACGAGCCGTAGACGACGGTGTGCCGCACGTCCTCGGCGGTCAGTGCCGCGTGGAAGAGGCGGGCCCCGTCCTCCGGGCTCATCCAGACGGAGAGCATGCGCACGCTCGTCGGCTCGGCGAAGCAGGAGCCGATCCGCACCGAGACGGTCTCCAGGCCGTGCTTGTCCCAGTAGAACTGCGCGAGGTCCTCGCCGAACGACTTGGACAGTCCGTAGAAGGTGTCGGGGCGGCGCGGCGTGTCGATCGGGATGAGCGGGTCCTCGCCCCGCGGGCGCGGGGTGAATCCCACCGCGTGGTTGGAGGAGGCGAACACGATCCGGCGTACGCCCTCTTCGCGCGCCGCCTCGTAGAGGTTGTACGTGCCCTCGATGTTCGCCTTGAGGATCTTGTCGAAGGAGGCTTCCAGGGAGATCCCCGCGAGGTGGATGATCGCGTCGACGCCCCGGACCGCCTCGCGCAGCGCCGCCCGGTCGGAGAGGTCCGCGGTGATCGCGTCCGGCTCGCCCTCGACGGGCAGCAGGTCGAGGAGGCGCAGCTCGTAGCCGTACTCCGGCAGCAGTCCCCGCATCAGGGTGCCGAGTCCGCCGGCGGCGCCGGTGAGCAGAACGGTGCGGGGAGCGGGCATGCGGGTGTCTCCTCGGTGCGGGGCGATGTGCCACGACGGGCGGCCGTATTCATGTACGACATTCACATCCGTGGACACGCTAGGGAGTGCCGACCTGCCCCGTCAAGTGTCGCGCGGAGGTGGCGAATCCGCTGCGGTGTTGCGGGTTTGCGCGCTTGACCCGTCCTGAGGTCGCGAATTAGCGTGGGCGCGTTCAGAAATATAGACGTGGATCAGAAACGTGCACCGGTGAGCACCTGTCTAGGGAGAGCCCGTGACCTCAGCCCCTCTCGCCGCTCGACTGAGTATCCCGAGCGGGCCGTTGTTCTTCCCCGTCACCGCGTACCGCCCCGACGGCTCCGTCGACCTCGACGTCTACCGCGCACATGTGCGGCGCGGTGTCGAGGCCGGAGCCGCGGCCGTCTTCGCCTGCTGCGGCACGGGTGAGTTCCACGCGCTCACGCCGGAGGAGTTCGAGGCGTGCGTGCGGGCGGCGGTGGAGGCGGCCGCGGGTCGCGTGCCCGTCGTCGCGGGCGCCGGGTACGGGACCGCGCTGGCCGTCCGCTACGCGCGGCTGGCGGAGGCCGCCGGGGCCGACGGGCTGCTCGCCATGCCGCCGTACCTCGTCGTGGCCGGCCAGGAGGGACTGCTGCGGCACTACCGGGAGATCGCCGCCGCCACCTCGCTCGACATCGTCGTCTACCAGCGCGACAACGCCGTCTTCACGCCGGAGACCGTGGTCGAACTGGCCCGCACGGACGGCATCATCGGCTTCAAGGACGGGCTCGGCGACCTCGACCTGATGCAGCGCATCGTGAGTGCCGTGCGCAGCGAGGCCCCGGGGGACTTCCTGTACTTCAACGGACTGCCGACGGCGGAGCTGACCGGGCTCGCCTACCGGGGCGTGGGCATCACGCTCTACTCGTCCGCGGTGTTCTGCTTCGCCCCCGAGATCGCGCAGGCCTTCCACCGCGCGCTGAACACCGGGGACGACGAGACGGTGAACCGGCTGCTCGACGGCTTCTACCGCCCCTTCGTCGACCTGCGGGCACTGGGCCGCGGCTACGCCGTCGCACTCGTCAAGGCGGGCGTACGGCTGCGGGGCCTGGACGTGGGCGAGGTACGGCCGCCGCTGCAGGAACCGGCCGAGGACCACGTCAAGCAGCTGGCACAGCTGATCGAGCGCGGCCTCGCGCTGCTGGAGGAGGGCCTGTGAAGACGTCCGCCTTCCTCTACCCGTGGGACGTCAACGGAGACCCGGAGGCCGCCGCGCGCACGGCCGGACTCGGCGTCCGGCAGGTCACGCTCGCCTCCGCCTACCACTCCACGCGGGCCCTGACGCCCCGGCATCCCCGGCACCGCGTCGTCACCGCCTCGCACGCGGCCGTGCTGTACCCGGCGGACGACGCGCGCTGGCAGGGGCGCACCCCGCGGCCGTACGCGGCCGGCGACTGGGCGCCCGGGGACGCGTTCGGGACGGCCGCCGCCGAGCTCGCCGGCGCCGGCCTGGAGGTCCACACATGGGTGGTCCTCGCGCACAACTCCCGCATGGGAGCGGACCATCCGTCGACATCCGTCGTCAACGCGTACGGCGACCGCTACCCCTGGGCACCATGCGTCGCGCAGCCCGCGACGCGGGCCTACCTCGTCGACCTCGCCGCGGAGGCCGCCGTGCGCCCCGGAGCGCGCGGTACGGAGCTGGAGTCGCTCGGCTGGTACGGGCTGGCCCACCTGCACGCACACGACAAGATCGGCGGGGTGGCGCTCGGCGACGCCGGCCAGTACCTGATGTCGCTGTGCTTCTGCCCGGCGTGCCTCGACGGCTACGCCGGACAGGGCCTCGACGCAGGGCGGCTGCCGACCGCCGTACGGGAGGCGCTGGACGCGGTGTGGCGCGGCGCGCCGTCGGACGGCGGCTGGGCCGGGGTCGAGAAGCTGCTCGGAGCTCAGGCGGCGGCGGGCACGCGCGCGTGGCGCGACGCGGTCGCCGGGGAACTCCAGGAGGCGGCGGTCGCGGCGGTGCGGGCCGCGGCGCCGGACGGGTTCCAGGTGCTGCTGCACGCGGACCCGGTGTCCTACCACTGCGGCGCGAACGCCGGTGTCGATCCCGCACGCGTCCTGTCCGTGGCGGACGGGGTGGTCGTCCCGTGCACCGGCGGCGCGGGGCTGCTCACCCCCTTCGCCGAGGCCCGCCCGGCCGGCCGGGAGAGCGTGCTGGCCGCCAACTTCACCGTCGTGTCGGGGATGGGCGGACACCCGGGGACGCTCGCCGCGGACGCGGAGCGGGCGGCGGCGCTGGGCGCGACCGAACTCCGCCTCTACCACGCCGGGCTGGCGTCGGACGCGGACCTGGCCGCGGTACGGGAGGCGCTGGCGAGGCTGATCTAGCGGGCAGTGCCGCAGCCCGTCCGGCGTCCGAGGGCGAGGCCGTTCGGGCAGCCGGAGCGGGGGGCCGGGGTGGCACCCCCCGGGGTGTCGGGACGGGCAGGGGCGAAGGGGGCGAGCCACCCGGTCCTACCCCCGCACCGGCGCCCCGGACCGCCGCAGCAACGGCCCCACCGTGACCAGACGAGCGACCCCCAGCGCCACCAGCAGCACCCGATGGTCGACCAGCTCGACCAGCCCCGCACCGACGGCCAGCCCCACGGCGTTGGGCGCGTACAGCAGCGTGCCCGCCGTCGCGGTGACACGGCCGAGCAGATGACCGGGGGTCTCCCGCTGGATCGCGGTGTACGCCGCGACCAGGACGCACGGCAGTCCGACACCGACGGCGACGCACGAGCCGAGCACCACGGCGTCGGAGGGGACCGCGCGCAGCGCGACCGCGACGGCGGTGAGCGCGATCCCGTACCCGGCGAACCGCCGTTCGCCCAGACGGCGCAGGAGCGGCCCGGAGGCCAGTCCGACGGCGATGGACCCGACGCCCTGGGCGACGTACAGCACGCCCACGTACGCGGGGGAGTGCCCCAGCCCCTCGGCCACGGCGTAGACCGTCGCGCCGTTCAGGCCCGCGAAGAGCATGGTCGTGCCCCCGGCCACGACCAGGGCCCGCAGCTCGCCGTGGCGCCACAGGGCACGCACGCCCAGCGCCGTGCGGGCCCGCCACCCCTCCGTCGACCCCTTGGGCGGCGGGGTCTCGCGGACGCGCAGCAGCGCGAACACGCCCGCCGCCGAGGCGAACGTCACCGCGTCCAGCAGCGCGACCGGCGCTCCCCCGTACGCCGCGTACAGGCCGGCCCCGGTGAGGGGGGCGACCAGCTTCATGCCCTCGTTGACCGCCATGCGCAGACCGTTGAAGTCGCCGAGGAGCGGGGTGCCGACCGCGGAGGCGAGCAGGGCGGACTCGGCCGCGTCGAGCACGACCCCGGTCGCGCCGTAGATCAGGAGCACCGCGAACAGGACCCACAGGCGGTCCGGCGCGTCCACGGTGAGCAGCAGGGGCAGCAGCGCGGCGAGGGCCAGGTTCGAGGCGATCAGGAGCGGTCTGCGGCGGGTGCGGTCGGCGAGGGTGCCGAGCGCGGGGCCGATCAGCGTCGGGGCCCACAGCGTGAAGACGCACAGGGCCGCCAGGCCGTCCGAACCGGTCAGGTCCTTGACCCAGATGCCGCAGACCAGCCACATCGCCGACGATCCGAAACCGGAGATCACCGCTCCGGTGAGGTAGAGCGCCGCGTTGCGGTCGCTCAGCACTCGGGTCACTGTCCATGTCATGGCCGGTGATCGTGGTTCTAAGGCGGCTGCCCGGGGATCGGGCGATCGCCCTAGGGTCCGGCCTGCGCGGGCCGGGCCGGCGAGCGGCCGATGAGTTTCGGGCGCGACTCCGGTCCATCCGTCAGTGGACACGAATGCTGAGGAGAAGTGGATGACCGTCGAGATGTTCGACCTCGGGCCGCAGGCCCTGATCGTGGCGCGGCTCGCGGAGGGCGTGATGGACGGGCAGCTCGACAACGAGACGCCCTGTCCGAGGTACCCGGTGCACACCATGCTGGGACATCTGGCCGGACTGTCCGTGGCCTTCCGCGACGCGGGCCGCAAGGACCTGGGTCCCACGACGGACAGCAGCCCCGACACCTCGCTGCCGGACATCGAGGCCGGCTGGCGGGAGACCCTGCCGATGGCGCTCGACGAGCTCGCCGAGGCCTGGCGGGACCCGGCGGCCTGGACGGGCGAGACCCGGGCGGGCGGAGTGCCGCTGCCGGGCGCGGTGGCCGCCGCCGTCGCCGCCGACGAACTGGTGGTGCACGGCTGGGACCTCGCCCGCGCCACCGGCCAGGCGTACGAGCCGGACCCCGTCGCCCTCCAGGCGTCGTACGGGTTCCTCGCCGCCGCTGCCGAGGATCCGAGCAGGGGCGGCGGCATCTTCGGTCCCGTGGTGCCGGTGCCCGACGACGCGCCGCTCCTCGACCGGGTGCTCGGGCTGAGCGGCCGCGACCCCGGCTGGAAGGCGTAGCGCGCTCGCACCGGGCGCCCGCGAGCCGGCCTCTGGCGTCCGGGGGGACACGCCGGCCCGGCACCGTCGGCCCCGGCGCGTGCCCCGTGCAGGCGCGGCCCCGCGTGCGGCGGTCCCGGGGGAAAAGCCGGCCCCTGCAACGCGGCCCGCGCGTACGCTCCCCGCATGGCCATCGCCCTCACGGTCCTCGGCACCGCCTCTCCGCACCCGCAGCCTGGCCGCCCCTGTTCCGGCCATCTGCTGCGGGGCGGGGGCGCCGAGGTGTGGGTCGACGCGGGGCCCGGGACCTTCGCCGCATTGCAGAGGCACACGGATCCGACGCGGCTGGACGCGATATGGGTCTCGCATCTGCACGCAGATCACTACGCCGATCTGACGGCCGCCCTGTACGGGTTCGCCTACGGAGGGCTCACGCTTGCCGCGCCCCTGCCCGTGTTCGGGCCGCCGGAGCTCGCACGGCGGCTCGCCGGCTTCTTCGGGCAGCCCGATCCCGGCTTCATGGCAGGGGTGTTCGACTTCAGGCCCCTGTACGACGGCCACGAGGAGCGCGTGGGCGAACTGGTGCTGCGGACGAGGGCCGTCGTGCACGACGTCGAGGCCTACGGGCTGCGGGCCGAGTGCGGCGGCAGCGTCCTCGCCTATTCCGGAGACAGCGGGCCGTGCCCCGCGCTCGACGAACTCGCGTCCGGAGCGGACCTGTTCCTGTGCGAGGCGGACATCGACCGGCATGGCGAAAGCGAACGCCCGGTGCACCTCACGCCGGAGGACGCCGGCGCGGTCGCCCGACGGGCCGGGGTGGGCGAGTTGCTCGTCACCCATGTGGGGCCGACGCTGACGCCGCAGACGGCGACAGCGCGCGCGGCGGACGCCTTCGGCGGCCGGACCGCGACCGCCCGCGAGGGCGGCACCCGAGCCTTCTGACCGCACACCGGCCGTGCCTCCGCCTCGGAGGCGCACCCCTGAACATCTCGTGCGCGTCGGTGTGTCCGGCCGGGAGGCGCACGCGAACATCTCGTGCGCGTCGGTGTGTCCGGCCGGGAGGCGCACGCGAACATCTCGTGCGCACCGGTGTGTCCGGCCAAGACGCGCACCCGAACACCCCGTGCGCGTCGGTGTGTCCGGCCGCGGCGCGCACCCCTGAACAGTCCGTACGCACCGGTGAGTCCGGCCGCGGCGCGCACCCCTGAACAGCCCGTGCGCCACGCACCCCGACTCGCCGGGCGCCGCCCCCACCCCGCCGGTCACCCCAACTTCTTTTGTCCGAAGCGTTGACGAAACACGGCACCGCTCTTACCTTCATCGCGTCGTACTTCGTACGTCATATATGAGACGCGATACGCGAGATCCGATACACGCGATCCGACACGTGAGATCCGAGAGGCGCGCATGACCTCTGTGCCCACCCCGATCCCGTCCCGCACGCAATTCGTGCTGGAGGGGATCAAACACCGCATCCTCACCGGGCAGTTGACGCCCGGACAGGCCCTGGTCGAGACCGAGCTCGCCGCGCAGTTCGGGGTGTCGAAGACACCGGTGCGCGAGGCGCTCAAGACACTGGCCGGTACCGGTCTTGTCGTGATGAGCCAGTACAAGGGCGTCACGGTGCGCATGGTGGATGCGGACATGGCGCGCGAGGTGTACGACGTGCGGCTGCTCCTCGAACCGGAGGCACTGCGCCGGGCGGTTCGCCGGGGGGCCTCCCTCGACGCCGCGCGAGACGCGCTGACCCGCGCCGACGAGGCCGCCGACACCGCGGAACGCTCGCTCGCCAACCGGGAGTTCCACCGCGCCCTGTACGTGCCCTGCGGCAATCCACTGCTCGGCCGGATGCTCGACGAGGTGCGCGACCAGGCCGCCCTGGTCTCCACGGTCGCCTGGGCCGCGAACCCGTCCTGGGAACGCGAGGCCAGCGAGCACCGGGAGATCCTGCGGCTCGCCCTCGACGGTGACGCCGACGGCGCGGCCGGGGCGCTGCACGCCCACATCGCGTCGTTCGTGCAACGGGCCTTCCCCCAGGGCCAGGAAGAGGATGGACAGGAATGACAGCGACGTACGAGACCCAGCGGGCGGCGCTCGCCGAGGTCGTGGCGATCCCCGTGACCCCGTTCGCCGAGGACGGCACGATCGACCGCGACACTCACCGGGCCCTGCTGCGCCGGCTGCTCGACGGCGGAGTCAGAACCCTGACACCGAACGGCAACACGGGGGAGTTCTACGCGCTGACGCCCGAGGAGAGGCAACTCGTCACCGAGCTGACCGTCGAGGAGGCGGGGGACCGGGCCGCCATACTCGTCGGCGTCGGACACGACGTGCCCACCGCGATCGCCTCGGCACGGCACGCACGGCAGCTCGGCGCCCAGATGGTGATGGTCCATCAGCCGGTGCACCCGTACGTCTCGGAGGGCGGCTGGGTCGACTACCACCGGGCCATCGCCGAGGCCGTGCCCGAGCTCGGCGTCGTCCCCTACCTCCGCAACCCGCTCCTGGAGGGCGCGCGCCTGGCCGAACTCGCCGACGTCTGCCCGAACGTCATCGGGGTGAAGTACGCCGTGCCGGACGCCGCGCGCTTCGCCGCCTTCGCGCGGGACGCCGGACTCGAACGCTTCGTCTGGGTGGCTGGACTCGCCGAGCCCTACGCGCCCTCGTACTTCTCGGCCGGTGCCACCGGCTTCACCTCGGGGCTCGTCAACGTCGCCCCGGCGGTCTCCCTGAACATGATCGAAGCGCTTCGATCCGGGGACTATCCGGCCGCCATGAAGGTCTGGGAACAGATCCGCCGCTTCGAGGAGCTGCGCGCGGCCAACGGCTCGGCGAACAACGTCACCGTGGTCAAGGAGGCGCTGGCCTCGCTCGACCTGTGCCGCCGTGACGTCCGCCCGCCGAGCAAGCCGCTGCCCGCACCCGAGCGCGCGGAAGTGGCGGCCATCGCCGCGGGGTGGTCCATATGAAGCGCCCGGAAGACCTCAGAAGCCACCAGTGGTACGGCACGGACGGGCTCCGCTCGTTCAGCCACCGGGCCCGGACGCGGCAGCTCGGCTATCTGCCCGAGGAGCACCTCGGCAAGCCGGTCGTCGCGATCCTCAACACCTGGAGCGACATCAACCCCTGCCACGTGCACCTGCGCGACCGCGCGCAGGCCGTGAAGCGCGGAGTGTGGCAGGCCGGCGGTTTCCCGCTCGAATTCCCGGTGTCGACGCTCAGCGAGACCTTCCAGAAGCCGACCCCGATGCTCTACCGCAACATGCTCGCGATGGAGACCGAGGAACTGCTGCGGTCGTACCCGGTCGACGGCGCGGTGCTGCTGGGCGGCTGCGACAAGTCGACTCCCGCCCTGCTGATGGGCGCGGCCTCCGTCGACCTGCCGACCGTGTTCGTGCCCGCCGGGCCGATGCTCCCCGGACACTGGCGCGACGAGGTCCTCGGCTCCGGCACGGACATGTGGAAGTACTGGGACGACAAGCGCGCCGGGCTCATCGGGGACTGCGAGATGAGCGAACTGGAGAGCGGGCTCGCCAGGTCGCCGGGGCACTGCATGACCATGGGGACGGCGTCCACGCTCACCGCTGCCGCCGAGGCCCTCGGCGTCACCGTGCCCGGCGCGTCGAGCATCCCCGCCGTCGACTCCGGACACGATCGGATGGCCGCCGCGTCCGGGCTCAGGATCGTCGAACTCGTCCGCAAGGACCGCAAGTTGTCCGACATCCTGACGGCCGACGCCTTCGCGGACGCGGTGACCACCGTCCTCGGGCTCGGCGGCTCCACCAACGCCGTGATCCATCTGATCGCCATGGCCGGTCGGTCCGGGGTTCCCCTCGCCCTCGACGACTTCGACCGCATCGCGCGGACCGTGCCGGTGCTCGCCGACGTCCGGCCCGGCGGACGGAAGTACCTGATGGAGGACTTCCACTTCGCCGGCGGCCTGCCCGGGTTCCTGTCGCGGATCACCGACCTGCTGCATCTCGACCGGCCGACCGTGTCGTACGACAGCATGCGCGAACAGCTCGACGGCGCACGCGTGCACAACGACGACGTCATCCGCACCCGCGACAACCCGGTCGCCTCGGAGGGCGGGGTCGCCGTGCTGCGCGGCAACCTCTGCCCCGACGGCGCCGTCATCAAGCACATCGCCGCCGAGCCGCACCTGCTCAAGCACACCGGTCCCGCGGTCGTGTTCGACGACTACCGGACCATGCAGCGCACCATCAACGACCCCGGGCTCGGCATCACGGCCGACAGCGTGCTGGTGCTGCGCAACGCCGGCCCCAAGGGCGGCCCCGGCATGCCCGAGTACGGGATGCTGCCCATCCCCGACCACCTGCTGAAGCAGGGCGTCCGGGACATGGTGCGGATCTCCGACGCCCGGATGAGCGGTACCAGTTACGGCGCGTGCGTGCTGCACGTGGCGCCCGAGTCGTACGTCGGCGGGCCGCTCGCCCTGGTGCGCAGCGGTGACACGATCACCCTCGACGTCGAGGCCCGCACCCTTCGGCTCCACGTGGACGACGAGGAGCTGGAGAACCGCAGGGCGCGGTGGACGCCGCCGCCCGCCCGGTACGAGCGCGGCTACGGCGCGCTCTACAACGACCAGATCACGCAGGCCGACACCGGCTGCGACTTCGAGTTCCTGGCCAGGCCGGGGAAGGTGCCGGACCCGTACGCCGGGTGACCCCGAGCGGGGGCGGGGATGCCCGCCCCCGCACACGGGGACCCCGATCCGCACCCGGGGTCCCCGGACCGCACGTCCGCACGGCCGACATCCCGAACGAGATCCGCGAAGCGCTTCAACCAGATGCATGGAGCAAGCGCTTCCTGCACAGTCCGTGAACGACCGGGCACCCACCGAACAGACCCACCGCAAGCGAACGGAGAACAGTCATGGCCCAAGCCGCAGCCGTGGCGAAACCGCCCGCGCCGGCCCGGCGACGCCGTGCCTCCGCGACGCCGCACAGGCTCCCGTACCTGCTGATCGCCCCGGCGGCGCTGCTGATGCTGGGCTTCATCGCCTACCCCGTCATCAGCGTCTTCTACTACAGCCTGCAGAACTACAACCCCACCAAGCCCTGGCGCAACGGCTACGCGGGCTTCGACAACTTCGTGCACGCCTTCACCGACGACCCCCAGTTCTGGGACACGCTGACCTTCAGCGCCAAGTGGGTCGTCGTCGAGGTGGGCCTCCAGCTGCTGTTCGGCCTGGCGCTCGCGCTGATCGTCAACCAGACCTTCGTGGGACGGGCGGTCGGCCGCGCGCTGGTCTTCTCACCGTGGGCCGTCTCCGGCGTGCTGACCTCCGCGATCTGGGTGCTGCTCTACAACTCCCAGACGGGCATCACCCGTTACCTCGCCGACGCGGGCATCGGACAGTACGGCACCAGCTGGCTCTCCGACACCTCCACCGTCTTCCCGGCCGCGGTGGTCGCCGATCTGTGGCGCGGCGTGCCGTTCTTCGCGATCCTCATCCTCGCCGACCTCCAGTCCGTCTCCAAGGATCTGTACGAGGCCGCCGAGGTCGACGGCGCGGGCCGGGTCCGGCAGTTCCTGCACATCACACTGCCGCACCTCAAGGACGCCATCGTCCTGTCCACGCTGCTGCGCGCGGTGTGGGAGTTCAACAACGTCGACCTGCTCTACACGCTGACCGGGGGAGGCCCCGCGGGCGAGACGACGACACTGCCGCTCTACATCGCGAACACCAGTGTCGACGCCCACAACTTCGGCTACGCGTCGGCCCTGACCACGGTCGCGTTCGTGATTCTGCTCTTCTGCTCGATCGTCTACCTGCGACTGAGCAAGTTCGGAGGCGGGGACAAGTGATCACCAAGGACGCCGGGACGATCGCTCCGGCCGCACCCGCACCGGCGGCCGAGGAACCCCGGCCGACCCTCCAGAAGACCAGGCGGGCCTGGGACGAGGTGCCCCGCTGGCAGATCTACCTCCCGCTGTCGGTCTACCTGCTCTTCACCCTGGTCCCCTTCTACTGGATCCTGCTGTTCGCGCTCCGCCCCGCCGGCTCCACCTCGCTCGTCCCGTGGCCCATGACCTTCGACCACTTCGACAAGGTCTGGACCGAGCGCAGCTTCGGGACCTACTTCCAGAACAGCGTGCTCATCGCGCTCGCCACCCTGGTGCTGACCACCGTCGTCGCCCTCGCCGGCGGATACGCCCTCGCCCGCTTCGACTTCAGGATCAAGCGCGGCTTCATGCTGGCGCTGCTGTGCTCCCAGTTCGTGCCGGGGGCGCTGCTCCTCGTGCCGCTCTTCCAGATCTTCGCCAAGCTCCAGATGATCAACTCGCTGGGCAGCGTCATCATCGCCGAGACGGTCTTCCAGCTGCCGCTGTCGATGATCCTCATCAGCGGGTTCATCAGGAACGTGCCGTACTCCCTGGAGGAGGCCGCCTGGGTCGACGGCTGCGACCGCTTCAAGGCCTTCCGGATCGTCGTGCTCCCGCTGCTGCGGCCCGGCCTGATCGCCGTCGGCTCCTTCGCCTTCGTGCACGCCTGGAACCATTTCCTGTTCGCCCTGATGTTCCTCAGCGATCAGGGCAAGCAGACCATCCCGGTCGGCCTCAACACCCTGATGAGCTCGGACAGTGTCGACCTCGGCGCGCTCGCCGCCGGCGGAATCATCGCCGCCGTCCCCGTCGTCATCGTCTTCGCCTTCATCCAGAAGTGGCTGATCACGGGATTCAGCGCGGGGGCGGTGAAGGGATGAGCCACCAGCCTCAGGCGTCCGCCGTCGGCGGGCCGACGAACCCGCCCGCCCGGGACCTGCCGCTGCCCGTCGTCCTCGCGGGCGCCCGCGGCCACGGCGACTGGCACCTGCGCAACATCCGCCGTCTTCAGGACCAGGGCCTCGTACGGCTCGCCGGTATCTGCGAGCTGAACCCGCTCACGGACGCGGAGCTGGGCGGCCTGCAGGTCCAGCAGTCCGCCGACTTCGGTGCCCTCCTCGACTCCACCCGCGCGGCGATCGCCGTGATCTGCACCCCCATCCCCACCCACACCGACCTGGCGCTGACCGCCGCGGGCAAGGGCGTGCACCTGCTGCTGGAGAAGCCGCCCGCCCCCTCGTACGCGGAGTTCCGCAGGATGGCCGACGGGGTCGCCGCGGCCGGCGTCGCCTGCCAGATCGGCTTCCAGTCGCTCGGCTCGCACGCCGTGCCCGCCGTCCGGGAACTGATCGCCGAGGGTGCGATCGGCCGGGTGCTGGGGATCGGCGGCGCCGGAGCGTGGGCACGGGGCGAGGCGTACTACCGGCGTGCGCCGTGGGCGGGCAAGCGCCGCCTGAACGGCGTGGACGTCGTCGACGGCGTGCTGACGAACCCCCTCGCCCACGCCGTCGCCACGGCGCTCGCCCTCGACGGTGCCACCCGCGCCGAGGACGTCACCGGGATCGAGACCGAGCTGCTGCGCGCCAACGACATCGAGTCCGACGACACCTCGTGCGTGCGCGTCACCACGGCCGGCGGCCGGATCACCGTGGCCGCGACCCTGTGCGCCGAACGCCCCGACGAACCGTACGTCGTGGTGCACGGCAGCGCCGGGCGGATCACCTTCTGGTACAAGCAGGACCGCGTTCTCGTGCAGCGCTCCGGGCACGGCCCCGAGGAGACCGACTTCGGCCGGACGGACCTGCTGGAGAACCTGGTCGCCCATCTGACGGACGGCACGGACCTGCTGGTCACACCCGAGTCGACGGGTGCCTTCATGAAGGTCGTTGAAGCGATTCGACAGGCGCCCGATCCGCGTGCCCTGCCCGAGGACAGCTGGACCCGGGTGCCCGGAGAGAACCGCCGGGTCGTGCGCGGCGTCGACGGCCTGGTCGCGGCGGCCGCCGACACCCTCGCCCTCTACTCCGAGCTGGGCGCCGTCTGGGCGCCGCCGAAGGAGGTGAGCACCGGATGAACGAGGAGTCGCTGGTCCTGCGCGTGGCGGGCCGCCCCGTCGGCCGCTACTTCACCCGGCCCGCACTGCCGGCCCGGCTGTCGCCGCGCCCGTACCTGCACCCCGTCACCACACTGGCCGGCACCGCCGTCACCGAGCTGAGCCCCGCCGACCACGTACACCACCTCGGCGTCGGTGTCGCCGTACCCGACGTCGAGGGGCACAACTTCTGGGGCGGGCGCACCTATGTCCGCGACCGGGGTCCTACCGAACTCGACAACCACGGCGCTCAGCGGCACACCGCCTTCCAGCTGCGCGACCCCGACGGCTTCGTGGAGGAGCTGCGCTGGGTGGCCGCGGGCGGCGAACTGCTGCGCGAGCGGCGCACGGTGGCGACCACCGCACTGACCGGGTCCGCCTGGGCACTGGACTTCACCTTCTCGCTGACGAACACCACCCGGGGCACGCTGACCATCGGCAGCCCGGCCACCAACGGGCGGCCCGGCGCGGCCTACGGCGGCTTCTTCTGGCGCGCCCGCAAGGAGGCCGAGACACCACGGGTGTTCACCGCCGACGCCGAGGACGTGACCGCGGTGCACGGCCGGCGCGCCGACTGGCTCGCCCTCGCGGGCGCCACCTGGACGCTCGTCTTCGCCGGCGCCACCGCGGCGACGCGTCAGGACCCGTGGTTCGTGCGCACCGCCGAGTACCCGGGGGTGGGTTCCTCGCTCGCCCACGAGGAGCGGCTGCCCGTCGCCGCCGGTGACACGTTCGTGCGGCGGATCGTCACCGTCGTCGCCGACGGCCGGCTCGACCGGGCCGAGGCCGCCGCGCTCGTCCGCAAGGCGGTGAGTCCCTGATGGCCCTGCCCTCCGCCGACCTCGGTGACGGGACCTACCGCAACCCCGTCCTGGACGCCGACTGGTCCGACCCCGACATCCTGCGGGTCGGCGACGACTTCTACCTCACCGCCTCCAGCTTCGGCCGTGCTCCGGGCCTGCCGCTGCTGCACTCCCGCGACCTGGTCAACTGGACGCTCGTCGGACACGCCCTGCCCCGCCTGGAGCCGGCGGCGGGCTTTCGCACCCCCCGGCACGACTGCGGGGTGTGGGCCCCGTCGCTGCGGCACCACGACGACCGCTTCTGGATCTTCTGGGGCGACCCCGACCACGGCGTCTTCCAGGTCAACGCCCGCGAGATCCGGGGTCCTTGGACCCGTCCGCACCTGGTCAAGGAGGGCAAGGGGCTCATCGACGCCTGTCCGCTGTGGGACGAGGAGACCGGCGAGGCCTATCTCGTGCACGCGTGGGCCAAGTCCCGTTCGGGCATCAAGAACAGGCTCACGGGCCACCGCATGCGCCCCGACGGCACGGGCCTGCTCGACGAGGGGAAGGTCGTCGTCGACGCCGACCGGATCCCCGGCTGGTTCACCCTCGAAGGCCCGAAGCTCTACCGGCACGACGGCTGGTTCTGGATCTTCGCGCCCGCCGGGGGAGTGGAGACCGGCTGGCAGGGCGTCCTCCGCTCACGCGACTTCTTCGGGCCGTACGAGGAGCGTGTCGTCCTGGAGCAGGGCGACACCGACGTCAACGGCCCGCACCAGGGCGGCTGGGTACGCACCGGTGGCGGCGAGGACTGGTTCGTGCACTTCCAGCAGCGCGGCCCCTACGGGCGGGTCGTCCACCTCCAGCCGATGCGCTGGGAGGAGGACGGCACGCCGGCCGGCGGAGCCTGGCCGGTGATCGGCGACAGGGGTGCCCCGGTCGCCGTGCACCGAAAGCCCGCTCTGCCGCCGCAGCCGCCGTCCGCGCCCGCCACGGACGACGACTTCCCCGGGGGCCGCTTCGGGCGCCAGTGGCAGTGGACGGCCAACCCGCAGGACGGCTGGGCCACGCAGCACTCCGGGGACGGGCTGCGGCTGAGCTGTGTGCGCACGGCCGACGCGCACGACCTGCGCAGGCTGCCGCATGTGCTCACCCAGCGGCTGCCCGGCGGCGCCGCCTGCGTCGAGGTCGGGCTGCGGCTCGACAGCGAGGAGCCGGGCGCCCGGGCCGGACTCGCGGTGCTCGGGGACGCGTTCGGCTGGATCGGGCTCCAGCGGGAGGCCGATGGATCGGTGCGGCTCGTGCACCGGTTCGCCGAGTCGGCCGCCGAGTACGAGCGCGACGCCGCGCACTCCCGGGTGGCACCCGACGGGTGGGCCCGGTTGTGGATCGAGATCGGCGCGGGCGCGCGCTGCCGCTTCTCGTACGACGTGGGCGACGGCCGGGAGTCCTCGGGACAGGTCTTCGCCGCCACGCCCTGGCGCTGGGTCGGGGCCCTGCTCGGGCTCTTCGCGCTCGCCCCGGCGGGCGCGGGTCATGCCGGCGCCGCCACGTTCACGCAGTTCCGTGTCACCGCGGCCCGTTGAGGGCCGCTCCCGATGCACGCACACCGGTGCGGCGACACCGCAGTCGGCGCACATCCACAAGACCCCACAACCCCGTTGAATCCAGAAGAAGAGAGCCGACCAATGAAGATCAGCATCCGTAGAAGCAGGCGTGCCGCGACGGCCGTCGCCCTGGGTTCCGTGCTCGCGCTGACCGCCACCGCCTGCGGCGACGACGGCAGTGGCTCGGCCGGTGACAAGGGCGGCGAGGGCTCCGGCAAGGGCGAGATCACCTTCTGGGACAACAACGGCGGTGTCCGCACCGACATCTGGAAGCAGATCATCGCCGACTTCGAGAAGAAGTACCCGGACATCAAGGTGAACTACGTCGGCATCCCCGCGGCGAGCGCCCAGTCGAAGTACGACACCGCCATCCAGGGCGGCGGCCTGCCCGACGTCGGCGGTGTGGGCACGGCGATGCTCGCCGAGGTCGCGGTCCAGGGCGCGCTGGAGCCGCTGGACAGCCGGGTCGAGAAGAGCGCGCTGAACGGCAGGCTCAGCAAGAACCTGCTCGACAGCAGCCGGGCCGCGGGCGGCGGCGACACGCTCTACCAGGTGCCGACCTCCGCCAACAACGGCACGCTGTGGTACCGCACCGACCTGTTCGAGAAGGCCGGTCTGGACGCCCCGACGACCTGGTCGAAGTTCTACTCGGCGGCCGACAAGCTCACCGCCAAGGGCAAGAACGCGTTCGGCTTCACCATCCGGGGCGGCGAGGGCGCGATCGCGCCGGCGCTGGACGCGGTGTACGGCCAGACCGGCATCACCTCGTTCTGGAACGGCGACAAGACCACCGTCAACGATCCGAAGAACGTGGCCGCGCTGGAGAAGTACGTGGCCCTGTACAAGAAGGACACCCCGTCCGCGGACGTCAACAACGACTTCACCAAGATGGTCGCCCAGTGGGACAGCGGCACCATCGGCATGCTCAGCCACAACCTCGGCTCCTACCAGGACCACCTGAAGGCCCTCGGCGCGGACAAGTTCCGCGGCATCCCGAACCCGACGCAGGACGACGGCACGCGCGTCCAGGTGTCCAACCCGGTCGACGGGCTGAGCCTGTTCAAGTCGAGCAAGAACAAGGCCGCCGCCTGGAAGTTCATCGAGTTCGCGCTCTCGGCCGAGGAGAACTCCAAGTTCAACGAGTCCGCGGGCCAGGTGCCGGCGAACACCGACGCCGCCAAGGACGCATGGATCCAGCAGGCCGAGCCGACCAAGCTGGCGGCCGAGGCGCTCAACGGGACCGGCACCAAGATTGTGCAGCTGCCGTACTACCTGCCGGACTGGAACACCATCTCCAAGGCCGACAACGAGCCGAACTTCCAGAAGCTGCTGCTCGGCAAGATGACCGCGAAGCAGTTCCTGGACACGCTGGCCGACCAGCTCAACGCCGCGCAGGCGGACTGGAAGAAGAACCACGGATGACCCGCCCGAACGCGCGGTGATGCGACTGCGCGGCCGTCGTCCGGCCGTCGGGCCGGCCGGTCGCGCAGTGCCTCGCGCCCCTGTCGGGGGCGCGTTTCCCACCCCCTGTTGAAAGGCACGACGAGATGTCCCTCAGCCGAAGACAGGTCACCTCGGCGGCGCTCGCCGCCGTCCCGCTCGCCCTCGCGGCCACCGGCACCGCCCGGGCCGCGCACCGGCGCCGCACCCTCTACATCGCCGGCGACTCCACCGCCGCCCAGAAGTACGCCGACGCGGCGCCCGAGACCGGCTGGGGCACGGCCCTGCCGTTCTTCCTGCACGACGGTCTGGCCGTCGCGAACCATGCGGTGAACGGCCGCAGTTCGAAGAGCTTCATCGACGAGGGCCGGCTGGACGTCATCCTCGACGCGATCCGCCCCGGCGATCTCCTCGTCGTCCAGTTCGGCCACAACGACGAGAAGAGCGCCGACCCCACCCGCTACACCGAGCCCTGGACGACGTACCAGGACCACCTGCGTCAGTACCTCGACGGGGCGCGGGCCCGGGGCGCGCGTCCGGTGCTCGCGACGCCCGTCGAACGCAGGAAGTTCGACGCGGACGGCAACGCCGTGCCGACCCACGGCGACTATCCGGCGTCGATGCGCGCGCTCGCCGCGGACGAGCACGTCGCACTGCTCGACATCCAGGCGCTGTCCCTCGCCCTGTGGCAGCGCCTCGGTGCCGAGGAGACGAAGAAGTACTTCAACTGGACCGCGACCGAACAGGACAACACACACTTCAACCCGCCCGGCGCGATCGCCGTGGCCCGTCTCGTCGCCGCCGCGCTGCTGCGTCGCGGGGTGCTCGCGCCCCGGGACGTGCGCCGGCTCGACGACGCGGTCCCCGAGTCCTGGATCACCTGGCCCACGGCCTGACCGAGCACCACCCGCCACCCGACCCGACGGGAAGAGAGCCGCACCATGAACGCACAGGAATGGCATGGGCATGCCACAGCACGACGTTCGGCGACACGTGCCGCGGCGCTGATCGGCTGCACCGCCCTCGTCCTCGCCGTCACCGGCACCACCGCCGAGGCCCGCTCCGCCGACCCCGCGCGCCAGACCCTCGCGGCCCGCGACGGATGGGCCTCCGCGGGCACCGGCACCACCGGCGGATCCACCGCGGACGCCGCGCACGTCTACACCGTCACCACCTGGGACGGATTCAAGGCCGCCCTGGCCGCCGGCGGCACCGCCCCGAAGATCATCAAGGTGAAGGGCACCATCGACGCCAACGCCGACGGCTGCGACTCCTTCGCCGCCGACGGCTACGACTTCGACGCCTACCTGCAGAAGTACGCGCCGGAGAACTGGGGTTACGACACCGACCTGTCGGCCGAACCCGACGACAGCCCCGAGGGACTGCGCCGCGCCTCCGCCGCCCGCCAGGACACCGCCATCAAGGCCTCCGTCCCCGCCAACACGACACTGATCGGCATCGGCGAGGACGCGGGCTTCAAGGGCGCCGGCCTCCAGATCAAGGACGTCGACAACGTCATCGTCCGCAACCTCGCCTTCGAGAGCCCCCTCGACTGCTTCCCGCAGTGGGACCCCACCGACGGCGACACCGGGAACTGGAACTCCGAGTACGACAGCGCCGTGGTGTACGGCTCCACACACGTCTGGCTGGACCACAACACATTCACCGACGGGGAGCACCCGGACAGCACCCTGCCGACGTACTACGGCCGGATCTACGAACAGCACGACGGAGAACTCGACATCGTCAAGGGCGCGGACTACGTGACCGCCTCCTGGAACGTGTTCGCCGACCACGACAAGACGATCCTGATCGGCAACAGCGACAGCGCGGCGACCGCCGCCGTCGACCGGGGACACCTGAAGACCACGTTCCACCACAACCTGTTCACCGGCCTCGTCGAGCGCGCGCCCCGCGTCCGCTTCGGCCAGGTCGACTCCTACAACAACCACTTCGTCGCCGACTCCACGTTCTCCTACAGCTTCGGCATCGGCATGGAGTCCCAACTGGTCGCCGAGCACAACGCGTTCACGCTGCCCGACGGGATCAGCGCCGCGACGGTCCTGAAGAAGTGGAAGGAGGCGCCGCTCACCGCCGCCGACAACTACGTCAACGGCAGGAAGACCGACCTGATCGCCGTGCACAACGCGGAGATCCCGGCCGAGACGCTCCAGTCCGGTGCCGGCTGGACTCCCACCCTGCGCACCAAGGTCGACCCGCCGAAGGCCGTCCCGGGCCTCGTCGACCACCGGGCGGGCGCCGGAAGGATCTGCTGACATGGCCGGACCCCCGCTCAGCAGACGGGCGTTCGTCGCCGCGAGCAGCGGAGCCGCGCTGGCTCCACTGCTCGCGGCCCCCGCGACCGCCGCACCCCGGTCGGCGTCACCGCGTCACGGCAGGCCCTTCGGGCGGTACGGATCGCCGTCCGCGCGGCTCACCGAGCGGACCCTGTACGTCCATCCCGGCGGCCGTGGCGACCACACCACCGTGCAGGCAGCGGTGAACGCCGCGACGGGCGCCGGACACACCCTGGTCATCGCGCCCGGTGTGTACCGCGAGACCGTCTCGGTCGGGGTCACCGACCCGGCCACGGGCCTGCCCGGCGTCGCGGGCACCGGGATGACGTGGATCGGTGCCTCCGAGGACCCGCACGACGTCGTCGTCGTGTACGACAACGCCAACGGCACGCCGAAGCCGGACGGTTCGGGCACCTACGGCACCTCCGGCTCGGCCACGACCACCGTGCGCACCGACGGCTTCACGGCCCGCTGGATCACCTTCGCCAACGACTGGCTGCGCGCGGACCACCCCGGCATCACCGGCACCCAGGCCGTCGCGGTGAAGGTCCAGGGCGACCGTTCGGCCTTCCACCACTGCCGGTTCCTCGGCCATCAGGACACGCTGTACGCCGACTCGATCGCGCTCGGTACCTTCGCCCGCCAGTACTACCGGGACTGCTACGTCGAGGGCGACGTCGACTTCGTCTTCGGCCGGGCCGCGGCGGTGTACGAGCGCTGTCACTTCCACACGCTCGACCGCACCGACCTGGCGTCCGCCCCGTACGGCTTCGTGTTCGCGCCGTCCACCGCGGTCGCCGCTCCGCACGGCTACCTGGTCGTCCGCAGCCGGGTCACCAGCGCCGCCCCCGACGGGTACTACAAGCTGGCCCGCCCCTGGGTGCCCAGCTCGGACACCACCGCCCGGCCGATGCTGACGGTGCGCGAGACCCGTCTGGACGCCGGGACCGACGCGGTCGCGCCCTACGCCGACATGTCGTCCGCCCACCCGTGGCAGAACCAGCGCTTCGCCGAGTACCGCAACACCGGACCGGGCGCGGCCGTCACGGTCCCCGCCAACCGGCCCCAACTCACGCCCGAGGAAGCCGAGTCCGCGACCCGGGAGGTACATCTCGGCGACTGGGCACCCTGGAAGGACCGCTGATCCGTCGACCGCCGGCGCCGGGTACTTCGGTGCCGCCGGGGCCCGTTGCCTGTGGAGTATGTATCGATCGGGCAACGGGCCTCGCGTTCCCCTGGGTGACGCGCGTAGAAACCTGTCATGCATAAGCCACGCATCGCGGCCATCGCCGCCGCCTGTGCCGTCGCCGGCGCCGCCCTGTACGGCGCCGGTGCGGCCACCGCCGGCCAGTCGACCGCGAACTCGACCCACGAGCCCTACAACATCGGGGTCCTGGTCAAGGACATCGACACCTACTACGGCACGACGCTCGACGGCAACGGCGTGTACCAGGCCTCCCCGGACAGCCCGTACGCCAAGGACCTGGCGCGCATCGAGTCCGACGCCGAGCGCTACATCGACAAGGCGGCGCACAAGGCCCGCCACCACGGCGAGAAGCCCGCGGTCGTCTTCGACATCGACGACACGCTGCTGCTCTCCCTCGACTACGAGAAGAAGACCAACTACACCTACAACTCGGCATCCTGGGCCGCGTACGTCGCCCAGGCCGACCGCCCGGCCGTCTTCGGCACCCCGGCACTCGTCGAGTACGCGCGGTCCAAGGGCGTCGAGGTCTTCTACAACTCGGGCCTAAAGGAGTCGCAGCGCGCCGACGCCGTCAAGAACCTCAAGAAGGTCGGCGCCGACGTCAACCTCGACGCCGACCACATGTTCCTCAAGGACGCGGCCAACCCGCCCGCCTACCTGAGTGACTGTGCCACGGCCACCGCCTGGAACTGCACGACCGTGCAGTACAAGTCCGGCACCCGCAAGCACATCGAGTCCCTCGGGTACGAGATCGTCGCCAACTTCGGCGACCAGTACTCCGACCTCGACGGCGGCTACGCCGACAGGACGTACAAGCTCCCGAACCCGACGTACTTCGTGAGCTGAGCCCTCCCGGGAGACGAACGCCCCCGCCGGTCGTCACCGGCGGGGGCGTTCTCTGCTGACCGAGGGGGGCTCAGGCCAGCAGGTCCGTGCAAAGGAAAGGACGCCGGAATCGAACGTCCGGTTGTTTCCCCCGGCAATCCATTCGTAAGTGACGTCGTGCCGTCGCGAAGCGAGTTCCTCGGACGGCGAGGAGACCTTCGCGTCTTTGGGTCGCCCCCCACGGGAAAAGCGTTGCCGCGTCCTGCGGGGCGGGATCACGAGGTGCCGTCGGACACCGTGCCGTCGTCCGCGTGGACCGCGAAGTCACCCGCGACGACGGACCGTTCGCCGTCCGTCACTGCCGTGGCCGTGTACCGGTCGTCCTTCGCGTCCCGGCCGCCGCGCTCGTGGTCGTACTGTCCCGCGAAGACCCACTCGCCGGGCCAGACCGTACGCCCCGGCTTCAGCACCCAGGTGTAGACGAGGAAGCCGTCCCGCTCCCGGACCGTGGTCGTGAAGTCGTCCTCGGGCAGGGACCGCCAGGCGCCCGTGTCGCTCACCCCACCGGTCTGCCGGATCCTCAACCGGACCGTGAGGGACGTCAGTTGCCGGCTCGTCCTCACCGTCACACTGCTCTGCGCCCAGAAGTCGTTGCTGTGCGGGTCGACCGAGCCGTCGGACCACAGCGGACCGTCCTCGCTGCCGGTGGCCGGCGGGCGGCCCGTCGTGTCCGGCGACGGTTCGGGGGTCGGCGAGACCGCGACGGTCTGCTGCGGTGTCCCGTCCCGCACGGCCGAGGCGACCGCGTAACCGCCCGCCGCGAGGACTCCGGCGACGGCCGCCGTGGCACCCATGACCCGGACCCAGCCGAACAGGGGCGTGCCTGCCCCGCGCCGTGCGGGCCGCCGCTCCCGAGCGCCCGCCATGCCGCGCTCCACCCGGGCCAGGATGCGCGCGCGGTCGGGCTCGTGCGCCTCGACGGCATCCCGCAGCCCGGCACGCAGCTCGTCGTGCACGTCCCGCGCCTTCCTCATCGGTCCGATCCTCCGGCTCCACCCGCGGGCAGCGCTCCCGCATGCACCCGCACCGGCGTCCCGTCGGTGCCGAGGAGCCGCTTCAGTTCCGCCATGCCCTTCGAGGTCTGGCTCTTCACCGTACCCACGGACACACCGAGGGCGAGGGCCGTGTCCTTCTCCGAGAGGTCGAACGCGTGCCGCAGCACGACGCACGCCCGCTTGCGGAACGGCAGTCTGCGCAGCGCCTCCTGGACGTCGATCGCACCCGGCACATCGGGGTTCTCGGCCCTGTCCTCACGGCTCGACCAGAAGAGCGTGATCCGCCGCCGCTCGCGCACCGCGCTGCGGATGCGGCTGCGGGCGAGATTGGCGACCACACCGCGCGCGTACGCCACCGGGTGGTCCGCCGCGCGCACCCGGTCCCAGCGGTGCCACAGGGCGAGCAGCGCGTCCGCCGCCAGATCGTCCGCGACGTCCGGTTCGCCCGTCAACAGGGCGGCGAGACGGGAGAGTTCGGCGTAGTGCCGCTCGAAGAAGGCGTGGAACTCCACGGAGGCGTCGTCGTCGAGGACCGTGCCCACGGGTGACCTCTCCTTGCTGCGGCTTGGGGCACCGGTGCAGGTGCGTGGTCATGCGGCCCCGTGTGCCACCCGTGACGAAGTGGCGTGTCCGTGGGGCGGGATGCGAGAGCGTATCAGCGTCCGTACGGAGCTTCGAACGCCGTATGGCGGGCCGAACTCGATTCCGTAACACGGAGAAAACCTGAAACCGGTGCGACGCGGGAACAATCCAGCCAGCATCCGCACACCCAGCACGCAGGCATCGAGGAGCAACGCCATGTCCGAATCCCAGAAGGTGGCCGACCGGCCAAGTGCCGCGCCCCCCGCGGCGAACAGCGTCGACGGGTTCTTCAAGATATCCGCCAGGGGCTCCACCTTCGGCCGGGAGATACGCGGCGGCTTCGCCACGTTCTTCACGATGGCCTACATCCTTGTCCTGAACCCGATCATTCTGGGCAGCGCCAAGGACAAGTTCGGCCACCAGCTCGACGCCGTCCAACTGACCACCGCCACCGCCCTGGTGGCCGCCGTCATGACCGTCGTCATGGGCCTCGGCGGCAACCTCCCGCTCGCACTCGCCGCGGGCCTCGGCCTCAACGCGGTCGTCGCCTTCCAGATCGCCCCGCTGATGAGCTGGGACGACGCGATGGGCCTGATCGTCCTGGAGGGCCTGCTGATCTGCGTACTGGTGGTGACGGGCCTGCGTGAAGCGGTCATGCACGCCATTCCGCAACCGCTGAAGCAGGCGATCAGTGTCGGCATCGGTCTGTTCATCGCCTTCATCGGCTTCGTCGACGCCGGGTTCGTCACCCGCATCCCGGACGTCGCGAGCACCACGGTCCCGGTGCAGCTCGGCGGCACCGGCACGCTGACCGGCTGGCCGGTCCTGGTCTTCTGTCTCGGCGTGCTGCTGACCATCGGACTGCTCGCCCGCAAGGTCAAGGGCGCGATCCTGATCAGCATCGTGACCATGACGATCGTGGCGATCGTCATCAACTCCGCGGCCGACATCAAGAGCTGGGGACTGACCACGCCGAAGCTCCCCGACGACGTGGTGGCCTCACCGGACTTCGGGCTGCTCGGTCACTTCAGCCTGTTCGGTGCCTTCGGCGAGACCGGCGCGATCACGGTCGTCCTGCTGATCTTCACGCTCGTCCTGTCCGACTTCTTCGACACGATGGGCACCGTCGTCGGCATCAGCGCCGAGGCCGGCCTGCTGGACGAGGAGGGCAAGGTGCCGAACCTCGGCCGGGTCCTGCTCATCGACGGCGCCGCCGCGGTGGCAGGCGGTGCCGCCTCGGCCTCCTCCTCGACCTCGTACATCGAGTCGGCGGCGGGCGTGGGCGAGGGAGCCCGTACCGGCTTCGCGAACCTGGTCACCGGCGGGCTCTTCGCGCTCGCGCTGTTCCTGACCCCGCTGCTCACGATCGTCCCGCTGCAGGCCGCCGCGCCCGCGCTCGTCGCGGTCGGCTTCCTGATGATGACCCAGGTCAAGCACATCGACTGGGACAGGTACGAGATCGCCATCCCCGCCTTCCTGACCATCGCCGTGATGCCGTTCACCTACTCGATCACGAACGGCATCGGCGCGGGCTTCCTGGCCTACGTCCTGATCAGGACGGTCCTCGGCAAGGCGAAGGAGGTCCACTGGCTGCTGTGGGCCTCCTCGGCACTGTTCCTCGTGTACTTCGCGATCGACCCGATCGAGCAGATCCTGGGCGTGAAGTGAAGACGAGGGCCCCGCACCCGGACGGGGGTGCGGGGCCCTCGGCGGGTGGCGCTCAGCCCTTCAGCGCGGCCCGCATCGCGGCCTTCGCGACCGGCGCCGCCAGGCCGTTGCCGCTGACCTCGGAACGGGCCGCGTCGGACTGCTCGACCATCACCGCGACGGCGACCTCCTTGCCGGTGGAGTCGGACTTCGCGTACGACGTGAACCAGGCGTAGGGCGTCTCGCTGTTGTTCTCGCCGTGCTGGGCCGTGCCGGTCTTGCCGCCCACGGTCGCGCCCGAGATCCTGGCGTTCGTGCCCGTGCCGTCCTCGACGACCGTCTGCATCGCCGACTGGAGCTGCTGCGCCGTGGACGAGCTGACGATCTCCTTCGTCCGCGTGTTGTCGTCGTAGTTCCTCAGGACGTTCCCGTCGGCGTCGCTGGTCTGCGCCACCATGTGCGGCGAGACGAGCTTGCCGTCGTTGGCGATCGCGGCGGACACCATGGCCATCTGGAGCGGCGTCGCCGTCACGTCGAACTGGCCGATGCCGGTCAGCGCCGTCGAGGACCTGTCCATGCCCGAGGGGTACACGCTGGCGTAGGCCCGCACCGGCACGTCCTGCTCCTCGTCGTTGAAGCCGAACTTCTCCGCCATCGCCCTGACCTTGTCCTGGCCCAGGTCGACGGCCATCTTCGCGAAGACGTTGTTGCAGGAGTACTGGAGCGCGACGCGGATGGAGGCGTCCTCGCAGGGGGCCGAGGTGTTCTCGTTCTTCAGGACGCGGCTCGTGCCCGGCAGCGTGTACGGGTCGGGACTGTCCGTTTTCGCGTCCACGTCCGAGTACAGCCCGTCCTCCAGCGCGGCGGCCGCGACGACCAGCTTGAACGTCGAGCCCGGCGGCAGCGGCTGCCGGAGCGCGCGGTTGACCAGCGGCTTGTCGGCGTCCTTCTTCAGCTTCTGCCAGACGCTGTCGTTGCCCGCGGAGATCGTCGTCGGGTCGTACGACGGTGTGGAGACGGCCGCGAGGATCTTGCCCGTCTTGGGGTCGATCACGACGGCTCCGCCCTTCTTGTCGCCGAGCGCGTCGTACACCGCCTTCTGCACGTCCGGGTCGATCGTCGTGATCACGTCACCCGGGTCGGCGTGCTTGTTGGTGAGCGCGTCCAGCGGGTTCTTCAGCTGGGTGTCCGTGCCGTCCAGCAGGTCCCGGTAGATGCCCTCCAGCTGGGTCGCCCCGTACACCTGCGAGCTGTACCCGGTGACCGCCGCGTACAGGCTGCCGTCCTTGTACGTCCGCTTGTACTTGAGGTCGCCGCCCTTCGTCGGCGCGGAACCGGTGATCGCGTCGCCGGCCACGATGATGTCCCCGAGCGGGTTCGCGTACAGCGAGATCGCGTTCCGCCGGTTGTCCTTGTCTTCCGCGAGCGCCTTGCCGTCGTAGAACTGCACCCAGGTCGCCCTGACCAGCAGGGCGAGCACGAGCAGCAGAGAGAAGACGGCGGCCCGCCTGATCGTCTTGTTCATCCCGCTCAGGAGGACGAGTGGGGGAGGGCGGATCGTTCCCTTCCGCCCCGGTTTCTCATCCGTCCTTCATGAAGCCGGCCTCGTAGGCGGCGATCACCGCCTGGGTGCGGTCCCGCGTCCCCGTCTTCGCCAGCACCGCCGCCACGTGCGACTTCACCGTGGCGGGACCCACTCCCATGCGTGCGGCGATCTCGGCGTTGGTGAGCCCCGTCGCCATCAGCCGCAGCACGTCGCCCTCCCGCGCGGTGAGCTTCGCCACCCACGGCGGTGGCGCGGGACGGGACCGGGCGTGCCCGGCGGCCAGCGCGCGCACCGCCGACGGGAACAGCAGCGTGTCGCTGCGCGCCACCAGCCGCACGGCCTGCACGAGCGCGTCCGCGTCGGCCCGCTTGAGCAGGAAGCCCGCGGCTCCGGCGCGCAGCGCCTCGTACACGTGGGCGTCGTTCTCGAAGGTGGTCACGACGACGACGCGCGGGGGGTCCGGCAGCGTCGCGAGGATCTGCTCGGTGGCGCGGATGCCGTCGACCTCGGGCATCCGCACGTCCATGAGCACGACGTCCGGGGCCAGCTCCCGCACGACCGACACGGCCTCGGCGCCGGTGGCCGCCTCGCCGACCACCTCCAGGCCGGGCTCGGCGTCGAGGATCACGCGCAGGGCGGTGCGCACCATGCGCTCGTCGTCGGCGACGACGATGCGCAGGGCGGCGGTGCCGGGGGACGGGCCGGTCATGCGGGCTCCTCGGTTCTCGCGGCGGGCGGTCCTACGGGCAGGCGCACGGCCAGGCGCCACAGCCCGCCGGCGGGGCCGGCCTCGGCCGTGCCGCCGAGGAGGCGGGCACGGTCGGCGATGCCGCGCAGACCGTGGCCGCCGCCGGGACGGGGCGCGGGGAGCGCCGCGGCCACCGGGTTCTCGGCGGTCATGCACAGCTCGGTGCGCGGCCCGTCGCCGGTGAGCGCGATCCGCAGCGTGACACGGGTGCCGGGACCGGCGTGCTTCAGCGCGTTGCTCAGTGCCTCCTGCACGATGCGGTACGCCTCGCGGGACACCAGTGGCGGCAGGGTCTCCGGGCGTACCTCGACGGCGGCCATGACGCACAGGCCACCGGCGCGGGTGCGGCGCAGCAGGCCGTCGAGGTCGGCGTCGAGCGTGGGGGTGGCGGGCTCCCTGAGGCCGCGCCCCGGCTCCGCTTCCGGGCCGGGCCGCCGCTCCCGGTCGTCGCCCTCCCTCAACATGCCGAGGACCGTGTCCAGTTCGCCGACCGTGCGCCGCGTGGTGTCCTCGATGGCGGCGAGCGCCTCCCGGACGAAGTCCGGGTCGGTGTCGAGGACCCGGCGGGCGGCGCTCGCCTGGAGGGTGACCGCGCTGAGGGCGTGGCCGACCGAGTCGTGCAGCTCGCGGGCGAGGCGGTTGCGTACGGCGAGGTCGGCGGCCCGGCGTTCGGCCGCCGCGAGCCGGTCCTCGGGTGTGGGGCCGAGCAGCCGGGGCGCCCAGCGGGCCAGCAGCCCGGCGGACCCGGCGGCGCAGGCCGCGAGCGCGATCAGCGTGGCGGTCCCGGCGACCGGGGAGAGCGCCAACGCCCAGCCGTGGTCGAGGACTTCGGGCAGGCCCAGGCGTGAATCGCGCAGCAGGGCGACGGCGGGCAGCGCGATGAGGACGGCCGCGAACGGCGGTACGGCCAGCGACATCCCGCTGATGATCCCGCCGAACCCGAGGTGCAGGGTGAACCAGCCCGCCGCCCGCCGACGGCCCGCCCAGGTCCGCGCGGGTCCTTCGGCGAGCACGTCGCCGTCGATGCCGCACAGGGCGCGCACCGCGGCCACCGACATCGGCCGGGTCAGGGGGAACAGCGCGGTGATCGCGGCGAGCGGCAACCCGACGGCGAACGAGAGGAGTTGGAGCGGCAGCGAGTCGAACACGTGCCGCGCGCCGGTGGCGGGCCCGACGATCACCTCGCCGACCAGTACGTACGGCATGGCGAGCGCGCCGCCGAGGATCAGGTGGACCCATCGCCGACGGGCCCGCCGGCCGAACAGGAAGCGGGCGGCCCCCCTCACGCGGTCCCCCTCACGCGGTACGCCGGGGTGGCCCGGCGGCAGCGGACCGCTCCGCGAAGAAGGAGGCGCCGAGGGTGACCACGAGCACGCCGACGATCATCTGCACAGAGTAGGTGAGGTTCATCAGGCCCGTCGGGCGATCGGCGACGTCGTCCCCACCGCCCAGGCTCGCCAGCGACATCCAGCCGCCCCAGCACGCCACCGCGCCGGAACCGGCCCAGCCGAGGGCGAGCGGCACGGCCAAGGGCAGCTCCCGGCCGCGCCGGAAGGCGAGCATCCAGGCGGCCGCGACGGTGCACAGCAGATAGACCAGGTACATCGCCTCCAGCACCCGGAAGTCGCCGGACCGGTCGGCGATCCGCCCGGCGCTCAGCCCCGACGTGCCGCCGCAGGCCCACACCAGATGCGTGGTGAGCGGGAACAGCGTGAGCACGGCGGCGGCGACCGCCGTGGCCCGCCGGGCGGCGTCGCCCGGACCGGCGGACAGCTCCCGGACCCGGCCCCGCCACAGATGGGCCCAGCGGTCCCGCGCGTACAGCACGAACAGCGTGCCCAGCGTGAGGCCCTGCACGATGAATCCGGTGTAGACGACGCCGAAGACCCATTCGTCCAGGAACGGTTCGCGGCCCGCGGCGGCCGGCTCGCGACCCGAACCGCCGAGGAGCCGTACGAGGAGTTGCATCGGATAGCCGGTCATGATCGGCGTGAGCAGGCCGGTCGCCACCCACATGGGGAAGGCGAGCAGCCAGGCGGGGACGCGCAGGCCCCACGGCCGGGTCAGCAGCAGCGCGAGCACGATCACCGCGCTGTCGAGCAGCACGCTCAGACCGTTGGCGACGGCCATGCCGACGCGGTGGTCCAGCAACGAGCTGCCTTCAGGGATGCCGATACGGCTTCCTGCCACCCAGGCGATCTTGAGGGACAGATAGGGCACGCAGGAGACGACGGCGACGGTGCGAAGGGCCCGGCGCACCCGGCCGGGCCCTCCCCAGGACGGTTCCGACTGCGACGGCGTGTCCGGCCCGGCGGTGGATGTCTGCGTCATGCACTCCACGCTGCCGTGACGGGTCCCGCCGCACGTCCTGCCGGGCGACGATCCGCCTCCGCCGCGCGGGGGAGGCGCGCCTCCCCTGTCAGAGCCGGCGCGTCGCCAGGGTCAGACGGTCGCGCGCGTCGAACAGCGCGTCCTTGACCATCTGTTCGTGCGCGGGGGTGAGTCGGGCCACCGGCACCGAGCAGCTGATCGCGTCGCGGGCCGGCGTGCGGTAGGGGATGGCGACGCCGAAGCAGCGCAGCCCCAGCGTGTTCTCCTCGCGGTCCACCGCGAAGCCCTGCTCCCGTACCTGGTGCAGCTCCTCGATGAGCTTCTCCCGGTCGGTGATCGTGTGCTCGGTCAATGCCGGCAGGGTCTCCGGGAGCATCTTGCGGACCTGCTCGTCCGTGTGCGTGGCGAGCAGCGCCTTGCCCAGCGACGTGGAGTGCGCGGGGAGCCGGCGGCCCACCCGCGTGAACGGGCGCAGGTAGTGCTGGGACTGGCGGGTGGCGAGGTAGACCACGTTCGTGCCGTCCAGGCGCGCGAGGTGGATGGTCTCCGTGGTGTCGTCGGACAGCCGGTCGAGCGTGGGGCGGGCCGCGGCCACCACCTCGTCGCCGTCGATGTACGACGTGCCGACGAGCAGCGCGCGCACCCCGATGCCGTACCGCGTGCCCGTCGCGTCGGTCTCCACCCAGCCGAGCTCCACGAGCGTGCGCAGCAGCATGTACAGGCTGGACTTGGGATAACCGACGGCCTCCTGGACCGCGGCCAGGGAGTGCATTCCGGGCCGGCCGGCGAAGTACTCGAGCAATTCCACGGTCCGCACCGCGGACTTGACCTGCGCCCCGCCGCCTGTCTCGCCTGCCGACATCGCCCTTGACCCCTTCGTTGGACGGGAAATAGTCTCCGACAGCATATTCATCATCAGAGACAGCGTTCAGTATATCGAACGCCCTGGTGAGTGACACAAGAACTGCGGCATCACATCTGGAGGGACCCGCGGTGGCAGCAGCACCAGTCTGGAGTGTCGACCCCCGTACCGGGAAGCAGCGTGAACAGGTTGCGGTGGAGGCCACAGCCGAGGAAGTGGACGACGCCGTCCGCGCCGCCCACGCCGCCCGCCCGGCCCTCGCCGACCGCACCGTGCGCGCCGCGTTCCTGCGCACCGCCGCGGACCTCCTCGAAGGCGCCCGCGAGCAACTCGTCGAGGCCGCCGACGCGGAGAGCGCGCTCGGCCCGGTCCGGCTCACCGGGGAACTCGCCCGCACCTGCTACCAGTTGCGGGCCTTCGCGGACATCGTCGATGAAGGTGCCTTCCTCGACGTGATCATCAACCACCCCGACGACACGGCGACCCCGCCCGTCCCGGACCTGCGCCGCTACAAGGTGCCGCTCGGCGTCGTCGCCGTCTACTCCGCTTCCAACTTCCCCTTCGCGTTCTCGGTCGCGGGCGGCGACACCGCGAGCGCGCTGGCGGCAGGCTGCCCGGTCGTCGTCAAGGCCCACCCGGACCACCCCGCCCTCTCCGAACTGGTCGCGGCCGTCCTGCGCCGGGCCGCCGCCCGCCATGACGTCCCTGAGGGCGTCATCGGCCTGCTGCACGGCTTCCAGGCCGGCGTCGACCTGGTCAAGCACCCGCTGATCGCCGCCGCCGGGTTCACCGGTTCGGTCCGCGGCGGCCGGGCCCTCTTCGACGCCGCCGCCGCACGCCCCGTGCCGATCCCCTTCCACGGAGAACTCGGCTCGCTCAATCCCGTGGTCGTCACCGAGGCCGCCGCCGCCGAGCGCGCCGAGGCGATCGGCGCCGGCCTCGCGGGCTCGATGACGCTGGGCGTCGGCCAGTTCTGCGTGAAGCCCGGCCTCGTGCTCGCGCCCGCCGGAGCCGCCGGCGACCGGCTGCTGAAGTCCCTGACCGACGCCGTCAGCGACACCGATGCCGGTGTTCTGCTCGACCACCGCATGCGCGACAACTTCATCGCCGGGGTCGCCGAGCGCGCCGAACTCCCCGAGGTGGAGACCCCGGTGACCCCGGGCGCCGGCAGCGAGCACACGGTGAGCCCCGGCTTCCTGACCGTGCCCGCGCACCGGCTCGCCACCGAGGGCGAGCACGACCTGCTCCTGGAGGAGTGCTTCGGACCCCTCACGGTGGTCGCGCGCTACGAGGACGAGTCCGAGGCGAGCGCGGTCCTCTCCCGGCTGCCCGGCAACCTCACCGCGACCGTGCAGCTCTCCACCGAGGAGGCGGCGGGTGAGGGCCGTGGCGCCGAGATCCTCGCCGAGCTGACCCCGCTCGCCGGACGCGTCCTGGTCAACGGCTGGCCGACCGGTGTCGCGGTCGCCCCGGCGCAGCACCACGGCGGCCCGTACCCGGCGACGACGTCCACCTCGACCTCCGTCGGCGGCACGGCCGTCGAGCGGTGGCTGCGGCCGGTGGCGTACCAGAACGCCCCCGAGGCGCTGCTGCCGCCGGAACTGCGCGACGACAACCCGCTGGGGCTGCCGCGCCGCTTCGACGGGCGCCTGGAGCGGTAGCCGCGCCGGAGTCGCGTGTGCCACTTTCCCGCGCCCCCTCCGGGGCGCGGGGACGGACCTGAGAGACTCGCGCAATGGACGTCGAACTCCCCGAACTTCCCTTCTCCCTGCGCACGTACGGACCCGACGGTCACTGGTCCTACGAGGACGGGGTGCTCGCCGGCTGGGCGGGTCCCCGCCAGGACCGGTTCGTGCCGCCCACCGGTGAGGGGCTCGACCCCGCCTCCGACGCGCCCCGGCTGCTGGGCGCGCCCGAGGGGGACTTCCAGCTGATCGCCCGGGTCACGGTCGGCTTCGGGGCGGCCTTCGACGCGGGCGTCCTCTACGTCCATGTGGGCGAGCGGGCCTGGGCGAAGCTCTGCCTGGAGTACTCGCCGGACGTGCCGACGGTGTGCACGGTGGTCACCCGTGGCCACTCCGACGACGCCAACTCCTTCACGGTGGAAGGCAGTTCCGTCTGGTTCCGGGTCAGCCGGACCGGGCGGGCCTTCGCCTTCCACGCCTCGCGCGACGGCGAGCGGTGGACCTTCGTCCGGCTCTTCACGCTCGGCGAGGAGAAGGAGACCGGGGCGGCCCTCGTCGGCTTCATGACCCAGTCACCCATGGGCGAGGGCTGCGTCGTCACCTACGACGGCATCGAGTACCGCCCGCACTGGCCGAAGGACCTGCGCGACGGCAGCTGACCCGCGGTCGGCGGTCGGCAGGGCGCCCGCGGGGAGCAGCCGGAGACAGGTCGCCCGCGGGGCGCGGCCGGAAGCAGGGCGCCCGCCAGGACCGGCCCTGGACGAGGCGCCCGCGGCCACCGGCTAGCGAGGCGTCCGCAGGCCGACCGTCGCCGCGGCCGTCGCGGCGAGCAACCCCGCGCTCAGCGCCAGACTCACCCGCATTCCGGACTCGAAGTCCCCGGCCACCAGGGAACCGAAGGCGGCGACCGCGAGCCCGCCCGACACCTGGCGCGCCGAGTTGAGGACGCCCGCCGCCAGCCCCGCCCGCGCGGACGGCACCGCGTCCATCATCGCGGCCGTCAGCGGCGGGACGGTCAGGGCGCACCCCAGGGCCGTCGGCACCAGCAGCAGCGCCACCGCCCAGGGCCGCGTCGCCGGACCGACGACCAGCAGGAGCAGCAGCCCCGCGGCGGCCAGCGACTGCCCCAGCAGCATCGGCAGCCGCGGCCCGAACCGGCCCGCCAGCTTGCCCGCCACGACGTTCGTGACCGCGATCAGACCGGTCATCGGCAGGAACATCAGCCCCGCGTACAGCGGGGAGCGGCCCTGGACCTGCTGGAAGAACAGGGAGAACACGAACACCACACCGTAGAAGGCCACACTGCACGCGGCGCCCGCCGCGACCGCGACGGTCACCTGCCGGCTGCGGAACAGGCCGGGCGGGACCACCGGATGCGGCTGCCGTGCCTCGACGCGGACGAAGACCACCCCCGCGACGACGGCCACCGCCAGGGCGACGAGCCCGGTCCCGCCGCCCTCGATGACCGCGAAGGTCAGCGCGGCGAGCGCCACGACGGCCGTCAGCTGGCCGGGCAGGTCGAGCGGCGCGGGCCGGGGACGGGACCGCGGCGCCCGCACCAGCAGGGCCAACGCGACCGCGCCGACCGGCACGTTGATGAAGAAGATGCCGCGCCAGTCCCACAGCGTGGTCAACGCACCGCCCGCCACCGGGCCGAGCGCCACCGCGACCGAGCCGCCCGCGGCCCACAGGGACACCGCCCGGGCCCGACGGGCCGCGTCCGGATACGCCTGGCGGACCAGGGCGAGCGACGCGGGCAGGACCACGGACGCCGCGACGCCCTGCGCGACCCGCGCGCCGACCAGTACCGGCAGGTTCGGAGCCAGCCCGCAGGCCATGGACGCGAGGGTGAACACCGTGATCCCGATGCCGTAGGCCCGGCTCGCCCCGACCCGGTCGGAGAACGCCCCGGTGGACAGCATCAGCGCCGCGAACGCCAGCGTGTACGCGTCGACGACCCACTGCAGGCCCGACATCCCGCCGCCGAGATCCGCCCGGATCGACGGGAGCGCCACGTTCACGACGGACGCGTCGAGGGTGATGAGCGCGAAGCCGAGCAGGGCGGCGACGAGCGTGAGCGAGGCGGACTGCCCGGGCGACCGGCCTGGTACGGACGGGAGTGGGGTGTCGAGCGGGGGCGCCTCGGTGGCCGGGTTCGTTGACATGCCCTCATGCTGCGGAAGAGCGTCGGCCTACAGTAGTGGCCCGAATGCCATACGTCCGGAGGTTCTGGCCATGCCCGTCACGCAGGGGACACCGCACCGCATCGCCGTCATCGCCCCGTCCCCCGTGTCGATGTTCAACCTCGCCATCCCCGAGCTCCTCTTCGGGAAGGTCGAGGTCGACGGACGGCCGGGCTACGAACTCGCCGTGTGCACCCCGCGCCCGGGCCCGATCGCCACCACCGGCGGACTCGACCTGCACGTCGGACGCGGCCTGGACGCGGTGGCCGACGCGGACACGGTGATCGTCGCGGGCACCGGGCGGCGGTACGCGCCCGATCCGGCCACCGTGGCCGCCGTGCGCGAGGCGGACGCCGCCGACAAGCGGATAGCCTCCATCTGCAGCGGCGCCTTCGTGCTCGCCGAGGCGGGACTTCTCGACGGCCGGAGCGTCACCACGTACTGGCAACTCGCGGACGAGTTGCGCGAGCGCTACCCGGCCCTCGACCTCAAGGGCGACGTTCTGTACGTCCAGGACGACCGGATCATGACCTCGTCCGGATACGCCGCCGGGATCGACCTCTGTCTGCACATCATCCGCACCGACTACGGTGCCGCGGTGGCCAACCGGGTGGCGCGGCTCGCCCTCGTCGCCCCCGTACGGCCCGGCGGACAGACCCAGTTCACCCAGACCCCGCTGCCGCCCGAGCGCGGCGAGGCCTGCGCCGACACCCGGGGCTGGGCGATGCGCAACCTCGACAAGCCGCTCACACTCACCGACCTCGCCCGGCACGCGGGCGTGAGCGTGCGCACGCTCACCCGCCGCTTCCACGCGGAGAGCGGAGTGAGCCCCTTGCAGTGGCTCCTGCATCAGCGCACCGAACGGGCCAAGGAACTCCTGGAGACGACCGCCCTTCCCATGGACCAGGTGGCCCGCGCCAGCGGCCTGGGCACGGCCGACTCGCTGCGTGGACACCTGGTCCGGCGCACCGGGCTCACCCCGAGCGCCTACCGCGCCCAGTTCAGCAGGCTGGGAACCGCGGCCTGACCGGGAGCGTCCTGGCCTGCATGATCGAAGACCGTGTCAGCTGTGTGAGCCGTGTGATCAGAACCGCGCTGCCCGCCGAGGCCGACGTCGTCACGGCACTGCACGCCCGTGCGCGGGCCACCTACTACCCGGACGGCGTACCGCAGGACAGCACGGACTGGCTCGCCGCCTGGCGCGGCGCCATCGAGCGGCCCGACGGGCACGTGCTCTGCGTCGTCGAGGGCGGCCGGATCACCGGAGTCGCCTCCTTCCGCACCGCCGAGGGCGCCGCGGCCGACACCGTCAAGCTGTTCCAGTTCCATGTGGACCCCGACCACTGGCGGGCCGGGACCGGTACCGAGCTGCACAGGGCGTGCGTCGAGGAGTGGAGCGCCGACGGGAAGCGCACGGCCACCCTGGACGTGCACGTCGACAACCGGCGCGCGCAGGCCTTCTACGCCCGCCAGGGCTGGGTCCCCGACCCGGAGAACGCGCCGGCCGAGGGGGACCACCACCTCTTCCTGCGGTACGCGGTGCCGACGCCGGGGAAGTGACCGGGCGGCCCTCGCGGAGCGAGCCCACGACGCCAGGGGAGTGGTCGCACGACGCCCGGGGTGCGGTCTCGCGACGCCCGGGGTGCGGACCGGCCGGCACGGAATAGAACGAGCCGCTTGAACGTTCACACACCGACCCGCCCGAGGGTCCACCGGTACCCGCACGACCTGGAGAGAGCCGAGACATGCGCGTCGAGATCTGGAGCGACATCGCCTGCCCGTGGTGCTACGTGGGCAAGGCCCGCTTCGAGAAGGCGCTGGAGGCCTTCCCGCACCGCGACGACGTCGAGGTCGTGCACCGGTCGTTCGAGCTGGACCCGGGCCGTGCCAAGGGCGACATCCAGCCCGTGCTCACGATGCTCACCAAGAAGTACGGCATGAGCGAGGCGCAGGCGCAGGCCGGCGAGGAGAACCTGGGCGCGCAGGCCGCCGCCGAGGGCCTGAAGTACCGCACCCGGGGCCGCGACCACGGCAACACCTTCGACATGCACCGCCTGCTGCACCTCGCCAAGGAGCAGGGCCGCCAGGACGAGCTGATCGGCCTGCTCTACAAGGCGAACTTCGCGGAGGAGCGGACGGTCTTCGACGACGACGAGCGGCTCGTGGAGCTGGCCGTCACCGCCGGGCTCGACGCCGACGCCGCCCGCACGGTGCTCGCCGACCCGGCCGCGTACGCCGACGACGTCCGTGCCGACGAGCGCGAGGCGGCGGAGCTGGGCGCGAACGGCGTCCCCTTCTTCGTCCTCGACCGCAAGTACGGCGTCTCCGGCGCCCAGCCCGCCGAGGTCTTCACCCAGGCGCTCACCCAGGCGTGGGGCGAGCGCGAGCCGCTGAAGCTGATCCAGCAGGGCTCCGCCGACGCGGAGGCCTGCGGGCCCGACGGCTGCGCAGTGCCCGGGCACTGAAAACCGCAGGTCGGGGCGGACATATAAGGGTTCCTTGGCAGAACCACGCAGAAATCCGCAATGGACGGGGAGTTCCCGGGGCCGCAGAGTGGACCCATGGAGACCTTCGAGACCCTCGTCCGAGCCGAGTTCGCCCCGAAGAACACCTATCTGAACACCGCGAGCACCGGACTCGTGCCGGCCCGCACGGTGACCGCCATGCGGGCCGCCGTCGAGTCCGTCGCCGCCGGGCAGCCCTCCGACATGTTCGCCGACGTGGAGGCCGCCCGCGCGTCGTTCGCGCGGCTCGTCGGGGTCCCGGCGAGCCGGGTGGCCGCCGGGGCCTCCGTCGCCGTGTACAGCGGCCTGATCGCCGCCTCACTGCCGCCGGGCGCCGAAGTCCTCACCGCCGAGGCGGACTTCAGCTCCGTCGTCACGCCCTTCCACATCCGCGGCGACCTCAAGGTCCGCTCCGTACCGCTGGAGCGGATCGCCGAGTCCGTCCGTCCCGGCACGGCGCTCGTCGCCGTCAGCGCCGCGCAGTCCGCCGACGGCCGGATCGCCGACCTGGAGGCGATCCGCGACGCGGCGCGGACGCATGGGGCGCGTACGTACATCGACGCGTCCCAGGCGGCCGGATGGCTGCCCCTGCGGGCGGACGCCCACGACTACGTCTCCTCCGTCGCCTTCAAGTGGCTCGTCTGCCCGCGCGGCGTGGCCTTCCTCGTCGTCCCGGAGGACCTCGGCGGGCTCACCCCGGTGTTCGCGGGCTGGGTCGCGGGCGAGGCCCCCTGGGACAGCTGCTACGGCCCGGTCGAGGAACTGGCGCACTCCGCACGGCGGTTCGACGAGAGCCCCGCGCTCTTCTCCTACGCGGGCGCGCGACGGTCGCTGGAACTCGTCGAGGAGCTGGGCGTGGAGCGCGTGCACGCCCACGACCTCGCCCTCGCCGACCGCTTCCGGGCGGGCCTGCTCACCCTGGGCAGGCAACCGGTCGAGGCCCCTGGCTCGCCCATCGTCTCCGTTCCCGGGCTCGGCCACCGGCAGCCCGATCTGAGCCGTGCCGGGGTCGAGGTCTCCGACCGCGCGGGCAACCTGAGGGCGGCCTTCCACCTGTACAACACGGTCGCGGACGTCGACCGGCTGCTGGACGTGCTGTCCGGCTGAGCGCCCGTGCGCCCGCCCCGGCCCCCTGGCGCGGGGTCCGGCGGGGCGCTAGGAAGGGCACCACGAGGTGGTGGTGCCGGTGGAACCTACGCTCGTCGACGCCGAGTTGCATCGGCGGCTGGTGTACGGGGACGAGTCCGCGCTGGGCGAGGCGTATGCCGCCTACGGCGGGCTGGTCCGGCGGGTCGCCCTGCGCGTCACGCGCAGTCAGGCCGCCGCCGAGGACGTGGCGCAGGAGGTCTTCGCCCACCTGTGGAGCCGGCCCTACGCCTTCGACGCGCGCCGGGGCTCGCTGCGCACCTGGCTGTCCATGCTCGCCCATCGCAGGGCCGTGGACTGGGTGCGCAGCGAGGCCCGGCACCGCAAGGACGCCCGCGCCGACGACTCCGCGCTGCACGCCATCCCCGACTCCGGGCCCGGTCCCGACGAGACCGTCGTCGACCGCGAGCGCGCCCTGCTGCTGCACAGTGCGCTCGCCGAACTCCCGCTGCCCCAGCGGGAGGTGGTCCATCTCGCCTACTTCGCGGGCCGCACCTACCGCCAGGCGGCGGTGGAACTGGGCATCCCGGAGGGCACCGCGAAGACCCGGCTGCGATCGGCCCTGCGCAAGCTCGCCGAGTCACTGGCCGATCCACCGGACCCGGCCCTGGAAAGGGGCGCGTGATGGCGGCGCGGACGGTCCCGGCCGGGCCGGGCGTGCGTATCGTGGCCCCAGCGGGGCGGGGCCCGGCCGTCCCGTCGGCCGTGCCCCGGAAGGGCGGTGGACGATGAGCGGCGAGCACGAGGCGGTACGGGACCTGCTGGCGGCCTGGGCCGTCGGCGCGCTGACCCCCGCCGACGAGAGGACCGTCCCCCGGCACCTCGCCGCGTGCGAGTCCTGCGCGGCGGAGGCGGAACGCCTGCGCGAGACGGTACGGCTCCTGGACGGCCCACGCGCCACACCCTCCGGACCGACGACCGGACCGACGACCGGCCCGGTGAACGGAGCGGGGACCGGCCGCGCGGCGCGGGGCACCCGGGACAAGGCACCGGCAGGACGGGGCCGGCCCACGGGAGAGGACGGTCCGGACGGCCGGTCGGCCGGACCGGACGGGGCGGCCGGCCTCCCGCCCGCCCTGCTCGCCGCGGCCCGGCGCGCCCGCCCCGCCGCTCCCCGCGTCGCCGCGCACGCCGCTCCGTACGCGGCGGCCGTCGCCGGGCTCGGGGCGCTGCTGCGGGAGCTGGACGTCCCGGGGCGCTGGTCGACCCCGGTCGTGCACGACTGGGACGTGCAGGACACGGTCGCCCATCTGATCGCGGCGGACGAGCCGTTGGCGCGACTGCTGGGGCTCGTGCCGCGCGTGCCCCGGCCCGGGGGCGCCGAGAAGGCGGGTTGGGAAGCGGCCTGGGCCGCGCGGACCGCCGAGGTGATCGCGCACCAGCGGGCCCGGCCCCCCGCCGAGACCGTCGCCGTCTGGTCCGCGCAGGCCGCCGCGCTGCTGGCCGCGCCGGAGGCGGCGGACGCCGGGCGGGCAGGGCACGCGACCACGCTGATGGGCGTACGGCTGCCCGTGGCCGACCACTTCGTCGTGCGGGCCTTCGAGGCGTGGATCCACACCGACGACATCGGGCGGGCCCTCGGGCTCGCCGTGCCCCCGCCGCCCGAGCCCCACTTGTGGCAGCTCGTCCGGCTGGCGGTGCGCATCCTCGGCAGGGCGCTCGGCCCCACGGCGGCGCCGGTCCTGTTCGCGCCGGCGGGCGGCGGGAGCGACGCGCAGTGGGTGCTCGGCTCCGAGGACGAGCCCGTGGCCGCGGAACTCGTGCTGGACCCGGTCGACTTCTGCCTGCTGATCGGCGGACGGTACGCGCCCGGCGAGGTGCCCCGGGGCGCGGTGGGAGATGCCGCCGCCGTCACGGCCGTGCTGGAGCGCGCCGCGTCACTGGCGTGGCTGTAGCACCCGGACCGCTGGTGGCCCGCATCCAACTCCCCGGCCTACCGGTGGGCTTCAACTCCCGGGCCCGCGGCGGTTCTTGCGCGCACACGCATGTGGCCGGTGCCTCCCCACCCGGGAGGCACCGGCCACGTGCGGACGTCACTTCACCGGTGTGAAGTCCCGTGCCCCGATGAACTCGGGCCGGCGCACCGGCGCCGCGAACGGCTCCACCGCCGCGTTCTCCACGCTGTTGAACACGATGAAGACGTTGCTGCGCGGGAACGGGGTGATGTTGTCGCCCGAGCCGTGCATGCAGTTGCAGTCGAACCAGGTCGCCGAACCGGCCCTGCCGGTGAACAGCTTGATGCCGTGCCGCGAGGCGAAACGGGTGAGCGCCTCGTCGGACGGCGTGCCCGCGTCCTGCATCTGCAGCGACTTCTTGTAGTTGTCCTTCGGCGTGGCCCCCGCGCACCCGAGGAACGTCTTGTGCGACCCCGGCATGATCATGAGTCCGCCGTTGGTGTCGTGGTTCTCGGTCAGCGCGATCGACACGGACACCGTCCGCATGTTCGGCAGACCGTCCTCGGCGTGCCACGTCTCGAAGTCCGAGTGCCAGTAGAAGCCGCTGGCCCCGAAGCCCGGCTTCACGTTGATCCGCGACTGGTGGACGTACACGTCCGAGCCGAGGATCTGGCGGGCCCGTCCGACCACGCGCTCGTCGCGCACGAGCCGGGCGAAGACCTCGCTGATGCGGTGCACCTCGAAGACGGAGCGGATCTCCTGGGACGCCGGCTCCACGATGGACCGCTCGTCGGCACGGATCGCCGGATCGGCGACCAGGCGCTCCAGCTCCTGCCGGTAGACGGCGACCTCGTCGTCGGCGAGCAGGTCGCCGACGGGCAGGAAGCCGTCGCGCTCGTAGCACTGGAGCTCGTGCATCGTGATCGGGCCGGGCTCGCCCGGCGCGCTCCACACGACCGGGTCCTTGCGGGGTACGGACACCTCCGTGGCGCCGCGGCTGGGGTAAAGATCGGTGACTTCGGCGACGGTGGTCATCTGTCTCACACCTCCTCGGTGATCAGCGGGTAGACGCCGTTCTCGTCGTGGTCCTCCCGTCCGGTGACGGGCGGATTGAAGACGCAGACGCACCGGAAGTCGGTCTTCGGGCGCATGGTGTGGCGCTCGTGACCGTCCAGGAGATACATGGTCCCCGGGGTGATCCAGTGCTTCTCGCCGGTCTCGTCGTTGGTCAGTTCGGCCTCGCCCTCCACGCAGAGCACGGCCTCGATGTGGTTCGCGTACCACATCGACGTCTCGGTACCCGCGTAGAGAGTCGTCTCGTGGAGGGAGAAGCCGACCCGCTCCTTGGCGAGCACGATGCGCTTGCTCTCCCAGGTGCCGGACTTCGCCTTCACATGACGGTCGGTTCCCTCGATGTCCTTGAACGATCGGACGATCACGGTGCGTTGCTGCCTTTCTGCTCTGCTGATGCGGGCTGCGCACGTCCGCCGTACGCGGGGGCGTACGGCGGACGCGGGCGCGTCGTACGGCTGCCGTACGCGGTCAGGCGGCCGTCTCGTGGACGGCGCGGGCGAGGGTGCGCAGCCCCTCGTCCAGCTCGCCGGAGGTGATGGTGAGCGCCGGGAGGAGTTTGACGACCTCGCTCTCCGGACCGGACGTCTCGATGAGCAGCCCGAGTTCGAAGGCGCGCTGCGCGACGCGGCCCGCACGCGCCTTGTCCTTGAACTCCAGGCCCCACACGAGTCCCCGGCCCCGGTACTCCTTGACGTCGGCCAGGTTCTCCTCGGTGATGGAGATGAGCGCCTGCTCGATCTGCTCGCCGCGGGCGCGGGTCTGCTTCTCCATGGCGGAGCCGTCGGTCCAGTACGTCTCCAGGGCCGCGGCGGCGGTGACGAACGCCGGGTTGTTGCCGCGGAAGGTGCCGTTGTGCTCGCCCGGCTCCCAGATGTCCAGCTCGGGCTTGAACAGGCACAGGGACATGGGCAGGCCGTATCCGCTGATGGACTTCGAGACGGTGACGATGTCGGGCACGACCCCCGCCTCCTCGAAGGAGAAGAAGGCGCCGGTGCGGCCGCAGCCCATCTGGATGTCGTCCACGATGAGCAGCATGTCGCGGCGGGCGCAGAGGTCGGCGAGGGCGCGCAGCCACTCGGGGCGCGCGACGTTGATGCCGCCCTCGCCCTGCACGGTCTCGACGATCACCGCGGCGGGCTGGTTGAGGCCGGAGCCCTGGTCCTCCAGGAGCCGCTCGAACCACAGGAAGTCCGGAACCTGGCCGTCGAAGTAGTTGTCGAAGGGCATCGGGGTGCCGTGCACGAGCGGGATGCCCGCGCCGGCCCGCTTGAACGCGTTGCCGGTCACGGCGAGTGACCCGAGGGACATGCCGTGGAAGGCGTTGGTGAAGGACACGATGGCCTCGCGCCCCTTCACCTTCCGCGCCAGCTTCAGCGCGGACTCCACGGCGTTGGTGCCCGTCGGCCCGGGGAACATGACCTTGTACGGCAGGTCGCGCGGGCGCAGGATCAGGTTCTGGAAGGTCTCCAGGAAGCCGCGCTTGGCCGTCGTCGACATGTCGAGGCCGTGCGTGACGCCGTCGCGCTCCAGGTAGTCGATCAACGCCCGTTTCAGTACGGGGTTGTTGTGGCCGTAGTTCAGGGATCCCGCGCCGGCGAAGAAGTCGAGGTACTCGTGGCCGTCCTCGTCGTACATCCGGCTGCCCCGGGCCCGGTCGAAGACGGTGGGCCAGCCGCGGCAGTAGCTGCGCACCTCGGACTCCAGGGTCTCGAAGACGCTCAGGTCGGGCTGGGTGATGGTCACAGCGAATCGCTCCTCGGAACGTGGGGGGAGGGGGATCGGCGAAGTCTCGGGGGGAGGTCGGCGCGGGTCACAGGGAGAGCGGGCCGATGCGGTGCAGCACTTCCGGCTCGTGCGGTCCGTCGGGGAAGTGGGCCGTCCCGAACAGCACTTCGCGCTCGACGCTCGCGCCGTGGCGTCGGGCGTACGACGCGAACAGGCGCTCGGAGGCGGTGTTGCCGGGCGTGATGGTGGTCTCCAGGGCGGTCGGCGCCTGGGTGCTCTCCTCGGCGAGCCGGGCGGTCAGGCCGTCGAGCAGGGCCGCGGCCAGTCCGCGTCCGCGATGCGCCTCGTCGACGGCCACCTGCCAGATGAACAGGGTGCGGGGGCGCTCGGGGCGGACGTACCCGGTGACGAAGCCGACCGGCGTCCCTTGCGCGTCGCGTGCCACCGCGGACGTGCGGGCGAAGTCACGGCACCAGAGGAGATAGCTGTACGAGGAGTTCAGGTCGAGGGTTCCGGAGTTCTTGGCGAGATGCCAGAGCGCGGCCCCGTCGACCACCTCGGGACGGTCGATCCGAAGGCCCTCCGGCATTTCTCGGAATTCCGCTTGCAGGTCTGCTTGTGCGGCGGTCATGCGAATTGAATTTACCGAGGGAAAGCTGAAATTGCATCGCCGCGAGGGGTTACGGGAGGCGTGCCTGTGTGTTATCACGCGCCCGCGGGTGAGCGCGCGAAAAGGCGGCGTTAGATGCAGTTCTGTCCGGAAAATACCGCACAAAAGGGATGCGTTGTGGAGTGCGTCACAGGCGCGTAATGAGTGGGAGACCTGCCCGAATTACGTCGGTCGGCGTTCGCGAAATCTTTGCGTTTAGGGCCGGGAAAAGCGGGCAGAAGAATACGGGAAGCTGCGCTTGATTAATATATGGATAAGCGGACGGAGTGGTCCTGAAATTCTTTTCGGAGAGTGTTCCGTCCGACGCGTTCCCGGCGTCGCCCCGGAGAACCGCGGGTCGCTTCGGGCAGGACGGCGTCCGGCGGAGGTGCTCCACCGGACGCCGGGGAACCGGCGGGAGCTCAGTCCCAGACCTGCGCCACGGCCCGGCGTGCCGCCTCCAGATCCACCGGGAAGCCGGACTCGGCCAGCGCGGCCCCCAGTCCCGCGAGGCTGGAGTGGACGACGCCCCGCGTCGCGTCGGGCCCGTAATGGTTCACCCGGATCATCTCCTGGGCGAGCGCACCCCCGCCCGCGACCAGCGGCAGCACCGGGTCGGCGGCCAGCGCCTTCGCGACCAGTGCGGACGCGTCGGCCCCCGCGGGCACCCGCAGCGTGGTGGCGACCGGCGCCGCGTCGGAGGCCGCGTACACGTACGGCTCCAGGCCGCCGCCCAGGGCGAGCGCCCCGGCCCGGGTCGCCGCCGCGGCCGAGGTGTGGCGGTCCATCACCGCGCCCAGTCCTTCGCTCTCGATGCGCTCGACACAGGCCTCCAGCGCCAGCATCTCCAGCTGCGCCGGCGCGTGCAGCAGCGCCTTGCGGCCACCGTCGACCCATCGCTGCTTCCAGTCCAGCAGCGACAGGTACGACCGGCGCGGCGCCGCCGGGTTGGCGGCCATCCGTGCCCACGCCCGCTCGCTCACCGAGACCGCCGACACACCCGCGGGGCCGCCCATCGCCTTCTGCGCCCCGATCACGCACAGGTCGACGCCCCAGGTGTCCGGCAGCACCGGCTCGGCGCCGATCGACGCGACCGCGTCCAGATAGAACAGGGCGCCGTGCTCCCGGACGACCTCCCCGATCTCCGCGACGGGGTTGGTGTTGCCGGTGGCCGCCTCCGCGTGCACGAGCGAGACGAAGTCGATCGACGGGTGCTCGGCGAAGGCCTCGCGGATCTGCTCGGCGGTGACCGCCGTGTGGAACGGCACCGCCAGGTCGATCACGGTCGCGCCGCAGTCCCGCAGCCAGTCGCCGAAGGTCTGCCCGTACGGACCGGTGATCACGTTGAGCGCGGTCGTGCCGGGACCGGCCGTCGCGCGGATGGCCCCCTCCAGTGGGAGCAGCGCCTCGCCCTGCATGATCACGACGTCCTGCTCGGTGGAGAGCAGCCCGGCCACGCGGTCCTCGATCGAGGCGAAGTGCGCGGCGCTCAGCGGCGCCAGGTCCAGGAAGGGGTGGGTCACGGCGGTGCTCTCTTCGCTCACGGGTCCGGTACGCGGGTGCGTGCCTCCCGTGCGGGTGCGCGGGGGGACTCGTCCGTGAGCGTAACCGGAGGTCTCCCCGACGGCCGGACCACCCGTCGCCGCCTGCGCGGGGCTCGGGACGGGAGGCCGGGCGGCCCTCCGCGGGCGCGGGATCCGAGGCCGGACGGCCGCGTGACCATCGGATTGATTTGAGCAACCCAAACCTTTCCTTATAATCGGAACCCACAGTTCCCCCACAGGAGGTCCCCCGTGAACTCGGTCCTCGGACGCCGGACGCGCATTCTGGCCGCCACCACTGCCACGGCCGGGCTGCTGCTCGTGGCCGGTTGTTCCTCGGACGGCAAGGACGGCGGCACCGCCAAGGGCGTCCCCGTCGTCAAGGCGGGCAAGCTCACGACCTGCACCCACCTCCCGTACCCGCCCTTCCAGTCGGAGATCGACGGCAAGGTGCAGGGCTTCGACGTGTCGCTGATCGACCTGGTCGCCAAGGATCTGGGTGTGAAGCAGACCATCGTCGACACCCCCTTCGAGAACTTCAAGACGGGCGCGTTCCTCAACTCCGGCCAGTGCGACCTCGCGGCGGCCGGCATGACGATCACCGAGGAGCGCAAGAAGAACGTCGACTTCTCCGACCCGTACTTCGACGCCACCCAGGCCGTCCTCGTCGACAAGAAGAGCGGCATCGACTCGCTCGCCGACGTGAAGGCCAAGGGCAAGAAGCTGGGCGCCCAGGCGCAGACCACGGGCGAGGAGTACGCGAAGAAGCAGGGCTTCGACCCGGTCTCCTTCGAGTCCTCCGACGCCGTCATCAACGGCCTGCGCACCGGCCAGGTCCAGGCCGTCGTCATCGACTATCCGGTCGTGCAGGGCTGGCTGAAGGACAAGGCCACCGCCGACGCCTTCAAGGTCGTCGACAACCTGAACACCGGTGAGCAGTACGGCTTCACGGTGAAGAAGGGCAACACCAAGCTCGTCGACGCCATCAACAAGGCGATCAAGGACGCGAAGGCCGACGGCACGTACAAGAAGCTCTACGAGAAGTGGATCGGCCCGTACGACGCGTCCGCGGCGACCGCCTCCCCGTCCGCCTCATGAGCGGTGCCGACACACAGGTCCAGCCCCGCAGGTCCGGCCTGACCCGCCGGCAGAAGCGCGCGCTGTCGCGCGGCGTCCAGTACGCGGTCTTCATCGCCGCCGTGGCCCTCTTCGCGGCCACGGCGGACTGGGCACGTCTGAAGAACCAGTTCGCCCAGTGGGACCTGGTCCAGCAGATGTTCCCGGACGTCATCACGCTGGCGCTGAAGAACACCGTGCTCTACACGATGTCCGGCTTCGTCGTCGGCCTCGTGCTCGGCATGGTCATCGCCCTGATGCGGCTCTCCCCGGTGGGCCCCTACCGCTGGGTCGCCGGCATCTACATCGAGATCTTCCGCGGCCTGCCCGCCCTGCTGATCTTCGTCTTCGTCGGCGTCGCGGTGCCGCTGGCCTTCCCGGGCACGGAGATCCCCGGCGGCACCTACGGCAAGGTCGCGCTCGCGCTCGGCCTGGTCTCGGCCGCGTACATGGCCGAGACGATCCGCGCCGGCATCCAGGCGGTCCCCAAGGGACAGATGGAAGCGGCCCGTTCCCTCGGCTTCTCGCACGCGCGGGCCATGGTCTCGATCGTCATCCCGCAGGCGTTCCGCATCGTGATCCCGCCGCTCACCAACGAACTGGTCCTGCTGTTCAAGGACTCCTCCCTGGTGCTGTTCCTCGGCGTCACGCTGGAGGAGCGCGAACTGACCAAGTTCGGGCGCGACCTGGCAAGCCAGACCGCCAACTCCACACCGATTCTGGTGGCGGGCCTGTGCTACCTGCTGGTGACCGTGCCGCTCGGATTCGTCGTACGGCGTCTTGAGGCCAAGGCGGGGGAGGCCACCCGATGAGTGCAAGCGGTACCCCGGAGATCCAGGTCCGCGACCTGCACAAGTCCTTCGGTGACAACGAGGTGCTGCGCGGCATCGACCTGGAGATCCGCCAGGGCGAGGTCGTCTGCGTGATCGGTCCGTCCGGCTCCGGCAAGTCGACGCTGCTGCGCTGCGTCAACCTGCTGGAGGAGCCCACCAAGGGCCAGGTCTTCGTCGGCGGCACCGAGGTCACCGACCCCGACGTCGACATCGACGCCGTACGCCGCCGGATCGGCATGGTCTTCCAGCAGTTCAACCTCTTCCCGCATCTCTCGGTGACCGAGAACCTCACGCTGCCGCAGCGGCGGGTGCTGAGGCGGGACAAGGCCGAGGCCGCCCGGATCGCGGCGGCCAACCTGGACCGCGTGGGCCTGGCCGAGAAGGCGGACGCCTACCCCTCCTCGCTGTCCGGCGGCCAGCAGCAGCGCGTGGCCATCGCCCGCGCGCTCGCCATGGGTCCCGAGGTGATGCTCTTCGACGAGCCGACCTCGGCACTCGACCCCGAGCTCGTCGGCGACGTGCTCGCCGTCATGCGGATGCTCGCCGACGAGGGCATGACCATGATGGTCGTCACCCACGAGATGACGTTCGCCCGCGAGGTGGCCGACCGGGTCGTGTTCATGGACGGCGGCGTGATCGTCGAGGACGGCACCCCGGCCCAGGTCATCGGTGCCCCGAGCCACGAACGCACCCGCCACTTCCTGTCCCGGCTCCTCGACCCCGCGATGGCGGACGTCGAGGAGGAGGCGCCGGACGCGGCCGAAAAGGGCTCGTAGCGCCCGCCCGTACGGCACGAACTAAGGTGCGGTGCATGAGCGATCGCGCGGTGCTGCACGTGAAGGGGCGGGTGCTCGTCGGGCCCGACGACGTCCGGGACGACCTCTGGGTCGTCGGCGGCAGGGTCACGTACGAGCGCCCGGCGGGAGCCCGTGACGTCCGCACCGTCGAGGGCTGGGCGCTGCCCGGCCTGGTGGACGCGCACTGCCACGTCGGCCTCGACGCGCACGGCCCCGTCGAGCCGGACGTCGCCGAGAAGCAGGCCCTCACCGACCGTGAGGCCGGCACCCTCCTCGTCCGGGACGCGGGCTCGCCGTCCGACACCCGCTGGATCGACGACCGCGAGGACCTCCCGAAGATCATCCGTGCGGGCCGTCACATCGCCCGCACCCGCCGCTACATCCGCAACTACGCCCACGAGATCGAACCCGAGGACCTCGTCGCGTACGTCGCCCGGGAGGCCCGGCGCGGCGACGGCTGGGTCAAGCTGGTGGGGGACTGGATCGACCGGGGCACCGGCGACCTGAGCGCCTGCTGGCCGCGCGACGCCGTCGAGGCCGCGATCGCCGAGGCGCACCGGCTGGGCGCGCGGGTCACCGCACACTGCTTCGCGGAGGACTCGCTCCGGGACCTCGTCGAGGCGGGCATCGACTGCGTCGAGCACGCGACCGGGCTGACCGAGGACACCGTCCCGCTGTTCGCCGAGCGCGGCGTCGCCATCGTGCCGACCCTCGTGAACATCGCCGTCTTCCCGCGCCTGGCGGCCGGCGGCGAGGCCAAGTACCCACGCTGGGCGGCCCACATGCGACAGCTGCACGCACGGCGTCACGACACCGTGCGCGCCGCCTACGACGCCGGGATCCCCGTGTACGTGGGCACCGACGCGGGCGGCACCCTCGCGCACGGGCTCGTCGCGGCGGAGGTCGCCGAACTCGTCACCGCGGGCATCCCGCCCGTGGAGGCCCTCTCCGCCACCACGTGGGGCGCCCGGCGCTGGCTCGGGCGGCCCGGCCTCGACGAGGGAGCGCCCGCGGACCTCGTGGTCTACGAGGGCGACCCCCGCGAGGACGTCCGGGTCCTCGCCGCTCCGCGGCGGGTGGTCCTGAACGGGCGGGTCGTCGGCTGACCCGGCGCCCTCGGGCCGACCCCGGTCGACCGGCTCGGCCGGCGCCCGCGTGCCCAGCGTGTGGACCGGCGCCCGCACGCCGAGCCGGGCCGGCCGGCACATGCCCGTCGGCCGGCACTCCGTCCGTTGACTGACGGTGACGAGCGGGGCGGGCCGCTCGTTGTGCACTCCTGCGTGCGCTCCGGCGCTCCGACCGGTGCTTTCGTCTCCGCGGGGTGGTCCGGGTGACGGTGGGGAACAGGCGTGCCGGGAGAATCGAATGTGTTCACGGAATTCCCACGTTGGAGTGAAGTGGCGGAAGGTCGCTGACTGTTCACTCTCAGTGCGCAATTCTTTCCGGGTCCCGAGCTTTTCTCCCAGGGGGTCCCACCCGTGAACACCAACAGCTTCCGCCTGCCCGCACGCCGTCTCGCCGCCACCGCGGCCGCCACCGCCCTCGCCGCCGGTCCCGCGGCGCTGGCCGGCGCGGGCACCGCCCACGCGACCACCGACCACGGTCGCGCGAGCGCCGTCGTGCTCCGCACCGGACTCGACGTCTCCCTGCTCAACAAGACCGTGGACGTCCCGCTCGCGGTCTCCCTCAACGAGGTGCAGGCACCGCAGAGCGCGCAGAAGACCGCGCTCACCGCCCAGTTGGACGGGGTCGACGGAGGACGCCCGTTCAGCGTGCTGCGCGCCGACGTCGCCACCGCCAAGGCCACCGTGTCCGCGGACAAGGCCGAAGGCTCCACCAGCCTCGCGCACGCGGCGGTCCATGTCCCCGGACTGCCCCTGCTCTCGGTCATCGAGGTCGAGCAGGTGACGTCGAAAGCGACGTGCGAGGCGGGGAAGAAGCCGGTCGCCACCGCGAACCTGCTCGGATCGGTCACCGTGCTCGGCAAGAAGGTGACGCTCTCGGCGGGCGGGCCGACGGAGGTCAAGGTGCCCGGCGTCGGCGAGGTCCGCCTCGACCTGTCCAAGACGCGGACGACGACCCGCACGGCCGCCGCCTCCGCCCTCGAACTCAAGATCTCCATCAACCCGTTGAAGCTGAACGTGGCCGAGGTCGAGGGCACCCTGACCCTCGCGGGCGCGACCTGCGAGGCTCCGTCGGCGCCGGCCGAGCCGGCCGACCCGGCGGCCGACGTGAAGCCGCAGGGCGCGCCCGCGGAGGCGAACCTCGCGGAGACCGGGGGAAGTTCGACGACTCCGTACATCGCCGCCGGGGCGGCGGCGCTCCTCGCCACGGGCGCCGGAGTGGTGGTCCTGGCCCGCCGCCGCCGGGGCTGAGGCCGCCGGGGCGGCCCCGCCGAGGAGCCGCGTCGGCCGGAACGGCCCCGTCCCCGGGTGCCGGGCGGGCATCCCGGCCCGTCCGGCACCGGCGTCGCGGGACCCGGGGGCGAAGACCCCTCAGTCCCGCGACAGCGTGATCGCGCGATCGACGGCCTGGAGCAGCAGGTTGACCGTCGCCCGGTCCCGGACGGCGATCCGGAGCCAGTCCTCGTCGAGCCCGGGAAACGTGTCGCCGCGCCGTACCGCGAACCCGAGGGCGCGCAGATGGCGGCGCACCGCGGCCGCCCGCGGAAGACGGACCAGCACGAACGGCCCCTCCGACGGCTCCACGACATACAGCCCGTCGGAGGCGAACTCCCGGAGCCCGGCCACGAGATGGGCCCGGTCCGCGGCGACCCGGTGCGCCGCGTGCGCGGCCTCCGCGAGCGCCTGGGAGGACACGCAGGCCTCGGTGGCGGCGAGCGCGGGCGTGGACACGGGCCACAGCGGCTGGGCCCGCTCCAGCTCCTCGACCGTCCCGGGATCGGCGAGCACGTACCCGACGCGCAGCCCGGCCAGTCCCCACGTCTTCGTGAGACTGCGCAGCACGACGAGCCCGGGGACGTCCGTGCGGCCGGCCAGCGACTCCCGCTCCCCGGGCACCGCGTCCATGAACGCCTCGTCGACGACCAGCACCCGCCCGGGCCTGGCGAGCCGCGCGATCGACGCGGCCGGGTGGAGCACCGAGGTCGGGTTGGTCGGATTGCCGATCACGACGAGGTCCGCGTCCTCGGGCACGGCCGCGGGATCCAGCCGGAAACCGTCCTCGGCCCGCAGCAGGACCCGGTCGACGGTGTGCCCGGCGTCCCGCAACGCGGCCTCCGGCTCCGTGAACTGGGGATGCACGACCACCGGCCGGCGCACCTTCAGGGCGCGCGCGAGCAGCACGAACGCCTCGGCGGCCCCGGCGGTCAGCAGCACCCGCTCCACCGGGAGCCCGTGCCGCGCGGCCACCGCCGCCCGCGCCGGCCGCCCGTCCGGGTAGGCGGCCAGCCCGGTCAGCGACGCGGCGATCCGCTCGCGCAGCCACGGGGGAGGCGTGCCGGCGCGGACGTTCACGGCGAGATCGGTGAGCGCGGAGCCGTCGTCGCGCACCTCGGCGTCACCGTGGTGACGCAGGTCGTGGCCGCCGTCGCCCGTGGTCGGAGCGTCCGACCCGGGCGCGTCCGCGCGGCCCGCACCGCTCCCGTGCCCGCCGTCAGTGGGCATGCGAGTGGGGGTGCGAGTGGCCGCCGTGGTGGTGTCCGTGGTGGTGACCGTCGTCGTCCGGGTGGAAGTGCGGCTGCTGGGGGAGCCCCACCTTGTCCTCGAACCCGGGCATCGCGATCCGGTACACGCAGGAGTCGCAGTTCATCCGCAGATCGCCCCTGACGGCCTCCTCGTACCGCTCCATGACGAGGTCGAGCAACTCCGGCTCGGGGCCGATGACATCGGCGGAGCGCACCTCGACGTCCGGGTGCGCTGCGGCCCAGCCCTCGGTCTGCTGCCGCACCCGGTCGGGGAGGATGCCGGTGAACAGGAAGTAGGGGAGCACGACGATCCGGCGGGCGCCCAGCTTCACGCACCGGTCGAGGCCGGACGGCACGTCCGGCGCCGCCAGCGACACGAACGCCGTCTCGACCCCCGCGTAGCCGCGGCCCTCCCACAGCAGCCGGGCCGCCTTGTGCACCTCGGCGTTGGCGTCCGGGTCGGTGGAACCGCGGCCCACGAGCAGCACGGTCACGTCGGCACGGTCCTCGGGCGTCCGCGCCGTCCCGCCGAGCGCCTCGTCGAGCCGCCGTTCCAGGACGGCGAGCAGCGACGGGTGCGGGCCCAGCGGACGCCCGTACGTGTACGAGATGCCGGGGTGCCGCTCCTTCTCGCGGGCGAGCGCCGCCGGGATGTCGCCCTTGGCGTGCCCGGCGGACACCAGCATCAGCGGTACGGCCGCGAAGCGTCGCACGCCCCGTCCGACGAGCTCGGCGACGGCCTCGCCGAGCGGCGGCGGCGACAGCTCGATGAACCCGCCCGCGACGGGCAGGTCGGGGTGGCGGCGGCCCAACTCCCGTACGAAGTCGCGAAAGGCCTCGGCTCCGGCCTCGTCCCGGGTGCCGTGTCCGGCGATGAGCAGGGCGGGGGCAGGGGTGGTCACGATGTCTCCTTGGCGGATTGTGAAGCCTCGGCGGCCTGTGGAACGGAGTGGTACGGCGGGACGCCGGCTGCGGCGGTGACCGCCGGCCGGAGCCCGCCGGACACGGTGCGGACGGCGGTCGGGCCGCTCGCGCCGTGCGGTTCGGATGCGGGGACGCCGGGCCGGAGGGTGCGGGGCCACCGGCCGGACGCCCGCCCGACGGGCCGCGCCGGACGGGCCGGTCCGTCGGTGTGCGGGGCCCGCGCCCGCGGGGAGCGCGGGCTCATCCGGCCGTCTCCTGCCAGCGGTAGCCGCGCGGCGTCACCATGCGCCCGGCGATGTCACGGGTCGCCGTGTTCCCCACGGTGACCACGGTCATCATGTCCACCGTCGCCGGGTCGAGCGCCGAGAGGCTGGTGAGCCGGCTCGACTCGTCCGGACGCGACGCGTTGCGCACGACACCCACCGGTGTCCGCGGCTCCCGGTGCTCGGCGAGGATCGCCAGCGCCTTCGGGAGCTGCCAGTCGCGGCCCCGGCTACGGGGGTTGTAGAAGGTCACCACGATGTCGGCCTCGGCGGCGGCCCGCACCCGGCGCTCGATCACCTCCCAGGGCGTGTGCAGGTCGGAGAGGCTGATCGACACGTGGTCGTGGCCGAGCGGGGCACCGAGGATCGCTCCCGCAGCCAGCGCCGCCGTCACCCCGGGCACCCCGACCACGTCGATGTCGTCGGACGCCTCGGCCAGCGCGGGCGACGCCATCGCGTACACGCCCGCGTCGCCGCTGCCGATCAGGGCGACGGCCTGCCCGCGCCGGGCCTCGGCCACCGCGGTCCGCGCCCGCTCCTCCTCCGCGCCCAGCCCCGACTCCAGGACCCGGGTGCCCGGGCGCAGCAGATCGCGGATCTGGTCGACGTACTGGTCGAGCCCGACGAGCACCGACGCACGCCGCAGTTCCTCCTTGGCGCGCGGGGTGAGCAGGTCGCGGGCGCCCGGTCCGAGACCGACGACCGCGAGCCGGCCGCGGGCCACCCGCCGCACGACCGCGCAGGTCGCCATCGCGGGCCGCCCGTCCGCGCGCTCCGACTTGCGCTTGGGGACGAGGAGTTCGCCACCGCCGACGAGGGCGGCGGCCTCCGCCACCGAGGGGGTGCCGACGGCGGCGAGCGGTGCGCCCGACGGGTTCGGCACGTCCACGCGCGCCAGTTCGTCCGCGGCGTACGTCACCAGCGGCACCCCGAGGCGCTCGGCGGCCCCGACGATGCCGGGCTCACCCGCCTTGGCGTCCACGGTGGCGAGTTCGCCCACCGACCGCACGGACAGCCCGGCCTCCCGCAGGGCGTCCTCGACGAGCCCCAGCACCTCGTCGACGGGCGCGCCGCTGGACGCGCCGACGCCCACGACGAGGGACGGCGGACGCAGCACGACCTCCCGGTCGGCGGCCGGCACGAGCCGGTCGGTGACCCGGATCGTGCACACGCCCTCGTCCGTGACCGGCAGCGGGGGCAGCGGCCACGCCAGCTCGGCCGACAGCCCGACGGGTTCACCGTCCAGCAGGGCGCGGGTGACACCGGCGACGTCCCCCTCCACGGGGAAGCCGAGGGTGTCCAGACCGGGCACGCCCACCGCGTCGGTCGCCGTGGTCACCACGGGCGCGGCGCCGAGCACCTCGCCGACCTCGCGGGCGAGTTCGTTCGCCCCGCCGCCGTGACCGCCGACCAGCGACACCGCGAAGCGCCCCGCCTCGTCGACGCACACGATCCCCGGGTCCGACGTCTTGTCGCCCAGCAGCGGTGCGACGAGCCGTACGACCGCGCCGGTGGCGAGGAAGCACACGAGCTGGTCGCACTCCGCGAACGCGCGCCGCACGGCGTCGGCGACGGACCCGTCGTACACCCGCGTACGGGAGGGCCAGGCCGCGGCCAGCCGGTCACGTGCCGCCGCGCCGGCCGCCGTGGCGGAAATCAGGCCGATCACTGGGGGACTCCTTCGATACGGGCCGGGGGCCTGACACCCCACAGCAGGAAGACGGGGTTGGTGGCGGCGAGCCGGTCGACACCGCCGGGCAGCGGCGCCAGCCGGGACGACTGCAACAGCACGCCGTCGCAGTCGAACCCGGCGGCGACGAGCGCGTCGCGGGCCGCCGGCACCCGGTCCAGCGCGGCCATGGCCACCACCACCGCACGCCGGGCCCGCCGCGCGCAGGCCGTGACGATGGCGGGCAGTTCACGTCCGCCGCCGCCGATGAACACGGCGTCCGGATCGTCCAGGTCGGACAGCACCGTCGGCGCCGCCCCGTGCACGACGCGTACGTCCACGCCGTGCGCCTCGGCGTTGGCGCGGATCCGCTCGACCCCGTCCACGGTCTTCTCGACCGCGGCGACCGCGGCGCCGAACCGCGCGCACTCGACGGCGACGGACCCGGAGCCCGCGCCGACGTCCCAGACCAGGTCGCCCGGGCGCGGACCGAGCCGGGCCAGCGCGAGCGCGCGCACCTCGAACTTGCTGATCATCGAGTCGCGATGGGTGAACTCGCGCTCGTCCAGGGCCCATCGGTCCGGCCCCGGGCGGGGCCCGGCGACGGTCCGCACCGGGCCGAGGGCGCGCGCCTCGTCCAGGCACAGCACGAGGCTCACCGCCGTCCCCCAGTCACGGGCGGCGGCCTCGGCGGGCGTCACCCGCTCCACGCGTTCGCGGCCGGGGTTGCCGAGGGCGCTCGCCACGACCAGGACACGTGTCCCGCAGCGGTGCGCGAGAGCCGCGCCCAGCTCGGCCGGCCCGGAGCCCGGGCCGGTCAGCACGGCCACCTTCGGATGGGCGCGGCACACGTTCACCGCGGTGCGCAGATCACGTCCGTGCGCGCTCACCACCACCGCGTCGTCCCACGGCACTCCGAGCCGCGCGAACGCGGTCGCGACGGACGAGACTCCGGGGTGCACGTCCAGCAGGTCCGGCCCGAACCGTCCGGCCAGCGCCCGCACGATCCCGAAGAACCCCGGGTCGCCGGAGGCGAGCACCACGACCCCGTTGCCGTGCGCGCCGTCCGAACCCGCCCCGTCCGGCCGCGCGGACCCCGCCGCCCGCTCCGCGGAGCGTTTCTCCACGTACTGCTCGATCGCGTCCAGCGCGGGTGCCAGCGGCCCGAGGACGATCCGCTCCACCGCGTCCGGCAGCCGTGCCGCCACCAGATGACGGCGGGCGCCCACCACCAGCCCGGCCCCGGCGAGCGCGGCCTCGGCGTCCGGGGGCAACGGCGCCCCCGTCCCGGTACCGACGACGGTGATCACGACGAACCGCTCTTCCGTGCCGCGCGCAGCTCCGCGCGCGCCTGCGGGTCGGCCTTGCGGAAGCCGTGGAAGTGACCGGGGTGGTAGAGGTGCGAGCGGGTGCCGCTCGCGTCGAGCGCCGGACCGACCAGGAACAGCGTGTGCTTCCACAGCTTGTGCTCCTTGACGGTCTCCTCCAGGGTGCCGATCGTGCACCTGACGACCAGTTCCTCGGGCCAGGTCGCCTGGTAGGCGACCACGACCGGCGTGGACGTCGGATAGCCGCCCTCCAGCAACTCCCGTACGAGCTGCCCGCTGCGCGCGGCGGACAGGAACAACGCCATCGTCGTCCCGTGCCGGGCGAACTCCCGCACCTCCTCCCCGGGCGGCATCGGCGTCTTGCCGCCGCCGAGCCTGGTGAGGATCACGGACTGCGCGACCTCGGGGATCGTCAGCTCGCGCTGAGCGAGCGCGGCGACCGCGGAGAAGGAGGAGACGCCGGGCACGACCTCCGTCTCGATCCCGATGGCGGCACACCGGTCGACCTGCTCCTGCGTGCCGCCCCAGAGCGCCGGGTCGCCGGAGTGGATCCGGGCCACCCGCAGCCCCCGCACCGCGGCCCGCTCGTACACGGCGACGACGTCCTCCAGGGACATCGTCGCGGAATCCAGGATCTCCGCCCCCTCCCGCGCGTGGTCGAGGACCTCGGCCTGCACCAGGCTGGCCGCCCAGATCACGACGTCCGCCTCGGCGATGGCGCGCGCGGCGCGGAACGTCAGCAGGTCGGCGGCGCCGGGGCCGGCACCGACGAACGTCACCTTGCCGGTGGGGGCTTCGGCCATGGGAATCGGTCCTCTCCTACACAGTGCGAGTACTACGGCTGCGGGCACCGCGGATGCGGTGATCGCGAAAAGTCAGCGGATGATCCGCCGTCGGACGTGCGCGAACGGGGGTTGATCGGATAGCAAGGGCGTATGGCGGTCCTCGTAGCGCTCGGCGCGTTCCTGATGACGCTGGCCGGCGGCTGGACGGCACAGCGTGTGACCGACCGCCGCCACCTGGTCCTCGGCCTGGCCGGCGGGCTGATGCTCGGCGTGGTCGGCCTGGACCTGCTGCCCGAGGCGTTGCAGGCGGCGGGCGAGGAGGTGTTCGGCGTACCGGCCGCGCTGCTGCTGTTCGTCGCGGGATTCCTGCTGGCGCACCTGGTGGAGCGGCTGCTGGCCCATCGTCAGGCCGCGCACGGCGGCGAGGAGGACGGTGGACGCGCGCCCGAGGTGGGACTGACGGCCGCCGCGGCGATGGTCGGTCACAGCGCGATGGACGGCGTCGCGATCGGCGCGGCCTTCCAGGTCGGCGGCGGGATGGGTCTCGCGGTCGCCCTCGCAGTGGTCGCGCACGACTTCGCGGACGGCTTCAACACGTACACGATCACGAGCCTGTACGGGAACGCCCGCCACAAGGCGATCATGATGCTCGTCGCGGACGCCTGCGCCCCCGTGGTCGGCGCGGCCTCCACGCTCTTCTTCACCATCCCGGAGCAGGCGCTCGGCTGCTATCTCGGGCTCTTCGGCGGTGTCCTGCTCTATCTCGCCGCCGCGGAGATCCTCCCCGAGGCGCACCACGAGCATCCGGCCCGCTCGACCCTGCTGTGCACGGTCGCGGGCGTGGGCTTCATCTGGCTGGTGGTCGGCATCGCGGGCTGAGCACGGGCGGTTCACAGTTTTCCGCCGCGGGTGCCGTCACGTCGCGCGGGCGCGATGAGCGTCGACAGGTAGGGGAGGGCTGCGCCGTCCAGTTCGGCCGCGGAGCGGATGGACTCGCCCTCCAGGCCGAGCGCGGAACCCCACACGGCGTCGTCGATCCGGCCGGTCTCGCGCAGTGCCTCGGCCACCTCCCGCGCCTGCCGCCCGAACTTGTACGCGACGACGGTGCCCGGTCCGCCGAGGGCGTCCTTCAGCACGGTGGCCCCCGCGGTCACCGGGACCAGCACCAGCGGCTCGGTCCCCTCGGTCAGCACCGCGCCCGACCGTGCGGCGAGGTCCTGCATGGCGGTGATCCCGGGCACGGTCTCGATCACCGTCCCCGGCACGAGTTCGCCGATCGTCTGGGCGAGATAGGTGAACGTCGAATACACGTTGGGGTCGCCGATGGTCGCGAACGCCACCGTGGCGTGCCGGGTGAGGAGCTCCGCGACCCGCCCGCCGGCGGCGTCCCAGGCGGCCTCGCGGCGTGCCCGGTCGGTCCGCTCGTTGAGCGCGAACACCACCCGTACGACCTTCTCCTCGGGCACGTAGTGCAGCACGGTCGCCTCCGCGCGCCCGGGCTCGCCGCCGTCCTGTCCGTCCGGCGCGGCCATGACGGGTACGACGACGACCTCGGCGGCGCGCAGGGCGTTGACACCCTTGACGGTCACCAGCTCGGGGTCACCGGGGCCGACCCCGACTCCGATCAGCTTGCTGCTCATGACGTCAGGCACCTCTCCACGAACCGACGGGCGACACCGGGTTCGGACGCCCAGTGCGTGTGCAGATAACTCGCGTGCACACCTTGTTGTACGAAACCTTCGAGCCGCCGCTCAGGGGCGCGTACGCCCCAGGCGGGAGCCGCCCCGGCGCCGGGGTCGACGACGGTCCGGTGGAACTCGTGCCCGCGCATCCGTGTTCCGGCGGCGGCGAGCACACTGTCGGACACGGCGACGGCATCGCGGTAGCCCAGCGTCAGCCGTTCCGTCATGCGTGCCGTGGCGTCGAGCACCCCGCACATGGGCCGCCCGTCGAGCTCACGGCACAGGTACAGCAGCCCGGCGCACTCGGCGGCCACGGGAGCACCGCTCAGCGCCAGCTCCGCGACCGCCTTGCGCAGCGGCTCGTTGGCCGACAGCTCGGCCGCGTACACCTCGGGGAAACCGCCGCCGACGACCAGCCCCGCGGTACCGTCCGGCAGTTGCTCGTCGTGCAGCGGGTCGAAGGTGACGACCTCGGCACCGGCGGCGGCCAGCAGCTCACCGTGCTCGGCGTAGGAGAAGGTGAACGCGGCGCCGGCCGCGACGGCGATCCTCGGCCGTGGCCCGTCCGCCGCCCGGGGGCGGGAGCGTCCGTGCAGCTCCGAGGGGTCCGCGGGCGCGCTCTGCGGAGACGGGCCGGGCCAGGGTTGCGGGAGCGGACCGGCCAGGGCCTCGGCCGGATCCCACGCGGCGCCCGGCAGCGCCCCGGCGCCCTGTGCCAGCGCGGCCAGGGCCTCCAGGTCGCACCCCTCGGCCACCTGCGCGGCCATGGCCGCCACGGCCTGAACGGCGGCGGGCCGCCGCTCGGCGACGGGCACCAGCCCGAGGTGCCGCGACGGCGTGTCCACCTGCGGAGCGCGGCGCAGCACACCCAGCACGGGCACGCCCGCCGAGTCCAGCGCGTCGCGCAGCAGCGCCTCGTGCCGGTCGGAGCCGACCTTGTTCAGGACGACCCCGGCGACCCGCACCTCGGGGTCCCAGGACGCGAAACCGTGCACCAGCGCGGCCACCGACCGCGACTGCGACGAGGCGTCCACGACGAGCACGACCGGCGCCCGGAGCAGCTTCGCGACCTGCGCGGTGGACGCCAGTTCGCCCTCCCCGGCGGCCCCGTCGTACAGACCCATCACGCCCTCGACGACCGCCAGGTCGCAGCCGCGCGCACCATGCGCGAACAACGGCGCGACGAGCTCCGGCCCGCACAGGTACGCGTCGAGATTCCGTCCCACGCGCCCGGTGGCGAGCGCGTGATACCCGGGATCGATGTAGTCCGGCCCCACCTTGTGCGGGGACACGGCGAGCCCCCGCGCGGCGAACGCCGCCATCAGCCCCGTGGCAACGGTGGTCTTGCCGCTGCCCGAGGAGGGCGCGGCGACGACCAGCCGGGGGACGGACATCACCACTCGATGCCCCTCTGGCCCTTCTGACCGGCGTCCATGGGGTGCTTCACCTTGGACATGTCGGTCACCAGGTCCGCGAGGTCCACCAGCTTCTCCGGCGCGTTCCGCCCGGTGATCACCACGTGCTGGGTCCCCGGCCGGTTCCGGAGCACGTCGACGACCTCGTCGGTGTCGACCCAGCCCCAGTGCATCGGATACGCGAACTCGTCGAGCACGTACAGCCGGTACGTCTCGGCGGCCAGGTCCCGCTTGACCTGCTCCCAGCCCTCCCGGGCCTTCTCCTCGTTGTCCAGCTGCTCGTCGCGCTGGACCCACGACCAGCCCTCGCCCATCTTGTGCCAGTCGACGGTCCCGCCCTCGCCGGAGGCGCCGAGCACCTTGAGCGCGTTCTCCTCGCCGACCTTCCACTTCGCCGACTTGACGAACTGGAACACCCCGATGGGCCACCCCTGGTTCCAGGCGCGCAGCGCGAGCCCGAACGCGGCCGTGGACTTGCCCTTGCCGACGCCCGTGTGCACCACGACCAGCGGACGGTTGCGTCGCTGACGTGTCGTCAGACCGTCGTCCGGCACCACGCTCGGCTGTCCCTGCGGCATTACGCGGCCCTCCTGTCGCCCTGAACTTCCCTGACCAGCCCGGCGATCGAGTCCGCCCGCAGCTCGTCCAGCGTCACCGCCGTACCGGCCAGCTCACCCGCCAGCTGCCCGGCGAGACCCAGCCGTACCGGCCCCGTCTCGCAGTCGACGACCACGGACGCGATCCCGTCGGCCGCGAACAGCCGCGCCGCACGCCCCGCGAGCGCGACCGGCTCCGTCCCACCCGTCGTCCGGCCACCACCCCGGCCCGAGGCGCCTCGCGCCGCCCCTGCGTCCGTGGCCCGTCCGTCCGTCACCAACACGACCAGCGGCCGCCGTGCCGCGTCCCGCAGCCGCTCGACCCGCAGCACCTCGTGCGCCCTGAGCAGCCCCGCGGCGAGCGGCGTGCGCCCGCCGGTGGGCAGCGACTCCAGCCGCGCCGCCGCCGCGTCCACCGACGACGTGGGCGGCAGCGCCACCTCGGCGGCCGACCCGCGGAAGGTCACCAGCCCCACCTTGTCCCGCCGCTGGTACGCGTCGAGGAGCAGCGACAGCACGGCACCCTTCACCGCGCTCATCCGCTGCCGGGCCGCCATCGAACCGGAGGCGTCCACCACGAAGAGGACGAGGTTCCCCTCGCGGCCCTCCCGCGTCGCCTGCCGCAGATCGTCGCGCCGGACGACCAGACCGGGCCCGGACCGCCCGCGCGCCCGCTGGTGCGGCGCCGCCGCCCGTACGGTCGCCGCCAGGTGCAGCTTGGTCAGGGTGCCCCGGGGCCGCCGCGACCCGGTCGTGCGGCCGTGCTCGGTCCGCGCGCGCGAACGCCGCCCGGCCGCGCCCTCACCGAGCCCGGGAACGCTCAGCATCTTCGTGCGGAACGGCTCCGCGGCCCGCACCGGCGACTGCTCGCCCGCACCGGAGGCCTGCGGCTCCCCGCCCTCCCCGGACTCGGGACGGGCGGCCGTGTCGCCGCCGGCCGGACCCTCGTCCGGCGCCGGCTGCCCACCGCCACCGGGGCCGTCCGGCCCGGGGTCCGGATCGTCGTCGCCCTGGTCCGTGTCCTGACCGCCGAACTCCTCCAGCGTCTCGTCGAGCTTGTCCTCGTCCAGGCCGGGCGCGTCGAAGGGGTTGCGGCGCCGCCGGTGCGGCAGCGCCAGCAGTGCCGCCTGGCGCACGTCCTCGGCGAGCACCTCGGTGCGCCCCGCCCACGCGGCGAGCGCGGTCGCGGTCCGCGCCATGACGATGTCGGCCCGCATGCCGTCCACCTCGAAGGCCGCGCAGGTCGCCGCGATCTGCCGCAGCGCCCCGTCGCCGAGCCGCACCGACGGCAGCAGGGCGCGCGCGGCCACGATCCGGGCCCGTACCGCGGCCTCCTCGTCGGCCCAGCGCGCGGCGAAGGCTTCCGGGTCGTCGTCGTGGGCGAGCCTGCGCCGGACGACCTCGACGCGCTGGTCGGGCTCCCGGGACGCCGCGACCTCGACGGTCAGCCCGAACCGGTCGAGCAACTGCGGCCGCAGTTCGCCCTCTTCCGGGTTCATCGTCCCGACCAGCAGGAAGCGGGCCGCGTGCCGCACCGAGACGCCCTCGCGCTCCACGTACGAGGCGCCCATCGCCGCCGCGTCCAGCAGCAGGTCGACCAGATGGTCGTGGAGGAGGTTGACCTCGTCGACGTACAGGATGCCGCGGTGCGCGTCGGCCAGCAGGCCCGGCTCGAAGGCCTTCACGCCCTCGGCGAGCGCCCGCTCGATGTCGAGCGCGCCGACCAGCCGGTCCTCGGAGGCGCCGACCGGCAGCTCCACCATGCGGGCCGGACGCGACTCGGACGCCCCCGGCCCGTGGGGCCCGTCGGGGCACGCCGGGTCGGGTGCCGCCGGGTCGCAGGAGAACCGGCATCCGGAGACGACGTCCACCACCGGCATCAGGGCCGAAAGGGCGCGCACGGCCGTGGACTTGGCGGTGCCCTTCTCGCCGCGCACCAGCACGCCGCCCACCGCGGGCGACACGGCGTTCAGCAGCAGCGCGAGCCGCAGGTCGTCCTGGCCGACGACGGCCGTGAACGGGAACGGGGTACTCACTTCTCGTCGCCCTCCAAGTCGCCTTCGAGCTCCAGATAGGTGGCGCGCAGCTGTTCGATCGTGTCGGCGTCCGGCTCGGCCCACAGCCCGCGGTCGGCGGCCTCCAGGAGCCGTTCGGTGATGCCGCGCAGCGCCCACGGGTTGGACTTCTTCATGAAGTCCCGGTTCTCGGCGTCGAAGACGTACTCCGCGCTGAGCTTCTCGTACATCCAGTCGTCCACGACCCCGGCGGTGGCGTCGTAGCCGAAGAGGTAGTCGACCGTCGCCGCCATCTCGAAGGCGCCCTTGTAGCCGTGACGGCGCATCGCCGCCATCCAGCGCGGGTTGACCACCCGGGCGCGGAAGACGCGGTGGGTCTCCTCGCCGAGCGTGCGGGTCTTCACCTGGTCCGGGACGGCCGAGTCGCCGACGTACGCCTCGGGGGAGGCTCCCGTCAGGTGCCGCACCATGGCGACCATGCCGCCGTGGTACTGGAAGTAGTCGTCGGCGTCCACGAGGTCGTGCTCGCGGGTGTCGACGTTCTTCGCGGCCACCGCGATCCGCCGGAACGCGGTCTCCATGTCGCCGCGCGCCGCCCGCCCGTCGAGCCCGCGCCCGTACGCGTAACCGCCCCACACCGCGTACACCTCGGCGAGGTCGGCGTCGGAGCGCCAGTTGCGGGCGTCGATCAGCGGCAGCAGACCGGCGCCGTACGCGCCCGGCTTGGAGCCGAAGACCCGGGCGGTCGCCCGCCGCCGGTCCCCGTGCTCGGCGGTGTCCTCGTCCGCGTGCGCCTTCACGAAGTTCTGCTCGGCGGACTCGTCCAGCTCGGCCACCGCCCGCACCGCGTCGTCGATCAGCCCGACGACGTGCGGGAACGCGTCCCGGAAGAAGCCGGAGATACGGACCGTCACGTCGATGCGCGGCCGGCCGAGTTCCTCCAGGGGCACGATCTCGAAGCCGGTGACCCGGCGCGAGGCGTCGTCCCAGACCGGACGGCAGCCCAGCAGCGCCAGGATCTCCGCGATGTCGTCGCCCTGGGTGCGCATCGCCGAGGTGCCCCACACGGTGAGCCCGACGGAGGTCGGGTACGCGCCCGTGTCCTGGAGGTAGCGCTGCACGAGCGAGTCCGCGAGGGACTGCCCGACCTCCCAGCTGAGCCTGGACGGGATCGCCTTGGGGTCGACGGAGTAGAAGTTCCGGCCCGTCGGAAGGACGTTGACCAGTCCGCGCGTCGGCGAACCCGAGGGCCCCGCCGGCACGTAACCCCCGTCCAGCGCCTTGAGGATGTGGCCGATCTCGTCCGTCGTCCGGGCGAGCCGCGGCACCACCTCGCGGCAGGCGAACTCCAGCACGGCCACCGCGTCCGGCAGTTCGGTGCCGAGGACCTCCCGGACGAGGCCCGGGCCCTCGGCGACCGCCCAGCCGCGCTCCTCCATGCCCTCCGCGAACCGCCGGCACAGCTGCTCCAGCAGGTCGATCGCGTCCGCGCCCGTCCGGGAGGGCCCGGCGACCAGGTCGGTCAGCCCGTCCGGCACCTTGACCGGCGCGCCCGGCTCGGCGAGCAACTCCTTCTCGACCAAACCGAAGTGCGCGGCCAGGCAGGCCCGCAGACCCGGCAGGGCGTTCGCCGTGCCGCCCCACACCTGCGAGGCGCGCAGCACGGCCAGCACCAGGTTCACGCGCGGCTCGGCCTCGGGACCGCCACCGAGGACGTGCAGGCCGTCCCGGATCTGCACGTCCTTGATCTCGCACAGATAGCCGTCGATGTGCATGACGAACTCGTCGAAGTCGTCGTCGCCCGGCTGCTCGTCGACGTGCAGGTCGTGGTGCAGCTCGGCCGCCTTGACCAGCGTCCAGATCTGCGCGCGCACCGCCGGGGCCTTCGTCGGGTCCAGGTCGGAGACGAGCGCGTACTCGTCGAGCAGCTGCTCCAGCTTGGCCAGGTCGCCGTAGGTGTCCGCGCGCGCCATCGGCGGCACGAGGTGGTCGACGACGGTGGCGTGCCCGCGGCGCTTGGCCTGGGTGCCCTCGCCGGGGTCGTTGACGATGAACGGGTAGATCAGCGGCAGCTCGCCGAGTACGGCGTCCGGCGCGCAACCCCCGCCGAGCCCGAGGCCCTTGCCCGGCAGCCACTCCATCGTGCCGTGCTTGCCCATGTGGACGACCGCGTCGGCGCCGAAACTGTTCTCCAGCCACCGGTAGGCCGCCATGTAGTGGTGGGAGGGCGGCATGTCGGGGTCGTGGTAGATCGCGATCGGGTTCTCGCCGAAGCCGCGCGGCGGCTGGATCATCACGACGACGTTCCCGAACTGCAGGGAGGCGAGCACGATCTCGTCCCCGTCGACGTACAGGCTGCCCGGCGGCTCGCCCCACGCCTCCAGCATGGCGTCCCGCAGCCCCGGGTCGAGCTCGTCGAACCAGGCCCGGTAGTCGGCGAGCGGCACCCGCGCGGGAGCGGCGGCCAGCTGGTCCTCGGTGAGCCATTCGACGTCGTGGCCGCCCGCCTCGATCAGCCGGTGGATCAACTCGTCACCGTTGTCGGGGTATTCGGTCAGGGAGTACCCGGCGTCCCGCAGCGCGTCCAGGACCCGTACCGCAGAGGCGGGCGTGTCCAGGCCGACCGCGTTGCCGACCCGCGAGTGCTTGGTCGGGTAGGCGGTGAAGACCAGCGCGAGCTTCTTCTCCTCGTTCGGCTTGTGCCTGAGCCGGGCGTGCCGCACCGCGATCCCGGCGACCCGCGCCGCCCGCTCGGGGTCGGCGACGTACACCGGGACGTCGTCCGGGCCCTGCTCCTTGAAGGAGAACGGCACCGTGATCAGCCGCCCGTCGAACTCCGGGATGGCGACCTGCATCGCCGCGTCCATGGGGGACAGGGCGGCGTCCGAGGCGTCCCAGGCGCTCCGCGAGGAGGTCAGGCACAGCCCCTGGAGGACGGGCACGTCCAGGTCGGCGAGCGCGCCGATGTCCCACGCCTCCTCGTCGCCGCCCGCGGACGCCTGCGAGGCGTGCGTGCCGCCCGCCGCGAGCACGGTGGCGACCAGCGCGTCGGCCCTGCCGAGGATCTCGTACAGGCCCGGGTCCGCGCCGCGCAGCGAACCGCAGAACACCGGCAGCGCGTTGGCGCCCCGCGCCTCGATCGCGTCGCACAGCGTGTCCACGAACGCGGTGTTCCCGGACAGCTCGTGGGCTCGGTAGAACAGCACGCCGACCGTGGGACGGCCCTCGGCGACCACGCGCTCGCCGTGCACACCGAACTCGGCCGTCCGGTGCGGCTCCTCGAAGCCCTCCCCGGTGAGCAGCACGGTGTCGGAGAGGAACCGCGCCAGTTCGGTGAGGTTGACCGGGCCGCCCTCCACCAGGTAGCGCAGCGCCTCCGCGACCACACCGGCGGGCACCGACGACTCGGCCATCAACTCGGCGTCGGGCACGGACTCGCCGCCGAGCAGGACGGTCGGCACACCCGACGCCCGCAGCACGGCCAGGCCCTCCTCCCAGGCGCGCTTTCCGCCCAGCAGCCGTACGACGGCGACGTCCGCGCCGTCGAGGAGGGCGGGCAGCTCCGCCACGACGTCCACCCGGGTCGGATTGCCGATCCGGTACGGGGCACCGGAGGCACGGGCCGCCAGCAGATCCGTGTCGGCGGTCGACAACAACAACACTGTGCTCATGCGGGCGCTCCCGGTGGAATGAAAGGCAGTCCTTGCGGCGCGCCCGACTCGATGAGCCGCAACAGCGCGTCCGTGTCCGCGTGTTCCTCGATCAGATCGCCGAGCCGGTCCAGCTGCTCCTCGCGCAGCGCCGCGAACGACGTGTCGGCGGCCGGCACGAAGCGGCGGCCCGCGGCGGCGGCCACCTCGCGCAGGAAGGCCCGCCGGAATCCGTCCGACTCCAGCGAACCGTGCCAGTGGGTGCCCCACACGGAGCCGACCCGGCATCCGTCCAAGAAGGGTTCCCCACCGGTGACCTCGGCGACACCGTGGTGGATCTCGTACCCCTCGACCCGTTCGCCCAGGGCCTCGCCGACCGGTCTGGTCAGCGTCTTCTCGTGCGCGAACCGCACCCGCACCGGCAGCAGTCCGAGCCCGTCGACGTGGCCGGCGCGGCTCTCCACGTCGTCCTCGATGTGCTCGCCGAGCAGCTGGAAGCCGCCGCAGATGCCGAGCGTGGGCCGCCCCTCGGCGGCCCGGCGCAGCAGCGCGTCGGCGAGTCCGCGCTCGCGCAGCCACTGCAGCGCCTTCACGGTTCCCCGCGTCCCGGGCACCACGACCAGGTCGGCGTCGGCGAGTTCCTCGGCCCGGTCCACGAACCGCACGACCACGCCCGGTTCGGCGGCCAGCGCGTCGACGTCCGTGAAGTTGGACATGAGCGGCACCGCGCAGACGGCGACCCGCAGAACGTCCTCGCCGACAGGGGCGGTGACCTCCGACTCGCGGACCGCTCCGCGCAGCGACACCCGCAGCCCGTCCTCCTCGTCGATGCCGAGGCCGTGCCGGAACGGCAGCACACCGTAGGAGGGCCGCCCGGTGAGGTCCTTCAGCATGTCGAGACCGGGTTCCAGCAGCGACACGTCACCGCGGAACTTGTTGACGAGGAATCCGGCGACGAGCGCCTGGTCCTCGCGCGACAGCAGCGCGACCGTCCCGAAGAAGGAGGCGAACACACCGCCGCGGTCGATGTCGCCGACGACGAGGACGGGCAGCCCCGCATTGCGGGCGATGCCCATGTTCACGATGTCGGTGCGCCGCAGATTGATCTCGGCAGGACTGCCGGCCCCCTCACAGATCACCGCGTCATACGTGCCCCGCAACTCGGCCAGACAGTCCAGGACCGTGCCGAGCAGCGCCTGCTGGCGGCCCCCGTGGTAGCCGCGCGCGCTCATCTCGCCGACGGGCTTGCCCATGAGCACGACCTGACTGCTGCGGTCGCTGCCCGGCTTGAGCAGCACGGGGTTCATGAGCGCGGTCGGCTCCACGCGCGCGGCCTGCGCCTGCATGGCCTGCGCGCGCCCGATCTCGGCACCCTCACGGGTGACGAACGAGTTGAGGGACATGTTCTGCGCCTTGAACGGCGCGACCTTGACGCCACGTCGCACCAGCCACCGGCAGATCCCGGCGGTGACGACGCTCTTGCCGGCGTCGGAGGTCGTTCCGGCGATCAGCAGTCCGCCGCTCATGACACGGCTCCTTCGCGCACTCCGGTATCCATGGCGTACCCCTCCCCGGTCATGCCCCGGTCCCTCTCCGTGCGGCGGCGCGCCCGACGAGCGTCCGCCCGACGGCGCACGCGCCCAGCGCCAGCCAGCCCACGCGACGCGACAGCCGTACGGCCCGTTCGATGTCGGCGACGGCCACCGCACGGCCGTCGCCGTTGAGGACGGGCCGGTGCTCGACCCGGCCCGCGTACGAGAGCGTCCCGCCGAGCCGCACCCCGAGCGCCCCCGCGAACGAGGCCTCCACCGGACCGGCGTTGGGACTCGGATGCCTGCGGGCGTCCGTGCGCCAGGCGCGGGCGGCGCTGCGCGGGGCGCCACCGGCGACGGTCGCGAGCACGGCGGTCAGCCGCGCCCCCGGCCAGCCGGCGACGTCGTCGAGCCGCGCGGAAGCCCAGCCGTACCGCCGGTACTTGGGCGACTTGTGCCCGACCATCGCGTCGAGCGTGTTCACGGCGCGGAAGGCGACCAGACCGGGCGCACCGCCGACGGCCCCCCACACCAGGGCTCCCACCACGGCGTCGGAGGTGTTCTCGGCGACGGACTCGACGACGGCCCGCGCGATCCCGTCGGCGTCCAGCGCCTGGGGGTCGCGCCCGCACAGGTGCGGCAGCCGTTCCCGGGCCACCACCACGTCGCCCGCGGCGAGCGCCGAGCCGATCGCCCGCGCCTCACGGCCGAGTGTGGTGCCGCCGACGACGGCCCAGGTGGCGGCGGCGGTCAGCGCGACGGAGGCGGCGGGGGAGGGCCGGACGGCACGGCGGGCGAGGGCGGCGAGGGCGGTGGCACCGCCCACGCACACGGCGGTGTGCAGCGCACCCCGTCCGCGGTCGTCCCGCCACAACACCCGTTCCACGGCGCCCGCGGCCCGCCCGAACACGGCGACCGGATGCCCCCGGCGAGGATCGCCGAGCAGCAGGTCGCCGAGAAGGCCGGCGGCGGCGCCGTACGCGAAGACGCGATCGGCACGCATCGGTTCAGCCGGCCGTCAGGTCGGTCTCAACCGTCGTTCGCGTCCTGCGCAGAGCACTTGGGCAGCCGTGCATGGCGACATGTCCTCACTCAGGGTGTCCACGCCCTGGTTCGACGAGACCGGCGGTGAGAGTTCCTGGCTCCCGGGACATCTCTTCCCCGGTGACAGTGGCGGGACCGCGCCGGACTTGCACCGGCTTCCTCTCTTGCCGCCGTACTTGGCTCCGGCAGTCCACCACGGGGCGAGAACAGCCGTCAACTTGCTGTTGACCTGCGAGGAGAGAGTGTGCTGAGCCCCACACCGCGACCACGCCCGGCTGCCCGCCAAGACCGAATTGCACCGTGTTCCGGGGCCGTTGCGCAGGCGCGCGGACCGCCTTCCGACGACCCGGGACGCATCCCGCCGCGCACGACCGCCTGTCGTCCCCTCGCGCCCCAGGGCTCCGGCACGACGAAGGGCGGGTACGGGACACCGTGTCCCGTACCCGCCCTTCGTGCGGCAGAGCGTCGCCCGTGTCAGGAGACGATGATGAAGATCCCGTACGCCACGGCCGCCGCGCAGGCCGCGAAGCAGGCGTACGCGCCGGTGACCGCGAGGGCCGCCGAGTCGCCCCGGGCGGACGCCGACTCGCGCTTGGAGAGGCCGACGATGCCGAGGGTGAAGAGGCCGACGAGTGCCACGGTGGCCCCGAGGCTGACTCCGAAGACGGAGCCGAGGGCTGCCCAGTCGATGTTCATGCTGTTCGTTCCTTACACCGTGGCCGGGCGGGTGGGTTCGGCGGAGGGGCCGGGGTCCGGCACCGGGATGGTGGCCTTGAGCTCGGTGTCGACCGCGGTGACCGGGCCGGCCGGCGGCACGGCGACGGCGGCCATCGCCGTGGTGACGACACCCGCGGGCTCGGCGTCGACGTCGTTCACGTTGTCGACGGTGACCGGCTGGCGGCGCGACAGCGTCCAGATGACGCCGGCGCCGGCGACCAGCAGCACGCCCGTGAGGACGATGCCCCAGGTGCCCTGCTTGGTCAGGAACTCGGCGGAGGCACCGGCCAGACCCGCGGCCGGCAGGGTCAGACCCCAGGCCACGAACATGCGGGTCGCGGTCGACCAGCGGACCACACCGCCCTTGCGGCCGAGGCCCGAGCCCATCACGGCGCCGGAGCAGACCTGGGTGGTGGAGAGGGAGAAGCCGATGTGCGAGGAGGCCAGGATGGCCGTCGCGGCGCTGGTCTGGGCGGCGAAGCCCTGCGGCGGCGCGAGGTCGGTGAGGCCCTTGCCCATGGTGCGGATGATGCGCCAGCCGCCCAGGTAGGTGCCGAGCGCGATGGCCATACCGGCCGAGACGATGACCCAGGTGGGAGGGTTCGAGCCGGGGGCGATGACGCCGCCGGTGACCAGGGCCAGGGTGATGATGCCCATCGTCTTCTGCGCGTCGTTCGTGCCGTGGGCGAGGGAGACCAGGCCGGCGGAGGCGATCTGGCCGGCGCGGTAGCCCTTGGCGGTCGCCTTCTCCTCGACGCGACCGCCGATGCGGTAGGTCAGCCGGGTGGCCAGCATGGCGGCGATTCCGGCCACGATCGGCGCGGCCACCGCGGGGATGAGCACCTTGGTGACGACGGTCGAACCGTTCACCGACGACCAGCCCGCCGACATGACGGCGGCACCGATGAGGCCGCCGAAGAGTGCGTGGGAGGAACTGGAGGGCAGACCCAGGAGCCAGGTCAGCAGATTCCAGAGGATGGCGCCGACGAGCGCCGCGAAGATCACTTCGGTGCGTATGCCCTCTTCGTTGATGATTCCGCCGGAGATCGTCTTGGCGACCTCCACCGAGAGGAACGCACCGACGAGATTCAGCACGGCGGACATGGCCACCGCCGTCTTGGGCTTGAGAGCGCCGGTCGAGATGGTCGTCGCCATCGCGTTGGCAGTGTCGTGGAAACCGTTCGTGAAATCGAACACGAGAGCGGTGACGATCACGATTCCGAGGAGGAGCGTGATGTGTTCCATTTACCCAGGCTTCTGTTGGACGTCAGTGGCATGTGGACCGTAAGCAACCTGGGTGAACGGAAGATGAACTGAGGCGGACTGTGGGGTGTCTCAATCGGTGGGACGCCCCTCCGTTTGCGCTGGAGGGGTCCCCCGTTCCTCGAACGCAGGCGGAATATCGGGCTCCGCTCCCAGTGTCTAGCCTCGGGTGAGCCTCTTGAGTGCGGATATGGACCCATTGAAGAGATTTTGGTCACCCGGCAGGCTGCCGCTGTTGTCGTACTGCCAGAACGTCCAGTACGACCAGCCGGCGGGCAGGGTGCCGGCGTCCGCGGAGTCGTAGCGCGCAAGCCACAGGGCGTGGTTCGCGCCGAAGGCCCGGCTGGCACCGGTGCAGGTGTTCCACCAGTGCGTGGTCGTGTAGATCACCGGGCGGCGGCCGGTCTGCCGCTTGACCTCGTCGCTGAACGCCTTGATCCAGCTCACCATCCTGGCCTTGCTCAGGCCGTAGCACTTGCGCTTGCCGTACGGGTTGTACTCGATGTCCAGCGCGGGCGGCAGCGTCCAGCCGTCCGCGCGCCAGGCGCCGCCGTTGCGCACGAAGTACGCGGCCTGGGTGGTGCCGGAGGACTTGTCCGGCACCGCGAAGTGGTAGGCGCCGCGGAGGATGCCCGCGTTGCGCGCGCCGTTGTACTGCCGGCCGAAGTAGGGGTTGCGGTACGTGTGGGACTCCGTCGCCTTGACGTAGACGAACCGGGCACCCTTCGCCCTGGCGCTCGGCCAGTCGACGTTCTTCTGGTGAGAGGAGACGTCGTGCCCCTTGGGTTTGCCCGCGGCGCTCGCCGGGAGCTCGGCAAGGGCGGTGCCCGCCGCGGTGAGCGCCGCCACGACGGCCGTCGTGGCCGTGGCGCGGACACGGCGACGGAGTGGTTTGTGATCACGGGCCATATTTCCCCCCGGAATGGCGACGTGTACGACAAATCCCCCAGAGGCTACTGGAAGATCGGTGATCAGAGGTCGATCACCGGCCAATCCACCTCGGAGGGTGATCCGTCCCCATATGTGCCCTTACGGAGGCGTGGGCTCCGGCCTAAAGTGCCCTCGCCCGCGACACCGCGAGGTCGCCTGCTGGCAGGATCGCGGCATGGCTGAACAGCGGCGGGACGCACGGGACGTGCGGGAGGAAGCACAGGCCGCGGGTGCGCGGGACGCGGGGGACGCGGTGGCGCGGGCCTGGGAGGAGCTCGTGGCGACGGCCCGTCGGACAGTGGCCGACGGGCTGGTCGTCGGAACGTCGGGCAACGTGTCGGTCCGGGTCGGCGACACCGTCCTGGTCACGCCGACGGGAGTGCCGTACGACCGTCTCGCGCCCGAGGACGTCGTCGGCGTCGGCCTCGACGGGCGGCAGGTGCTCGGTTCGCTGCTGCCGACGAGCGAACTGCCGATGCATCTCGCGGTCTACCGCGCCACGGACGCCGTCGCCGTCGTCCACACCCATGCGGCCCACGCGACGGCCGTCTCGACACTGGTCCCCGAGCTCCCGCTGATCCACTACATGGCCGGCGCCCTCGGCGGACCGGTCCGTGTCGCCCCCTATGCGACGTACGGCACCGCGGAGTTGGCCGAGAACATGCTCCGGGCCCTCGACGGCCGCAGCGCCTGCCTCCTCCAGAACCACGGCACCGTCGCCCACGGCGCCTCCCTGTCCCAGGCCTACGACCGCACGGCCCAGCTGGAGTGGATGTCCCGCGTCTGGCTCCTCGCCGCGTCGGTCCCCGGCCTCACCCCGAACCTGCTGACCCCGGCCCAGGTGACCCGGGCGGGCGAACACCTGAAGACCTACGGCCAGAAACCGTAGCCCCGACCGCCACCTTCACTCCTCCGGCCGACTCCGGCCGACTCCGGACACGGGGCCACGCAGGACAGGGCATCCCCGGCGGGGGATGCCTTTTCCTCCGCTGTGACACTCGGCCGGGGGTGCCTCTCCCGTCGCCGTGGCGCTCGGCCAGGACGGACTGTTCCGGCGGTGCCGAGCCCGGGCACGGGCGGAGTCCTGCCCGCCTCGGCCAGGGGAGAGATTCCCCTCCCAGCGACGCGGCGTCCGGCCGCGACGGGCCACTCCGGCGGTGCCGAGCCCGGCGCGTCCCGCCCCACGGAAAGCCCCCGCCCCGGGTGTGCCCCCGCGCTCCCACTGGCCGACCACGGGCTGCCCCGGGACACTGAACCCGTGCGCACTGTCAAAGCGACGGCCGCAGCCGTCACCGTAGCCATCGCCGCGGGCGCAGCCTCCGTGGCGGCGGGCCGGTTCGCCAGCGACGCCGCACTGAAGGCGTCACCCGGTCGGCCCCTGCCCACCGAACCCCGGCTCACCGTGCACGCCACGACGGCCGGCGGCATCACGCTCACCCGTGATCTGGCCTCACTGCGTCCGGGCACCTACGGCCTCGCCGGCAACGGCTCCCACGCCGTCGTCGGCCCGGTCCTGCGCGGCACGCCCCACCCCGCCGACACGGTCGTCCGCCGCCTGGAGCGCGTCACCCACGGCGCCCTGGAACCCGGCGACAAGGTCTGGCTCACCCCCAACCTGCACATCGGCGACCCGAGCTCCGCCCTCGGCCTGGAGACCGCCGACGTCGACATCCCCGGCGAACTCGGCGCGCTGCCCGCCTGGTTCGTGCCCGCCGTCCGCGACACCTGGGTGATCGCCGTGCACGGCCTGGGCACCACCCGCGAGCACCCCATGAACGTCATGGAGTTCCTGAACCGCTACCACTTCCCGGTGCTCGACATCGCCTACCGCGGCGACCTCGGCGCCCCCCGCCCCCAGGACGGGCTGAGCCATCTCGGCGAGACCGAGTGGCGCGACCTCGACGCCGCCATCCGCTACGCCGTGCGGTACGGCGCCGAACAGGTCGTCCTGTACGGGTGGTCCACCGGCGCCACCATGGCCCTGCTCGCCGCCACGCGCTCCGCCCTGCGCGAGCGGATCTCCGGGCTCGTCCTGGACTCCCCGGTCCTCGACTGGAAGGCCACGCTGCGCGCCCTCGCCACGGCCCGCCACACGCCGGGTGCCCTGCTGCCCCTCGCGGTGCGCGCCGCCCAGGGCCGCACGGGTCTGCGCGACGAGCGGCTCGACGGCGCGCATCCCGACCACCTCAAGGTGCCCACCCTGCTGGTGCACGGGCCGGACGACACCATCGCCCCCTGGGGCCCCTCGCGCCGCTTCGCGCAGCGCCGCCCCGACCTGGTCACCCTGCACACCGTCCCGCAGGCCCCGCACGGCGCCATGTGGAACGCCGACCCGGAGACCTACGAGGAGGCACTGCGCCGCTTCCTCACCCCCTTGATGTAGTCCTGGGCCGGCTCTTCCGCCGCTTCGCCGGAACCCCTCCGGCGGGGCCGTGCACCCGCTTCCGGTTCGACGTCGGACGACTCCCGCGACGGCCCGTTCCCGCGTGTGAAGAGCACCCGGAGCCCCGCCCCGCGAGCACCCCCGTCGCCCTCCGTGGCATTCCGTTTGGGTTTTCGGACCGTCAACCGGAAGACTGCACCCGTGACGTCCCGTAATCCGCGCGACTCCAGGCTCCGACTCGTCAGCCCACGGCCCCTGGCCGCCGCCCCCCGAGCGGTGACCCAGCGCCGCACGCGCCGCCCCGCACCGCGGCCGCCCGAGGGCACGCCCCCGCCCGCGGAGCTGGCCCGCATGGCGCGCACCCGCCTGGCCGGCGCGGCCCGTGTCGCCCGCTGGGCGGACGCCGCCCTGCGCCCGGGCCGTGACGGCGGAACCCCCGACGGCCAGGGCACCCTGTCCGAGGCCACCGCCGAACGGGCGGCCGCCGACCTCGGGCTGAGCACGGCTCAGGTCCGCGCGGACTGGGACACGGCACGCCTCGCGGGCCTCGTCGAGGTGCACGGCGACAGCGCCCGCCCGGGATGGCGGCTGCGCGCCTGGAACCGTGACGACAGCGCCGTCCTGCGCGGCTGGGTCGCCCTGTTCGACGCCTGGTCGCTCGCCCACCCGGAACCCGAGGAGCGCGAACCCGCCGCCGTCGCCGAGGTCGTCTCCGCGATGCCCCAGGTGCTCTCCTTCCTCCAGCTCTCCGCCGGGCCCGTCCCGATGGAGCAACTCCTCGACCTGCTGGAGCAGCGCGTCACGGAACTGCGCACCGCGCGCTGCGAGGTCTCCTACGGCCCCCAGCCCGAGGCCGCGCCGGAGGGCCCCGGGGTCGCGGACGCGGAACTCGCCCCCCTCCTCGACTGGGCCCTGCACGCCCTGGCCTCCGTCGGTGCCCTCACGTACGGGGACGGACAGGCCACCCTCACCCCGCTCGGCAGCTGGGCGGTCTGGGTCAAGCTGGAGCAGATCTGCGTCGCCGCGCAGAGCCCCGCCGGGAACATCGAGCAGTCCGCCGAGGACATGCTCCGGGGCTGCGCCCAACTGCGCCCGAACGCCGCCCGTGCCGAGTACCGCGCCTGGCTCGCCGCCCGTCCCGTCGGCAGCGCGGTCACCGAACTCCTCGACGCCGCCCGCGGCGAGGACGCACTCACCCGCGGCCTCGCCTTCGAAGCCCTGCGCGTCGTCGGCGCCCCCGCCGAGCCCGATGTGCGTGCCGTGGCCGGCGAGAATCCGCTGCGTCCGTACGCCCTGCTGTGGCTGGCCGAGCACGACGGCCACGACCCCGAGGACGCCCACGAGGTGCTCACCCGGGAGGAAGCGACCTGGCTGTGGGTGGACACCGCAGCCGCCGTCGCCGACCACGGCGAAGCACCGCTCCTCGTACGGCACTTGGAGTCCGCCGTGCAGCCGACCGTGCCCGCGCTGCTCGACGCGGTCCGCGCGGTCGGACACCCACGCACGGTGCAGGTCCTGGTCGCGCTCGCGGCCGCCCACCCGGACCCGGCGCTCGCCAAGGCCGTACGCCGGGCGGCCTTCCAGGTGCACACCGGAGGCAGCTGACGGGCGCGTCCCGCGAGCCGGTCCTGGAGCCCTACGCCCCTGTCTCGGGGGCGTAGGTGCCGAAGCTCCAGATGTTGCCCTCCAGGTCGCGGGCCATGTAGTCGCGGGAGCCGTAGTCCTGGTCGGTCGGGGGCATCACGATCTCGGCGCCGTGGTCCACGGCCCGCTGGTGGTGGGCGTCGATGTCGTCCACCACCACGTACACCCCGGCGGGGCCGGCGTCCTTCATCGCGGTGTCGAACGCTCCGCCGCGGCCCTTGGACCCGAGCATCACCGCGCCGTGGCCCTGGACCAGCTCGGCGTGCATCACCGTGCCGTCCTCGCCCTCGTACACCGACGCCTCGGTGAAGCCGAAGGCCTCCGTGAGCTGCCTGATGGCCGCTTTCGCGTCCGCGTACAGCAGGGTCGGGTAGATGCTCGGGCGCCCGCCGTCCAAACCTGCCATGCCGATCACTTCCTCTGGTCCCGCCGCCGGATCTCGACCTGTCGCCCAGTGTTGCACCGGCCACTGACAACGCCCCGCCGATCGCGGGCCGCCACGACGGCGACCGGCGGGACGTGCGACGCGGCGGAGCGTGGAAGCCACCGGACCATGTGATCTGACGGGGCGTACGGACCGGGGGAACGGCGGCTCAGCGGAACGTGTTGCACTGCGCCATGTCGCCGCTGCTGAAGCCCCGGTAGAACCACTGCTGCCGCTGCTCGGAGGAGCCGTGCGTCCAGGTCTCCGGTGTCACCCGGCCCTGGAACCTCTCCTGGATCCGGTCGTCCCCGACGGCCGCCGCCGCGTCCAGGCCGTCGCGGATGTCGGCGTCCGTGAGGCTGGTCAGCAGCGCCTTGCCGGTCACCGGGTCCTTCGTGGTCGTCGCGTGGCTCGCCCACACCCCGGCGTAGCAGTCGGCCTGCAGCTCCGTCCGCACCGAGTTGCTGTTCGCGCCGGTCACGCCGTCCTGTGCCTTGGCCAGCGTGCCCATCAGGTCCTGCACGTGATGCCCGTACTCATGCGCCACCACGTACGCCTGGGCGAACGGCCCGCCGCTGGAGCCGAACTGGTCGCGCAGTTCGTCGAAGAAGCCGAGGTCCAGGTAGACCTTCCGGTCTCCCGGGCAGTAGAAGGGCCCGACGGCGGACGTGGCCGTGCCGCACGCCGTGCCGACCCTGTTGGTGAAGAAGACCGTCGAGGAGGGCGTGTAGGTGCCGCTGCGGCGCGCGAACTCCTGTGTCCAGAAGTCCTGGACGCTGTTGACCACCGCCACCATGCGGCAGTCCTCCTTGGTGTTCGCGTCGCTTCCCTTCTTGCAGGTCTGCTGGACCTGGGCGAGGGAGGAGCTGGCGGCGTCCGGCTGGCCGTCGCCCGAGGACAGACCGAGCTGGTCGGGGCCGACCCCGAAGAACAGACCGAGGATCAGGGCCATGAGCGCGGCGACGCCGCCGCCGACGGTCGCTCTGCCGCCGGGGATTCGACCGCCGCGCACATCCTGGACCTCGGAGGTGTCCAGGTCGGCGTCGTCGTCGAACTGCATGCGCACACCACCCTCTGCCGCACCTCTCTCCGTGCCGCCATCCTCGTACGCCCCCGGACGCCCGGCCATTCGGGCGGAGGTCCGAACGGGCTACGCGCCCGCCCCCGCCCGTCGTGTCGGCGGCCTCCCGCGGACCGCGCGTCTAAGCTCTGCGCCTGTCCCGTGGGACGGTCCGTGACCGTCGGAACACCCGGGACGGTCCGTGCTCCTTGCGCGGGCCGCCGAACGTGGCCGTCGGGGCGAGGGGGCAAGGTGGTCGTCGCGCGCATCGGTGGACCGGACGCGCCGCCCACGGCCCCGGACACCTCGCCCGCCCCGACCGCTCCGGACCCTGCCGGTCCGGCGGCACCGTCAGCCCCTCCAGGTCCGGCCACGTCGACCGTCTCTGCGGGTCCGGCCCAGCCGTCCGCCCGTGCCACTCCGGCCGCCCCGGTGACCCTGGCAGCACCCGCCGCCCTGGCGGCCTCGGCCGCCCCCATGGGTCCGGTGTCCCTGGTCGCAACCCCGCGCCCGGTGACCCCGGCCCGGCCCACCGCCCCGGTCCCTCGCGCCGCCCCTCCCACCGCC
>NZ_MLCE01000008.1:159678-220266 GCF_002300165.1 Streptomyces sp. Tue6028 | reverse complement strand
CCCCGGCCCGGCCCACCGCCCCGGTCCCTCGCGCCGCCCCTCCCACCGCCCCGGTCCCTCGCGCCGCCCCTCCCACCGCCCCGGTCCCTCGCGCCGCCCCTCCCACCACCCCGGTGGTCGCACCGCCCGGCGTCGGACGGCTTCCGCGCCGTGACGCCCGGCGCCGCACCGCCCGGGCGTTCCTGCCCGTCGCCCTCGCGTTCCTCCTGGTGGTGCCGCTTCTCGTGGCGGCCCACAAGGCACGCTCCGCGCCCTTCGGGGACCGCCTCACCGTCCACGCGCGCGTGGAGCACGGCTCGCCCCCCGCGCTGCGCGCGCGGGGGGCGACGGTGGAGGCGTACGACGCGGCGACCGGGCACCCTCGCTGGACCTACGCGCGCGAGGGGCGGCAGCCGCTCGTCGTGCTCCCCGCGCGCGGGGACGCGATCGCCCTCTGGGACGACGGGCTGGTCACCGCGACCGTGCGGGACGACGGCCGCGCGGTCCGCTGGCACCGGGCGCTCCCCGACGCCGCCCCCTGGCTCACGGGCCGCGGGGGAGCAGGCGTGCTGCGCGTCCTCGGCCCCCGCGTGCTCGCCGTCGTCACCCCGCGCCGCGTCGCCGCGTACCGCCTCGCCGACGGCGACCTGCGCTGGGTGCTGCCCGCCCGCGCGGGCTGCGCCTTCGCCCCCGCGCGCGCGGTGCGCCACGACGGCGCTCTGCTGATCGCCCAGCCGTGCGCCACCGCGGACGACTGGACCGGCGAGATCGTCGCCGTCGACGAGCTGGGCAGGATCACCCCCGACCGCGCCCCCCTGGGCGGCGAACGGCGGGGCGAGCATCACAGTGCCGAACGCCCGCACGCAGAAAAAGTGCTTGCACGGCCCCGTTAGACTTGGCCCCATGGCCATTCTCCTCGCGCAATAGACGGCGGGAACGTCCTCAGCCGCCCATCCCGCCACCCATCCGCCCCAGGAGCATGTCCGTGATCTCCGCCTCCGCCATCGAGCTGCGCGCCGGCGCCCGTGTCCTCATCGAGTCCGCCACCTTCCGTATCGCCAAGGGCGACCGCGTCGGTCTGGTCGGCCGCAACGGCGCGGGGAAGACGACCCTCACCAAGGTCCTCGCGGGGGAGGGCATCCCCGCCGGCGGCACCGTCACCCGCTCCGGCGAGGTCGGCTATCTGCCGCAGGACCCGCGCACGGGCGACCTCGACGTGCTCGCCCGCGACCGCATCCTGTCCGCGCGCGGCCTGGACACCCTGATCCGCAAGATGCGGCAGAACGAGGAGCGGATCGCCACCGGCAGCGGCGCCACCCGTGACAAGGCCATGCGGCAGTACGAGCGCCAGGAGACGGAGTTCCTGACCAAGGGCGGGTACTCCGCCGAGGCGGAGGCCGCCACCATCGCGGCCGCGCTCAACCTGCCCGACCGCGTGCTCGGCCAGCCGCTGCACACGCTCTCCGGCGGTCAGCGGCGCCGTATCGAGCTGGCCCGCATCCTGTTCTCGGACGCCGACACCCTGCTGCTCGACGAGCCGACGAACCACCTCGACGCCGACTCGATCGTCTGGCTGCGCGACTACCTGAAGACGTACCGCGGCGGCTTCATCGTGATCTCCCACGACGTCGACCTCGTCGAGACGGTCGTCAACAAGGTCTTCTACCTCGACGCCAACCGCTCCCAGATCGACGTCTACAACATGGGCTGGAAGCTCTACCAGCAGCAGCGCGAGGCCGACGAGAAGCGCCGCAAGCGCGAGCGCCAGAACGCCGAGAAGAAGGCCGCCGCGCTGAACGCGCAGGCCGACAAGATGCGCGCCAAGGCGACCAAGACGGTGGCCGCGCAGAACATGGCCAAGCGCGCCGACAAGCTGCTCGCCGGCCTCGAGGCGGTCCGCGTCTCCGACAAGGTCGCCAAGCTGCGTTTCCCCGAGCCCGCGCCCTGCGGCAAGACGCCGCTGATGGCCGAGGGGCTGTCGAAGTCGTACGGCTCGCTGGAGATCTTCACCGACGTCGACCTGGCCATCGACAAGGGTTCGCGCGTGGTCATCCTCGGCCTCAACGGCGCGGGCAAGACGACCCTGCTGCGGCTGCTCGGCGGTGCCGAGCAGCCCGACACCGGCCAGGTCGTCGAGGGCCACGGCCTCAAGCTCGGCTACTACGCGCAGGAGCACGAGACCCTCGACCCGGAGCGCACGGTCCTGGAGAACATGCGCTCCGCCGCCCCCGACCTCGACCTGGTCGAGGTCCGCAAGGTGCTCGGTTCGTTCCTGTTCTCCGGCGACGACGTCGACAAGCCGGCCGGTGTCCTCTCCGGCGGCGAGAAGACCCGTCTCGCCCTCGCCACCCTCGTGGTCTCCTCGGCGAACGTGCTGCTGCTCGACGAGCCGACGAACAACCTCGACCCGGCCAGCCGCGAGGAGATCCTCGGCGCGCTGCGCACCTACAAGGGCGCCGTCGTCCTCGTCACCCACGACGAGGGTGCCGTCGAGGCGCTCCAGCCGGAGCGGATCATCCTGCTGCCGGACGGCGTCGAGGACCTGTGGGGCGCCGACTACGCGGACCTGGTCGCCCTGGCCTGACCCCTGTGACACGGTCACGGCCCGCCCCCGCCATAGGCGGGCGGGTCAGCCCCGCTTGATCGAATGACTGATCCACTGCGTATGGATCATTCGGCCGATCCGTGATCCATCATCTGTGTGAGATCTCCTCGTACCGAGGTGTGTCGTACATCGATTTTGCGGCCGAGCCCTTTGTTCCCAAGGGCTCGGCCGTCTTGCGTCGCTGACCAGGTACTTCGCCGAAGAACCCGTTCAGGCGTACGGAACGGGACAGCCGGAACGAAAGATTCCACTCGTGGGGACGGGCTCCTGTCGTCAAAACCTTGTCTTACGGACCTTGCCGAATGGGTGGCCATGACGCCCAGGAGGGGTGATCATGAGAGTCCAGAGCGCACTTCCCATGAGGAGGCACGGGTGGCCGAGACTCTGAAGAAGGGCAGCCGGGTGACCGGCGCCGCGCGCGACAAGCTCGCGGCAGACCTGAAGAAGAAGTACGACTCCGGTGCGAGCATCCGGGCGCTGGCCGAAGAGACCGGCCGCTCGTATGGCTTCGTGCACCGGATGCTCAGCGAGTCGGGCGTCACGCTCCGAGGGCGTGGCGGAGCGACGAGGGGCAAGAAGGCCGCCTCGGCCTGAGGCCGGGCGTCCCCATCGGCTTCGGTGGTGGCCACCCGGTCGGTCGCGCGATCGGCCGGGTGGTTACTGTGCAGTCACTTAGGTGTGTCTCCTCTGGGCACGCACCTGATCCGACCGCACCCATCGGAGGCGCCCCATGGCTTCGCTCGACCCGGTACTCGACAAAGACGGCGTACGGCTCACCGTCGACGACGCGATCGCCACGGTGACGCTGACCAACCCGGCCAAGCGCAACGCCCAGAGTCCTGCTCTGTGGCGGGCGTTGACGCAGGCCGGACGGTCACTGCCGGGCTCCGTCCGGGTGGTCGTCCTGCGCGCCGAGGGCAAGTCCTTCTCCGCCGGGCTCGACCGGCAGGCCTTCACGCCGGAGGGATTCGACGGGGAACCGTCGTTCATCGATCTGGCGCGCGGCTCCGACGCCGAGCTCGACGCGACCATCGCCGAGTACCAGGAAGCGTTCACCTGGTGGCGGCGCAGCGACATCGTGTCCATCGCCGCTGTCCAGGGGCATGCGATCGGTGCCGGGTTCCAGCTTGCCCTCGCCTGTGATCTGCGTGTCGTCGCGGACGACGTGCAGTTCGCCATGCGTGAGACCAGTCTGGGACTCGTCCCCGACCTGACCGGGACGCATCCGCTGGTGGGCCTGGTGGGCTACGCCCGTGCTCTCGAGATCTGCGCGACGGGCCGGCTCGTGACGGCCGACGAGGCCGAGCGCACCGGACTCGCCAACCTCGCCGTGCCCGCCGACCAGCTCGACGAGGCGGTACGGGATCTGTCCGCCGCGCTGCTCGCCGCACCGCGCGACGCCGTCATCGAGACGAAGGCGCTGCTGCGCGGTGCCCAGGAGCGGACGTACGAGGAGCAGCGCGTCGCCGAGCGGGCGGCGCAGGCCCGACGCCTCCGCGACCTCGCCGGCGTCGGCGACTGACACCGCGGCACCAGGAGCGAGGCACCCGTCTGCACGGTGCCCCGCGCCGACCCGTCGGCCCCGTCCACCCGGCGACCCGCGCCGACCCGACGGCCGACGCCGGGCACTGGCCGTACGCATGAGTCGCCCCGCACTCGCCGTACGCAGGAAGGGCACCCCTGACACATCGGGGTGCCCGTCGCGCGTCCTCGCCTCACCCCCGGGCGGCATCGCGCGCAGCGAGGATCACTCCGTCACCGCCGTCACCAGGACCGTCACCGACGGGGCGTCCGGGAGGGCTCGGGCGGCCGCCGCCCTGACGGCTGCCACCACCTCGACGGCGTGGCTGCGCGCGGACACCGCCAGTTCGACGCGCACATGGCGCCGGGGCAGCGCCGCGTCACCGCCGGGACGGACCTCGATGTGCACCGGGTGGCCCAGGACGTCCGTCAGACGGCTCACCCCCGGCACGGACCGTGCCGCCGCGGCCACCCGCGCCTCCTCGGGGTCCGTCGGCTCGGGCGCCGGCCGCGGAGCGTCGGGGCGTTCGGCGACCGGCACCTCGTCCTCCTCCAACAGCCCCGTGATCCGCAGGTCGACCCGTGCGACCACCAGGCCGAGACGGTCCGCCGCCCCGGCGAGGGCCGACCGCAGCCGCGCCGCGGTGGCCGGCAGCGGCTCGGCACCCGGCGCCGTCGGATCCACGGAGGCCCGGAACTCGGCGTCGACCCGCAGAGGCCCGGGCGGCAGCGCGCCGGGCGGGGGCACCACGACCGGGTCGTACACCTCGTCCGGATCGGCGAGTGCGATCCGCAGCGCGCCCACACGTACCCCGCGCACGCGCTCCGCCGCGCTCCGCAGGATCGGTCCGGCCGCCGCCTCCGCGATCCACGCGCCGTCCTGCGGGAGCCCCAGGGGCAGCAGTCTGCCGAGCCCGAGCTGATGCCGCACCACCTGAGTCCACCGGTCCGCCGTCATTGCTCCAGCCTGCCCCATCCCCGGCGCGCGACCACGCAACCGCACTTACTGTGGGCTCAGGAGGACGACCGAAAGGGACGTACGGCCATGACCGACATGACGGAGCCGAACCGGACGGGGAGCCCCGAAGGCGGGACGGAGTCGCCGCAGATCCGCAAGCCCACCAGACGCGGCGGCGGGGACCCCGCGACGCGCGGACGCACCACGATCGCCGACGGCGTGGTCGAGAAGATCGCCGGGCTCGCCGCCCGCGACGTGCTCGGCGTGCACGCGATGGGCAGCGGACTGAGCCGGACCTTCGGTGCGGTGCGCGACAGGGTGCCCGGCGGCGGCTCGAAGTCCGTCACACGGGGCGTGAAGGCGGAGGTCGGCGAGTTGCAGACCGCGCTCGACCTGGAGATCGTCGTCGACTACGGCGTCTCGATCGGCGATGTGGCCCGCGCCGTACGGGAGAACGTGGTCGCGGCCGTCGAGCGCATGACGGGACTCGAGGTGGTGGAAGTCAACATCGCGGTGAGTGATGTGAAGCTTCCCGAGGAAGAAGACGAGGAGCCGGAGTCGCGGCTCCAGTGACCACCCGGCCACCGGACGACCGGTGATCACTCGGCCACCGAACTGCTGAGGAGCGCACCATGAGTTTGGCCGTGATCGGCATGATCGCCGGAATGGCGCTGGGCTTCGCCGGATACTTCGGGGGTTTCGGAGCCTTCCTCCTGGTGGCCGCCCTGGGCGCCGTCGGCTTCGTCGTAGGGCGGTTCCTCGAAGGGGACCTGGACGTCAGCGACCTGTTCCGCACCCGCGACGACCGGCGGCGGTGACGCGTGCCAGGTCAGGCGGACCGGCTCGGTGAGACGCGGCGGCCCCTGACGGTGGTGCCGGCGGCCGAGCGCGGCGCGACCCGGATCGCCGACCGGGTGGTCGCGAAGATCGCCGCACAGGCGGCCCGCGAGGTGCTGCCCGCGCTGCCCGCGGATGCCGGGGCCCCGCACGCCACCGTGGTCGTGCGCCGCCACGAGAAGGGCTCGGGCCGGTCGGCGGGCACCCCGGCCGAGAGCGCCCACGTCCGGGTCAGCCTCGAACTCGACTATCCCTCCGACATCGGCGGCCGCTGCGGCGCGGTGCGTCGGCACGTCGCCGAGCGGGTAGAGGCGTTGGCGGGGATGGAAGTTCCGGAGGTGGCCGTCCGGGTGGAGCGGTTGCACCTGGCACACACGCCCGGCGCGGCACAGGGGAGGACGCGATGAGCGAGCCCCAGGGCTCGGAGAACACCCGGCGCATGCCCGTCATGGAGAAGGCCGGCGAGAGCGCACTCGGCCAGTCCGCCTCCGCGGCGGACTACGAACCACTGCGCACCGACGAGGACGAGGACGGCGGCCAGGGCCGCTTCTGGTCCGCCCGCCGGATCCCGGCGGGCGTCCTCGCGGTGCTGATCCTCCTCTGCGCGGGCGCCTTCCTGTACGACGTGGCGGCCGTGCGCGCGCACCGGCCCGCCATGCGCTGGCGCAGGACCCTGGCCGACTCGCTCGCCGAACGGCCCCTGGACGACACCTGGGTGCTCGTCGGCGCGGGTGTCGCCGCGGCCGTCGGACTGTGGCTGATCGTCCTCGCGGCCACACCGGGGCTGCGGGACGTCCTGCCGATGCGGCGCACCCACCCGGACGTGCGGGCCGGGCTGCACCGGGGCGCCGCGGCGATGGCGCTGCGCGACCGGGCCATGGAGGTCGCCGGCGTGCAGTCGGTCCGGGTCCACATGGGCCGGCGCAAGGCCGCCGTGCGCGCGCTCTCGCACTTCCGCGAACTCGACGACGTACGTGCCGACCTGGACGCCACACTCGCCGACGGCATCCGAGGGCTCGGGCTCGCCCGGCCGCCCTCCCTGTCGGTGCACGTGAGGCGCCCCGGACGGAAGGGGTGAGGCAGTGCTGCGCATCGTCAACCGCGTACTGATCGGGATCATCGGTCTCGCGCTGCTCGTCCTCGGCGGATCCGTGCTCGCCGTCGGGCTCGGCGTGCGCCCGCCGTCGTGGTGGATCCACGAAGGGCGGCACGACGTGCTGCTCAGCGACGCCGACCGGGCCCGCTTGCGGGACCACGGATGGTGGTGGCCGACCGTCATCGCCGCCCTCGCGGTCCTGCTGCTGCTCGCCCTGTGGTGGCTCGTGGCCGTGCTGCGGCGCCGTCGGCTCGCCGAGGTGCTCGTGGACACCGGCGACGGCGAGGGCGCGCTGCTGCGCGGACGGGCCCTGGAAGGCGTACTGGCCGCCGAGGCGGACAGGCTGGACGGCGTCGCGCAGGCGCACGTGCTGCTGACCGGACGGCGCAGCACGCCGGAGGCCCGCGTGCAGCTCCAGCTGGAACCGCACGTGGACCCCGGGGACGCGCTGCATCTGCTCACCACGGAGGCGCTCGCGCACGCGCGGGACTCGGCGGGCCTCGCCTCGATCCCCGCGGAGGCGCGCCTGCGCGGGGTCAAGCACCGGGCCGAGCGCGTGAGCTGACCCGCCGAGCGCGTGAGTTGACCCGCCGAGCCGTCCGTGCGCCGACCGACAGCCGTGCCGCACGGCCCCGTTGTGCAGCCGTGCCGCAAGGCCGCGTTGTGCAGCCGTGCCGCACCGCGGCGTCGAGAGGCCGTACCGCACAGCGGTGTTCGGGGGCGGTACCGCCCGTCTGCGGTCAGAAACCGTGCCGCATGCCGCCGTCCACCGGCAGCATGATGCCGGTCAGATAGGAGGCTGCAGGCGAGAGCAGGAACGCGGCCGCGCGGCCGAACTCCTCGGGAGTGCCGTAGCGGCGCAGCGGGATGCGTGCCTCGTTGGCCGCACGGGTGGCCTCCGGGTCGGCGGACAGACCGTCCAGCTCGCGGACGCGGTCGGTGTCGATGCGCGACGGCAGCAGCCCGAGGACGCGGATGCCGCGCGGGCCGAGCTCGTCCGCGAGGGACTTGGCGAAGCCCGCGAGTCCGGGACGCAGGCCGTTGGAGATGGTCAGCCCGGGGATCGGTTCGTGCACCGAGCCGGAGAGCACGAACCCGATGACCCCGCCCTCGCCGAGCTCCGCGGCGGCCGTGCGGGCCAGTCGCACCGCGCCGAGGAAGACCGAGTCGAACGCGGCCGTCCACTGCTCGTCGGTGTTGTCGGCGACGAATCCCGGCGCCGGACCGCCGACGCTGATCAGGATGCCGTCGAAACCACCGAAGTGCTCATGGGCCGCCGCGACGAGCCGGGTCGCGGTCGCCGGGTCGCCGTTGTCGGCGGCGACACCGACCGCGTTCGGGCCGAGCGCGGACGCCGCCTCGGCGGCGCTCTTCTCGTCGCGCCCGGTGACGATCACCTTCGCGCCGTCGGCGACGAGTTCACGCGCGGCGGCGTTGCCCAGCCCGCGGGTGGCTCCCGTGACGACGTACACACGGTCCTTCAGTCCAAGATCCATGCCCCCTATCCTGCCCGGTCGCCCCCGAACAGGGCGAGGGCGGTGCTCACCAGGCCGATGTGGCTGAACGCCTGGGGGAAATTGCCGAGCTGGCGTCCGGCGACGGGGTCGTACTCCTCGGACAGCAGCCCCACGTCGTTGGTCAGCGCCACCAGCCGGTCGAACAACTCGCGGGCCTCCTGCTTCCGGCCCGTCGCGTGCAGCGCCTCCGCGAGCCAGAACGAGCAGACGAGGAACGTTCCCTCGCCGCCGGGAAGCCCGTCGACGACGTGCTTGCCGGGGCTGCTGACGGACATCTCGGTCTCGCTCAGGGACACCTCGGTCTCGCTCACGGACATCTCGGTCTCGTCGACGGACACCTCGACGGCGCCGGACGGGTCGATGTCGTAGCGACGCAGGAAGCCGTTGTTGTCGAGCTCCGTGCGAACGGCGTCGATCGTGCCGACGACCCTCGGATCGTCGGGCGGCAGGAAACCGACCCGGGGGATCAGCAGCAAGGAGGCGTCCAGCTCGCGCGAGCCGTAGGACTGGGTGAACGTGTTCCGCTCCGGGTCGAAGCCGCGCTCGCACACCTCGCGGTGCACCTCGTCGCGCATCGCGCGCCAGCCCTCCAGGTCGCCGCCGAGTGCCGGTTCGCTCTCCAGGGCGCGCACCGCGCGGTCGGCGGCCACCCAGGCCATCACCTTGGAGTACACGAAGTGCCTGCGCGGGCCCCGCACTTCCCAGATGCCCTCGTCGGGCTGCCGCCACGCCGTGCGCACGAAGTCCATCAGGGCGCACCACACCCGCCACATATGGGGCTTGAACGGCAGACCCGAACGCCGAGACAGCGCCAGCGAGTCGATGACCTCGCCGTACACGTCCAGCTGCAACTGCTCCACGGCGGCGTTGCCGATCCGGACCGGGGTCGAGCCCGCGAAGCCGGAGAGCCACGGCACCTCGAACTCGGTCAGCCGGCGCTCCCCGGACAGGCCGTACATGATCTGCAGGTCCGCCGGGTCGCCCGCCACCGCGCGCAGCAGCCAGTCGCGCCAGGCCTCGGCCTCCTCGTGGTAGCCGGCCGACAGGAGGGCGCCGAGGGTGAGGGTGGAGTCGCGCAGCCAGCAGTACCGGTAGTCCCAGTTGCGGACGCCGCCGAGCTCCTCGGGCAGCGAGGTCGTGGGGGCGGCCACGATGCCGCCGGTCGGCGAGTAGGTGAGGGCCTTGAGGGTGATCAGGGAGCGCACGACGGCGTCCCGGTGCGGGCCGTCGTAGCGGCAGCCCGCCGCCCACGCCTGCCAGTCCTCGACGCTGCTGCGCAGCGCCTCGAAGGGGTCGCCCAGCGGCGGACGCGGTTGGTGCGAGGGGTGCCAGGTCAGGACGAAGGCCACCTTCTGCCCGGCCTCGACCGTGAACTCCGAGTACGTGCGGAAGTCCTTGCCCCAGGTCCGCACGGGCGGCTCGCTGCGGAGCCAGACCGAGTCGGGGCCCGCGACCGCCACCCGGTGGCCTTCCGCGCGGCGCATCCACGGCACGATCGAGCCGTAGTCGAAGCGCAGCCGCAGCTGGCTCTGCACGGTGACCCGGCCGCTCAGCCCCTCGATGACGCGTACGACGTCGGGGGCGACGTCGCGCTGCGGCATCAGGTCGGTCACCCGGACCGCCCCCTCGTCGGTCTCCCACTCGGTGTCCAGCACGAGCGTGTCCGGGCGGTAGGCGCGCCGGGTGCAGGGGCCGGCGCCCTTGGGGGAGATCCGCCAGTGGCCGTTGTCCTCGTCGCCCAGCAGCGCGGCGAAGCAGGCCGCCGAGTCGAACCGGGGCAGACACAGCCAGTCGATGGAGCCGTACCGGCTCACCAGGGCCGCGGTCTGCTCGTCCCCGATGAGCGCGTAGTCCTCGATGCGTGGGTCCACGTGGGGCGAGTTCCCCGGTCGGGGGCGGAGCCAATCCGGGCGGGGGCCGACCGGGTGACCTCCGGCCGGGAGCGCCCGGCCCGGCGGGGTGGGCGGGCGGCGCGGCGGCCGCCGGCACGGGGCGAGGGCGTACGGGCTACACGCCCGCGGGGGCCGCTTCCGGAGCGGCCTCGGCCTGCGCGGACGCCGCCCGGTCACGGCGTTCACGGCGGACCAGGACCGCCCAGCCCACGGGGACGCCCGCGGAGAACAGCCACCACTGGATCGCGTACGCCATGTGCGGGCCGATGTCGCTGTGCTCGGGATCGGGGATCAGCTCGGGGGAGCCGCCCTTCGGCCGCGGCGCGGTCTGCTCGATGTAGCCGCCGAGGACCTGCTTGCCGAGCCGCCGGGACTCCTGCCCGCTGTCGATCAGCATGACCTGCCGGTCGGGCAGGCCCTTGACGTTCTTGATGCCGCTGTCGGCGGTCGTCTGGTCGGCCATCAGCCGGCCGGTGACGGTGGTCTCGCCGCGCGGCGGAGCCGGGATCTTGGGGAACACGGTCTGTGCGCCGTCCGCCGGGACCCAGCCCCGGTTGACCATCAGCACCCGGCCGTCGTCGAGGACGAACGGGGTGAGGACGTGGTAGCCGACCTCGCCGTCGGAGTTCGTGCGACGGCGTACGACCTCTTCGTGCGCGGTGTCGAAGTGGCCCTTCGCGGTCACCCGGCGGTACAGGTCGTCGTGGGCGATCTGCCGTCCCGGCGCGGTCAGTGACGCGGCCGGCACCGGATCGGCGGCGAGCGAGTCGGAGATCACCTTGTTCAGTGCGACCTTGTGCTCGTGCCGGTGCAGCTGCCAGTAGCCCAGCTTGATCATCGTCGGGATGAGCGCGAGGGTCACGAGGGTGAGGATCACCCACTGCCGGGACAACAGGAAGCGGTACACCCCATTGACGGTACTCGGCACGATTCGGCCCCCGACGGGAGGGTCCCGTCGGGGGCCGTGCGACCCGGCGGTCAGACCTTGTCGATGATCCCCACCTTCCCCTCCGCGCGGGCGCAGTGCGCCCCGCAGAACCAGTGGCCCTCGACCTCGACCCCCTGGCCGATGATCTGCACGCGACAGTGCTCGCAGATGGGGGCCATCCGGTGGATCGCGCAGGAGAAGCAGTCGAAGACGTGCACGGAGCCCTGCGCGTGCACCTCGAACGTCATGCCGTAGTCATTGCCACATACTTCGCATCTCGCCATGCGCCACAGGGTGAGGCGCCGACGCGGCCCGGGCGAGCGGGTGCCGGGCGAGTCGTGCGCCAATCACCCGTACGTCCGTCAGCGGCCCGCGCCCCGGCTCCGCCCGCCGCGGCGGGCTCGCGTCCTCGGGGCGGCGCGTCCTGATACGGCCGAGGGGCCCTTGCGCGGCGGGCCCGTCCCCGCGACCGGTCACCCTTCGGTGGCCGGCTCCACGTCCCGCAGGAGCTGGCCGAACGCGGCCTCGTCGATCACCGGTGTGCCGAACTGCCTGGCCTTGACCACCTTGGACGTGCCGGAGTCCGGGTCGTTGGTGACGAGCAGGCTGGTGAGCCGGGACAGGCTCGTCGCGACGTGCAGTCCCGCCTCGACGGCGCGGTCCTCCAGCAGCTCGCGGTCGACGGACGTGTCCCCGGAGAACGCCACCCGCATGCCCTGCTTGAGCGGTTTGCTCTCTTCGTACCGCCCTGGGTTGGGGTAGGGGCATGCGGGGCGCCTGCGCGAAGGGCGCCAACTCCCGGACGGATAAGCGCCGGACTGCCGGCCGATCCGCGGCGCGGCCGGACTGTCGGACCACTCCTTGAGCGGCCGGCACTCCAGCAGCGGCAGGCGTACACCGCCGCGGGCGGCGGCCCGCAGGCTCGGCCTGAACGCTTCGGCCAGCACGCGCGCGTCGTCCAGCGCGTGGTGCGCGCGCTGCTGCACGACGCCGAAGTGCGCGGCCAGCGACTCCAGCTTGTGATTGGGCAGCGGCAGCCGCAGCTCCTTGGAGAGGGCGATGGTGCACAGCCGCTGCTGCACCGGGGCCTCGCGCTCCACGCGCGCGTACTCGCGGGCGATCATGGACCAGTCGAAGACCGCGTTGTGCGCGACCAGCACGCGGTCCGCGAGCCGGGCGGCGAACTCCTCGGCGACCTCGTGGAAGAACGGGGCCCCTTCGAGCATCTCGCTCGTCAGCCCGTGGATCCACACGGGGCCCGGATCGCGCTCCGGATTGACCATCGTGTACCAGTGGTCCTCGACCTCGCCGCGCGCGTCCAGCCGGTAGACGGCGGCGGAGATGATCCGGTCGTCGCGGGCCAGTCCGGTGGTCTCCACGTCAACGACCGCGTATCCCTGCGGATACGCGGCCGGCCAGGAGGCTGGGGACGCTGCGGTCGTGAGGTCTTCGAGCATGGTCCATGAGGATACGGGCCGCGACTGACAGCCCGGTCCCCGCCTTCCCGGAAGCGGAGAGTGCTCCGGCGCGCCGCGGGCCGCCGCGGCGCGGCCGTCCCGGGCCGCCGCTCAGCGCGCCAGGAGTCCGTCCACCAACGCCCGTACGGAGGTGACGAACAGCCTCTCCTCGTCCACCGGACGGGCGAGCGCACGGGCCAGGGCGGCGTCCCGCCCGGCGGTCTCGGCGTCCCGCGCCTCCTCCTCGGCGGGCCGCTGCGCCGGCGCGCGTTCGCGGTTGCGCTCGACGAGCACGAAGCCGACGACCTGGAACTGCACCGCGCGCACCACCTCGGCCGCCCGCGCGCCCTCCAGCCCCGCCGCGTGCGCCTCGCGCACCAGGGCCTGCCGGGCGGGCAGGAACATCCGCTCGGTCAGACCGCGTTCGTGCACCATCGCGACGAGGTGCGGATGGGCGCGCAGCTGCCGACGCAGGGCGCGGGCCAGCGACACGATGCGCTGCGCCGGGGTGCGCCCGGTGGGGCGCAGCGCGCCGAGGTCGGCGACGGTCCGCTCGACGAGGGCGTCGAGCAGCGACTCGCGGTTGCCGACGTGCCAGTAGATCGAGGTCACGGCGGTGCCCAGCTCGGCGGCGAGCTTGCGCATCGTCAGAGCGTCCGGGCCGTGCTGCGTCACCAGACTCGCGGCGGTGTCCAGCACCCGTTCGCGGGTGAGTACCGGTCTGCTCACGGGCGCCCCCAAGGCTTTGTCACGCACACGTATTTACCCTTCGCGGACTCTGCTGTAACTGTGTTACAGGCGCTAGTGACGGACCATCAGAAACCTTCCGAAGCACCTGACGAAGGGCGGTACGACATGGCACGCGTGAGGTACGGCGCGCGGACCGGGGCGGAGATCGCCGCCGCGCGCGCCGCGAGCTCCAGGCTCCCCGACATCTGGTCCACCGGTGTGGTGGCCGTCTGGGAGAGCGATCCGGACGCGGTCGCGGCGGTCCTGCCGCCGCCGCTGAAACCCACCGGACGCCCCCTGGTGCGGGTCAACATCAGCAAGGTCGACCTGCCCGGATATCCGCTGGGCGCGGGTTCGTTCGCCGTCGCCGCCGCACACGACGGTGTCGAGGGCTGGTATCCGCTCGTCATGCCGATGACCCACGAGCGGGCCCTGATCGGCGGCCGTGAGGTCTTCGGGGAGCCCAAGAAGCTCGGCGAGGTGACGGTCGAACGGGACGGCCTCGTCGTACGCGCCGCGCTCGCCCGGCACGGCATCGCGTTCGTCGAGGTGCGCGGCGCGGTGAGCGGTGACCTCCCGCTGCCCGGGCCCGTCCAGAAGACCGACTTCTACTTCAAGTTCCTTCCCGCGGTGGACGGTTCGGGCTTCGACGCCGAACCCGTCCTCGTGCACTGCGTGCGCAACGAGAAGGTGCGCAGGCTGGAGCGCGTCACCGGGGACGTCGTCCTGCGCGAGTCCATGTACGACCCGGTCGCCGACCTCCCCGTGCGCGAACTCGTCGAGATCACCATCGGCGAGAAGACCACCGACCAGCAGGGCAGGGTCGTCGAACGCGTCAGCGCCCAGGCCCTGATGCCGTACATCCACCAGCGCTACGACGATCCGCAGCAGATCCTCGACGGACCGCCCGAGGGGAGCGTCTGATGCCGTGTCCTCCCGGTGCACACCACTCCCAGGACCGCCCCACGGGGCCGGCACGGAAGGACGAGCGGACATGGAGCTGACACCCGGCCGGGTCGCCGTGGTCACCGGCGCCGCGAGCGGCATCGGTCTCGCCATGGCGCGACGCTTCGCCGCGGACGGTCTGAAGGTGGTCCTCGCGGACGTCGAGGAGGGTGCTCTGGAGGACGCCGCCGCCGGGCTGCGCAAGGACGGCGCCGACGTGCACGCGTGCGTGGTGGACGTCGCGGACCGCGCGCAGGTGGAGGCGCTCGCCACCGAGACGTACGAGCGGTACGGCGCCGTCCACGTCCTGTGCAACAACGCCGGTGTCGGCTCCGGCGCCGAGGGCCGCATGTGGGAGCACGACCCCAACGACTGGAAGTGGGCGTTCGCCGTCAACGTGTGGGGCGTCTTCCACGGCGTCCAGGCGTTCGTCCCGCGGATGATCGCCGGGGGAGAGCCGGGACACGTCGTCAACACCTCGTCCGGGGACGGCGGTATCGCCCCGCTGCCCACCGCGTCCGTGTACGCCGTCACCAAGGCGGCCGTCGTGACGATGACCGAGTCGCTCTACGCGCATCTGAAGGCGGAAGGCGCGCGCGTGGGCGCGTCCGTGCTCTTCCCCGGCCCCCACATGCTCCGTACCGGCCTGTGGGAGTCGCACCGCAACCGGCCCGCGCGCTACGCGAAGCAGAAACCCAGGAAGACCCCGTACCGCAGCCTCGGCCAGTGGGAGGCCGCGATGAAGGAGGCCGGCCAGGAGGTGCGGTTCACGCCCGTCGAGGACGTCGCCGACCTCGTCGCCGAGGGCATCCGCGCCGGCCGCTTCTGGCTGCTGCCCGAGAGCGAGCACAGCGACCGGCAGATCCGCGCGCGGTCGCAGTCGATGCTCGACCGGGCCGACCCGTCGTATCTCGAACACTTCATCCTGGACTGAGGGAGCCGTGATGCCGGACCAGGACCCCTACCTGATCATCTCCTCCGACTGCCACGCCGGACTCCCCACCGAGGAGTACCGGCCCTATCTGGACTCCCGCTTCCACCGGGACTTCGACGACTTCCTCGCGGGCCGGGACCGGCGCCGCGAGGAGATGACACGGCTCGGCATCCGCAACGAGTCCTTCGCGAACAAGTGGTTCCAGGACAACGAGGAGGGACTGCGCGGCGGCTGGGACACCGCGCAGCGCCTCAAGGAGCTGGACGGCGACGGTGTGGCGGCGGAGGTGGTCTTCCCCGACGCGGACGCCGTGGACAGCCGGACCGCCGCCCCCTTCGGCGTCGGTCTCGGCCTGTCCGGCGACCACGACCCGGAGCTCGGCATGGCCGGCGCGCAGGCCCACAACCGCTGGCTCGCCGACTTCGTCTCCGAGAACCCCGAACGGCACTGCGGGGTCGCCCTGCTGCCGGTCACCGCGGACACCGGGCGCGTCGTCGCCGAGGTGCACCGGGCGAAGGAATCGGGACTCGGCGCCCTCATGATCCCCTCCATGTGGGTGGACAAGGAGCCCTACCACGACCGCCGTTACGACCCCGTGTGGGCGGCGGCGGCCGAATGCGGGATGCCGGTGGTCACCCACTCCGGGGCGGCCCCGCGCCACGAGTACGGCGACCACCTCGGCATCTACGTCAGCGAGGTGACCTGGTGGCCCGCCCGCCCCCTGTGGTTCCTGCTCTGGTCGGGCGTCCTCGAACGGCACCCGGGCCTGAGGTTCGGGGTCGCCGAGTCGGGCTGCTGGTGGCTGCCGAACCTGCTGTGGTTCATGGACCGCCTCTACCTCGGCGCGCACGGCGGCAAGAAGCTGTCCCCCTTCGCCGAGCTGAAGCGGCCCCCGCACGAGTACCTGGACCGCCAGCTCTTCATCTGCGCGACCAACACCAAGCGCCGCGAACTGGCCCAGCGCTACGAGATCGGCGTCGACAACATCCTCTGGGGCAGCGACTTCCCGCACCCCGAGGGCACCTGGCCCGACACGCGCGCGTGGCTGAAGAGGACCTTCCACGACATCCCCGTCGCCGAGACGCGCCGCATGCTCGGCCTGGCCGCCGCCGAGGTCTTCGGCTTCGACGTCGACAAGCTGGTACCGCTCGCCCGGCGCATCGGCCCGACGCCCGCCGAACTCGGCCAGCCGGACGACCAGTCGGCGGTCGAGGCCTCCTGGGCGCACTCGCGCGAGGTGGGCCGCCACTGGCTCACGGACCACGACTTCCCCGCCCTGGGGGTGGCCCCGTGACGGAAGCCCGACACGACCCGGGCGGGCCGGACGACCGGTACACGGTGATCTCCGCCGACTGCCACGCCGGCGCCGATCTCCTCGACTACCGGCCGTACTTGGCGGCCGAGCACCACGACGCGTTCGACGCCTGGGCGGCCACCTACGTCAACCCCTACGCGGACCTGCTCGCCGACACGGCCGACCGGAACTGGAACTCCGAGCGGCGCGTCGCGGAGCTGGAGGCGGACGGCATCGTCGCGGAGGTCGTCTTCCCCAACACCATCCCGCCGTTCTTCCCCTCCGCCTCCCTGATGGCGCCGGCCCCGACCGCGGAGGAGTTCGAGCAGCGGTGGGCCGGACTGCGCGCCCACAACCGCTGGCTCGCGGACTTCTGCGCGGCCGCCCCGGGCCGTCGGGCGGGCGTCTTCCAGATCCTCCTGAACGACGTGGACGAAGCGGTGAAGGAGATCAGGTGGGCGGTCGGCGCGGGCCTGCGCGGCGGCCTGCTGCTCCCCGGCACACCGCCTGGCTCGGGCCTGCCCGAGCTCTACTCCTCGGCGTACGACCCGATCTGGGCGGTCTGCGACGAACTGGACGTCCCCGTCAACCACCACGCGGGCTCGGCGTCACCGCCCCTGGGCGACGAGCCGGCCGCACGCGCGGTGTTCATGGTGGAGACGACGTGGTTCTCGCACCGGGCGCTGTGGCACCTCGTGTTCGGCGGCGCGTTCCGCCGCCACCCCGGCCTGAGGCTCGTCCTCACCGAGCAGGGCTCCGGCTGGATCCCCGGCGTGCTGGACATGCTGGACTACTACCACGGGCGACTGGTGGCCGCGGCCACGAAGGCGTCGACGGCCGAGTCGAAGTTCGGCGCGGGACTCGCCGCGGCGATGGGGAAGGGGCCCTCACAGGTCTGGCGGGAGAACTGCTTCGTCGGGGCCAGCTTCATGCGCCCGCACGAGGTGCCGCTGCGCGACCGCATCGGCCTCGACAAGATCATGTGGGGCAGCGACTACCCGCACGACGAGGGCACCCACCCGTACTCCCGCGAAGGGCTGCGCATCGCCTACGCGGGCCTGCCGCGGGACGAGGTCGCGGCGATGGTCGGCGGCAACGCGGCGCGCGTGTACGGCTTCGACCTGGACCGGCTGGACGAGATCGCGGCGAAGGCAGGCCCGACGGTGGCCGAGATCGCCGAGCCGCTCGGCACTCCGCCCGCGGACGCGACCAGCCCGGTGTTCGCGAAGGGGGGCTCGGTACGGGTGTGGTGAGCGAAGCGTCGGTACACCGACGGCGGCGCCCGGGGTGGGATCCTCGCCGTGTGACGGAACCGACGCACGACGAGGTCCACCCAGGCGCACTCGGCACCCGGCTGAACTGGCTGCGGGCCGCCGTCCTCGGCGCCAACGACGGCATCGTCTCCACCGCGGGCCTCGTCGTCGGCGTGGCGGGCGCCACCGACGACCGCGCCGCGCTGCTCACGGCGGGGCTCGCGGGCCTGCTGGCCGGGTCGATGTCGATGGCGGCGGGCGAGTACGTGTCCGTCTCCACCCAGCGCGACTCGGAGCTGGCGGCCCTGGCGACGGAGAAGCGCGAGCTGAAGGAGCAGCCGGAGGCCGAGCTGGAGGAGCTGACCGAACTGCTGCAGGAGCGCGGCCTGTCCCGGGAGGTGGCCCGCGAGGCGGCGCAGCAGCTCACCGAGCGGGACGCGCTCAGGGCCCACGCGCGCGTGGAGCTCGGCATCGACCCCGACGCGCTCACCAACCCGTGGCACGCGGCGTGGGCCAGTTTCCTGGCGTTCACCGTGGGGGCGCTGCTTCCGCTGCTGGCGATCGTGCTGCCGCCCGCGGAGTGGCGGCTCGGGGTCACGGTCCTGTCGGTGCTCGCGGCGCTCGTCCTCACCGGGTGGAGCAGCGCCCGGCTGGGGGCGGCCGACGCGAGGCGCGCGGTGCTGCGCAACGCTGCCGGGGGCGCGCTGGCGATGGCGGTGACGTACGCGGCGGGAAGCCTGCTGGGTGCCGCGGGGGTGTGAACCCCGCCGGACACACCGGACTTGCCGGACACGGCCACAGAGGGCGCGGGAGCCCGCCGGCCGCGCGGCGCGATGGCCGGGGGAACCCTGCGGGGCGCCCGGCGTGGTGGGCGTGTGGAGCCCGCGGTGCCGCGTGGCGCGGTGGCCGTGTGGAGCCCGCGGTGCCGCGTGGCGCGGTGGCGGGCGAGCGCCCGCCGGGCAGCCGGCCGATGAACCCGCTGGTGGGCGGCGTGCGGCAGGTGAGCACCGGGACTTTGGCGGAGATCGCCAACAAGCAAGCGCGTACCGGCGGTAATACTTGTCGGTAACCACCCCTAGCCGCAGCCGATCAGCGGCTCTACGGTGCACCCATGCCGAACCTCCCCGACGTGGTGGTCCTGTCGATCCCCGCCTTTGTGCTGCTCAGCGTCATCGAGATGATCAGCGTCCGCATCCACCCGGACGAGGACGCGGCAGGGTACGAGGCGAAGGACGCCGCGACCAGCGTCGGCATGGGCCTCGGCAGTCTCCTCTTCGACTTCTTCTGGAAGATCCCGGTCGTCGCGATCTACTGGGCGGTCTACGAACTGACGCCGCTGCGGGTGCCCCTCCTGTGGTGGACGATCCCGCTGATGCTGCTCGCGCAGGACTTCTTCTACTACTGGTCGCACCGCGGACACCACGTGATCCGCATCCTGTGGGCCTGCCACGTAGTCCACCACTCCAGCCGGAAGTTCAACCTCACCACCGCGCTGCGCCAGCCGTGGACGTCCTTGACGTCGTGGCCCTTCTACCTGCCGCTCGTGGCGCTCGGCGTGCATCCCGCCGCGCTCGCGTTCTGCTCGTCCGTGAACCTCGTCTACCAGTTCTGGATCCACACCGAGCGCATCGACAAGCTGCCCCGGCCCTTCGAGTTCGCCTTCAACACGCCCTCCCACCACCGCGTCCACCACGCCTCGCAGGGCGGCTACCTGGACCGCAACTTCGGGGGAATCCTCATCGTCTGGGACCGCCTCTTCCGGTCGTTCGTCGCCGAGACCGAGCGGCCCGTGTACGGACTCACCAAGAACATCTCCACGTACAACCCCCTGCGCGTTGCCACCCACGAGTACGTCTCCATCGCCAGGGACGTGAAGGCGGCGACGAGTTGGCGTGAGCGGGCCGGGCGGGTCCTGCGCGGGCCGGGCTGGCAGCCCGGCCCGGCGGCCGCCGGCACAGCGCTCGCGGAGCCGTCCGTCACGGAGTCCGTCGCGTGAACCGGAGCCCCGCGCGCGTGCTGCTGGCCGCGTTCGCCGCGGCGACCGCCGTGGACCTCGTCTCCCTGGTCACCGGCTTCGACCTGGGTCATACGGTCGCCAAGCCCCTCCTGCTGCCGCTGCTCGCCGCCCACGTGGTCGTGCGCGGCGGCCCGCGCCTGCTCGTCGCGGCCCTGCTCTGCGGGTGGGGCGGCGACGTGCTGCTCCTGTCCGACGCGGACGCCGCCTTCCTCGCGGGCATGGCCTCCTTCGCCGCGGGCCACGTCTGCTATCTGGTCCTCTTCCGCAGGACCGCACCCGCACGGGCCGGCCTCCCGCTCGCCGGGGCGTACGCCCTCGCGCTGACCGCCCTCGTCGTCCTGCTGTGGCCCGATCTGCCCGCCGGCCTCCGCGTTCCCGTCGCCGGCTACAGCCTGCTGCTCACCGCGATGGCGTACAGTGCCACGCGGCTCGGGCCGGTCGCGGGTCTCGGCGGTGCGCTCTTCATGGTCTCGGACACGCTCATCGCCACCGGCGTCGCCGACTGGCCGCAGCTTCCGGAACCAGCCTTCTGGATCATGCTCACGTACGCCGCCGCCCAGTTCCTGCTGGTCCGCGGCGTGCTGGGCACCCTCGGCGCGCGGCCCGCGCCCGCGGCGGCGTACGGTGAGATGCGCTCAACCACCCCCTGAGCGCATCCACCGACGCCCCGCACGAGAAGGACCCTCGCCATGCGCGCCACCACCATCCACGCCCCGTTCGACATGCGCGTGGAGGACGTTCCCGAGCCCGTGGTGCAGCTGCCCACCGACGCCGTCGTGCGCGTGCTGCGCTCCTGCATCTGCGGCAGCGACCTGTGGGCGTACCGCGGTGAGGCGGAGCGGCAGCCCGGCCAGCGCATCGGGCACGAGTTCCTCGGCATCGTCGAGGAGACCGGCTCCGAGGTCGGCACCGTCCGGCGCGGCGACCTGGTCGTCGCGCCCTTCATGTGGTCCGACGGCGTGTGCGACTACTGCCGCGAGGGGCTCACCACCTCGTGCGAGCACGGCGGTTTCTGGGGCTCCGTCGGATACGACGGCGGCCAGGGTGAGGCCGTGCGCGTCCCGTTCGCCGACGGCACCCTCGTCCAGCTGCCCAAGGAGGCGGCCTCCGACGACCACCTGCTGGCGGCGCTGCTGACGCTCTCCGACGTCATGGGCACGGGCCACCACGCGGCCCTGGGCGCCGGTGTCCGGGCGGGCTCCACCGTCGCCGTCGTCGGCGACGGGGCCGTCGGGCTGTGCGCCGTGCTGGCCGCCGAGCGGCTCGGCGCCGAGCGGATCATCGCGCTCGGCCGCCACCAGGTGCGGACGGACATCGCCCGCCGCTTCGGTGCCACGGACGTCGTCGCCGAGCGCGGCGACGCGGCGGTCGAGGCCGTCCGTGAGCTGACCCGCGGGCAGGGTGCGCACTGCGTCGTCGAGGCGGTCGGCACCGAGCAGTCCATGCGGACGGCCGTGAACATCACCCGTGACGGCGGCGCCATCGGCTTCGTCGGCGTGCCGCACGGCAGCGGCACGGGCCTGGACCTGGGCGTCATGTTCGACCGGAACATCGCCCTGCGCGGCGGTGTGGCGCCGGTGCGCGCCTACATCCCGGAACTGCTCCCCGACGTCCTCGACGGGACCATCGACCCCTCGCCCGTCTTCGACATGACCATCGGCCTCGAAGGCGTGCCGGAGGGCTACAAGGCCATGGACGAACGCACGGCCCTCAAGGTCCTCGTCGCGAACTGAACCACCGCTGGACCACCCGGCCCGCACCGCGAGCCGGGACCGCGTCCGGTCCGCCTCGTCGCGCGCGGAGACCGACCACCGTCGCCGTGGTCACCACCTGATGGGCAGCGGCAGCGCCGTCAGTACGCCCGAGACCGCGACGACCACGCCCAGCGCGACGACCTCCGCGCGCGCGGGGGAGCAGGCCCCGAGCGGGTCCGTCGCCCGGCGCATCCGCAGACGGGCCCACAGGGCCAGGACGGCGACGACGGCCACGACGAGCACCTTGGCGAGCAGGGTGCGCCCGTACGCCGTCGTCGTCAGCTGCTCCAGGACCGTGCCCGGCGGCATGCGGCGCAGCGCGCTCCACGTGCCCGTCGCGGTGAGCAGCGCGAACAGGACGGCCGCCACGCGCGCGTAGAGGCCGAGGAGCGCGGCCCCGGCCTCCGTCGCGCGCCAGGTCCGCAGCAGTCGCAGGACGTGCAGCAGACCGCCCACCCACAGGGCCGCGCAGGTCACGTGAAGGAACGTCAGGCCGGAGCCGATCAGCGGATCGTGCTCCGCCGCGGGGTGGACGCGCAGTGCCTCCGCGACCGCCACCACGGCCGACGGCCACGCCCGGACGGCCGGCCGACGCGAGCGGGAGCACAGCCAGGCGACCGCGAAGGCGTTGACCTCCAGGAGCGCCGACTTGCCCTCCCTGGTCCGGTACAGCCCTCCGACGTCCATGTCGGAGAGGTGGTGCGGCAGCAGATTGCCCGTGGCGACGACCGACGCCAGCCCCAGGGAGGCGACGAGCCCGGCGGCGGCCGCGAGGGGGGCCCAGCTGCGCGGCGCGTCCGTCGGCGGGGCGCCCGGCACGCGGCGGGTCAGCCGGGCCGCGAGGAGTTCGCCCACGGGCACGCACAGCGCGGCGAACAGCACCGTACGCAGCAGGGCTATGCCGCCGGCGCCGGGTGCCGCCGCCTCGCCCGTCCCCTGCAACGCGCCCCGTGGGCCCAGCAGCGGTATCAGGGCGGCGACGGCCACCAGGGCGAGCACGGCGACGGCGCGGCCGGCGGAGCCCGGCCGGGCCGGCCCGCCCGCGTCCGCCGACCGGGCCGTCGGTCTCGTCGACGTCACTTCACGATCCTCACCAGGCGCCGCGGATGCGGGCAAGCGCGGAGGAACAACTGGTGCAGCGCCATTCCGCCCACAGGTACGTCTCCGGTCGGCGGGACGCTCATGACCAACGGGCCGCGTCCGCACCCCAGATCCCCGGCGGCCGCGCCCAGTCGGCCGGACCGCCGGCGAACGAGACGGGGGAGCGGGCGTACCTGAGACGCCCGAGCGGGCTGTCCGTCACGGCGAGCCACGGATCGGGGGTGCCGTATCGGCCCGCGTCGTCGGCCGACCCCGCACCACCCGTCCCGCCCGCGTCGTCGGCCTGCCCCGCACCGCCCCTCACGCCCACGGGTACGGTCCTGTTCGCGGCCGCGTCCTCGCCCGCGGGCCCGGTCCCGCTCCCGGGCACCGTCCGGTTCGCGTTCGCGCGTACGTCCCCGCCCGTGGTGCCGTCCACCCCGTCCAGCAGCCAGGCCGCCGTCCGCGCCAGGGCGAGCCGCACGGACCGGCTGCCGCCGTCACCGGCCTGCTCCGTCAACGCCCGCAGCACCCCCGCGGCGAGCAGATATCCCGTCCCGTGGTCGAGTGCCTGCGCGGGCAGCGCGCCCGGCCGCTCCGGCGACCCCTCGACGGCGGCGATGCCCGTGGCGACCTGCACCAGACTGTCGAAACCCCGGCGTCCCGCCCACGGACCGCGGTCGCCCCAGGCCGACAGCTGCGCCACGACCAGTCCTGGCCTGCGCTCGGCCAGTGCCTCGGGCGAAAGACCGAACCGGTCCAGGGCGCCCGGGCGGTACCCGGTGACGACGACGTCCGCGGCGGCGAGCAGCTCCTCGAAGGCCCGCCGGTCGGTCGCGAGGCCGAGGACGGCGGACCGCTTGCCGAACCCCGTGTCGGCGTGCGCGTCGGCGAGTTCGGGCAGCTGCGGCGAGTCCACACGCAGCACGTCGGCACCCAGCAGGGCGAGCGTCCGGGTGGCGACCGGGCCCGCGATCACCCGGGTGAGGTCGAGGACGCGCAGACCCGCCGCGGGCAGCAGCGGATCACCGTGGAGCGCGGGGAGTCCGCGTACCGGCGCGTCGTCCAGTCGTTCCCGGCTCAGCAGCGGCCCGTGCGCCACGGCGGCGCCCTGCTCGTGCGCCCTCCACTCCTTCGCCGTGCGCAGCGCGACGGCGAGGCCCCCGGCGGCGTACACCGCGTCCTCCACCGCCACGGCGGGCCGCTCCGCGAGATGCGCGGCGACCGTGTCGACGGAGGCGTCCCCGGGCAGCCCCAGCGCGTCCAGCAGACGTGTCCGGTGGTGCGGATAGTTGGCGTGCGTGCGCACCCAGCCGTCGGCGGTGCGCCAGAACCGCGACACCGGCGCGAAGGTGACGGGCGCCCGCCCGTCGATCAGCAGATGCCGCTCGCTGACGAACGCCGTCGCGACGGCCCCGTCGTCGACCCGCACCTCCGGCACGTCCGCGCGCCCCGCCCGCAGCGCCCCGAGCTCGGCCGCGGCCAGCGCGCAGCCGCCCACACAGGCCCGCGCCATGTCACGTACGGGGAGCCGCGAATCCAGGGCGCCTTCACGCGGCACGGTCGACACCCGGGAGAGCAGCGCGGGATCGCCGCCCAGTCCCTCCCACACAGCAGCCATCGGCGAATGCTTCATACCGGGCACTATGCAGGGTGGACCGGATCAACATGAGAGGCGGCCGCCCCCCACGGGCGCTGCTCTTCGGGCACTTCCGAGGAGTTCCCGTGGACGAACGGGCCGGGCGGTCGCACCGCCCGGCCCGTTCGTCGTGGTCGTGCCGCCTTCACGGCGCGACCGGTCTTACGGTGACGGCTACTTGACCGCCCGCAGCGCGTTGACGATGCCCCAGCCGTAGAAGCCGTTCACCCGCTTGCCGCCCGAGCAGGTGGCGTCGACGACGCCGTCGCCGTTCCCGTCGTACGGGTCGGTCGGGCAACCCGGGTTGTCCGCCTGTGCCTTGAGCAGCGCCTGGAGCTGTGCCGGGCCGGCCCAGGGGTACTTGGACTTCAGCAGCGCGGCCACACCGGCGACGTGCGGCGTCGCCATCGAGGTGCCCTGGAGGTAGGCGTACTGGTTGTTGGGCATGGTGGACAGGATGCGGCCGTTCTTCGACGGCGTGTCCGGGATCTGGTACCGGTCGCCGCCGGGCGCGGACACGTCGATGACGCCGTCGCCGTAGCTGGAGAAGTACGACTTGGCGCCCTTCACGCCGGTCGAGCTGACCGTGACGACACCCGGCAACTGGGTCGGCACGTCGAAGCACTTGTGCGGGTCGACGGTGCGGGTGACCGGTGTCGAGTCGTCGGGGCTGGACGCGTCGGTGAGGGCGTCGGAGTCGAGGTCGTCGTTGGAGTTGCCGGCCGCGGCGACGTTCAGCGTGCCCTTCTTCTGGGCGTACGTCTGGGCCCGGTTCACCGCGTCGACGATGGCCCGCTGGTCGGGGTCGTCGAGGCAGTTGTAGAGCCACGGGTCCACGTAGTAGCTGTTGTTGGTGATCTCGACGCCGTGGTCGGCGGCGAACACGAAGGCGCACACGACGCTTTCGGGGTAGAAGAGCTGCGTGGAGTCCGGCTGGGCCACCGTGATGCCCGAGACCTTCACGCCGGGCGCGACACCCGCGACGCCGACGCCGTTGCGGGCCGCCGCGATCTCGCCCGCGACATGCGTGCCGTGGTAATGGTCGGCGTCGACCGGACGCCAGGAACCGTACGTGGTGTCCGGCTTGCCGCCCACACAGTTCGCGGACTGCGAAGGCGAGAAGTTCGGGGCGATGTCCGGGTGGGTGTCGTCGACGCCGACGTCGATCACGGCGACCGTCACCTTCTTGCTGCCCGGGTTGATCTTCGCCGCCTTGTCGGCGCCTATCGCCCGCAGGTCCCACTGGTCGGCCTCGAGGGGTTCCTCGTCCGCCGTGGCGGCGCGCGAGACCTTGGCGGCCTCGGCCGCCGACAGCACCTGCGCGGAACCCTCGTCCGTCGTGCCCGCGGGCGTCAGCGGCGAGGTGCGCGTCGCACCCGCGGACTGCACTCCGCGCACCGTCCGGATCTGCTTCCCGAAGTCCGGGTTGGCGGAGTGGACGACGATCACACCGATCTGCTCGTACGCGATGACGACACTGCCACCGGCCGCCTTGATCGCCTTCGTCACCGACTCGATCGTCCGGTGGTCCGTCCGGGTGTTGACCACGTACGACAGGTTGGGTCCGTCCGCGGTGGTCGCGGCGGGAGCGCCGAGAGGGGCGGCGGAGGCGGCACCCGGCAGGAAGCCGAGCGAGGCGGTGAGCGACAGCACGACCGGTACGGCGAGGCCGAGGCGGCGTCTGGATCGCAGATGAGCCATGGGATCTCCACATCATCCGGAAAACGAAGCTGCCCGAACACAGGTGGTGCCCGGGCAGGTGCATGACGGAGTGGTGCAGGGCGAAAGCTATCCCCGGTCCGAGCTGGGCAGCAACGACTTCTGGCGATGACTTCCGAAAGAAGCCGGGGGAGTTGAACCGGTCCACGCGTGGCGCCGTGACCTTGAGCAGGGAGCCCGAGGACGATCGAGCCCCCTGAAGGATCACTTACGAGAGCCTTATGATCACGCCCCGTCATGTGATCCATATCACTGTGAGGTCAGTACTGCATGTCCACAAGCGAGCCGTCCCCGTCCGCGAGCCCCGGCTCGCCCCCGTCCACCGTCGCAACAGCACCCGCAACGCGAGGAGACAACGTGGCCACCGACGCACCGCCACCCTCGAAAGCCGGAACACCCCTCCCCTCCACCGAGGAGTTCGTCCAGGTGCAGGAGAGCGCCGAATTCGGTGAACTGCGCAGCTCCTACCGCTCCTTCGCCTTCCCGCTGACCGTCGGCTTCATCGTCTGGTACCTGCTGTACGTCCTGCTGTCGAACTACGCGGGCGACTTCATGGGCACCAAGCTGTTCGGCAACATCAACGTCGCCCTGGTGCTCGGCCTCGGCCAGTTCCTCACCACGTTCCTCATCGCCTGGTGGTACTCGCGGCACGCCGCCGCCAAGCTCGACCCCAAGGCCGAGGCGATCAAGTCCCGGATGGAGGGCGGCGCATGAGCCCCGCGATCACCCTGGCCGCAGGCGAGGCCAGCGAGCACCGGCCGCTGATCATCACCCTGTTCGCGGTGTTCGTCGCCGCGACCCTCGTCATCACCGTCTGGGCCGGCCGCCAGACCAAGGACGCCTCCGACTTCTACGCGGGCGGCCGTCAGTTCACCGGCTTCCAGAACGGCCTCGCGGTCTCCGGCGACTACATGTCCGCCGCGTCCTTCCTCGGCATCGCGGGCGCGATCGCCCTCTTCGGCTACGACGGCTTCCTCTACTCCATCGGCTTCCTGGTCGCCTGGCTGGTGGCCCTGCTCCTGGTCGCCGAGCCGCTGCGCAACTCCGGCCGCTACACGATGGGCGACGTCCTCGCCTACCGCATGCGCCAGCGCCCGGTGCGCACCGCCGCGGGCACCTCCACGATCGTCGTCTCGATCTTCTACCTGCTGGCCCAGATGGCGGGCGCGGGCGTCCTCGTGTCCCTGCTCCTCGGCATCACCAGCGACGGCGGCAAGATCGGCATCGTCGCCCTCGTCGGCGTCCTGATGATCGTGTACGTCACCATCGGCGGCATGAAGGGCACCACCTGGGTGCAGATGGTCAAGGCGGTGCTGCTCATCGTCGGAGCCCTCCTGCTCACCTTCCTGGTCCTGCTGAAGTTCAACTTCAACATCTCCGACCTGCTCGGCAAGGCCGCCGACAACAGCGGCAAGGGAGCGCCCTTCCTGGAGCCCGGGCTCAAGTACGGCGCGACCTCCACCACCAAGCTGGACTTCATCTCGCTGGGCATGGCGCTGGTCCTCGGCACCGCGGGCCTGCCGCACATCCTGATCCGCTTCTACACCGTGCCCACGGCCAAGACCGCGCGGAAGTCCGTGAACTGGGCGATCGGCCTCATCGGCACCTTCTACCTGATGACCCTCGCCCTCGGCTTCGGCGCCGCCGCGCTGATCAAACCGGACGAGATCATCGCCTCCAACAAGGCGGGCAACACGGCGGCCCCGCTGCTCGCGCTGCATCTGGGAGGCGTCGACTCCAACTGGGGCGCGATCCTCCTCGCCTCGATCTCGGCCGTCGCCTTCGCCACGATCCTCGCCGTCGTCGCGGGACTCACGCTGGCCTCGTCCTCGTCGTTCGCGCACGACATCTACGCGAACGTCATCAAGAAGGGCCAGGCGTCGGAGAAGCAGGAGATGAAGGCCGCCCGGTACGCGACGGTCGGCATCGGCGCCGTGTCCATCCTGCTGGGTGCCCTCGCCCGCGACCTGAACGTCGCCGGCCTGGTCGCACTGGCCTTCGCCGTCGCCGCCTCCGCCAACCTGCCGACGATCCTCTACAGCCTGTTCTGGAAGAGGTTCACCACGCAGGGCGCCCTCTGGTCGATCTACGGCGGCCTGGTCACCGCGGTCGGCCTGGTGCTGTTCTCGCCGGTCGTGTCCGGCAAGCCCACCTCGATGTTCCCGGACGTCGACTTCCACTGGTTCGCGCTGGAGAACCCGGGACTCATCTCCATCCCGGTCGGCTTCCTGCTGGGCTGGCTCGGCACGATCCTGTCGAAGGAGGAGCCGGACGCCGGGAAGTACGCGGAGCTGGAGGTCCGCTCGCTCACCGGAACCGGGGCGCACTGAGCGCGCGCCGCCCCGGCCACCGGGACCGCACCGGGCCCCGGCACGGACCCCACCGGGTCCCCACCCGGACCGCACCGCTCGCGGCCGCGTCGTAGATCCCTACGACGCGGCCGCGTCGCACCTCGTGGGATCCGGGCCGCTGTCGATGTCGGTCCCGTCACGTAGGCTCGCAGTGTCAGGCAAAGTGATCCGCATAGCGGGAGGGGGCCCACGTGCTCATCGACACCTACGGCCGGGTGGCCACCGACCTGCGTGTCTCGCTGACGGACCGCTGCAACCTGCGGTGCACGTACTGCATGCCCGAGGAGGGCCTGCAGTGGCTGTCCAAGCCGGACCTGCTCACGGACGACGAGATCGTCCGGCTGATACGCGTCGCGGTCACCGACCTCGGCATCACCGAGGTCCGCTTCACCGGCGGTGAGCCCCTGCTGCGCCCCGGTCTGGTCGGCATCGTGGAGCAGGTCGCCGCGCTCGACCCCCGCCCCCAGATGTCCCTGACGACCAACGGCATCGGTCTGAAGCGCACCGCGAAGGCACTCAAGGAGGCGGGCCTGGACCGGGTGAACGTCTCGCTGGACACCCTGCGCCCCGACGTCTTCAAGACCCTGACGCGCCGTGACCGCCACAAGGACGTCCTCGAAGGCCTCGAAGCCGCCCGGGACGCCGACCTGACCCCGGTCAAGGTCAATTCGGTCCTCATGCCCGGACTGAACGACGACGAGGCCCCCGACCTGCTCGCCTGGGCGGTGGAGCACGACTACGAACTCCGGTTCATCGAGCAGATGCCCCTGGACGCCCAGCACGGCTGGAAGCGCGAGGGCATGGTCACCGCCGGTGACATCCTCACGTCACTGCGCACCCGGTTCGAGCTCACCCCGGAGGGTTCCGGCGAGCGGGGCTCCGCCCCCGCCGAGCGCTGGCTCGTCGACGGCGGACCGCACCGCGTCGGTGTGATCGCCTCGGTCACCCGCCCGTTCTGCGCGGCCTGCGACCGCACCCGGCTCACGGCCGACGGCCAGGTCCGCACCTGCCTGTTCGCCACCGAGGAGACCGACCTGAGGGCCGCGTTGCGCTCGGACGCCCCCGACGAGGAGATCGCCCGCATCTGGCGGCTCGCGATGTGGGGCAAGAAGGCGGGCTCGGGCCTGGACGACCCGTCGTTCCTCCAGCCCGACCGACCGATGTCCGCGATCGGCGGCTAGGGGGTTTCGTTCGGATCAGGCCGGATCGGGCCGCGGCGTCCGGTGCGGTGCATCGCAAGGCGGAGGATCACCTGCGTACTGGGCGTACTCGGGTGGTCCGACAACGCGGCGAGGTGCCGTGCCGGGCGTCGCGGACCCGGGCTGATCCCAACGAAACCCCCTAGTCCCGGGCGACGAGGCCGTCCGACATTCCCTAGGCTCCCTCGGGCGCTTCCCAGTCCGTCAGTTTCACGACGTCCTTGAGGAACCCGCGCACGCCGAGGAACTGCGACAGGTGCTCGCGATGCTCCTCGCACGCGAGCCACGTCTTGCGCCGCTCCGGCGTGTGCAGCTTCGGGTTGTTCCAGGCGAGCACCCACACGGCGTCGGCACGACAGCCCTTGGCGGAGCACTGCGCGGTGGCGGGAGCGGATGACGGATCGGGCAGCGGGAGGTTCACGCCTCAACCCTAGACGGCCCCCAAAAGGCGACGCCGAGCAGCCACGGGGGGAGCTGCCCGGCGTCGGTCCGTCGCTCCGACGGGGGATGCGGAGCGCGTACGAAGTATGTCACGGGTAACCCGTCGCCCGGCACCGGAACAACATGATTGATCTGAGCTTTTCTTGAGCTTGATGCGCGACGGCGTTCCGTTTCGGAAGGAGTCCCGGTGGCCGGGCCGGGGTCAGTTCATGTCCTGTCGCTCGGCCCGCGGAGCCCCGCCGGGATCGGCCGTGACGTCCTCCGGAACGCCTTCCGAAGGGTCGTCCTCACGCGGCGGCGCGATCATCGGACGGGTGGGGGCTGCGACGAACGTCGAGGGGAGCGACGGCGCGTTCTCGCGCCCCGCGTTGGCGATGACCACCGCGATGTAGGGGAGCACCAAGCCGAGCACCAGCGCGACGATCGCGACGTGCCGCTCCACGTTCCACAGGGTGGCCGCAAGGATCACGGAGACCGTGCGCACGGACATCGAGATGACGTAGCGGCGCTGCCGTCCGCGTACGTCCTCGTCCAGTCCTTGCCTGGCTCCGGTGATCCGGAAGACCTGGACATTGCTCTGCTTCCGCATCACGTTCCACCACCCGCCTGTGTCGGACGCTCCCCGGTCCGTACCCGTCCCGGACCCCGTCGAGGAAGCAGGTCCGAACAACTCCACGTTACGCCGCGACTGCGCCGCCTTCGAGACCGGGGCGGAGACCCGACGGGGTGGACCGGATGCGCCGTAGCGCGTACGGAGGCGCCCGACATGCGCCGTATGGCGGACAGACCGAGACTGGGCGTACTGCTCATATGGAGCCGCACTAGGAGGCAGGCATGGGCTGGTTGTGGGCCATCATCGTCGGGTTCGTGCTGGGCCTGCTGGCCAAGGCGGTCCTCCCGGGCAAACAGCACAGCCCCCTCTGGCTGACCACCATCTTCGGCATGCTCGGCGCCATCGCCGGCAACGCGATCGCCCAAGGGCTGGGCGTCGCCGAGACCCGCGGCATCGACTGGAGCCGGCACGCCTTCCAGCTCGTGGCGGCGATCATCATCGTCTTCCTCGGCGACATGGCCTACATGGCGGTGTGGGGCAACAAGAGGAAGCAGCGCGCCTGAGCGCGGCGCGTACGCACGGCGAAGGGGGCGGCCCCGACGGGACCGCCCCCTTCGCCGTGCTGGTTCCGGCTCAGCGGCCCGTGACCTCGACGGCCGCCAGGTTCTTCTTGCCCCGGCGCAGCACGAGCCAGCGCCCGTGCAGCAGGTCCTCCTTGGCGGGGACCGCGTCCTCGCCGACGACCTTCACGTTGTTCACGTACGCGCCGCCCTCCTTGACCGTGCGGCGCGCGGCCGACTTGCTGGCCACCAGGCCGACCTCCGCGAAGAGGTCCACGACGGGACCGAGCTCGTCGACCTGGACGTGCGGCAGCTCGGAGAGGGACGCGGCCAGCGTCTTCTCGTCGAGCTCCGCCAGCTCGCCCTGGCCGAAGAGGGCCTTCGACGCGGCGATCACCGCGGCCGTCTGGTCGGCGCCGTGCACCAGCGTCGTCAGCTCCTCGGCCAGCGCACGCTGCGCGGCACGGGCCTGCGGACGCTCCTCGGTCTGCTTCTCCAGCTCCTCGATCTCCTCACGGGACCGGAAGCTGAAGATGCGCAGGAACTTGGAGACGTCCCGGTCGTCCGCGTTCAGCCAGAACTGGTAGAACGCGTACGGCGTGGTCATCTCGGGGTCGAGCCAGACCGTGCCCGACTCCGTCTTGCCGAACTTGGTGCCGTCCGCCTTGGTGATCAGCGGAGTGCCCAGCGCGTGCACCACCGCGTCCGGCTCGACCCGGTGGATCAGGTCGGTGCCCGACGTGAGGTTGCCCCACTGGTCGCTGCCGCCGGTCTGCAGCGTGCAGCCGTACCTGCGGTACAGCTCCAGGAAGTCCATGCCCTGCAGGATCTGGTAGCTGAACTCGGTGTAGCTGATGCCTTCCTGGGACTCCAGGCGCCGGGCGACGGCCTCCTTGGTGATCATCTTGTTGACGCGGAAGTGCTTGCCCACGTCACGCAGGAACTCGATGGCCGACAGGCCCTGGGTCCAGTCCAGGTTGTTGACCATGACCGCCGCGTTCGGCCCCTCGAAGTCCAGCAGCGGCTGGATCTGGGCGCGCAGCCGCTCCACCCACTGAGCGACGACCTCGGGCGCGTTCAGCGTGCGCTCGGAGTTCGGCTTCGGGTCACCGATCAGACCGGTGGCACCACCGACCAGGCCCAGCGGACGGTTGCCCGCCTGCTGGATGCGGCGCATCGTCAGGATCTGCACGAGGTTGCCGAGGTGCAGGCTGGGCGCGGTCGGGTCGAAGCCGCAATAGAACGTGACGGGACCGTCCGCGAACGCCTTGCGCAATGCGTCCTCGTCCGTGGAGAGGGCGATCAGCCCGCGCCACTTCAGTTCGTCGACGATGTCCGTCACGGTCTTGTGTCTCCTTGAAAGCGAAGGTTGGGCACCGGCCAGTCTAGGCGGGTCACACGCCCTGGCTGACCGAGCTCATGTTGAAGTCCGGCACCCGCAGCGCCGGCATCGCGGCACGAGTGAACCAATCGCTCCATTCACGCGGCAATGTCTTTTCCGTGCGCCCCGCCTCCGTGGCCCGCCCCAGCAGGTCCACCGGCGACTCGTTGAACCGGAAATTGTTCACCTCGCCGACGACCTGGCCCTTCTCCACGAGGTAGACGCCGTCCCTGGTCAGCCCGGTCAGCAGCAGCGTCGCCGGGTCGACCTCGCGGATGTACCACAGGCAGGTCAGCAGCAGACCACGCTCGGTTGCGGCGACCATCTCCTCCAGCGAGCGGTCCTCGCCCCCGTCCAGGACGAGGTTCCCGATCGACGGCGCCACCGGGAGCCCGGTCAGGTCCGCGCTGTGCCGGGTGGTGGACAGACGGTGCAGCGTGCCCTCGCGCACCCAGTCCGTCGCGGCCAGCGGCAGCCCGTTGTCGAACACGGAGGCGTCGTCCCCCGAGGAGTGCGCGAGGACGAACGGGGCGGACTCCAGGCCCGGCTCGTTCGGGTCGCTGCGCAGCGTCAGCGGCAGCTCGGTGAGCTTCTCGCCGACACGGGTGCCGCCCCCGGGCCTGCTGAACACGGTGCGGCCCTCGGCCGCGTCCCGGGCCGCGGCCGACCACATCTGGTAGATCAGCAGGTCGGCGACGGCGGTCGGCGGCAGCAGCGTCTCGTAGCGCCCCGCGGGTAGCTCGACGCGCCGCTCCGCCCAGCCGAGCCGCACCGCCAGCTCCGCGTCCAGCGCCGCCGGGTCCACGTCCTTGAAGTCCCGGGTCGAGCGCCCCGCCCACGCCGACCGCGTACGGTCCGGCGACTTGGCGTTGAGCTCCAGCGTGCCGTTGGGCTGGTCGTGCCGCAGCCGCAGCCCCGACGACGTGCCGAGGTAGCTGGAGACCAGCTCGTGGTTGGCGAAGCCGTACAGCTCGCGGCCGCCGTGCCGGGCGCGGGCGAAGGACTCGCCGAGCGCCGGCGCGAAATCGGCGAAGACGGCGGACGACGTCTCGGCGGGCGCGTCCGTGAAGTCCGGGGACTCCGGCACCCCGGTCACGAGCGGCTGCGCGTCCTCGGCGGGACCGGCACCGCGCGCGGCGGCCTCGGCGGCCCGCACCAGCGGCTCCAGCTCGTCGGCGGTCACGGCCGAGCGCGAGACGACCCCGGACGCGGTGCCCTCACGGCCGTCGACGGTCGCGATGACGGTCAGCGTGCGCCCGCGGGTGACGCCGTTCGTGGTGAGCGCGTTGCCCGCCCAGCGCAGGTTCGCCGTGGACTGCTCGTCGGCGATCACCACGCAGCCGTCGGCGCGGGACAGTTCGAGGGCGCGCTCGACGACCTCGTGCGGCTTGTTCGTACGGGCGGTCATCGACCGGCCTCCTGCGTGGTGTTGAGGATGTTCACGCCCTTGAAGAGGGCCGCCGGGCAGCCGTGCGAGACCGCGGCGACCTGGCCCGGCTGGGCCTTGCCGCAGTTGAAGGCACCGCCCAGGACATACGTCTGCGGACCGCCCACCGCGGCCATCGAACCCCAGAAGTCGGTGGTCGTGGCCTGGTACGCGACATCCCGCAGCTGGCCGGTGAGCCGGCCGTTCTCGATCTTGAAGAAGCGCTGGCCGGTGAACTGGAAGTTGTAGCGCTGCATGTCGATCGACCAGGACCGGTCGCCGACCACGTAGATGCCGCGGTCCACGCTCCCGATCAGATCCTCGGTGGACATCCCGGCCGGGTCCGGCCGGAGCGACACGTTGGCCATGCGCTGCACGGGCACGTGCCCGGGGGAGTCGGCATAAGCGCAGCCGTTGGACCGCTCGAAGCCGGTCAGCCGCGCGATGCGCCGGTCCAGCTGGTAGCCGACGAGCGTGCCGTCCTTGACCAGGTCCCAGGACTGCCCCGCGACACCCTCGTCGTCGTACCCGACGGTCGCGAGTCCGTGCTCGGCGGTGCGGTCGCCGGTGACGTTCATCAGCTCGGAGCCGTACCGCAGCTTGCCCAGCTGGTCGAAGGTGGCGAAGGAGGTGCCGGCGTACGCCGCCTCGTAGCCCAGCGCACGGTCCAGCTCGGTGGCGTGCCCGATGGACTCGTGGATCGTCAGCCACAGGTTGGACGGGTCGACCACGAGGTCGTACACGCCTGCGTCGACGCTCGGCGCCCGCATCTTCTCGGCGAGCAGCTCCGGGATCTGCGCGAGTTCCGACTCCCAGTCCCAGCCGGTGCCCGTCAGGTACTCCCAGCCGCGCCCGACCGGCGGCGCGAGGGTCCGCATCGAGTCGAACTCGCCGCTCGACTCGTCGACGGCGACGGCCGTGAGCTGCGGGTGCAGCCGGACCCGCTGCTGCGTGGTCACGGTCCCGGCGGTGTCGGCGTAGAACTTGTTCTCGTGCACGGTCAGCAGCGAGGCGTCGACGTGGTTGACGCCGTCGGCCGCCAGCAGCCGCGCGCTCCAGTCCGCGAGCAGCCCGGCCTTCTCCTCGTCGGGCACGGAGAAGGGGTCGATGTCGTACGAGGAGACCCACGTCTTCTCGGCGTGCACGGGCTCGTCCGCCAGCTCCACGACCTCCTCGGACCCGGCGGCCCTGATCACCTGGGCGGACAGCTTCGCCATCGCCACGGCCTGCGAGGCGACCTTCGCGGCGGCGTCCATCGTCAGGTCCACACCGGACGCGAAGCCCCAGGTCCCGCCGTGCACCACCCGCACCGCGTACCCGAGGTCCGTGGTGTCCGACGACCCGGCGGGCTTGGCGTCCCGCAGCCGCCAGGACGCGCTGCGCACCCGCTCGAAGCGGAAGTCAGCATGCTCGGCGCCCAGGGCCCGAGCCCGCGCGAGCGCGGCGTCGGCCAGGGCGCGCAGCGGTAGCGCCGTGAAGGCTTCGTCGATGGAATGAGGCACCGAGGTCTCCCTGCTGTCGTGGCCTGTCGGATCCGATCATGTCGCGCGGGCGGGCCCGGCGGCCATGCCTTTCCTCCAGCAGGCGCAGGTTTCGGGCCGGTACGTCCGGCGGGCCGCGGGATTCGGCGGGCCGGCCGGGTCCAGGACCCCGCCGAGCAGGGATTTCTGTAGGGACCCGACAGCGACTCCCCGGCGCCACTGTCGGTGCCCGATTCTCCGAGCGGCCTGCCGGACCGATAGGTTTCCGAGGAAGGCGCCTGTCTTGCAGGGGTTCCAGTCCGCTATCGAAAGGGTGATCCGTTGAGCCGCTCGGTTCTCGTCACCGGAGGCAACCGGGGCATCGGCCTCGCCATCGCCCGCGCGTTCGCCGATGCCGGCGACAAGGTCGCGATCACATACCGTTCCGGTGAGCCGCCGTCCGGCTTCCTGGCCGTCAAGTGCGACATCACCGACACCGAGCAGGTGGAGCAGGCCTACAAGGAGATCGAGGCCGAGCACGGCCCGGTCGAGGTCCTCGTCGCCAACGCCGGCGTCACCAAGGACCAGCTCCTGATGCGCATGTCCGAGGAGGACTTCACCTCGGTCATCGACACGAACCTCACCGGCGCCTTCCGCGTCGTCAAGCGCGCCAACCGCGGCATGCTGCGCGCCAAGAAGGGCCGCGTCGTCCTGATCTCGTCGGTCGTCGGACTGCTCGGTTCGGCGGGGCAGGCCAACTACGCCGCCTCCAAGGCCGCCCTGGTCGGCTTCGCGCGTTCCCTCGCCCGGGAGCTCGGCTCGCGCAACATCACCTTCAACGTCGTCGCGCCCGGCTTCGTCGACACGGACATGACCCAGGCGCTCACCGACGACCAGCGCGCGGGCATCGTGTCGCAGGTGCCGCTGGGCCGCTACGCGCAGCCCGAGGAGATCGCCGCGACGGTGCGGTTCCTCGCCTCGGACGACGCCTCGTACATCACTGGAGCCGTCATCCCCGTTGACGGCGGACTGGGAATGGGTCACTGATCACCATGAGCGGAATTCTCGAGGGCAAGCGCGTCCTGATCACCGGTGTGCTGATGGAGTCCTCCATCGCCTTCCACACCGCCAAGCTGGCCCAGGAGCAGGGTGCCGAGATCATCCTGACCGCGTTCCCGCGGCCCACGCTGACCGAGCGCATCGCCAAGAAGCTCCCCAAGCCCACCAAGGTCATCGAGCTCGACGTCACCAACGAGGAGCACCTCGCCCGCCTCGCCGACGTCGTCGGTGAGGAGCTCGGCGGCCTCGACGGCGTCGTTCACTCCATCGGCTTCGCCCCGCAGGACGCACTCGGCGGCAACTTCCTCAACACGCCGTTCGAGTCGGTCGCCACGGCCATGCACGTCTCGGCGTTCTCCCTGAAGTCGCTGACCATGGCCTGCCTGCCGCTGATGCAGAACGGCGGATCGGTCGTCGGCCTCACCTTCGATGCCCAGTACGCGTGGCCGCAGTACGACTGGATGGGCCCGGCCAAGGCCGCCCTGGAGGCCACCAACCGCTACCTCGCCCGGGACCTGGGCAAGCAGAACGTGCGCTCCAACCTCATCTCGGCGGGCCCGATCGGCTCCATGGCCGCCAAGTCCATCCCGGGCTTCAGCGAGCTCGCCGCCGTGTGGGACACCCGCGCGCCCCTGGAGTGGGACCTCAAGGACCCGGAGCCGGCCGGCCGCGGTGTCGTGGCCCTGCTGAGCGACTGGTTCCCGAAGACCACGGGCGAGATCATCCACGTCGACGGCGGTCTGCACGCGATCGGCGCCTGACACCTCGCGACGCGTCGTCCGGGACGCCGACGAAGCCCCCGGCGCGCCCCCGAGGACGCCCGTACCCGACGCCCCGTTCCCCGCAGCCGCGGGGGGCGGGGCGTCCCCCGTTCGGCCCAACAGACCGGGCGCCCGGGGTGGCCCGGCACGCACGATTGGAGTAGCACCGCCCCGCAGCCGTACGGCCGAGGAGGTTCCCTTGTGCGCCTGTCCCGCCGCTTTGCCCCGGTGTTCGCAGCTGTCGCTCTCGTGATGGCCGTGCCGTACGACGCGATACCCCACGCGCGCGTGGGACACGACGACGCCCAGAACCTCTCGAACGACGACGGCCGACCCGCCGATCCCGAACCGTTCGGTGCCGAGTGCCGCACCACCATCGACGGCTCGCACGCCGTCGCGTACTGCCACAACCCCTATGTGGACACCGACCGCGTCCGTCTGCACGTCGAGTGCGACCGCTGGTGGGACATCGACACCGACAGCGCCCCGGCCGACGCCGGTGCCGCGGCCACGGTGAAGCTCACCGGCCGGTGCTGGAAGGAGATCCGCTCCGTCTGGGTCAGTCACCAGAAGCAGCCGAGCTGAACCTCCCGGGACGGCACAGGAACGGATAGCCCGCGGCCTCCGTGGCCGCCGCCTCCGCGTCGCCCGTACGGATCGCGTCGACGAGCCGCGTGTGGTCCATGTACGTCTCCGGCGTCAGCTCCTCGCCGACGTCCTCGCGCAGCCAGTCCCGGAGCACCTCGCCCAGGTCCGCGTACATCGCTCTCATGACGTCGTTGTGGGACGCGGCCACCACCGCCAGGTGGAAGGTCGCGTCCGCCGTCACGAACGCCTCCGTGTCGCCCGACTCCCACGCCTCCTCGCGGCGCAGGAGCAGGGTGTCCAGCTGCTTGAGATCGCGCTCGGTGCGCCGCTCGGCCGCCAGCTTCGCCGCGCTCGACTCCAGCGTGGAGCGCAGTTCGGCGATGTGGCGCGGGTCCGCGTCCGCGAAGCGGCGGTGCATCACTCCGGCCAGTTCGCTGGTCGCCACGACATAGGTGCCCGAGCCCTGACGGATGTCGAGCAGGCCGTTGTGGGCGAGGGCGCGGACGGCTTCGCGGACGGTGTTGCGGGCGACGCCCAGCTGCTCGACGAGCTCCGGCTCGGTGGGGATGCGTGAGCCGACGGGCCACTCGCCCGAGGTGATCTGCGTCCGCAGCTCGGCGATGACCTGCTCGGACAGGGCCGAACGGCGTGGGTGGCTCAGCGGCATGTCGGTCCTTCGTACGGGCCCGGTGCGTTCGGTCGCGCGGGGCCGGAGGTCTCGGAGATTAACGCAGGCGGATTGGACAACCAATCATCCCATGATTCTATGATGGGCGACATGGCAAGCGAGGAGACCCGGACGATGACGTCCACACCGATACGCAGCTCCGCAGGGAGCACGGAACCCCGATCGCCCGCCACGCGCGCGTGGACGACGCGACTCGTGGTCGTCGGCATCGTCGTCACCGCGCTCAACCTGCGCCCGGCGATCACCAGCCTCGGCGCCCTCCTCGAAGAGGTGCGCGACGGCCTCGGCATGAGCGGCAGCCTCGCCGGACTGCTCACCTCCGTGCCGCCGCTCTGCTTCGCGGTCTTCGGTGTCATGGCGCCGCGGCTGGCCCGCCGCTTCGGGCCGGGCGCGGTCGTCTGCGCGGGCATGGCCGCCATCGCGGCGGGCCTGGCCGTCCGCCCCTACGCGGGGAACACGGCCGGCTTCCTGGCCGCCAGCGCGCTCGCGCTCATGGGCATCGCCGTCAGCAACGTCCTGATGCCGGTCATCGTCAAGCGCTGGTTCCCGGACCGGGTCGGCTCCATGACCGGCCTGTACTCGATGGCCCTGGCGCTCGGCACCTCGGCCGCCGCGGCGGTGACGGTCCCCATGACCGATGTCCTGGGCGGCAGTTGGCAGTCCGGGCTGGCGGTCTGGGCGGGGCTCGCGGCGGCGGCCGTGCTGCCGTGGCTCCCGCTCGTGCGCGCACGGGACGCGGAAGCCGGTACCCGTCCCGCCCGGCGCACCGGTTCCCCGGACGCCGCGGGCGCGCGGGCGGACTCCGGGTCCGCCGCAGCGGCTGGGTCCGAGCCGGACGGGCTGCGCATCACCCGCAGCCGTACGGCCTGGGCGCTCGCCGTCTTCTTCGGGCTCCAGGCCACCGCCGCCTACATCACGATGGGCTGGATGGCGCAGATCTTCCGCGACGCGGGCGTCTCGGCCGGCACCGCCGGACTGCTCCTCGCCGTCACGATGGTCATGGGCGTTCCGCTGGCCTTCGTCATTCCGCGCCTCGCCACGCGCCTGCCCCACCAGGGGCCGATCGTGCTCGCCCTCGGCGTCTGCGGGCTCGCCGGGTACGCCGGGCTCTACTTCGCGCCGGCGGGCGGCGCCTGGGCCTGGGCACTGCTCCTCGGCGTCTCCAACTGCGCCTTCCCCCTCGCGCTCACCATGGTCGGCATGCGGGCCAGGACCGGGGCGGGCGTCGCCAAGCTGTCGGCCTTCGCCCAGAGCACCGGTTACCTGCTCTCCATCCCGGGCCCGCTGCTCGTGGGCGTGCTCTACCAGCACAGCGGCGGCTGGGGCCTGCCGCTCGCCCTCATGGCCGCGCTGATGGTCCCGCAGATGGCGGTGGGCGTCCTCGCGGGCCGCGACCGCACGGTGGAGGACGAGGCGGCGGCGCAAGGCGCACAGGGCTGAGGCCGCAGCTCCTCGGATGAGGCCGTGACCTACGGGTAGGCCGTGGCCCGCCAGGGGAGGGCGCCATGCCTTCGGGCATGACCGGCGGGGGGAGGCCGTGGCCCGCCGGGGGAGGAGGCCACGGCTCCGGGCGTGACGGCGGGGCCCGCACGCCGGCACTGGGGGCCGGCGTCCCGGACCCCACCCTCCGAGGCCCGGACGAAGGGTGCGAGACTGGCCGTATGCCTGCGCTCGACCCGAACCCCCAGAACGGCCAGAAGAAGCTCCTGCTCGTGTTTGGAGCGATGCTGGCCATCACCGTGATCATCGGCATCATCGCGTCGATCGCCTCCCCGTGACCCGAGGCCCCCTCGGCCACCCGGGCCACGCGTCCCACCGCGATGGTGGGGCTAACCCCCCTGTCCCCTAGGGGGTGAGTGTCAGGGTCAAGTGGGTGGATCACCGGATGGGTTGAGCGCCCCCGAGTCCGTAGTTTCGAGATGTGGCCGCGAGGACGTCGGCCACGGACCACTCGAAGACCACGGAGGCGGCATGTCGGCCCGAACGCACACCCGGCCCCACCCGGCGACCCCGGGCCGCGTCGACATCCGTCTGCCCTGGTGGGCCCTGGCCCTGCCCACGCTCGCCTTCGTCACCCTGCTGCTCCTGATCCTCAATCCCGCCGACGCGCACGCCGCGGGCGGCGACCCGGCGATCACCCACGTCTTCGAGCAGGTCCAGCAGACAGTGCTGCACCGGGCGCCCTGAGTCACCGCACGTCCGGCCCGGCCCGCGCCGTCCGGGGGGACCTCATCACCCCTGGCGGGTGAGCACGTCAACTCCCAGCGCCCCATGGCGTGTTTCATGCGAAGCTGGAACGCATGAGCGTCGCAGACCCCCGCAGGATCATCCTCTTCCGGCATGCGAAAGCCGACTGGCCGCAGGTGGCCGACCACGAGCGGCCGCTCGCTGACCGGGGCCGCATGGACGCGGCCACCGCCGGACGCAAGCTGGCCGACACCGGCATCACCTTCGACCTGGCTCTCTGCTCCACCGCGATCCGGACCCGCGACACCTGGAAGCTCGCGGTCCACGAACTCGCGCACCGGCCGAAAACAGTCTATGAGGAGCGGCTCTACGAAGCCTCGCCCGGCGAGCTGATCGCCGTGCTCAACGAAACCCCCGACGACGCGCGCCAGGTGGTCCTCATCGGCCACAACCCCGGGGTGCACGGCCTCGCCGAGATCCTGGCCGGCCAGGCCGAGGGCGACGCCCGCACCCGGATGAACAGCAGGGGGTTCCCCGCCGCCGCCTTCGCGGTGCTCACCTTCGACGGCTCCTGGAAGACCCTGGAGCCCGGCGCGGCCACCCTCGTCGACTACTGGGCGCCGACGGAGTGACCCACCCCTCCTCGTGACGAAGGGGGGTCCGGCACAGGGTGCCGGACCCCCCTTCGTCATATCACCGGACGGGTCAGTGCTCGTCCGAGTGCATGTCCGCCGCCTCGACCTCTTCGCGGGTGACGCCCAGCAGATAGAGGACCGTGTCGAGGAACGGGAAGTTCACCGCCGTGTGCGCGGCCTCGCGCACCACCGGCTTCGCGTTGAACGCGACGCCGAGCCCGGCCGCGTTGAGCATGTCCAGGTCGTTGGCGCCGTCACCGATCGCCACGGTCTGCGCGAGCGGGACCCCCGCCTCGGCGGCGAACCGGCGCAGCAGCCGCGCCTTGCCCGCCCGGTCCACGATCTCGCCGGTGACCTTGCCGGTCAGCTTCCCGTCGACGATCTCCAGCGTGTTGGCCTGCGCGAAGTCGAGCCCGAGCCGTTCCTTCAGGTCGTCCGTGACCTGGGTGAACCCGCCCGACACGACGCCGACTTGGAAACCGAGCCGCTTCAGCGTACGGATGAGGGTGCGCGCGCCCGGCGTCAGCCGCACCTCCTCGCGCACCTTGTCCACCACGGAGGCGTCGAGCCCCTTGAGCAGGGCCACGCGCGCGTGCAGCGACTGCTCGAAGTCCAGCTCCCCGCGCATCGCCGCCGCCGTCACCTCGGCGACCTCGGCCTCGCAGCCCGCGTGCGCCGCGAAGAGCTCGATCACCTCGTCCTGGATGAGCGTCGAGTCCACGTCCATGACGACCAGACGCTGGGCCCTGCGGTGCAGTCCGGCCGCGACGACCGCGATGTCGACACCGAGCGCCGCCGCCTCCGTCACCAGCGCGGTGCGCAGCGCCTCGGTCTCCGTGCCGGACACGGCGAATTCGACGGCGGTCACCGGGTACTTGGCGAGCCGGAAGATGCGGTCGATGTTGCCGCCGGACTTCGTGATCCGCGCGGCGATCGCGGCGGTCGACTCCGCGGTCAGCGGATGCCCGAGCACCGTGACGAGCGAACGTCCGAGCCCACGGGGCCGGTTGTCGCCGTGACCGGAGATGATCTCCGCCTGCATCTTCATCGACTCCGCCCAGCTGTGGACGGTGGCCCGCAGATCACCCTCGAGCCCGACGTGCGGCTCGGTCACGAGCGCGCACAGCACGATCCGGCCACGGGTGACGACCTGCTCGATGTCGACCACGTCGACGGAGTAGGCGGCGAGGGTGTCGAAGAGTCCGGCGGTGATGCCCGGCCGGTCCTTGCCGAAGATCTTGACGAGGAGAGTGGGGACGTCGGAGGTCTGCGAAGCGCTCATGGTGCTTCCACCGTATCCGGCACCGAGTGCCTTGCGCCTTCCTGGTCCGCCTGGCGGACGGCGAACACTGGATGTCACCTGAGTGGCGCGCTCATGACCGCCCGCCGACGCCGTACTCCCCTCACGCGGGCACGGCCCCCGCACCCAGCGGGAACGGGGCGTGTCCGTCGCACGCCCTCGCGCGGCGCGCGTCTGTCAGCGTCCTCCGCGGGGTCGGCGCGGAGGGGGTGTCCCCTCGTCCGGAGGCGGCGGCGGGGGAGGCGGCGGGGTTCCGCCCAGCCCCTGCCCGCCCGGCCGGGGCCGACGCGGGGGCGGCGGCCCGATGGGCCCGACCACCGTCGGCGCACCGTACACATCGCCGGGCGCCGGTCCGCTCCCCGGCGTCCGCGTGTCCTCGGAGGTCGGTCCGCCGTCCCGCGGCCCCGCTCCCCGCGAGGTCGGTCCGCCGTCCCTGGGTCCGGCTCCCCGCGAGGGCTGTCCACCGCGTCCCGGTGCCGTGCCCGGCGCGGGCCCCCGCGCCCTCGGGCCACCCGGCCTCCGCAACTCCTCCGGCAGCTGAAGATAGGGATTCGTGTCCGGGTTCGGCGGCCGGTAGGAGGCCTGCGGGCGGTACGGCCCGGACTCCCCGGCGGGCACGGCGTACTCGGCCACGGCCACCGGGTGAGCTCCGAAGTCACCCAGTGCCAAAGACGCGGCCCGTCGTCCCGCGGCACCGCTCGCGTACGCCAGCAGCGCCCCGGCCGCGCCCGCACCCGCGCCCCACGCGGCGCCGAGCAGCAGCGCGATGCCCAGGCGCCCGTGCAACTCGATCCCCGCGCCGAACGCGTCGAAGCCGAGCACCGACAGCGAGGCGTCCGCGGACACCTCCGTCAGCCACGCCATCAGGGGCAGTGCGGCCGCGGTCACCACCGCGAGCGGAAGAGCGCAGCGCCCTGCGAAGGAGAGAGCACCCCCGCCCCGTACGTCTGCGGCAGCCGCGCCTCCCGCGTCGGCGGCAGCCGGCTCCCGTACAAAAGGCGTACGCGTCGCCGTCAGGACGCCCGCGAACAGCATCATGAGGGCGGTCGCGACACCCAGCAGCCACACGCGTCCGTCGAGTTCGGCGAGACGGCCCAGGGTGACGGGCCGACCGGAGTCGACACTGAGCAACCGGTCCAGCGGGTCGGGGAGCAGCTTGGCGAGTTCGCCCGTGGCCCTGCCGTCCCACGGCACGAAGAGGCCGACGGGCACGCCGAGCCACACGCCGTTGGGCGCACCGAGCAGGGCGGCCCCGGCGATCCGCTTGGGGTGGTCGTCGCCGATCGCCGCGTACGCCGCCGCGGCGAGCCCTGCCAGGACGGCGACCAGCAGCACCGTGACGAGCGCGGAGGCGGCCGGCCGCACCACGCGGTGCACGGCCTCCCAGCCGCGCGGCAGCGGTGTGCGCCGCGAGGCCAGCAGGGCGATCACCAGGACCCCGGCCGCCCACGCCGCACCGCCCAGCAGTGTGGGCACCGTGTCGACGGTGAACCCCACGGCCGCCTTCGCGTCGACCAGGTCGCCGATCTTGTCGGGGAGCAGTCCGCCCAGGTCGCCCAGCCCGCCGGGGAGTTTGTCGGTGATGTCGCCGAGTCCGCCCCCACCCGCGACCCGGTCGAGCCCGAGCTTGCTCCCGTCGATCGTGATGACGTCATGACCGGCCCAGGCGAGACCGCCCAGCGTGGCGACGAAGAGCACCACCACCGAGGCCCCGCGCGCGAGGAGTTCGGACGGAGCGATCACAACTCCCGCCCCGCGCAAAGACCTCAGGAAGAACCAGGCCAGCAGCAGCGCACCGACCAGGCCCACACCCAGCGGTGTGATCTGGATCGCGGTGTGCGCCTCCGCCCCCTTCAGACCGAAGGCCGACACGTCGCCCGACGGCTTGACCGCGCCGTTAGCCCCAAGTGCCACCACCGCCGCGGTCATCGGCCCCAGCGAGCCCGCCGAGTCCGCCCCGAGCAGATGCAGACCGAGCGCGGCCGTACCGGCCATGCCGATCAACGCCCAGCTCACGGAGGCGATCGCGGACAGTGCCACGTCTCCCCACGGCACGCTCCTGGTGCCTGCCTCGTGATCCGCGGTCCCGATGCTCATCGTCAGACCCCCCGATCCGCGCCGCGGCGATCCACCGCGGATGTCCCCCTCGCGTGGGATTACCACTCTCCGGGCCGGTTTCAACCCCGTCAACGGAAACGGGCAACCCGCCCGTACTCATCCTTCACAAGGCCCGACTTTCGGTCAGGGGGCTCCTACTGAAATAGTTCCCCACGATGTTCGACATCCCTAGACTCCCTGTGATGGGGGTAACTCGGGGGACAACTCAGTGGGGCATGGAGTGCCGGAACTCGTACTGGAATTGAATGGACGGACCTGGACGCTCGATGCGTCCAGGCCACACACCCTCGGACGCGATCCGCAGGGGGACATCGTGCTCGACGACGCCAGGGTGTCCTGGCGTCACGCCACGATCAGCTGGGGCGGCCGCAGTTGGGTCATCGAGGACCACGGCAGCACCAACGGCACATTCGTGCAGGGCCAGCGGATCCACCAGATGGAGATCGGCCCGGGCTCGGCCGTGCACCTCGGCAACGCGACCGACGGGCCGCGCCTGAACGTGTCGGGTGCCGCCGCCTCGGTCGCGCAGCCCCAACAGCAGCCGTACGCCGCGCAGGGCGCGAGCCCCGGCTGGGCTCAGCAGCCGCAGCAGCAGGCGCCCGACCAGAGCTGGCAGCAGCCGCAGCAGTCGGCACCGAGCGTGCCGCAGCAGCAGGGACCCGGTGGAGCCGCGGGGGCGCCGCCGGTCTACGGCGACCGCAGCCCGACGACCTTCCACCAGTTCTCGCTCGGCCGCGTGATGCGCATCGGCCGTGCGCTGGAGAACGAGCTGGTCGTCTCCGACCTCCAGGTCTCGCGCCACCACGCTGAGTTCCACGCGACGCCCGACGGCCGCTTCGAGATCCGTGACCTCGGCTCGCACAACGGCACGTACGTCAACGGTATGCCGATCGCCAAGGGCGGTTCGGCGCTGCTCGGCCCGAACGACATCGTCGGTGTCGGCCACTCGACGTTCCGCCTCGTCGGCGACCGCCTCGAGGAGTTCGTCGACACCGGTGAGGTCTCCTTCTCGGCCCGCCACCTGACCGTGACGGTCGACGGCGGCAAGCAGATCCTCAAGGACGTCTCCTTCGGCGTGCCGGAGAAGTCGCTCATCGCGGTCATCGGCCCGTCCGGTTCCGGCAAGTCGACGCTGCTGAAGGCGCTCACCGGCTACCGCCCCGCCAACCAGGGCGACGTTCTCTACGACAACCGGAACCTGTACAAGCAGTTCGCCGAGCTGCGTCAGCGCATCGGTCTGGTCCCGCAGGACGACATCCTGCACAAGGAACTGACCGTCAAGAAGGCCCTCAAGTACGCGGCCAAGCTGCGCTTCCCCGCGGACACCACGACCGAGGAGCGCGAGGCCCGCATAGACGAGGTGCTGCGCGAGCTGAAGCTGGACATCCACAAGGAGAAGAAGGTCACCTCCCTCTCCGGTGGCCAGCGCAAGCGTGTCTCGGTGGCCCTGGAGCTGCTCACCAAGCCGTCGCTGATCTTCCTGGACGAGCCGACCTCCGGCCTCGACCCGGGCATGGACCGTGACGTCATGCAGCTGCTGCGCGGCCTCGCCGACGACGGCCGTACGGTCCTCGTCGTCACGCACTCCGTGGCCGAGCTGGCGATCTGCGACAAGCTCCTCGTCATGGCGCCCGGCGGCTCCGTGGCCTACTTCGGCCCGCCGGAGGAGGCGCTGAACTTCTTCGGCTACGACACCTGGGCCGATGTGTTCTCCGCCTTCGAGAACTACCGCGACTACGACTGGGCGGGCCGCTGGAAGGGCTCGCAGCACTACCAGATGTACGCCGCGGACATCGACGCGGTCGCCCCGCAGTCGACGCAGATGCCGCCGCCGCAGGCGATGAAGCCGCCGAAGCCGCAGAGCTGGGGCTCCCAGCTGATGACTCTGATCCGCCGCTATGTCTCGGTGATCGCCTCCGACAAGGGCTTCCTGGCGCTGACGGTGATCCTGCCGGCGGTGCTGGGCGCGGTGAGCCTGCTCATCGACTCGGACAAGACGCTGCTGGTCAACCCGATCATCACGAAGGGCGGCTTCCACGTCGCCAACGGCACGGCCACGACGGTGCTCCTCATCCTCGCGGTCGGCGCGTGCTTCGCCGGCGCCGCCAACTCCGTCCGCGAGCTGATCAAGGAGCGGGTGATCTACGAGCGGGAGCGCGCGACGGGTCTGTCACGTTCCGCGTATCTCATGTCCAAGGTCATCGTCCTCGGCGTGATCACCATGCTGCAGGGTGCCTTGATCGGCGCCATCGGCTTCGGCAGCCGCACGGTCCCGAAAGAGGGCCTGATCCTGACGAGCCTGCCCAAGGTCGAACTCACCATCCCGATCATGGCCCTCGGCTTCGCGTCGATGATGTTCGGCCTGGTGATCTCCTCGCTGGTGAAGACCGCCGAGAAGACCATGCCGCTGCTGGTCATGTTCGCGATCGTCCAGGTCGTCTTCACCGGCTGTCTGTTCATCCTGAACGGCACGCCCGGCGTCAACCAGTTCTCGTACCTGATGCCGGCCCGCTGGGCTGTCGCCGCCTCCGGTACCACGCTGGACTTCAACAACATCTTCCCGAACCAGGACGACCCGAGCAGCACGGACCCGCTGTGGGACCACACGGCCGGGGCCTGGACCCTGGACATGGTCGCCCTGATCGTCCTCGGCGTGCTCTGCGGCTTCTTCGTGGCCCGCTTCCTGCGCCGCCACGAGCCCGAGGTCATGCGCAAGTAGTCGCGCGGACCGGCCGCCCGCAGTCGTGCGGACCGGCCGGCACGGGCGAAGGGCGGCACCCCGACCGGGGTGCCGCCCTTCGGCGTCTGCGTGGGAGCTCCGCGCCAAGCCCTCAGTAGGCGCTGTTGACGTTGTCCATCGAGCCGTACTTGTCGGCCGCGTAGTTGGCGGCGGCGGTGATGTTGGCGACCGGGTCGTAGATGTTCCACGAGGTGCCGGACACGTGGTACGCGTTGAAGGTCGGCTGGATGACCTGCAGCAGACCCTTCGACGGGATGCCGTTGATCGCGTTGATGTCCCAGCCGTTGATGGCGTTCGGGTTGCCCGAGGACTCCCGCATGATGTTGCGGTACAGGCCGTTGTAGGTGCCCGGGATGCCGTGCTTGGCCATGATCGAGAGGGACTTGCGGATCCAGCCGTCGAGGTTGTTGGCGTAGGTCGTCGCGGCGACCGTCTGGACGTGGATCGGCGCGGAGCGGCCGGCGGCCAGCGTCGTCACACGGGATTCCGCGGCCTGCTGCGTCGCGAGAGCCTGGGCCTCGGCCTTGTCGGCGGCGGCCTTCTTCGAGGCGGCGGCGACGGCGACGGCCTTCTGCTTCGCGGCGATGTCCTGGGTCTTCAGGTCCTTGGCGGCCAGCTGGTCGGTGATGCTGGCCTTGACGTCCTTGATCTGGGTCTCGCTGTAGGCGACCGGAGCCGCGGCGACGGCGGCGTCGGTCGCGGTGGTCCCCGAGTGACCCGGTGCCAGCGAGAACGCGAGGGCAGCGGCGCCGAGGGTGGCGACACCTGCGATCGAGAGCTTGCGGACCTGGGTCAGCTTCGGACTATGTCCAGGAGTGGTGTTGTTCTTGGGCATGGCTGATGGACCTCTTCGAATAGCGCGGAGGTCGCTCGGGGCCCGGTGGGGGACAAATCATTTCCGGAACGAACACCGTGGGGCGAAACCCTCGGTGCTGAGCGACGGAGGCAATTCTTAGCGGCCGCAAAATCCTGTGGCAAAGGTGTGACGTACGAAGCCGGGTAGTGGAGCCGTAACGGGCAAATCGGGGCAGACTGACACGTCTGCCCCGCTCACCGCGTCCTGTTTATCTCCTATGCTCCCTCGTACGTGATGTGCGCCCTATGTGCGGGCTCACACCGGTCCCTCCCCGATGTCACCAACAGTTGCCGGAGCAATGCCGAGAGCGAGCGCTCTCCTCGGGGAGGATGAGGTGGACGTCCCCGAACTCGTGCCAGAGGTACCGCCCGCGCAGCGCCTGGTCGTAACTGCTGTCGAGCGCGGCGCGGCCCGCGATCGCCTCCAGCATCAGAAGATGCGAGGCCTCGGGCTCGTGCAGCCCGGTCAGCAGCCCGTCGACGACCCGCACCCCGCGCTCCGGGGTCACCACCAGATCGGTCCAGCCCGTCGCCGCCCGCACCACCCCGTCGGTGCCGGTCGCGGACTCGACGGCACGCACCGCGGTCGTGCCGATCGCGATGATCCGGCCCCCGCCGGCCTTCGCCGCGTTGATCAGCCGGGCCGACGCCTCCGGCACCTCGTACCTCTCCGGATACGGCGGCTCGTGGGACTCCGCCGACGCCACCCCCGTGTGCAGAGTGATCGGCGCGAACTGCACGCCCCGGCTCACCAGCTCCGCCACCAGCCGAGAGGTGAAGGGCCGCGCCGCGCTCGGCATCTCCGCACTGCCCGCGCCGTCGGCGGACGGCAGCGCGAACACCGTCTGGTACACGGACAGCGGCTGGTCCCTGTCCGTGTAGGAGTAACGGATGGGCCGCCCGTGCCGCCGCAGCAGCCCCTGGACGTCGGCCTCCGACACCCGCCCCCACCACAGCCGCGGGCTCCGCGAGGTCAGCGGCTCCTCCAGGACGAGCCGTACGTCCCCGGGCAGAGACACCTCTGTACCCGCAGGCCCGCCCGCCCGCGCGCGCGTAGTACCAGCACCGTCGGGATCCCGCAGCTCGACGGCCCACCGCCCGTCGTCCCCTCGCGTGGAGAAGTGGACGACCACGCGCGCGTCCCCCACCCGCCCGTCCACCGCCGCCGCCAGGGTGGCGGAGGTGTTGACCACGAGCAGGTCACCCGCCTTGAGTTCCCGGGGCAGCTCCACGAATTCGTGATGCGACACCTCTGTACCGCGCGACACCAGCAGCCGCACCGAGTCCCGGTCCAGACCGGGACCGCGCTGCTCGGCCGGCACCCGGGCCGACAACTCCTCCGGAACCTGCACCGCCGTCGTCATCGCTCCTCCAGGAGGGCCGGAGCGGAGTAGCGCCCACTGGCCGGCCGTTCGTCGATCAGTCGCAGAAAGGCAGGAACCACGCTGTCCGGTGCCGGCCGTGGATCGTCGTCCTCCGGTACGGCCGCCGCGTACAGGTCCGTACCCATGTCCCCGGGGTCGACGGCCCAGACCCGAAGACCGGGCTCCTCCTCGCCGAGGACCGCCGACAGATGGTCGAGCGCCGCCTTGGACGCGCCGTAGCCGCCCCACGTCTCGTACGCCTCGGCGGCGGCGTCCGAGCTGATGTCGACGACCGTGCCCGCCTCCGCGGCCCGGAGCAGCGGCAGCGCCTCCTGGACCAGGCCCAGCGCGGCCACCACATTGACCTCCAGCGCCTGCCGCAGCCCGTCCAGCGTCAGGTCCTCCAGACGCACCAGCGGCTCGGCGCCGAGCGCGCTCGCGTTGTTCACCAGCAGATCGACACCCCCGAGCTTGCGGGCCGCCGCCACCAGCTCCGCGCGGTGCCCCGCGTCCGTGACGTCCCCGGGCAGAGCCTCGACACGGGTCCCGTACGCGGACAGTGCCACCGCGGTCTCCTCCAGAACCCCGGCCGTCCTGGCGTCGAGCACCAGGTCCCAGCCGCGCTCCGCCAGGGCCGCACCGAGCGCCCGCCCCAGCCCCTTCGAAGCCCCCGTGATGATCGCTACCGGCATGACAACCGTCCCCTCATCCCTTGACCGCCTTTCCCGGCGGGTGTCTTCAAGGTAGGAACCGGGCCCACCCCGGCGCCTCGTGCGCGGGCCGCAATGATCGGGGTTCCTTCGTCCTAGGCCCACCGGCCTAGGCGGGGGCCACCACAGGTCCGATACGCGCCGTCACACCCCGCCGGTACCTTGAGGTCATGAGCCAAGGACCCCGTTCCGGCCTGTCCGCGGTGAGCTCCGCGCTGCTGGCCATGAGCAGGCACCTCGAGGTGCGCGACGTCCTCAAGACGATCGTCGCCTCGGCCCGTGAGCTGCTCGACGCGCAGTACGCGGCGCTCGGCGTGCCCGACGACCACGGCGGCTTCGCCCAGTTCGTCGTCGACGGCGTCAGCGACGCACAGTGGAAGGCCATCGGCCCGCTCCCGCGCCAGCACGGCATCCTCGCCGCCATGCTCCACGAGGCCCGCCCGGAACGCCTCGCCGACGTGCGCAAGGACCCCCGCTTCGAGGGCTGGCCCTCCGCCCACCCGAACATGTCCGACTTCCTGGGCCTGCCCATCCGCGACGGGGACGAGGTCATCGGCGCACTGTTCCTCGCCAACAAGGTGCGCCCCTCCGAGGGCCGCGGACAGGACGTCCCGGCCCCCCGGGCGGGCGGCGGCTGCGGATTCACCGAGGACGACGAGGAACTGCTCACGATCCTCGCCCAGCACGCGGCGATCGCCCTGACCAACGCCCGCCTGTACGAGCGCAGCCGCGAGCTCACCATCGCCGAGGAGCGGTCCCGGCTCGCCCATGAACTGCACGACGCGGTCAGCCAGAAGCTGTTCTCCCTGCGCCTCACCGCGCAGGCGGCAGCCGCACTCGTCGACCGCGACCCGTCACGCGCCAAGGGCGAACTCCAGCAGGTGGCCGCGCTCGCCGCGGAGGCGGCGGACGAACTGCGCGCCGCCGTGGTCGAGTTGCGCCCCACCGCGCTCGACGAGGACGGCCTGGTCGCCACCCTGCGCAATCAGATCCAGGTCCTCGACCGTGCCCACTCGGCACGGGTCGGGTTCTCCAGCCGCGGGGTCCGGGCGCTGCCCGCGGCCCAGGAGGAGGCCCTGCTGCGCGTCGCCCAGGAGGCCCTGCACAACGCGCTGCGGCACTCCGGCGCCGCCCGGGTCGACGTCACCCTGGAGAAGCACGGCCAGGGTGCCGTCCTGCGCGTCACCGACGACGGCAGCGGTTTCGAACCCGCCGCGATACGCAGCGCCGGCCGCCACCTCGGACTGGTGTCGATGCGCGACCGGGCAAGCGGGGTCGGCGGCAACCTCACCGTGGAATCGGCGCCCGGAAAGGGCACCACGATCGAGATGGAGGTCCCTGGTGGCTGACGCAATCAAGGTGCTGCTCGTCGACGACCACCAAGTGGTCCGCCGCGGTCTGCGCACCTTCCTCGAAGTACAGGACGACATCGAGGTCGTGGGAGAGGCCTCCGACGGTGCCGAAGGGGTCGAGCGCGCCGAGGAGTTGAAACCCGACGTCGTCCTCATGGACGTCAAGATGCCCGGCATGGACGGCATCGACGCGCTGCGCAGGCTCCGCGAACTCGCCAACCCGGCACGGGTGCTGATCGTCACCAGCTTCACCGAGCAGCGCACCGTCGTGCCCGCCCTGCGCGCCGGAGCCGCCGGCTATGTGTACAAGGACGTGGACCCGGACGCCCTGGCCGGCGCCATCCGCTCCGTGCACGCCGGACACATCCTGCTGCAACCCGAGGTGGCGGGCGCCCTGTTGTCCCAGGACGAGGCGAACTCGGGTCAGGGAAGGGGCGGTTCGCTCACCGAGCGGGAGCGTGAGGTGCTCGGCCTGATCGCGGACGGCCGCTCCAACCGGGAGATCGCCCGCGCCCTCGTCCTGTCCGAGAAGACGGTGAAGACCCATGTCTCGAACATCCTGATGAAACTCGACCTCGCCGACCGGACCCAGGCCGCGCTCTGGGCCGTGCGGCACGGCGTCGGGGGCTGAGGCCTGGGCCGGTCACCAGGGAGAGAGCGCTCCGGCGCACCTCCCCGGTCGGTCGGTGCCCGGCAATTCGGAGGGTTCCGCTCCGGGATGAGATTCATACCGTCGTGTGTATGTCCCCCGAATGGCGCATCCTCCGTGGATCTCCGCCGTTCTCCAGTGCGTGCCGCGGCGACCCGCCGCGGTGATCGCCAGGAGGGGTTGAAGAAGTGAAGAACCTGAAGAAGGCCACGGCAGTCGCGATGGTGGCCGGCGGCCTGGTCGCCGCGGGAGCCGGCATGGCCTCCGCCACCGACGGTGCGTGGGCGGGCGGCAAGGCCGCGGGCTCCCCGGGTGTCGTCTCGGGCAACCTCGTCCAGGTCCCGGTGCACGTCCCGGTGAACGCGGTCGGCAACACGGTGAACGTGATCGGCGCCCTGAACCCGGCCTTCGGCAACCTCGGTATCAACCACTGAGGCCCGCACCGGACCGTTCGTGACCACCGGCCTTCCAGGGTTCCCTGGGAGGCCGGTCAGGTTGTCGACTGATCAGTTGACTGGCCCGATCGGGCCTTTCGTCGCGGCATCCCGTGCCGCGTCGGGCGTCCTCGCGTTGCTCAGCGTACGACCCTCGGCCGGGTCGGATAAGCGAACGCAGGAGGAACGTTTTTTATGAAGATCGCCAAGAAGGCAGCCCTGGCCCTCACCATCGCCGGGATCGCCGCGGGCGCCTCGGCCGGTGCCGCCGTCGCCGACTCGGGTGCCGAAGGCGCTGCCGCGCAGTCCCCGGGCGTCGCCTCGGGCAACACCGTGCAGGTCCCCGTCCACGTCCCCGTGAACGTGTCCGGCGACAGCGTGAACGTCATCGGTCTCCTGAACCCGGCCTTCGGCAACCAGGCCGTCAACGACTGATCCGTACGGTCGCCAAGGGCCCCGCGCCGGAAGCGCGCGGGGCCCTTCGCATGCCCGGGAGCGCCGGCCCGCCGGGCCGGGAGCGTCGGCCCCGGCGTCCCGCGGGCCGTGGGCGTTCGCGCGCCGCGCACGCCGCTGCGCGGGGGCATGAGCGCTCCCGGACCGTGCACGCTCCTGTCCCGCGCGATGTGAGCGCTCCCGCGCGGCGCAGGCTCCTTCCGTGTCCCCGGGGCTCCCTTCGCGCGGGGGCGCGACTCGGGAACCCGGGCCGTGCCCTGCGCAGCGGGGCCGCTCGGGCCCCCAGCCCGCCCGGACCCCGCACAGCCCCCGGGCCCGCTGCAGGCCCCCCGGCACCTCCGGCTCGGGCCCGCTCACCGCCCCCGCACTGCTCCGGTTCGGTGCCGCGCACCGAGCCCCCGGAGTCTCCCGCTCACCCCGGCGGGCAGGCCCCCCGCGCCGCCCCCAGGACGCTCACCGAGCCCCCCGCTCCCGCTCCTCCACGAAGGCGTTGTACGCGGCCACCTGCGCCCGTCGGGCCGTCCGCTCCACCGGGCGCAGCGCGAGGGAGCGTGCGCCGATCTCCGAGGCGCTCACCGCTCCGCCGTGGCCGTTCTCGTAGGCGACGGAGATCAGCAGCCCCACCCGCTGGGCGAGCTCCAGCACGCGCACGGCGCGCGGCGGATAACCGGGAGCGAGCACTTCGCGACCACGCTCGGCACGCGCCCGGTACGCGTCGATCGCCGCCTCCGCGACCGGCCCCGACCCGGCCACGTCCAGCCGCGACAACACCTCGGTCGCCTCGCGCAGCGCCTCCGCCAGCTCCCGCTCCGCCTCGCCGAGGGACGGCACGTCGGCGGGCGGCGCCTCCCGCACGGCGAGACAGTGCCAGAGGACCTCGACGTGCACATCGCCTTCGGGCCCGGCCTCGTACACCTCGGGCACGAGCCCGAGCGCCGCGCCGTGACAGACGATGGCCTCCTCGGCGTCGAGGGCGCGCGCGTTGAACTCCGGCGGACCGCTCAGCCCGAGCGGATGGCCCGGCGCCGGCAGCGCGACCCGCAGTCCCGTCACGCCGAGCGCGCGGAGCCGTCCGAGGGCGAGCGTCAGGCCCACCGGCCCGGACTCGCCGGGCAGCCCCTCGACCCGGTGCACGGCGTCCTCCCCGACGACGGCGAGCACCGCGTCGTCCGGTGAAACAAGTCCGGCCAAAAGGGCATTTCCCCATGCGGCCAGTCGTCCTGAGCGTGGTTCCGAGAGCATGCCTCCACCCTAAGGACCGACCGATGGATTGGAGCGGCCGACCGGTGGCGTAGGTTTTCCCTGGGGGCTGCGTCGACAGACGTCAGCGACGGCCGAGACTGCAATGGGAGACAACGCGCTCATGAGCGATGTACTGGAGCTGGAGGACGTGTCCGTGGTCCGCGAGGGCCGGGCTCTGGTGGACCAGGTCTCCTGGTCGGTCAAGGAGGGCGAGCGCTGGGTCATCCTCGGCCCGAACGGCGCCGGAAAGACGACCCTTCTGAACGTCGCCTCCAGCTACCTCTTCCCCAGCCAGGGCACCGCCACCATCCTCGGCGAGACCCTCGGGAAGGTCGACGTCTTCGAACTGCGCCCGCGCATCGGCGTGGCCGGCATCGCCATGGCGGAGAAGCTCCCCAAGCGTCAGACCGTCCTGCAGACCGTGCTGACCGCCGCCTACGGCATGACCGCCGGCTGGCACGAGGACTACGAGGACGTCGACGAGCAGCGCGCCCGCGCCTTCCTCGACCGGCTCGGCATGAGCGACTACCTGGACCGCAGGTTCGGCACGCTCTCCGAGGGCGAGCGCAAGCGCACCCTGATCGCCCGCGCCCTGATGACCGACCCCGAGCTGCTGCTGCTCGACGAGCCTGCCGCGGGCCTCGACCTGGGCGGCCGTGAGGACCTCGTACGCCGCCTCGGCCGCCTCGCCCGCGACCCGATCGCCCCCTCCATGATCATGGTCACCCACCACGTCGAGGAGATCGCGCCCGGCTTCACCCACGTCCTGATGATCCGTCAGGGCAAGGTCCTCGCCGCCGGTCCGCTGGAGCTCGAACTCACCTCGCGCAACCTCTCGCTCTGCTTCGGACTCCCGCTCGTCGTCGAGCAGGTCGGCGAGCGCTGGACGGCGCAGGGCCTCCCGATGGCCTGAGCACCCGACCCGAGCACTCGGACGCGCCCCGTGGGCCGCGTGTCCCGGTTGATCGTGCGCCCTGTCCGCCGAGGGCACGCGGTCCTACCATGACCGTGTGAACGACATCAACGCATGGGTGTGGTGGCTGGTCGCCGCGGCCGGACTCGGCATCCCGCTGGTCGTGACCGCGATGCCGGAGTTCGGCATGCTCGCCGTGGGCGCAGTCGCCGCCGCGGCTGCGTCCGGCCTCGGCGGCGGTGTCGTCGTCCAGGTCCTCGTCTTCGCCGTCGTCTCGGTCGCCCTCATCTCCGTGGTGCGGCCCATCGCGGCCCGGCACCGTGCCCAGCAGCCTCAACTGGCCACGGGCGTGGAAGCATTGAAGGGGAAACAGGCCGTCGTCATGGAGCGGATCGACGGCTCCGGCGGTGGCAGGATCAAGCTCGCCGGGGAGATCTGGTCCGCACGCGCCCTCGACGCCGGACAGTCCTACGAGGTAGGCCAGGAAGTGGACGTCGTGGACATCGAAGGAGCTACGGCGATCATCATGTGACCTCGTACGACGCAAGTGAACCGAACGCCCCACGTGGCAGACGGCGGTCTGTCAGACTCGTCCAGCAAGATCTTCAACAACCATAAGATCTTTCGGAATCACCGAGGCGGAGAAGGGTACGGGGAGCAACGATGGAACCGATCATCATCGTCCTGATCATTCTGGTGGTGCTGGTCTTCATCGCCCTGATCAAGACCATCCAGGTCATCCCACAGGCGAGCGCCGCCATCGTCGAGCGCTTCGGCCGCTACACACGCACACTGAACGCCGGCCTGAACATCGTCGTCCCGTTCATCGACTCCATCCGCAACCGCATCGACCTGCGAGAACAGGTCGTGCCGTTCCCGCCGCAGCCGGTGATCACCCAGGACAACCTGGTCGTCAACATCGACACCGTCATCTACTACCAGGTCACCGACGCCCGGGCCGCGACGTACGAGGTCGCCAGCTACATCCAGGCGATCGAGCAGCTCACCGTCACCACGTTGCGCAACATCATCGGCGGCATGGACCTGGAGCGCACGCTGACCTCCCGCGAGGAGATCAACGCGGCCCTGCGCGGCGTCCTCGACGAGGCCACCGGCAAGTGGGGCATCCGCGTCAACCGCGTCGAGCTCAAGGCCATCGAGCCGCCCACCTCCATCCAGGACTCGATGGAGAAGCAGATGCGCGCCGACCGTGACAAGCGCGCCGCGATCCTCACCGCCGAAGGCATCCGGCAGTCCCAGATCCTCACCGCGGAAGGTGAGAAGCAGTCCGCGATCCTGCGCGCCGAAGGTGAGGCCAAGGCCGCCGCACTGCGCGCCGAGGGCGAGGCCCAGGCCGTCCGTACGGTCTTCGAGGCGATCCACGCCGGAGACCCGGACCAGAAGCTCCTCTCCTACCAGTACCTCCAGATGCTCCCGAAGATCGCCGAAGGCGACGCCAACAAGCTCTGGATCGTGCCCAGCGAGATCGGCGACGCCCTCAAGGGACTCAGCGGCGCCATGGGCAACTTCGGTGCCATGGGCGGCGGTTCGGGCAACGGCGGCACGCCGGGCGGCTCCGGCGGCGGCACGGAGCGCCGCGAGAAGCCGTCCATCACCGACTGACCCCTCCGCATACGGCGATGGGGCCCACCTCCACGAGGGAGGTGGGCCCCATCGCCGTATGCGGCCACGGGCCGCGCCGCACGGATCAGGCGGCCGGCTGCACCAGCCACTGGGGCAGTGCGTCGAAGTCGTCCTGCCCGAGCGCCAGCAGCATCGCGTCCGCCGGCGTCGGCTCGAACGGCTGCCGCAGCAGCGGCATGCCCGCCTGCTCCGGCGTACGGTCCGCCTTGCGGTGATTGTCCACCGCACACGAGGCGACCGTGTTCAGCCACGAGTCCTGGCCACCCTGCGCCCGCGGCACCACGTGGTCCACGGTCGTCGCCCGGTGCCCGCAGTACGCGCACCTGTGCCGGTCCCGGACCAGCACACCCCGCCTCGACCACGGGGCTTGTCTTCGGAAGGGCACCCGGACGTAGCGGCAGAGCCTGATCACCCGGGGCACGGGTATGTCCAGGTCGGCTCCGCGCATGCGCAGCTCGGGGTGGGCCTGCTCGACGACCGCCTTGTCCTGCAGCACCAGAACGACGGCTCGGTTCAACGTCACCGTCGACAGCGGCTCAAAGCTCGCGTTGAGTACCAGCGTGTCCCGCATCCAGCCCACCTCCTGTGCGCACCGGCCCACCCCCCTGGCGGGCTGGATCAACTCTGGCCGGGCACGCCGAGATGGACAACGCAATAAAAAATGCCCGCCCCTGATCACTTCCAAGACCAGAGGCGGGCAAACGTTCAATGAACGTCAGTCTTCGACACCGCGAGGTGCCTCACGCGGGAGCGGCGTACTCACCGATCAGCTGGGCGCGCCCCAGCGTGTGGAACCGCAGATTGAAGCCCACCACGGCGGGCGACACGTCCGAGTCAGGACCGAGCTTCTCCTGATCGACGGCGTAGACCGTGAACACATACCGGTGAGCCGGGTCCCCGGACGGCGGCGCCGCACCGCCGAAGTCCTTCGAGCCGTAGTCGTTGCGCACGTGCACCGCGCCCTCGGGCAGGCCCTCGAACTTGCCGGTACCCGCACCCGTGGGCAGCTCCGTGACCGACACCGGGATGTCGAACAGGACCCAGTGCCAGAACCCGCTCCCCGTCGGTGCGTCCGGGTCGTAGCAGGTCACGGCGAAACTCTTGGTCTCCGGCGGGAAACCCTCCCAGCGCAGCTGCGGAGAGGTGTTCCCCGCCGCGTGGACCTGAGCGTCCTTGAGCGTCGCACCCGGCTCGACGTCCTCGCTCGTGACCGTGAACGCCGGCACGGGCGGATGGAAGTCATGGGGGAGCGGCGGCCGCTTGAGCTCGGTCACCTCGGTACCTCCTGATCGGTTCCTGGTTGGTTGCCGGGCGGTTCCAGAAGCGGAATCTCCCGACCCGAGCCTAGAACCAGCTGCGCTTGCTGCCGACCTCCGACAGCCACTGGTTCAGGTAGGCCGCCCAGTCCGTGCTCTGGTAGTCGTGCAGCCCCACCTGGAAGGAGCGGAACGAGTCGCTGCCCTCGCTGAAGAGGCCCGGCTTCTTGTCCATCTCCAGCACGACGTCCATCGCGTGCTCGTCCGCGACGAAGCTCAACTCCACCTGGTTCAGACCGCGGTACTGCGACGGCGGGTAGAACTCGACCTCCTGGTAGAACGGCAGCTTCTGCCGCGTCCCCCGGATGTGACCGCGCTCCATGTCCGCGGTCTTGAAGCGGAAGCCCAGCTGGATGAACGCGTCCAGGATCGCCTTCTGCGCCGGCAGCGGGTGCACGTTGATCGGGTCCAGGTCGCCCGAGTCGATGGCGCGCGCGATCTCCAGCTCCGTCACCACGCCGATGTTCATCCCGCGCAGGCTCTGCCCGTCGATCATGGTGACCGGCGTCTCCCACGGGATCTCCAGACCGAACGGCACCGCGTGCACCGCGCCGGCCTGGAGCTCGAAGGCGCCGCCGAGGCGCACCTTCGTGAAGACGATGTCCTGCTTGTACTCCTGGTCGTCGTGGCCCTCGACCTCGACCCGGGCCTGCAGACCGACGGACAGGCCCTCGATGGACTGGTTGACCGACCCGCCCTGGATCCGCACCTCTCCCTGGACGACGCCGCCCGGGACGGTGTTGGCCTCCGTCAGCACCGTCTCGACCGAAGCGCCACCGGCACCCATGCTCGCGAGCAGCCGCTTGAACCCCATGTCACTACCTCCCCAGGCAACGCCTGTTCCGTCCTGATGTCCGTCTGGATTCCTTGATCCCTACAAACGCGATCCAGCCGCGGCCGGTTCCGTGCCCACACTTTTCCAAGGAGGAGAGCACCTGACCACCCCGTCGACGAGCATCCGCCCGTACCGGCCCAGGACCGCTCCCGGCTCCCGTCCCGGTTCCTGGACTACGCTCGTACGCCATGATCGTGGCCCCTGACCGTACGCCTCTCACGCGCGACTTCTTCGACCGCCCCGTACTGGACGTCGCCCCCGACCTCCTGGGGCGCATCCTCGTGCGCTCCACCCCGGACGGTCCGATCGAGCTCCGCATCACGGAGGTGGAGGCGTACGACGGCCCGAACGACCCCGGCTCACACGCCTATCGCGGCCGCACGGCCCGCAACGGAGTGATGTTCGGTCCGCCCGGCCATGTGTACGTCTACTTCACCTACGGCATGTGGTTCTGCATGAACCTGGTGTGCGGTCCCGGTGACAGGCCCAGCGCCGTCCTCCTCCGGGCCGGCGAGATCACCGAGGGCGTCGACCTGGCGCGCAAACGTCGAATCTCGGCCCGCAATGACAAGGAACTGGCCAAAGGGCCGGCGCGCCTCGCCACGGCCCTCGGGGTGGACCGTGCGCTCGACGGCACCGACGCCTGCGGCCCCGAAGGCTCCCCGCTGACCCTGCGCGCGGGCACGCCCGTCCACTCCGACCAGGTACGGAACGGTCCCCGCACCGGTGTGTCCGGCGACGGCGGAGTCCACCCTTGGCGCTTCTGGATCGCCAACGACCCTACGGTGAGCCCTTATCGGGCCCATACGCCCCGTCGGCGCTCAACTTGACGCGTCCCTGGGGGATCCGTAATGTAGCCCGAGCCGCTTGAACCGGGTACGGCGTTCAGCCAGCAGCCGGAAGCGGCCAACCCACTACCTACGACTCCCCTTCAGCGGGGGCGAATTCGGCGTGTCTGCATGCCCGAATTCGAACTCGCGCAACTCGATTATGAGTGGACGCGGGAATCGGTTAACGTAGTGAATGTCGAAAGGCCGCTGGGCGAAAGCCCTCAAAGGCCTGAAGACAACCCGCCGACAGGGAATCGGACACGAAAGAGTCTGATAGAGTCGGAGTCGCCGGAAAGGGAAACGCGAAAGCGAGAACCTGGAAAGCACCGAGGAAATCGGATCGGAAAGATCTGATAGAGTCGGAAACGCAAGACCGAAGGGAAACTGCCC
>NZ_MLCE01000008.1:0-157031 GCF_002300165.1 Streptomyces sp. Tue6028 | reverse complement strand
GTTCCCAGACAACGAACGGTTGTGCTGGCTGAACAGTTCCACTTGTTTCAATTGAAAAGTGTGCTAGTTCGCTGCCCGTTCAAAACCCTGTTTTTTCAGGGTGTCTGAAAGGGTTTCGGTGGTCATAGCGTGAGGGAAACGCCCGGTTACATTCCGAACCCGGAAGCTAAGCCTCATAGCGCCGATGGTACTGCAGGGGGGACCCTGTGGGAGAGTAGGACGCCGCCGAACAATTTTTGGAGGACCTCTGGTCCCAGCGACTCGCTGGGACCAGAGGTCCTTTTTTGTTTTTCCGAAGCGCGCCGGGTACCCGACTGCGCGAGAATGACTTGCGGTACCGAAGACAGGAGTCACCATGTCCCCCAACTCTCCCGACGAGCGTCCGGAGCGCGACCAGCGCCGCCGGGACAGTGGTGACCGCGGCGGCTACCGTGGCGGCCCGCGCCGCGACAACGACCGTGGCGGGTCCGGCCGGCGCGACGACCGACGTGATGACCGCCGGGGCGACGACCGCGGCGGCCGCCGCGACGACAGCCGTGACAGCGGTGGCTTCCGAGCCCGCGACGACCGGCGTGACGACCGTCGCGACGGCGACCGCGGCGGACGCCCGCCGTACCGTCGTGACGACCGGCCCGGTGGGCCTCGCCGCGACGACCGGGACCGTGACCGTGGTTTCCGCAGGGACGGGGACCGTCCGGCGTACCGTCGTGACGACCGTCCCGGTGGCCCGCGCCGCGACGACGACCGCGGTGGCTACGGCCGCCGTGACGACCGTCGTGACAGCGGCGATCGCGGTGACCGTGGTGGTTTCCGCCGTGACGACAGCCGTGGCGGAGACTTCCGTCGCGATGACCGGCGTGACGAGCGCCCTGCCTACCGTCGCGACGACCGCAGGGACGACCGTCGTGACGACCGCCGCGGTGACGACCGCGGTGGCTTCCGACGCGACGACCGGCGTGACAGCGGGGACCGCGGTGACCGCGGTGGTTTCCGCCGTGACGACCGTGACCGTGGTTTCCGCAGGGACGGGGACCGTCCGGCGTACCGTCGTGACGACCGTCCCGGTGGCCCGCGCCGCGACGACGACCGCGGTGGCTACGGCCGCCGTGACGACCGTCGTGACAGCGGCGATCGCGGTGGTTTCCGCCGTGACGACAGCCGTCGTGACGACAGCCGTGGTGGCGACTTCCGTCGGGACGACCGTCGTGACGAGCGCCCTGCCTACCGTCGCGATGACCGGCGTGACAGCGGTGACCGCGGTGACCGTGGTGGTTTCCGTCGTGACGACAGCCGTGGTGGCGACTTCCGTCGGGACGACCGGCGTGACGAGCGTCCGGCCTACCGTCGCGACGACCGCAGGGACGACCGTCGTGACGACCGCCGCGGCGACGACCGCGGTGGCTTCCGACGCGACGACCGCGGCCGTGACGACCGTGGACGCGGTGGCCCGCGTCGTGACGACCGGGGCGGACGCCCCGGCGGCTTCCGCGGTCGCGACGACCGCAGGGGCGGCGACGACCGGCGCGGCGGTGGCAGCCGCTACCGCGAGGAGCGGGACCGCGACCGCGAGCCGATCAAGCGGCTCCCGATCCCTGACGACGTCACGGGCCACGAGATCGACAAGGACGTGCAGCAGGAGCTCCAGAGCCTGCCGAAGGGCCTTGCCGAGGACGTCTCGCGCAACCTGGTGATGGTCGCCCGGCTCATCGACGAGGACCCCGAGGGTGCGTACGCGTACTCGAGGATCGCGCTGCGGCTGGCCTCGCGCGTCGCCGCCGTTCGTGAGGCGGCCGGCTTCGCCGCGTACGCCAACCAGAAGTTCAGCGAGGCGCTCGCCGAGTTCCGCGCCGCGCGCCGGATGACCGGCAGCGTGGAGCTGTGGCCCGTCATGGCGGACTGCGAGCGCGGCCTCGGACGGCCCGAGAAGGCGCTGGACATGGCCGGTGCCCCCGAGGTGCAGAAGCTGGACAAGGCCGGTCAGGTCGAGATGCGTCTCGTGGCGGCCGGTGCGCGCCGCGACATGGACCAGCTGGACGCCGCGATCGTCACCCTCCAGAGCCCGGAGCTGGCCTCGAACGCCGTGCAGCCGTGGACGGCGCGCCTGCGCTACGCGTACGCCGACGCGCTCCTCGCCGCCGGCCGCGAGGACGAGGCCCGCGAGTGGTTCGCGAAGGCCGTCGAGTCCGACAAGGACGGCAGCACCGACGCCTCCGACCGGCTCGCCGAGCTCGACGGTGTCGAGTTCGTCGACGTCCTCGTCGACGACGAGGACGAGGACGGGGCCAAGACGGTCGCGACGCAGCCGGAGGCCGAGGCCGAGGAGACGGCCGGGACCGTTGCCGAAGTCGACGCCGACCTCGAGGACGAGGACCAGCTCGACGAGGACGACGAGGCCGAGTCCGCCCCCGACGCACAGCCGGAGGCCGGCAGCGACGCGGCGGACCGCGACGCTGCGGACTCCGACGGTGGCGAGGCCCCGCGCGGCTGACACCCTGCTCCGCCCCGCGACAGCGGGGCGGACGGCGCACGACATACACGGGCGGCGGGACTCCGGAAGGAGTCCCGCCGCCCGTGGGCGTTTCCGCGTGAGTTCAGCGGGCCAGTGCCCGCAGCACCAGCCCCGAGGCCGGCTTCGGCCCGAACGACGTCGACTTACGGGGCATCTTGACCCCTTGGCGCGCCAGGTCGCGTACGACCTCCTCGCGGACCGGATGCATCAGGACGGCTGTCCCGCCGTCGCGTTCCGCCTTCTCGACCGTGGCGGTCGTGTCGTGGATGTATGCGATGTGCGCGGGCGAGTCCTCCGGGATGGCCCAGATGTGGTCCAGGAGCGTGGCGTGCAGGACGGTCGCGTCGAGGGTGCGCCACGCCTCGGGGCGGTCGGCCGGGATCGTCCGCGCGAGCAGCGCCGGATCCGGGCGGTCGAGCAGGTGGAAGGCGCCGTCGCCCGCCAGGAGGAAGGCGTTCCCGTCGGCGGCGGCCACCGCCAGGGCCTTCAGTGCCTCGGGGAGGGGCGCGTCGAGGCGGCGTACGCGGAAGGAGTCCCCGAGCGCGGCCAGGGCGTCGGGCACGGGCAGTTGGTGCAGCAGGCGGTGGATGGCGCGGACGCGCAGCGGATAGCGCGCCGTGTCCACCAGCAGGACGAGGCCGAAGTCCCAGGGGCTGGGCGAGGGGTGCTCGGCACGCAGCCGCAGGTAGGTGGCCCAGCGGTGGTGGCCGTCGGCGATGAGCGCCTGATGGTGGCCGAGATCTGTCTGGATCTCGGTCAGTTCGGCCCGGTCGGTGACCGCCCACAGACGGTGGCCGATGCCGTCCTCGGTGACGGTCGCGAGGAGCGGCGGGAGTGCGGCCGTCCGCTCGATGACCGCGGCCGTGCCCACGCGGGAACCGTTGCCCCGGTAGGTCAGGAGCAGCGGTTCGAGATTGGCGGAGGTGGCGCGCATCAGGGCCGCGCGGTCCGCGACGACGTGCGGCATGACGTCCTCGTGCGGGAGGACGACCCCCTCCGAGGGCTCCGAGAGGCGCAGGGCGCCGATGACACCGCGTTGCAGATGGTCGCCGTCGCGCTGTTCGTAGACGTACAGGCCCGGCTCGGAGTCGGTCGTCAGTACGCCCTCGGACAGCCAGCGGCTCAGGGTGTCGGCCGCCTGCCGGTTGCGGGCTTCGGGGGTCACGTCCTGGGGGAGGATCAGCCGGACGATGTTGTGGGGGTCGGCGGACTCGAGTTCGATCAGCCCGTCGGGCCGCACGATGACGTCGTACGGCGGGGACGTCACGGCGGCCAGGCTGCCGACCCGGTCGGGGTCGTAGCGCAGGCCCCGGAACGGGGTCAGTTCGAGGCCGCTGCGCGCCGGTGTTTCCTCCGCGGGACCTGCATAGTTCATTGGGGCATCGTAAGTGCGTCGGTGGCATGAGCGATGATCGGGGGAAAGTGGTCGAACGAGGAGCGATACGCAATGAGCCAGACCGTCCGGACCCGGCCCAAGGGCAGTGACCAGGCATTGAGCGATGCGTACGACACCGCTCTGCTCGATTTGGACGGAGTGGTCTATGCGGGTGGCGGCGCGATCGCGCACGCCGTGGAATCGCTCGGTACCGCCCGATCCGGAGGCATGCATCTCGCGTACGTCACGAACAACGCGCTCAGGACACCGGACGCGGTGGCCGCGCATCTGACCGAGCTCGGGACGGAGACCGACGCCGCCGACGTGATCACCTCGGCGCAGGCCGTGGCACGGCTCATCAGCGAGCAGGTGCCCGCCGGCGCGCGCGTGCTGGTCATCGGCGGCGACGGGCTGCGGGTCGCGCTGCGCGAACGCGGGCTGGAGCCGGTGGAATCCGCCGACGACGACCCGGCGGCGGTCGTCCAGGGATACGGCGGGCCGGACCTGCCCTGGGGTCGCTTCGCGGAGGCGTGCTACGCCATCGCGCGCGGTGTGCCGTGGTTCGCGTCCAACACCGATCTGACCATCCCGAGCGCACGAGGCATCGCCCCCGGGAACGGCGCGGCGGTCGAGGTGGTCCGTATCGCCACCGGTGCCGAGCCGCAGGTGGCGGGCAAGCCGCTGCCCCCGATGCACCGCGAGACGATCCTGCGGACCGGGGCGAAGCGCCCGCTGGTGGTCGGGGACCGGCTGGACACGGACATCGAGGGCGCGTTCAACGGCGAGGTGGACTCGCTGCTCGTGCTGACCGGCGTGACGGACGGCGCGCAGCTCCTCGCGGCGCCGCCGCAGCACCGGCCGACGTACGTGGACGCGGATCTGCGCGGTCTGCTCACCGGCCAGCCCGAGGTCGTCGAGGCGGGCGAGGGCTTCCGCTGCGGCGGCTGGACGGCGACGGTCCGCCGGTCGAGCGGCTCCTCGGGGCAGGCGCAGCCGGGCGACGCGGGGAGGCTGGAGCTGGAGGGCGACGGCGAGCCCATCGACGGGCTGCGGGCGCTGTGCGCCGCGGCGTGGACGGCGGCCGGCGAGGGCACCTGCGCACTGGACGGCGGGAAGGCGCTGGCCAGACTGGGGCTTTGAGCAGGCGTTGCCCCGACGGGTGCTGACGGGGGATCGAGACGTAATGCGAGGGTAGGCTAACCTAACCTCGTGTTGGTCGACAGTCCTCCCGAACAGCGCGCGGAGTCCGCCCCCGCGCCCCCAACCCGCCGGACGATACGTGCCCTTGGGCTCCTCGCCTCCGCCGGGATCCTGGTGCTCGTCGCCCTGGCGAGCATCGCGGTCGGTGCGAAAGCGCTGCCGCTGGACCAGGTCTGGCACGGCCTGTTCCACGACTCGGGGACGTACGCCGACGTCGTGGTGCGCGACCGGATGTCCCGTACCGTGCTCGGCCTGCTCGTCGGCGCCGCGCTGGGGCTGTCGGGTGCCGTCCTCCAGGCGCTCACCCGCAACCCCCTGGCGGACCCCGGACTGCTGGGCATCAACGCGGGCGCGTCCGCGGCGGTCGTCACCGCGATCACGTACTTCGGGGTCACGAGCCTGAGCGGTTACGTCTGGTTCGCCTTCTTCGGAGCGGCGGCCGTCGGAGCGCTGGTCTGGTTCCTCGGCGGCAGCCGCGGCGCGACCCCGGTGCGGCTCGCGCTCGCGGGCACGGCCATCAGCGCCGCGCTCTACGGCTATCTCCAGGCCGTGATGATCACGGACGACGCGGCGCTCGGCAAGATGCGCTTCTGGACGGTCGGATCGCTCGCCTCGGCCACCGACTCGACCATCAAGCAGGTCCTGCCGTTCCTGGTGGTCGGCACGGTCGCCGCGCTGACCCTCGCCCGACCGCTGAACGCGGTCGCGATGGGGGACGACACGGCCCGCGCGCTGGGCGCCAACCTCAACCGGACCCGCGCCCTGTCCATGGCCGCCGCCACCGTGCTGTGCGGCGCCGCGACCGCCGCCTGCGGGCCGATCGTCTTCGTCGGGCTCATGGTCCCGCACGTCGTACGGTCCTTCACCGGCCCCGACCTGCGCTGGATCCTGCCGTACGCCACCGTCCTGTCGCCCGTGCTGCTGCTCGGCGCCGATGTCGTCGGACGGCTGGTCGCCCGGCCGGCGGAGCTCCAGGTCGGCATCGTCACCGCCGTCCTGGGCGGCCCGGTCTTCATTTTTCTCGTACGGCGACGGAGGACGGCACAGCTGTGAAGAACACCGCCACCCCGGCCCCCGAACAGAACACCGCTCACGACACCGGCACTCCCGCCCCCTCGGAGAAGACCGGCGACGCGGCCCCGGGCATCCGGGGTGTCCGCGCCGTCCGCGCGCGCGGCGGCCTCTCCGTCCGGTTCGACGTCCGGGCGTTCACCGTCGTCGTCCTGCTGCTGGTGGCCGCACTCGGTGCGAGCGTGGTGCTGATCGGCACCGGCGACTTCCCGATCCCGGCCGCCGACGTGCTCAAGACGCTGTTCGGCGACGGAGACCCCGGCCAGGAGTTCATCGTCAACGACCTGCGCCTGCCACGCGTCCTCGTCGGCCTGCTCGTCGGGGCCTCCCTCGGCCTCGGCGGAGCGCTCTTCCAGTCCATCTCCCGCAACCCGCTGGGCAGCCCGGACGTGCTCGGCCTCGGCCAGGGGTCGACGGCCGGCGCGCTCATCATGATCGTGCTCTTCTCGGGGAGCGCGGACCAGGTAGCACTCGGGGCGCTCGTCGGGGGACTCGTCACCGGACTCGCCATCTACCTGCTCGCCTGGAGGCGGGGCGTGCACGGCTACCGGCTGGTCCTGGTCGGCATCGGCGTCTCCGCGATCGTCACCGCCGTCAACGGCTATCTGCTGACCAAGGCGGACATCGTCGACGCGGCCCGCGCGATCGTCTGGATGACGGGTTCCCTCAACGGCCGTGACTGGGAGCAGGTGTGGCCGCTGCTCGTCCTGTGCGCGGTCCTCGTCCCGCTCGTCCTGGCCAACGCCCGCGGGCTGCGCATGATGGAGATGGGCGACGACGTCTCGAACGCGCTCGGAGTGCGTGTCGAGCGGACGCGGCTGCTGCTGATGCTCGCCGCGGTGCTGCTCACCGCGGGCGCCACCGCCGCCGCCGGCCCCGTCGGCTTCGTGGCACTCACCGCGCCGCAGCTCGCCCGGCGGCTGACCCGCTCGCCCGGGCCCAACCTGGTGCCGTCCATGTGCATGGGCGCGACGCTGCTGATCGTCGCGGACTGGACCTCGCAGCGGGCCTTCGGCGCGGACCAGCTGCCCGTCGGCGTGCTCACCGGTGTACTCGGCGGCGTGTACCTGCTGTGGCTCCTGGTCACCGAGCGCAAGGCGGGACGCATATGAGCACCAGCGGACCGGACATGAACAACCAGAGGAGCACTGTGAACCGCCTGTCCGCCGACGACGTCACCCTCGGCTACGACCAGCGCGTCATCGCGGAGAAGCTGTCGGTGGAGATCCCCGACAACTCCTTCACCGTCATCGTCGGCCCGAACGCCTGCGGGAAGTCGACGCTCCTGCGCGCCCTGTCGCGGATGCTGAAGCCCACCCGCGGCCGGGTGCTCCTCGACGGCCAGGTCATCCAGTCGATGCCGGCCAAGAAGGTGGCCCGCACGCTCGGACTGCTGCCGCAGTCCTCGATCGCCCCCGACGGGATCACGGTCGGCGACCTGGTCGGCCGGGGCCGCTACCCACACCAGGGACTGCTGCGGCAGTGGTCGGCGGAGGACGAGCGGGTGGTCCAGGAGTCCATGGCGTCGACCGGTGTCGCCGAACTCGCGGACCGCTACGTCGACGAACTCTCCGGCGGCCAGCGGCAGCGCGTGTGGATCGCGATGGCGCTCGCCCAGCAGACCCCCCTGCTGCTCCTGGACGAGCCGACGACGTACCTCGACATCCAGCACCAGATCGACGTGCTCGACCTGTGCGCGCAGCTCCACGAGGAGCAGGGCCGCACCCTCGTCGCGGTCCTGCACGACCTCAATCACGCGGCCCGGTACGCCACCCACCTCATCGCCCTGCGCGGCGGCGAGGTCATCGCCGAGGGCGCGCCGAACGACATCGTGACGGCCGAGCTGGTCGAGCAGGTCTTCGGACTGCGCTGCCAGGTCATCGACGACCCGGAGACGGGGACTCCGCTGGTGGTGCCAGCGGCCCGCAGGGCACGGCGGGCGACAGTGGCCGCCGCGGCCGCCGGAGGGGCCTGAGAGAAGGGTTCGGGGCCCGTACGGGCCCCGAGAACGGCCACAGGCCGGAACGGGCCGCCACGGCTGGAGAACGGCTAGAGAAGGGACCGGAGCCGGAACAGGTCCCGCAGGCCGGCCTCCAGCCGTACCCGGCCCGCACCCCAGGCCTTCGCGAAGTTCAGCTCGCCGTTCACCATCGACACGAGGTCGTCGCCGCTCATCGTGAGCCGTATCTGGGCTCGCTCGCGCGGTGTGCCGGGCAGCGTGTCGAGGACCTCGATCCGGCCGTCCTTCAGGCGGCCCACGAAGGTGATGTCGAGGTCGGTGATACGGCAGCTGAGCGAGCGGTTCAGGGCCGCCGCGCTGCGTACGTCCCCCTCGGCGCCCGCCAGGTTGTCAGAGAGCTTGTCGAGTGCGGTGCGGCACTCCTCAATCGTCGCCATCGCGATCGACGTTACCGCAGCGCTTCGCGGTAGCGTCGGGGCATGAGCGAGTCAGTTCCCGAGGCCGGGGCCCCGGCACAGCCGACGGCCGTGGAGCCCGAGCCGCAGGTGACGGTGCCCGAGAGCGGGCCGTCCGGCGTGCCCTCCCGGACGGCCGGACCCGAGGGCGAGGAGGCGCGGGACACCGTCCCCGACGTCGAACCCGCGTGCGATCCCGCCGGCCCGGCCCCGCTGGACGTCCCCCGCACCCCGACCGGCAATGCGGACGTGGACGCCCAGCTGGAGCGGCTGACCGATGCCGACCACCTCGCCACGGACGGACACGTCGAGGTGTACGAGGATGTACACCGGGGGCTGCGCGACGCGCTCACCGCGCTCGACGCCCGCCCGGGACCTCCGGCGCCCCCGACGACGTATGGCACTAGGAGCTGAACCGAACGTGGCAGGAGTGGCACGCCGCCGCCTCGACGCCGAGCTGGTCCGCCGGAAGCTCGCACGCTCGCGCGAGCACGCCGGCCAGCTGATCGCCGCGGGAAGGGTCTCCGTCGGCAAGACGCTCGCGACCAAGCCCGCCACTCAGGTGGAGACCGCGGCCGCGATCGTGGTCACCCAGGACGACAGCGACCCCGACTACGTCTCGCGCGGCGGGCACAAGCTCGCCGGCGCCCTGGAGGCGTTCGTACCGCAGGGGCTGAAGGTCGCAGGACGGCGGGCGCTGGACGCCGGCGCGTCCACCGGAGGCTTCACCGATGTCCTGCTGCGCGCGGGCGCCGCCCAGGTCGTCGCCGTCGACGTGGGATACGGACAACTCGCCTGGTCTCTGCAGAGCGATGAACGTGTCACCGTCAAGGACCGTACGAACGTACGCGAGTTGACGTTGGAGGCGATCGATGGGGAGCCCGTGGACCTTGTTGTCGGGGATCTGTCCTTCATCCCGCTCGGACTGGTGCTGCCCGCCCTGGTGCGGTGCGCGGCGCCGGACGCCGACCTGGTGATGATGGTCAAGCCGCAGTTCGAGGTGGGGAAGGAACGGCTGGGGAGCGGCGGTGTCGTCCGCAGCCCCGAACTGCGCGCCGAGGCCGTGCGCGGGGTGGCCGGACGAGCCCGGGAACTGGGGCTCGGAGTGAAGGGTGTGACCGCCAGCCCACTGCCCGGACCCTCGGGCAATGTCGAGTACTTTCTGTGGCTGCGTGCCGGGGCACCCGAACTCGACCCGGCCGACGTTGACCGTGCAGTGGCGGAGGGGCCGCGTTGACACAGACCCGAGCTCGTACTGTTTTCCTGCTGGCCCACACGGGGAGGCCGGCGGCCATCCGCAGCGCCGAGCTGGTCGTCCAGGGGCTGCTGCGCTCCGGAATCGGCGTACGGGTCCTGGAGGCGGAGGCGGCCGACCTGCCGCTGCCCGACGAGGTGGAGCTGATCGGGGAGGCGACGCCGCAGTGTCTCGACGGCTGCGAGCTGCTCATCGTCCTCGGGGGTGACGGCACCCTGCTGCGCGGCGCGGAGTTCGCCCGGGCCTCCGGAGTGCCCATGCTCGGGGTCAACCTCGGCCGCGTCGGCTTCCTCGCGGAGGCCGAGCGGGACGACCTCGACAAGGTCGTCGACCGTGTCGTCACCAAGGCGTACGAGGTCGAGGAGCGCATGACCGTCGACGTCGTCGTGCACCGCAACGGCGACATCGTGCACACGGACTGGGCGCTCAACGAGGCCGCCGTGCAGAAGGTGTCCGCCGAGAAGCTCCTCGAAGTCGTCCTGGAGATCGACGGGCGGCCCGTGACCGGCTTCGGCTGCGACGGCATCGTCTGCGCGACCCCGACGGGCTCCACGGCCTACGCCTTCTCCGCGGGCGGGCCCGTCGTGTGGCCGGAGGTGGAGGCGCTGCTCATGGTGCCCATCAGCGCGCACGCGCTGTTCGCCAAGCCCCTCGTCACCTCCCCGGACTCCGTGCTGGCCGTTGAGGTGCTGCCGCATGTCCCGCCGGGTGTCCTGTGGTGCGACGGCCGGCGGACCGTGGAGCTGCCGCCCGGAGCCCGTGTGGAGGTCCGGCGGGGCGCCGTGCCGGTACGGCTCGCACGGCTGCACCACGCGTCCTTCACCGACCGGCTCGTGGCGAAGTTCGCGCTGCCGGTCTCGGGGTGGCGGGGAGCCCCTCACTAGGCGCACGCAGGGGCCTGCCACGCGCGTGCGGCGGGCCCTTCGTCCGTGCGACGGACCACTCGGAAACCCACTCCCGCGGGTGACAAGGGCGTCTTTGCGGTCCCTTGTCACCTGCGTCTTCGCTCCGGCGGGGCGGGGCCCGTCGCACACACGGGCTCCGACCTCGTAAGGTCGTGTCCGTGTTGGAGGAGATGCGGATACGGTCGCTCGGAGTCATCGACGACGCCGTCGTCGAGCTGTCGCCAGGCTTCACCGCCGTGACCGGTGAGACCGGTGCGGGCAAGACGATGGTGGTCACCAGCCTCGGGCTGCTGCTGGGCGGGCGCGCGGACCCGGCCCTCGTACGGATCGGCGCGAAGAACGCGGTCGTGGAGGGGCGGATCGCCGTACCCGCCGGCGGGACCGCCCTCGTACGGGCCGAGGAGGCCGGGGCGGAGCTCGACGACGGAGCCCTGCTCATCAGCCGTACCGTTTCCGCGGAGGGACGTTCACGGGCGCACCTCGGCGGACGCTCGGTACCGGTGGGCGTCCTCGCCGAGCTCGCCGACGAGCTCGTCGCCGTGCACGGCCAGACCGACCAGCAGGGGCTGCTCAAACTGTCCCGGCAGCGGCAGGCGCTCGACCGGTACGCCGGGGACGCCGTCGCGGTGCCGCTCGCCAAGTACGCCGGCGCCTACCGGCGGCTGCGGGCCGTCTCGGTGGAACTGGAAGAGATCACCACGCGAGCGCGCGAGCGGGCCCAGGAAGCCGACATGCTCCGCTTCGGACTCGACGAGATCGCGGCCGTCGAGCCGCGGGCCGGCGAGGACGTCGAGCTGGCCGCCGAAGCCGAGCGGCTCGGCCACGCGGAGGCGCTGGCCTCGGCCGCCACCGCCGCGCACGCTGCCCTGGCGGGCAATCCCGAGGACCCCGAGGGGATCGACGCCACCACGCTCGTCGCGGGCGCCCACCGGGCGCTGGAGGCCGTGCGGTCCCACGACTCCGCCCTCGCCGCCCTCTCCGGGCGTATCGGCGAGATCGGGATCCTGCTCGGTGACGTCGCGGGCGAGCTGGCCGGATACGCCGACGACCTCGACGCCGACCCGCTGCGGCTCGCCGCGGTCGAGGAGCGCCGCGCCGCGCTCACGCAGCTGACCCGGAAGTACGGCGAGGACATCGCCGCCGTGCTCACCTGGGCCGAACAGGGCGCCGCGCGGCTCACCGAACTCGACGGCGACGACGAGCGGATCGACGAACTGACCGCCGAACGGGACGCGTTGCGCACCGAACTGGGCGGACTCGCACAGGCCTTGACCGACGCCCGCACGGAGGCGGCCGCACGGTTCGCCGCCGCCGTCACCGCCGAACTGGCTTCGCTCGCCATGCCGCACGCGCGCGTGTCCTTCGACATCCGGCAGACGGACGACCCGGACGGCGTGGAGCTCGGCGGGCGCACCGTCGCGTACGGGCCCGCGGGCGTCGACGAGGTCGAGCTGCTGCTCGCCCCCCACCCCGGTGCGCCGCCGAGGCCCATCGCCAAGGGCGCGTCGGGCGGTGAACTCTCGCGCGTGATGCTCGCCGTCGAGGTGGTCTTCGCGGGCACGGACCCGGTCCCGACCTATCTGTTCGACGAGGTCGACGCCGGCGTCGGCGGCAAGGCCGCAGTGGAGATCGGACGCCGGCTCGCCAAGCTGGCCAGGACCGCCCAGGTCGTGGTCGTGACGCACCTGCCGCAGGTGGCGGCGTTCGCCGACCGGCAGCTGCTCGTCGAGAAGACCAACGACGGGTCGGTCACCCGGTCCGGGGTGAAGGTCCTGGAGGGCGAGGAGCGGATCCGCGAACTGTCGCGGATGCTCGCCGGACAGGAGGACTCGGAGACGGCGCGGGCCCACGCCGAGGAACTGCTGGCGACGGCGCGCGCCGACGGCTAGGTGGGTGTCGTCCGGACCGGCCCGGGGCCACGACGCCCGGCACGGCACGCACCCGCCGGGCGTATGCCGTCGGGGCCCTTCGCCGCCGCGGGTCTCCCCGCGGCGGAGCTGCCCGACCGTGCCGCTGTCGGTTCGGCCGGGCCCTACGCGGGACTTCGGGCGCGTTGGGGGGTGTGGCGGCGTGAACATGTTGTCGCGCGCCTTGCGGAGGGGTCGGCGCACCCCCGCCAACCCCTCCCACATGCAGGGGACTTCTCACCCGTGTGAGTGATCGGCCTCGGCGAGTCGCCCCGTCCGCCGCGCCCCGTACCGGCGACGGTCCCGGAACACCCGTACGGCCTGGCATCCTTGGCGGAGTACGCGAAGTCCGCGGAGCACGCGGAGCGCGCTGTGCGTCACACTCCCGCACGAACCTTCTGTACGTTTCTTCGTGACCGTCCGACGCCGAACCAGGAGCCCCGGCCGCGTGACCCACGTGAGCAGCCACCCGCCGCACGGCCAGTCCGCCCTGCGCACCGTGCAGGTGCTCGGCGGCGGGAGCGCGGGCAGCAGCGCGCATGTGCGGTCGCTCGCCGCGGGCCTGGTGGCCCGAGGGGTGCGCGTCACGGTGTGCGCTCCCGCCGAGGCGGACCGGGCGTACGGCTTCACGCACGTGGGCGCGCAGCACGTGCCCGTGCCGCGCAGCAGCGACCCCGCCTCCGTGACCGCGCTGCGGGCGGCGTGCGCGGACGCCGACCTGGTCCACGCGCACGGACTGCACGCCGGGCTGCGGGCGATGCTGGCCCTCAGCGGACTGCGTGTACCGCTCGTCGTCACCTGGCACACGCGCGCGCACGCCGAGGGAGCCCGGGCCCATCTGCTGCGGCTGCTGGAGCGGAGGGTCGCCCGGGCCGCCGCCGTGGTGCTGGGCACCTCCTCCGATCTGGTGGACCGGGCGCGCAGAAGGGGCGCCCGCGACGCACGGCTCGCCGCCGTCGCCCTGCCCGCGCCCCGCACCCCCGCGGAGCCGCAGGACCCCGACCTCTCGCCGCTCAAGGTGCGGGCCGAACTCGGCGCCACCGAACGCCCGTTGCTCATGGCCGTCGGCTCGCTCGACCGGCATCGCGGCTACGACGTCCTGCTGGACGCGGCACGCTCCTGGCGGCGCCTCGATCCCGTGCCGCTGCTCGTCATCGCGGGGGAGGGGCCGCTGCGGGCGGTGCTCCAGCGGCGGATCGAGGACGAAGAGCTGCCCGCCCGTCTGATCGGACGGCGCGGTGATGTCGCGGACCTTCTCTCGGCCGCCGATCTCGTACTGCTGCCCAGCAGTTGGGAGTCGCGCTCGGTCCTCGCGCAGGAGGCCCTGCACGCGGGCGTGCCGCTCGTCGCCACCGCGGTCGGCGGCATCCCCGAACTCGTCGGCGACGCCGCCGAACTCGTCCCGTACGGCGACGCGGACGCCCTCGCCGATGCCGTGGTGCGCCTGCTCGGCGACCCCGCACACCGGGAACTCCTGAAGGAGCGGGGCACCCGGCAGGCCGCCGGCTGGCCGACCGAGGACGAGACGGTGGCCCAAGTACTCAGCGTTTACGACGAGTTGACGCAGACTCAGCTCCTTGCCTGAGCTCCCTCGCCGCGGACCGGCTACGGGACGTGGCGGCGGGCCCGCAGCGCCAGACTCAACGCCATGACCGTCTGCGGGTCGTCCAGGTCCGTGCCGAGCAACTCGCCGATCCTGGCTAGGCGGTTGTAGAGGGTCTGCCGGTTCAGGTGCAGCTCGCGGGCGGTCTCCGCCTTGCGGCCCGCGTGCGCCAAGTAGGTCTCCAGAGTGGGCAGCAGAGGCGGCTTGGAGCGGTTGTCGTGGTCGCGCAGCGGGCCGATCGCGCGGTCCACGAAGGCCGCCAGGTCCGGATGGTCGCGCAGCCGCCACAGCAGCAGGTCGATGTCCAGGCGGCGCGCGTCGTACCAGGGGCGGTCCGACAGGCCCTGCGCCGCCGTCGCCGTCTCCGCGGCGTGCCGCAGACCGGCCGAGGCGGCGGTCCAGCCGCCCGCGACGCCGACGACCACCACCGGCGGCTGTGCACCGGGCCGTTGCATGCCCGCGCGTTCCACACCGGCCCGCAGCGCCGCGGCGACCCGGTCCGCCACCGCCGGGCGTTCGGACTCCGAGCGCAGTCCCACGAGCAGCGGCACGCGGCCCTCGACGGGGCGCACGCCGAGCAGCAGGGGGACTCCGACCGAGGCCAGCTCCTCGGCGACCGCGCGGGCCAGGACCGCCCAACCGCCGCCGGGGGAGGGGCCGTCGGCGAGACGCATGACGACCGGGAGGAGTGGCCCGGCACCGGGCTTGAAGCCGAGTACCCGGGCCTGCGCGGGCGCGTCCTCGGCCGCGATACGGCCCTCGGCGAGATCGGTGAGGAAGTCGCCGCGCCCGCGCGCCGCGAGCTCCTCCTCCTGGCGGGCCTGCATCAGGACGACGGCCAGGATGCCGGCGGCCCGCTCCGCCGCGATCCGGTGCACCGGAGCGACAGGATTGCCGACCGGCAGCAGAACGAGACGTGCCCGCACCGAGCCCGAGCCGGGGCCGCCCCCGGGCACGTCCACGAGCGTCGTGCCGGCGGGCGGCTCCTCCTTGTGCTGGCCGCGCAGGCCCTCCCACACCTGGAGCGGGTCGGCACCGGCGGACTTCGTCCCGGCGGCGTACAGCAGCTGTCCGTCCGCCGTCTCCAGGAAGACCGGGTCGCCGCTGAAGTCCGCCAGGATGTCCAGGACTTGGGGCACACCGCCGCCGCCGAGGAGCGCCTCCGTGCAGCGCCTGTGCACCTCCTCGGCCTGCTGGAGCAGCGCGTAGTGGCCGTTGACGATCTCGGTGTGCACCTCCTCCGTGACCGTCACGAACGGCACCTCGCGGTGCAGCTGGACCAGCGGAAGACCGGCGGCCCGTGCCGTGTCGACGAGCGCGGAGGGCAGCCGGGTGAAGCGTGGTCCCAGCTCCACGACGAGCGCGGCGATACCGCGCTCGGCGAGGGTGCGGACGAAGGCGCGCTGGTCCGCGGGGCGGGTGCCGAGCCCGTATCCCGTCGTCAGGAGCAGCTCGCCGCCCTTGAGCAGCGAGGCGATGTTCGGGACCTCGCCCGCGTGCACCCAGCGCACGGTGCGCTGCAGGCGGTCGGCTCCGGCGAGGATCTCCGGCAGTCCGCTGCGCAGTCCGGGCAGCTCGAGGGCCCGCTGCACGGTGATTCCGGCGCCCTGGGTGTCGTAACGGCTGTCCATACGGCGGACGCTACCCGTGGATGCGTTCCGGGGGCATCTTCCGGGGTTCCGGAAAGCTCCGCGGGACCGGCCCCGGCAGGCGCCGCGGGACCGGTCGGAGGGTGCCGGGCCCGGTGCTGGCCGCCGTGCTCACTCCGGTACGGGCCTGATGTTGTGGTTGAAACGGAAGACGTTGTCGGGGTCCCACGAGGCCTTCACCGCGGCCAGACGTCTGAGGTTCTCGGCGCCCAGACCGGCCACGATCCGGTCCGCGCCCTCGTCGCCGATGAAGTTGAGGTAGACGGCGCCGGTGCTCCAGGGCCGCACGCTCTCCCGGACCTCCCTGACCCAGTCGATGCACCGTTCGTCGTCGGCGGGGTCCTCCCAGACGCCGAAGGGATGCACCACCCAGGGCGCGTCCCGGTACGGCACCGGGTAGTCGGCGGGCCCGGTGGCGATCGCGCCGCCCTGCGGGAACAGCACGTGCTGGGTTCCCGTGGGCACGGGCACCCGCTCGCCGAGGGAGTGGAAGACGTCGAGCATGGCGTCGGGAGCCGCCGCCATGTACTCCGCGGACCAGTAGTTGCGCATGTCGGGAGGGTCGTCGAACATCGTCTGGAACTCCGCGTACGGCATGGCCGTCACGATCTCCGCCTCGTGCGGCAGCGCCAGCAGCGGCTGGGCGACCTTGCGCAGATCCTCCTCGCCGCCCGTGTACGTCACCACGGCGGCGAGCAGCCGCGTGCCCACCAGATGGGCGGGGATGAAGTTTTCCGGGGGACCGGTCAGATAGAGGATGCCGCCGCCCGCCTCCTGCGGGCCGGTCGTGATGATCTCGCGGTAGGTGCGCAGCACGTCCGGCCCGTGCTCGGGGAGGAAGATCACCAGGGCGAAGGAGAACTCGGGCAACTCGTGCAGGTGCAGGGTGAGCGCGGTGGCGACACCGAAATTCCCGCCGCCGCCGTGCAGCGCCCAGAACAGTTCCGGGTTCTCGTCGTGGCTCGCGCGGACGGCCGTACCGTCCGCGGTGACGAGCTCGACGCCGAGCAGATTGTCGATGGCGAGGCCGAACGCCCGGTCCAGCCAGCCGGTGCCGCCGCCCAGCACGAAGCCGCCGACGCCGGTCGTGGAGGCGCGGCCCCCCGTGGTCGCCATGTGGTGGGGCTGGGTGGCGGTGTCCATGTGCCTCATCGTGGCGCCGCCCTGGATGCGTACGCTCGCCGATCCGGGGTGCACCGTGACCTCGTGCATCCGCCGCAGGTCGATCACCAGGGCGGCGTCACCGAGGGCCATGCCCGCCACGCTGTGCCCGCCGCCGCGGACCGCGACCGCCAGGTCCAGGTCCCGTGCGAAGCGGACCGAGCGGATCACGTCGGCGTCGTTCTCGCACTGGGCGATCACGGCGGGCCGCCGGTCGATCATCGCGTTGAAGACGACCCGGGCTTCGTCGTAGCCCGGGTCGTCCGGGGCGAGGACCTCGCCGCTCAGATCCGTGCGGAGCGCGGCGAGCGCCGCGCCCGCCTTCGAAAGGGGAGCCATCGCAGCCGCCCCCTTTCCGGCAGGGGACAGGACTGCTTCAAGCGTAGGCGGGCACGGCGGATCCCTCTTGTTCGGCGGGGTGCGCCGGTTCAGCCGCCGTACGCTCCCGAGGCCGTCAGACGCAGTGCCGTGTCGATCAGGGGGACGTGGCTGAACGCCTGCGGGAAGTTCCCCACCTGGCGCTGCAGGTGCGGGTCCCACTCCTCGGCGAGCAGCCCGAGGTCGTTGCGCAGGGCCAGCAGGCGCTCGAACAGCTTGCGGGCCTCGTCGACCCGGCCGATCATCGCGAGGTCGTCGGCCATCCAGAACGAGCAGGCGAGGAACGCGCCCTCGTCGCCCTCCAGACCGTCCACGCCCGCGTCCTCACCGGCGGTCGGGTAGCGCAGGATGAACCCGTCCGGGGTCGACAGCTCGCGCTGGATCGCCTCGATCGTGCCGATCACCCGCTTGTCGTCCGGCGGCAGGAAGCCCATCTGCGGGATCAGCAGCAGCGAGGCGTCCAGCTCCTTGGAGCCGTACGACTGCGTGAACGTGTTGCGCTCCTTGTCGTAGCCCTTCTCGCACACGTCCCGGTGGATGTCGTCGCGCAGTTCGCGCCACTTCTCCAGCGGACCGTCCGCGTCACCGGACTCGATGAGCTTGATGGTGCGGTCGACGGCGACCCAGGCCATCACCTTGGAGTGCACGAAGTGCCGGCGCGGGCCCCGCACCTCCCAGATGCCCTCGTCGGGCTGGTCCCAGTGGTCCTCCAGGTAGCGGATCAGCTTCAACTGGAGCAGCGAGGCGTAGTCGTTGCGGGACAGGCCCGTCATGTGGGCCAGGTGCAGGGCCTCGGTGACCTCGCCGTACACGTCGAGCTGGAGCTGGTGCGCGGCGCCGTTGCCCACGCGGACCGGCATCGAGTTCTCGTACCCGGGGAGCCAGTCGAGTTCCGCCTCACCCAACTCCCGCTCGCCCGCGATGCCGTACATGATCTGCAGGTTCTCCGGGTCGCCCGCGACGGCGCGCAGCAGCCATTCGCGCCAGGCGCGCGCCTCCTCGCGGTAGCCGGTGCGCAGCAGCGAGGAGAGGGTGATCGCGGCGTCGCGCAGCCACGTGTACCGGTAGTCCCAGTTGCGTACGCCGCCGATCTCCTCCGGGAGCGAGGTCGTCGGGGCGGCGACGATCCCGCCCGTCGGCGCGTACGTCAGGGCCTTCAACGTGATCAGCGAGCGGACCACGGCCTCGCGGTAGGGCCCGTGGTACGTGCACTGCTCGACCCAGTCGCGCCAGAAGTCCTCGGTGGCCACCAGGGACTGCTCCGGCTCGGGCAGCGCGGGCGGCTCCTTGTGCGAGGGCTCCCACGAGATGGTGAACGCGATCCGGTCGCCCGGCGCCACGGTGAAGTCGGCGTAGGTGGTCAGCGCCTTGCCGTAGGTCTCGCAGGCCGTGTCGAACCACACCGAGTCGGGCCCGGCGACGGCGACGGTGCGTCCCTCGTGCTTGTGCACCCAGGGGACCACGCGCCCGTACGAGAAACGCATTCGCAGCGCGGAGCGCATCGGCACCCGGCCGGTGACGCCCTCGACGATCCGGATCAGCTGCGGCGCGCCGTCACGCGGGGGCATGAAATCGGTCACCCGGACCGTGCCCCGCGGGGTGTCCCACTCGGATTCGAGGATCAGCGAGTCGCCGCGGTACCTGCGGCGTGCCGCCGTCGGCGGTTCGGCATCGGCCGCGTGCGCCGGGCCGAGCCGCCAGAACCCGTGTTCCTCCGTGCCGAGCAGCCCCGCGAAGATGGCATGCGAGTCGAAGCGGGGCAGGCACAGCCAGTCGACTGTGCCGTCCCGGCAGACCAGCGCAGCTGTCTGCATGTCTCCGATGAGTGCGTAGTCCTCGATGCGCCCGGCCACGTGCATCTCCAGTCGAACGGCCACGTCGCCCCCCGTCAGGGGCGGTCGCTCTTGCGGTCAGGGGAACGTATGTAACGGTCAGGGGGGAACGTATGTAATGCGAAGCGTCTGTTGTTGCGGAACGTTGGTGTTGCGCCGCTGCGGAACGTCAATTGTCGGTGCGATTGTCGTTGCGAAACGAACTGACGAGCTCTCTTTGTTCCGGGATACCGGCGGGGATGGTGCCGTGTGCCGGCCGGGCTCGGCAGCGAGTGTCCGAGCAGGATACGACGCACCTGGAAGATCCGCGTGCCGCTCACGGCAACCCGGGTGGGCCGATCGAGTGAGGGCTGTGCGGGCTCTGTGCCCAGGTGTGCGCGGAGCGTGGCCGGAAGCGGTCCTGTTCTGTCGCTGATACCCTGGTAGCCCGTGGACCGGTGGGCAAGAAACCCCCGAACCGCAGCGACGGCACCTCCGGAGATCTCCGGACCCCACGCCGGCACGCACCCCAGACCGCGACCACGGGAGCCCCCCTTTGGCCATGCCGCCCAAATCCACGACGACCAAGCACATCTTCGTCACCGGGGGTGTCGCCTCCTCCCTCGGCAAGGGCCTCACCGCCTCCAGCCTGGGCGCGCTGCTCAAGGCGCGGGGCCTTCGGGTCACCATGCAGAAGCTCGACCCGTACCTGAACGTCGACCCCGGCACCATGAACCCGTTCCAGCACGGCGAGGTGTTCGTCACCAACGACGGCGCCGAGACCGACCTGGACATCGGTCACTACGAGCGCTTCCTCGACGTGGACCTGGACGGCTCGGCCAACGTCACCACCGGTCAGGTGTACTCGACGGTGATCGCCAAGGAGCGGCGCGGCGAGTACCTGGGCGACACCGTGCAGGTCATCCCGCACATCACCAACGAGATCAAGCACCGCATCCGCCGCATGGCCACCGACGACGTCGACGTCGTCATCACCGAGGTCGGCGGCACGGTCGGCGACATCGAGTCCCTGCCGTTCCTGGAGACGGTCCGCCAGGTCCGTCACGAGGTCGGCCGCGACAACGTCTTCGTCGTGCACATCTCGCTCCTTCCCTACATCGGCCCGTCCGGGGAGCTGAAGACGAAGCCGACGCAGCACTCGGTTGCGGCGCTGCGCAACATCGGTATCCAGCCGGACGCGATCGTGCTGCGCGCCGACCGCGAGGTCCCCACCGCGATCAAGCGGAAGATCTCACTGATGTGCGACGTCGACGAGGCGGCCGTGGTCGCGGCCATCGACGCCAAGTCGATCTACGACATCCCGAAGGTCCTGCACACCGAGGGCCTGGACGCGTACGTCGTGCGCAAGCTGGACCTGCCCTTCCGCGACGTGGACTGGACGACCTGGGACGACCTGCTCGACCGCGTCCACAACCCGCTCCACGAGATCAACCTGGCCCTGGTCGGCAAGTACATCGACCTGCCCGACGCCTACCTCTCGGTCACCGAGGCGCTGCGTGCCGGCGGCTTCGCCAACAAGGCCCGTGTGAAGATCAAGTGGGTCACGTCCGACGACTGCAAGACCCCGGCGGGCGCCGCGAAGCAGCTCGGCGACGTCGACGCGATCTGCATCCCCGGCGGCTTCGGCGACCGCGGCGTCTCCGGCAAGGTGGGCGCCATCCAGTACGCCCGCGAGAACAAGATCCCGCTGCTGGGCCTCTGCCTCGGCCTCCAGTGCATCGTGATCGAGGCCGCGCGCAACCTGGCCGACATCCCGGACGCCAACTCCACCGAGTTCGACTCCGGCACCGCGCACCCGGTGATCTCCACCATGGCCGAGCAGCTCGACATCGTCGCCGGCGAGGGCGACATGGGCGGCACCATGCGCCTGGGCATGTATCCGGCCAAGCTCGCCGAGGGCTCCATCGTGCGCGAGGTGTACGACGGCAAGGAGTACGTCGAGGAGCGCCACCGTCACCGCTACGAGGTGAACAACTCCTACCGCGCCGAGCTGGAGAAGAAGGCCGGTCTGCAGTTCTCCGGCACCTCCCCGGACAGCAAGCTGGTCGAGTACGTCGAGTACCCGCGCGACGTCCACCCGTACCTGGTCGCCACCCAGGCCCACCCCGAGCTGCGCTCCCGCCCGACCCGCCCGCACCCGCTGTTCGCGGGGCTGGTCAAGGCGGCCGTGGCACGCAAGACGGGCAAGTAACGCAAGGGTTGTACGGTGGCCGGGGTGCGCGTCTTGCGAGGTGCGCGCCCCGGTTCCGTCACAGGACCGGATCTTTCGCACGTGTGGGAGGACAGGCCATGACGATCAAGGACACCGCCGAGGAGTGGGAGGTCCGGGCGACCGAGACCCCGTTCAAGGGCAACAAGACCTCGGTGCGCACCGACGACGTGGTCATGCCCGACGGCTCGGTGGTCCGCCGCGACTACCAGGTCCACCCCGGGTCCGTGGCCGTCCTCGCCCTCGACGAGGAGGACCGCGTCCTGGTCATCCGCCAGTACCGCCACCCCGTGCGCCACAAGCTCTGGGAGATCCCCGCGGGCCTGCTCGACATCCCCGGCGAGAACCCGCTGCACGCCGCGCAGCGCGAGCTCTACGAAGAGGCGCACGTCAAGGCGGAGGACTGGCGCGTGCTGACCGACGTCTACACCACTCCCGGCGGCTGCGACGAGGCCGTGCGGATCTTCCTCGCCCGCGACCTCTCCGAGGCGGAGGGCGAGCGTTTCGAGGTCGAGGACGAAGAGGCCGACATGGAGCTGGCCCGGGTGCCCGTCGCGGACCTCGTGCGCGGTGTGCTCGGCGGTGACCTGCACAACAACTGTCTGGTCGTCGGCGTCCTCTCGCTGATCGCCGCACGGCAGGGCGACGGCCTCGACGCGCTGCGCCCGGCCGAGGCGCCCTGGCCCGCGCGCCCCTTCGAGGTCTGACGCCCGCCCACGGGTTCCTGCCGCCGCGCGTGGCACACCGCCGGTCCTACGATCGCCTGATCCGATCGGGGGACGTGCCCGCCGCGCTCCGCACGGTTCGTCGCAGAGCGTGAACTAGGCTCTGGAAACGCCCGAACCGGAGTCCCGGCGGGCTTGCGCGTGCAGTGGGACGGGAGTGTGGCCCGTGACGGAACCGGCCGTGGAAGACGGCGGCACGAACGTGTCGGCGAAAGGGCAGCCGCCGGCTGTCGAGTCTGTTTCCACGGAGAGTCAGTTCCTCGGCCGTACAAGAGAGTTGAAGGAACTCAGGGCCGACATCGAGCGTGCGGGCCTGGACACCCTCTCCGGGCGCAAGGCGCCTCGCGCGCGCGTGCTGCTCATCGCGGGCAAGCCCGGATCCGGGCGTACCGCGCTCGCCGAGGAGCTCTCCCGGCAGGTTGCCGAGCGTTACCCCGACGGGGTGCTGCGCGCGCGGCTCACCGAACCCGACGGCATCCGGGTGCCCACCGAACGCACCGCGCGGGAACTGCTCGTCGCCCTGGGGCTTTCGACGCCTCCCGGAGCCGACGCCGACGACCTGGGCGAGGCCCTGCGCGAGGCCCTCGCCGTGCGCCGGGTGGTGCTGCTGCTCGACGACGCGGCCGACGCCGAGCAGGTCGACGCCCTGCTCCCGGACGCGCCCGAGTGCCTGGTCGTCGCCGTCTCCGGAGGGCCTCTCACCGGCATCGCGGACGTCCGCCCCTGCACGCTGGGCGGCATGGACACCAAGTCCGCCCTGGAACTCCTCGGCCGGTACACCGGCTCGGTCCGCATCACCGTCGACCCGCTGGCCGCCGAGGGCCTGGTCGAACTGTGCGCGGGCCAGCCCGCGGCCCTGGCGCTCGCCGGCGGCTGGCTCGCCGCCCGGCCCGCGTCGGCCGTCGCCGACCTCACCAAGCACCTGCGCACCGACGGCGAGGAAGGCACGCCCCTCGACCGCGTCTTCCGCCTCTCGTACGACTCGCTCCAGGCCGCCGCGGCGCGGACGCTGCGTCTGCTGTCCCTGGCCCCCGCGGGCCTCGTGGACCCGCACACCGCCTCCGCGCTGGCCGGCTGTTCGGTCGGCGCCGCCCGCTCCGCCCTGGACGAATTCGTCACGCTCGGTCTGTTGCGCTCCGTCGAGTCGCCGCTGTCGCAGTACGAGGTGCCCGGCTGTCTGCTGCCCCTGCTGCGGGCGATGACGGAGATCCACGACCGCCCGTCCGAGCTCCAGCTGGCCCGCGCCCGCATGCTGGAGCGGACCGTGCGGCTGCTGGTGTCCTGCCGCGCCATCACGGAGACCGACAGCTCGCCGGCCCGCGAGAAGCTCGCCGGGATGCCCCGCGCCCTGCGCTTCCCCACCCCCCGGGCCGCCGCCGAGTGGCTGGAGATCCGGCAGCCCGCGCTGCTGGCCTCGGCCCGGCTCGCGGTCGCCGACGGGGAGCTGGACACGCTGGCCCGCCGCCTCATGGCCGCGCTGGTCAGGGCGATGGTCGCGCACGTCGGGACGCGGGCCGCCGCCCCCGAGCTGTACGGCATCCACCGGCTCGTCCTGGACGTCGCCGAGCGGCGCAGCCTGCCGCGCGAGAAGGCCGCGGCGCTGCTGAACCTCGCCGACCTGGACGCGCAGACCGGCCGGACCGCCGACGCCCTGGTCCGCTACCGGGCCGCGCTGGACGCCGGACGCGAGGCGAACGACCCGTACGCGACCGGCCGCGCGATGGAATCCGTAGGCGGTGCCCATCAGGAGCTGGGGGACTTCGACCGGGCCGCCGACTGGTACGGCAGGGCGCTCGCCCAGCGCCTGGCCCGCGGGGAGAGCGTGGACGCCGCCCGGCTGTACGGCCGCATCGCCACCGCGCACACGTACGCGGGCCGCTACGGCGAAGCCCTGCGCAACTGGCGCGCCGCCGTCACCGGACACCGGCGCAACGCCGACGTGGCCGCGCAGGCACGGGCGTTGAGCGAGATGGCCCGGGTGCAGGAGTACGCGGGGCGGCCCGAGGAGTCGCTGCGCACCTGCCAGGAGGCCGTCGAATGGGCGCGGCACGCGGACGACGTGCGCCTGCAGGCGGCGCTCCAGCTCAGGCTGGCCGACACGCTGGACCGGCTCGGTGACCCGGCGGCCGCCCGGCTGCACCGGGGCGCGGCGGAGCGCATGCTGGGAGACGAGCTGCCCGAGGGCACATCCAGCCGGGAACACGACGCTAACGCCTGCGAAATCCGTAGTGCATCCACTGAAGATTGATGCATTGAAAGGCTAGACAGAGAGAATCCCTTCATTAGACTGGCTCCGCCGCGTTCCTTCGTGGTGTCTCCCGATGTGCTCCGGTACGTCAGGTATGACATGCATTGCCTGGCTTGCATCGCCTCGGCATGCATAGCCCCAGAACCCTCTGAGCCAAGGACCGTGATCGACGTGAAGGTCGGCATCCCCCGCGAGGTCAAGAACAACGAGTTCCGGGTGGCCATCACCCCCGCCGGCGTGCACGAGCTGGTGCGCCACGGCCACCAGGTCGTCATCGAGCGCGGCGCCGGTGTCGGCTCGTCGATCCCGGACGAGGAGTACACCGCCGCAGGCGCGCAGATCCTGGAGACGGCCGACGAGGTGTGGGCCGCCGCCGACCTGCTGCTCAAGGTCAAGGAGCCGATCGCGGAGGAGTACCACCGCCTCCGCAAGGACCAGACCCTCTTCACCTACCTGCACCTGGCCGCCTCCAAGGAGTGCACGGACGCGCTCCTGGAGTCCGGGACCACGGCGATCGCGTACGAGACGGTCGAGCTCCCCAGCCGCGCGCTGCCGCTGCTGGCCCCCATGTCCGAGGTCGCGGGCCGCCTCGCCCCGCAGGTCGGCGCCTACCACCTGATGCGCGCGGCCGGTGGCCGTGGCGTGCTCCCCGGCGGTGTCCCGGGCGTGCTGCCCGCCAAGGCCGTCGTGATCGGCGGTGGCGTCTCCGGCTGGAACGCCGCGCAGATCGCCATCGGCATGGGCTTCGAGGTGACGCTGCTCGACCGCGACATCAACAAGCTGCGCGAGGCGGACAAGATCTTCGGCACGAAGATCAAGGCCGTCATGTCCAACTCCTTCGAGCTGGAGAAGGCCTGCCTGGAGGCCGACCTCGTGATCGGTGCCGTGCTCATCCCGGGTGCCAAGGCCCCGAAGCTGGTCACCAACGAGCTGGTGTCCCGGATGAAGCCGGGAAGTGTCCTTGTCGACATCGCGATCGACCAGGGCGGCTGCTTCGAGGACTCGCGTCCCACCACCCACGCCGAGCCGACCTTCCCGGTCCACAACTCGGTCTTCTACTGCGTCGCCAACATGCCCGGCGCGGTGCCCAACACCTCCACGTACGCGCTGACCAACGCCACGCTGCCGTACATCGTCGAGCTCGCGAACCGCGGCTGGGTCGAGGCGCTGCGCCGTGACCCCGCGCTGGCCAAGGGTCTCAACACCCATGACGGCAAGGTCGTTTACCGCGAGGTCGCCGAGGCGCACGGCCTCGAGCACGTCGAGCTGGAGACGCTGCTCGGCTGAGTCATCGACCGGTAAAAAGTCGATACTCCCCGGCCCGCACTTCGCTCGATCGGGGGGAAAACGTCACCGGTCGTCAACACCGCGCACCCGGCCGGACCTTGCCCGACAAGGTCCGGCCGGATGTGTGTCGGGTCACTTTGCGACACTCGTTCAACTCGCCGCGAACGTAACCCTTCGACCGATTCGCACACCGGTGAAACCTGCCGTGCGACGGCCTTACGCCCTTGACAGAGGGGTGTTCGGTTGCCGACACATCGGGTCGGGTCCGGCGGATTGTGTTGCTGCGGACCGGTGACACGCCATAGAGTCGCCAACCGTCGGCATGGTGCCACGCTGACCTATCTAGAAGTTTCCTGGTCACCAAGGAGGTAAGACGACTTGTGAATGAGTCGACATTTACTCCCGGGGGTGGTCAACCAGGAATGCCGGCGCGGGGCCAGGGCCCCACGGAGCTCAAGGCTGTCGGCTCCGTCGCTGTCCGAACCTTCGCAGCCCACCAGAGTCCCCGGATGACTCAGACAGCACACCAGAGCATGGATGGCCATCACGTGAACGCCATGGCCGGCAACGGAAGTGGCGAGAACCGCACCCACTTCGCCGACTACGACGAACTGCCCGAGGGGCACTTCTACGACCCCGACGCCGAGTACGAGCCCGATCCGGAGTACGCGGCCACGCTCGCGCCCGACGCGGCCCGTCAGCGTCGCGAGCGCGTCGGACCGACCGGCCGCCCGCTGCCGTACTTCCCGATCCCGGGCCCGCTGACCGACCACGGCCCCGCGAAGATCATCGCGATGTGCAACCAGAAGGGCGGCGTCGGCAAGACCACGTCGACCATCAACCTGGGCGCCGCGCTCGCGGAGTACGGCCGACGGGTCCTGCTCGTCGACTTCGACCCGCAGGGCGCGCTCTCGGTCGGTCTCGGCGTCAACCCCATGGAGCTCGACCTCACCGTCTACAACCTGCTCATGGAGCGGGGCATGGCGGCCGACGAGGTGCTCCTGAAGACAGCGGTCCCGAACATGGACCTGCTGCCCAGCAACATCGACCTGTCCGCCGCCGAAGTGCAGTTGGTGAGCGAGGTCGCCCGTGAGTCCACGCTGCAGCGCGCCCTGAAGCCGCTGATGGCCGACTACGACTACATCGTGATCGACTGTCAGCCTTCGCTCGGCCTGCTCACCGTCAACGCCCTGACGGCGGCTCACAAGGTGATCGTGCCGCTGGAGTGCGAGTTCTTCGCCCTCCGTGGTGTCGCGCTGCTCACCGAGACCATCGAGAAGGTCCAGGAGCGGCTCAACCCCGAGCTGGAACTCGACGGCATCCTCGCCACGATGTACGACTCCCGCACGGTGCACAGCCGCGAGGTGCTCGCGCGCGTGGTCGAGGCCTTCGACGATCACGTCTACCACACGGTGATCGGCCGCACGGTCCGCTTCCCGGAGACCACGGTCGCCGGTGAACCGATCACCACGTACGCCTCCAACTCCGTCGGTGCCGCCGCCTATCGCCAGCTCGCCAGGGAGGTGCTCGCCCGGTGTCACGCCGAGTGAGTCTGCCGGGGGCCGACGAACTGTTCCGTACCACCGGGGGAATGGCGCTCCAGGCGTCCACGCCCTCACGCCGGACCAATGGCGAGGCGCGGGTTCCGGCGCCCGCGGGTGACAGCGACGCGGCCGCCGCGGGGGAGGACGCGCCTCAGTCGGTGCCCGTCCAGGGCGGCGACGGCGAGGGCGACGAACACGTCGCGGCGGACGCCGAGCCGGCCGACGCGGGCGAGTCCCGCAGCCGGGGTGCCGCCGCGGAGCGCACGGGACGGCGCCAGGCGCCGCAGGAGGGCTCCTCCGCCGCCCAGCCGTCCCGCAAGCGGGGGCGAGCCGCCAACCGCCGGCCCAGCGGCCGGGAGCGGCACGACGAGAAGATCACGGTGTACGTGTCCGCCGAGGAGCTCATGGACCTCGAGCACGCCCGGCTGGTGCTCCGCGGCGAGCACGGTCTCGCCGTCGACCGCGGGCGGATCGTCCGCGAGGCGGTGGCCGTGGTGCTGGCCGACCTGGAGTCCCGGGGGGACGCGAGCATCCTCGTACGACGGCTGCGCGGGCGGTAGCGGTAGCCTGCGACGGCTATGACCTCGAACGACGCCCCTGTCCCCGCCGCCGGCCCCGGCGGGCGTCGGCGTGTCCTGGGGCGGGGCCCCGGGGCGACGCCACCGCCCGAGACGCCGGCCGCGGCCTCGCCGCCGCAGCCTCCGGGCGGAGCGCCCGCGCTTCCGGCGGAAGCCGAGGCGGCCGCGTCGCCGCAGGTGGACGAGGCGAGCGAGCCGATCGCGTCGACCGAGGCGGTCGGTCCGGCCGCGCGGGTCGGCGCGGGTGAGTCGCCCGCCGGGGGCGAGCAGCCTGCCGCGGTCGTGGAGTCCGTAGAGGTCGTGCAGTCCGAGGCGGTCGCGGTATCCGTAGAGGTCGTGGAGACCGAGGCGGTCGCGGCATCCGTAGAGGTCGTGCAGTCCGAGGCGGTCGTGGAGCCTTTCGCCGTCGACGGTCTTGCCGGGGCTGTGCCCGGGGCCGCGGTCGCGACGCGGGGCACCAGGGACGTCGGTGCGGATGCCGTGCCTGCGCCCTCCGAGGGCTCCGACGAGGCCGATGACGGGGTCTTCAAGGTGCGGCTCTCGAACTTCGAGGGCCCCTTCGACCTGCTGCTCCAGCTGATCTCGAAGCACAAGCTGGACGTCACGGAAGTGGCGCTGTCCCGCGTGACCGACGAGTTCATGGCGCACATCAGGGCGATGGGACCGGACTGGGACCTCGACCAGACGACCGAGTTCCTGGTCGTCGCGGCGACCCTGCTCGACCTCAAGGCAGCCCGGCTGCTGCCCGCCGCCGAGGTCGAGGACGAGGCCGACCTGGCGCTGCTGGAGGCCCGGGACCTGCTCTTCGCGCGGCTCCTGCAGTACCGCGCGTACAAGCAGATCGCGGACATCTTCAACGCGCGGCTGGAGGAGGAGGCCCGCCGGTACCCCCGTACCGTCGGGCTCGAGGACCACCACGCGGAACTGCTGCCCGAGGTCGTCATCAGCATCGGGCCGGAGGGCTTCGCGAAGCTCGCGGTCAAGGCGATGCAGCCGAAGCCCAAGCCGCAGGTCTACGTCGACCACATCCACGCGCCGCTGGTCAGCGTGCAGGAACAGGCCGGGATCGTGGTGGCGCGGCTGCGCGAACTCGGCGAGGCGAGCTTCCGCGCACTGGTCGAGGACACCGACGACACCCTCACCGTCGTGGCCCGCTTCCTGGCCCTGCTGGAGCTCTACCGGGAGAAGGCCGTCGCCCTCGACCAGGAGGAGGCCCTCGGGGACCTGCTGGTGCGCTGGACGGGCGGCGAGGGCGACGAGCAGCCCCGGGTCACCGACGAGTTCGACCGGCCCCCCGAGGAACCGACGGGCAAGGGCGACGCCAAGGGGACCGGCACGGGCAAGGACGACGCCAAGGGGACCGGCACGGGCAAGGAGGAGAAGGCGTGAGCGAGGACATCAGCGAGATCCCGGCAGGGCTGCGCACCGTCGCCGACCTCGATCTCAAGCCGGCCCTGGAGGCCGTCCTCATGGTCGTCGACGAGCCGGCCACCGAGGAGCACCTCGCCAAGATCCTGGAGCGGCCGAAGCGGCAGATCGCGGACGCGCTGCGGGAACTGGCCGACGAGTACACGGTTCAGGGCCGCGGCTTCGAGCTGCGGCTCATCGCGGGCGGCTGGCGGTTCTACACCCGGCCCGCGTACGCCACGGCCGTGGAACGCTTCGTCCTGGACGGGCAGCAGGCCCGGCTCACCCAGGCGGCGCTGGAGACGCTGGCGGTCGTCGCGTACCGCCAGCCGGTCAGCCGTTCCCGGGTCTCGGCGGTCCGCGGAGTGAACTGTGACGGTGTGATGCGCACCCTCCTCCAGCGCGGTCTGGTCGAGGAGGCGGGCACGGAACCCGAAACAGGTGCGATCCTGTACACGACGACGAACTACTTCCTGGAGCGAATGGGCCTGCGCGGCCTGGACGAGCTCCCGGAGCTCGCGCCCTTCCTCCCCGAGGCGGACGCGATCGAGGCCGAGACGCAGGAAGGTGTTCCGTCGTTCGACCCGGACGCACCTGACGCTCCGGGGACAGACGACGCAGACGACCAGACGGAATTTTGATGCGAAGCAGCGGCAGCGGCAGCGGCAAGAGCGGTGGGCGCGGTAATTTCCGCGGTGCCGGCAACGACAGGGACCAGAAGCAGGGGCAGGGCCGCCCCCGCAAGCCCCGCCCCGAGGAGCGCCGCTACGACGTGGGCCCCGGGGCCTCCCCGGACGGCCCGAAGTCCGGACGCGGCAGCTCGGCCCGCGGCGGTGCCAAGGGCGGACCCAAGCAGAGCCAGCAGCGTGGCGGCCGTACGGAGCCCGCACGCTCCCGCGAGTACGAGACGCGGGCCGAGGAGCGCAACAGGGACCGGTACGCGGGCAAGAAGGACATCAAGCTGCCCAAGACCTTCCCCGGCGCCGAGCAGGAGGGCGAGCGCCTGCAGAAGGTGCTCGCGCGCGCGGGCTACGGCTCCCGCCGTGCCTGCGAGGAGCTGGTCGAGCAGGCCCGGGTCGAGGTCAACGGCGAGATCGTCCTGGAGCAGGGCCTGCGCGTCGACCCGGAGAAGGACGAGATCAAGGTCGACGGGCTGACGGTCGCGACGCAGTCGTACCAGTTCTTCTCGCTGAACAAGCCCGCCGGTGTCGTCTCGACCATGGAGGACAACGAGGGCCGTCAGTGCCTCGGCGACTACGTGACGAACCGCGAGACGCGGCTCTTCCACGTCGGCCGGCTCGACACCGAGACCGAGGGCGTCATCCTGCTCACCAACCACGGTGAGCTGGCCCACCGCCTGACCCACCCCAAGTACGGCGTGAAGAAGGTCTACCTCGCGCACATCGTGGGCCCGATCCCGCGCGACCTGGGCAAGCAGCTCAAGGACGGCATCCAGCTGGAGGACGGGTACGCCAAGGCGGACCACTTCCGCGTCGTCGAGCAGACCGGCAAGAACTACCTCGTCGAGGTGACCCTCCACGAGGGCCGCAAGCACATCGTGCGCCGCATGCTCGCCGAGGCCGGGTTCCCCGTCGACAAGCTGGTGCGGGTGGCCTTCGGCCCGATCACCCTGGGCGACCAGAAGTCGGGCTGGCTGCGCCGCCTGTCGAACACCGAGGTCGGCATGCTGATGAACGAGGTCGGCCTCTAGGGGCTGGGCTCCCGCGCCCTACGACGGCCGGTTCCGGAACTTCTCCGGGACCGGCCGATTCGTTTTCGCCGCCCCGCCGGTCTGTACCGGTGAACGATCCGCCGGTCCGTACCGGCGCGGGAGCCGCCGGGCGTGGGCCGGCGGGAAGGGAGCGGGCATGACTGCGACGACCGACCGCGAGGAGTTCGTACGGCTCACGGACCCGTACCGGCGGGAGCTGCTCGCGCACTGCTACCGCATGCTCGGATCGGTGGACGACGCCGAGGACCTCGTCCAGGAGACCTATCTGCGGGCCTGGCGGGCGTACGGCGGGTTCGAGGGCCGCGCGTCCTTGCGGACCTGGCTGCACCGGATCGCCACGAACACGTGCCTGACGGCCCTGGAGGGCCGTGTGCGCCGTCCGCTGCCCGCCGGCCTCGGCGGACCCTCGGACGCGCCCGAGGAGCCGCTGAGGGCCCCCGCGACGGACGTCGAGTGGCTCCAGCCGCTGCCCGACGCGCTCGTCGACCCGGCGACCGTGGTGGCGGCCCGGGGGAGCCTGCGGCTCGCGCTCGTCGCCACGCTCCAGAACCTGCCCGCCCGGCAGCGGGCCGTGCTCATCCTGCGGGACGTGCTGGCCTGGCGCGCGCCCGAGGTCGCCGCGCTGCTCGGGACCTCGACCGCGGCCGTCAAGAGCACCCTCCAGCGCGCGCGTGCCCGGCTCGACGAGGTGGCGCCGGAGGAGGACCTGGTGACCGAACCGGACGTCGCCCGGGACCGCGAGCTGATCGACCGCTACATGGCGGCCTTCGAGCACGCCGACATGGACGCCCTGCTGGAGCTCCTCCAGGACGGCGTCGAACTGGAGATGCCTCCTCACCTGGACTGGTTCCGCGGCACCAAGGACGTGCTGCGCTTCCTGGGGGCGCGGGTCGGCGAGCCGGGACGGGTCCGGATGCTGCCGACGGGGGCCAACGGACAGCCCGCGGTGGGGTCGTACGAGAGGGGCGCGGACGGCGCGTACCGGGCGCACTCCTTGCAGGTGCTCGATGTGACCGGCGCACATGTTCCGGATCTGCGCGACGCGCACGCAGCGCCTGCGCTCGGCGTACGCGGAGCGCGCATCGCGCGGATCACCGCCTTCCTCGACCCGGACCTCTTCGCGCGCTTCGGCCTGCCCAAGGTGCTGCCGCAGGTGCTCCGGTGAACTCCGGTGAGCTCCTGGAGCGTTCGCTCGCCTATGCCCTGGGAAGCGTCGCCGTGGTGGCGCCCGGCACGCTGGGACGGGCCACGCCCTGCGCGCGCTGGGACCTGGGGGAGCTGCTGCGGCACCTCGACGACTCGGTGGACGCGCTGTACGAGGGCGTCACCGACGGGCAGGTGGGGCTGTGTCCCACCGCGGGCGCCGCCGATCCGGTGTGCGCCTTCCGGGAGCGTGCCTGCGCGCTGCTGGGCGCCTGGGCGGTGGCCTTCGGCGACGTGCCGCACGCGGGCCGCCCGCCCGGCACGGACGGGCCTTCGGCCGGGCGCGCCGCGCGCCGCGGCGGGGCCTTCGCACGCGGCCTCCCGGGCACGGGCGAGCCCCTCGTGGGCGTGGGCGACCGGTCGCTCGGGCTGGGCGTGCTCGCGGCGGTCGGCGCCGTCGAGATCGCGGTGCACGGCTGGGACGTGGCGCAGGCGTGCGGGACGTCCCGGCCGATCCCGCCGGCGCTCGCCGCCGAACTGCTGCCCGTGGCGCGGTGCGTCGTGGACGACGCCGACCGCGGGGTGCGCTTCGCCGAACCGGTCGGCGCGCCGACGTCGTGGCCCCGGCCCGGAGACCGTCTGGTGGCCTTCCTCGGGCGGCGCCCCGGACCGCCGCGATTCCTTTCCGGACGGGGCCCGGTCTGCCTTCCGTGAGTGATCCCTCGACCTCACGGAAGGAACCGACATGGCTGACACCCTGCGCGCCCCGGTCCGCGAACCCGCTTCCGGTGCCGCACCGCCACGACGCGCGTGGACCGTCGTCCTGGCCGGACTCGGGGCGCTGCTCTGCTCCCTGGACGTGGTCGTCGTCTCCACCGCGCTGCCCGCCCTGCGGGCGGACTTCGGGGCGAGCCTGTCCGACCTGGAATGGACGATCAACGCCTACAACCTCGTCTTCGCCTGTCTCACCCTGACCGGTGCCGCGCTCGGCGACCGGTTCGGACGGCGCCGCATGTACGTCGCGGGACTCGCCGTCTTCACCGCGGCCTCGGCCATGGCGGCGCTCGCGGGAAGTCCCGGCCAGCTGATCGCCGCGCGCGTGGTCCAGGGCGCCGGCGCCGCCGTCCTGCTGCCGCTCACGCTCACCCTCATCAGCGACGCGTTCCCGGCGGAGAAGCGGGGCGTCGCCATCGGCCTGTGGGGCGGGGTGACCGGGCTCGGCGTGGCGGCCGGACCGGTGCTCGGCGGCGCGGTCACCGAGGGCCTGTCCTGGCAGTGGATCTTCTGGCTGAACGTGCCGACGGGTCTCGCGATGCTGCCGGCGGCCGCCCGCAGGCTGCGGGAGAGCCACGGTCCCCGTCCACAACTCGACGTCGTGGGACTGCTGTTGGCGGCGGTCGGGCTGACCGGACTCTCGTGGGCGCCGGTGCGGGCCCCGGAGGCGGGCTGGGGGAGCGCCGAAGTGCTGGTCGCGCTGGCCGTCGGAGTGGTCTTCGTGGCGGCCTTCCTCGGCTGGGAGCACACGCGGGCCCGCTACCCGATGCTGCCGCTCACCCACTTCCGCCGACGCGGCTTCTCCACCGCCAACGGCGCCGCGTTCCTGACGTTCATGTCCCTGCTCGGTTCCCTCTTCATGATCTCGCAGCTCTTCCAGCTGGGTCTCGGCAACTCCCCGCTGGCGGCGGGCGTCCGCATCCTGGTGTGGACGGGGATGCCGCTGCTCGTCGCGCCGGTCGCGGGCGCGCTCGCCGACCGGTTCGGCAACCGGCCCTTCATGCTCGCGGGACTCGTCCTGCAGGCCGTCGGGATCGGCCTGCTGGCCTGGCAGGTCGAACCGGGCGTCTCCTACGGCAGCCTGGTCCTGCCGCTGGTCGTCGCGGGTGTCGGCATCTCCATGGTCTTCCCCACCGTGGCGAACGCGGTGACGTCGTCGGTGCCGCCCGAGGAGGCGGGCGTCGCGGCCGGGGTCAACAACGCGCTGCGCGAGCTGGGCGGGGTCTTCGGAGTCGCCGTGGCCGCGGCCGTGTTCACGCGGTACGGCGGCTACGGCTCGGCGCGGTCCTTCGTCGACGGCTGCGGACCCGCGCTCTGGGTCTCGGCGGGGGCCGCCGCGGCGGGCGCGGTGGTGGCGGCGTTCGCGCCGTCGCGCGCCGGAGACTGACACCGGGGCCGGGCGGACGGAGCCGGGGGAGCGCGCACCCCGGCTCCGTCCGCCCGGCGTCAAATTCCCGCGCTCAGAGGCTTGTTGGCGCTCACCCACCCCTTTATAGTCGTACTGACCATAGTCAGAGTGACCATAAAAATGGCGGTGAGCAGGAGGTGGGGGCGTGCGCGGGAAGGAGAGCCGTGCGCCGGGCGGCACAGCACCGGAGGGCTACGACAAGTACGCGTTCGAACCCTTCGCCGTCACCGTCGACCTGGCCGTCCTGACGGTTCGTGCCGGCGCGCTCCAGGTGCTGCTCGTCGAGCGCGGCCAGGAACCCTACGCGGGCCGCTGGGCACTGCCCGGCGGCTTCGTGCTGCCGCACGAGTCGGCGGAGGCGGCGGCCCGCCGCGAACTCGCCGAGGAGACCGGCCTGTCGGACCTCTCCGGACTCCACCTGGAGCAGCTGCGCACCTACAGCGAGCCCGACCGCGACCCCAGGATGCGCGTCGTCTCCGTCGCCTTCGCCGCGCTGCTCCCGGACCCTCCCGAGCCGCGCGGCGGCGGCGACGCCGCACAGGCCCAGTGGCTGCGGTTCAACGCGCTGGGCCCGCTCGCCTTCGACCACGACCGGATCCTCGCGGACGCCCACGAACGCGTCGGCGCCAAGCTCGAGTACACCTGTCTCGCGACGTCCTTCTGCCCGCCCCGCTTCACCCTCGGCGAGCTGCAGCAGGTCTACGAGACCGTGTGGGGCACCGCCCTCGACCGGCCCAACTTCCGGCGCAAGGTCCTCGCCACGCCCGGATTCGTCGAGCAGGTCCCCGGCGCCGCGCGCCTCACCGGCGGCCGCGGCAAGCCCGCCGCGCTCTACCGCGCGGGCGACGCCAAAGCCCTGCACCCGCCCCTGCTGCGTCCCAGTTCGGAAGGACGGCCCTGATGACCGCCACGACTCTCGCCAAGCGCGCCGCCACCGGATCTCTCATCGGCCTCGCCCTCGGCGACGCGCTCGGGTACCCGACCGAGTTCAACTCCGTCCCCGCGATCCTCGACAAGTGCGGGCCCTGGCGGCAGATGGCGCTGCCCACGCCCGCGAAGGTCACCGACGACACCCAGATGACGCTGGCGCTGGCGCGGGGGCTGCGCACGGCCATGGACCGCGGACTGCTCGGCCCGCTGCGGATGGAACGGCCGGTCCGCGAGGAGTTCGTGGACTGGTACCAGTCGCCCGACAACAACCGCGCGCCCGGCCGCACCTGCCTCGTCGCCTGCAACCTCCTCAAGAACGAGAAGCGCCGCTGGCAGGAGGCCAGCCAGATCGGCTCCAAGGGCTGCGGCGCCAACATGCGCGTGGCTCCCGTCGGACTGGTCCGCGGACTCAGCGACGAACAGCGCGCCGGTGCCGCGCAGCTCCAGGCCGCGCTCACCCACGGACACCCCACCGCCCTCGCCGCCGCGGACCTCACCGCGCAGGCGATCTGGCTCCTCACCCAGGGCGTCGAGCCGATGGGCCTCGTCGGCCGGCTGCGGTCGTACGCGTACGAGAACCGCCACCGCTACCACTCCCGCTGGCTCGGCGACCTGTGGACCTACAGCGAGGACCCCACGCCCGAGGCGTACATCACCCGAGGCTGGGACGAGTGCCTCGCCGCCCTGGACCAGCTGCGGCACGCCGTGCGGACCGTCTCGCCCGAGAGCGACCCCTGCATGGCCACCGGCGGCGGCTGGATCGCCGAGGAGGCCCTCGCCACCGGCCTGCTGTGCTTCCTGCTCTTCGTCGACGAGCCCCTCACCGCGCTGCGCCGGGCCGCCTGCACCTCGGGCGACTCCGACTCCATCGCCTGCCTGACGGGCGCCTTCGCCGGCGCCTACCACGGTTCGGACGCCTGGCCGACGGCCTGGGCCGACCGGATCGAGTACCAGGGCGACCTCATGTCGCTGGGGGCGCTCTGGGACGCTTGACGGATGACGGACGTCCTCGACATCGACCTCAAGGCCGTGGTGGCGCAGCAGCCCGACCCGGTGCTCTTCGCCACGGTCTCCGGAGCCCACCTCTACGGCTTCCCCTCGCGCGACTCCGACGTCGACCTGCGAGGCGTCCACCTGCTGCCCGCCGCCGAACTCGTCGGCCTGCGCGAACCGGAGGAGACCCGGTCGCGCATGTGGTTCGAGGACGGTGTCGAGATGGACCTCGTCACCCACGACCTGCGCAAGTTCGTCCGGCTGATGTTGCGGCGCAACGGCTATGTGCTGGAGCAGCTCCTGTCCCCCCTGGTCGTGCACACCACCGAGGCGCACCGCGAGCTGGTCTCGCTCGCCCCCGCCGTGCTCACCCGCCATCACGCCCACCACTACCGGGGCTTCGCCGCCACGCAGTGGCGGCTGTTCGAGCGGACCGGCGAACTCAAGCCGCTGCTCTACACGTTCCGTGTGCTGCTCACCGGCGTCCATCTGATGCGCAGCGGTGAGGTGCAGGCCCATCTGCCCACGCTCGTCGGGTGCGTGGCCGAGGCCCCCGCCCGGCTGCCCGACCTGATCGCCGCGAAGGCGGAGCGGGAGCACGGCGCGGCCGACGTCGACCGCGCGCGGGTGCGGGACGACGTGGAGCGGTTGCACACCCTGCTGGACGAGGCCCAGGACGCCTCGGCGCTGCCCGACGCCTCAACCGCCCACGACGCCCTGCACGATTTCGTCGTCCGGGTCCGCCTGGAGGGCTGAGGCGCGGCGCACCCGGACCAGGAAGTCCTCCACGCGGGCCCGGTCCGGCTCGTACGGGAGGGGACTTCCCGCGGCCGCCTCGTCCGTTTCCGCCGCCAGCCGGGACATCCAGGCCTCCACCCGTTCCCACGGGACCTCGCCCCGCTTCACCGCGAGGAGCGGCTCACGCTGCTCGCCCACGTCGATCCGGAGCTCGCCGGTGCGCAGGAGATCGCGGCACGTCGTGAGGAGGCGCAGCAGGTGCATGGCGTGCTTCCAGCGCGGGGCGCCGTGCCTGCGGACGTCGGCGTCGAGCTTCTTGCGCTGCCCCATGGCGTAGCGCGCGAACGTCTCGTGCGCCTGACGGGACAGGAAGGCCTCGCGCAGGGAGAGCAGCTCGCGGCCGGTGGCGTCCGCGTACTCGACGAGCGGGGAGTGCAGGCACTCCAGGACGTTCGGGTTGGCGCGCAGCGCCAGGGTGCAGAACCGCTCCAGCTCCCAGCTGAACTGTTCCTCGGCCGGGCCCTCCACATGCGTCGGCGGCTTCTCGAAGCGCCAGAAGAGCGGAGTGGGGACGAGGAACACGCCCCGGCGGTCGGTGTCGCTGGTGTCGGTGGCCAGCCCGAAGGCGCGTGAACCCATCACGCAGGAGTAGATCGTGTGGTCACGCACCAGGGCCGCGGCATCCATTCCTGGAGCGTACGTGTCGCCTCAGGTCAGCCGGATCGAATTCCCTTCGACGGTGATCTTCTTGGCGGGCAGCGGACGCGGAGCCGGGCCGGCCTTCACCGCGCCGTCCACGACGCTGAACTTGCTGCCGTGGCAGGGGCAGTCGATCAGGCCGTCGACCACGCGGTTCACCGTGCAGCCCTGGTGGGTGCAGATCGCCGAGAAGGCCTTGAACTCGCCCTTCTTCGGCTGGGTGACGACGACCTTCTGCTCCTTGAAGATCTTGCCGCCGCCCACCGGGACGGCGGCCTTCGTGGTCAGCTCCTTGCCGCCGGACGCCGCCGCGGACGGCGCGGGCGAGGCGGCCTTCGACGTGTCCGCCATCGGGGCCTCCGAGGGAGACGACTCCGACTCGCTGCTGCTGTTGTCGCCGTATTTGCTGCATCCCGCGAGCAGTGCGGCCGTCCCTGTCGCGAGAACCGTGCGCCGCGTCGAGCGGTTGGTCATGTCGTCACTCCGAACGTACGGAAGAACCAGAGGGCAGAGGTCAGCCAGATGGCCGTGAGCACGGCGAAGACGAGGCCGCCGATGATCGGCAGCAGCCAGCCGGGCAGGCGCTCCGAGCGGAGCAGCAGCATCTTGGCACTGAAGGCGCCGAAGAAGAAGCAACCCAGGAGGGAGTGCCACAAGACGCGCGATTCGTACGTCTGATAGCCCAATGCGTACAGACAGTGCACGGCGACCGGGACGGCCACGAGGAAGGCGATGCGGCCCGACCAGCGGTGCAGCGCCGGCGCCCAGCGCGGGCCCGGCAGTCTGCCGTAGACCATGAACGCCGAGACGACCTGGACGAGCGCGAAGAAGAAGGCGGTCGTCGCGAGCCAGGACTTCACGGCGCCCGTGCTGCTGAAGCCGGCGATGTTGAAGGCGGTCCCGGCCGGGTCGTGCGCCTTGCCGTAGGCGCCCAGCCCGACGGCGACCGCCGCGGCGACCAGCGCCGGGACGAGGTAGCGGGCCGGGTGCGAGCGGCGGTGGACGGGCCCCGGCGAGGGGAAGCCCTGGGTGGCGGCGTTCGGGTCCACGGTCATATCGGTTCCCTGGTCAGGAAGGACGGGGGTCCGGCGGGGGCGGGACGGGTGCCGGTGGTGCGGGAGCGGGAGCGGGGCCGCGGGCGTTCGCGGAGCGTCGGCGGGGGCGGGACGGGGAGCACTGTGCGGGTACCGGTCCCGGTACCGGTCGGGGTGCGGGTACCGGTGCCGTCGCGCGGCGGCGGACGGAGCCCGGTGCGGGTCAGGGAGTGACGGGCTTCGCCGTGATCGTCCGGCCGTCGACCGTCACGGCACCGGTCTCCGGATCGATCCTGGGCGCCGTGGACGGCCTGCCGTCGCGGTCGAGGACGCCGACCTGCCGGCCGCCGGGCAGCACGATCCAGCCGCCGTCGATCTTCGCGCCGCGCACCGTGGCGGTCGCCCGGTACAGGCCGGACGGCTTGACCGCCTTGTCGGCGGTGAATCCGTAGCGGTGCCCGCCCAGGTCGACGGTCCCGCGGATCCGCCTGCCGTCCTGGAGGGTGCCGTCGAGCTCCGCGCCGTTCTTCCCGGTGAGCTTCATGGTGCCGTCGTCCTCGACGTCGCCCTTCAGCCAGGACTCCTTGTCCCGTCCGTCGCAGAAGTAGGCGATCGCCCGGTCGTCGCGCAGTGAGACGGCGACCGCCGACGAGTCGTCGTCGGTACGGCCCGCGTAGTCGGCGTCGGCCGCGGCGCTCCGGGACGGGCTCGCGGACGCCGTCGACGGCGCGGCCGGGGACGCGGGCGCGGATTCGGTCGGGCCGGCCGTCGCGCCGGGCGACACGGCCGTGGCGGGTGGTTCCTCCTGGGCCGAGGACGCGTTCCTCGTCCCCGTCGTCGCGTTGAGCGACAGCAGGAACACCCCGAGCAGCAGTCCCGCCAGCAGGGTGAGAAGGGGTCCTGGACGCTTCATGCGGGTCATACGGGCCTCCCCCGAGGCGAGCCTCCTGCCATGACAGCGGACCCGCGCCCCCGCGTCCAGAGGCGCACAGCGGCGTTCTCACCACAAGTGGCGGAATACGGCGATTCGCGTGAGATTGGCAAGGTCTGAGGCCGGGAGGCGACCTGCCCCCGGCCCTCCTCTGGAAAGGCGTGACCATGGCGGGTAACGATCTCGGCAGCCTGCTCGGCGGCCTCCTCGGCGGCTCCGGCCAGAGCGGCGCCGCGGGCGCCTCCGGCGCGGGCAACATCCTCGGCGCCCTGCTCGGAGCCCTGAGCGCCGGCGGCTCGGGTGCCGCGGGCGGCAATCCGCTGGGCGGCCTGCTGGACATGCTCACCAAGGCGGGCCTGGCGGAGCAGAAGGACTCCTGGGTCGGCACGGGCGAGAACCAGTCCGTGACGGGCGCGCAGATCCAGCACGCGCTGCCCGACGACGCCCTCAAGCAGGTCGCCGACGAGGCCGGGATCACCACCGACCAGGCCGCGACCCAGATCGCCGAGAACCTGCCCCGGGCCGTCGACAAACTGACGCCCGAGGGACAGCTGCCCGCCGGGTCCCTGGAGGACCTCATCAGGGCGCAGAACCTCTGAGAACCACCGGTCCGTAGGGGGCGTCCGCTCGTCTCGGCAGGCGGGCGCCCCGCACCCGCGCGTCGCGGGCTGACTACGCTGGTGCGTTCAGACAGGTACGTACATCAGCGAGGAGCATCACCGTGGCGGTACGAGCGGTCCGGGGCGCCGTCCAACTGGAACGGGACGAGGCCGGGCACATGGACGAGCAGGTCAGCGAGCTGCTCACCGCCATCCTGGAGCGCAACGCGCTCACCGCGGACGACCTGATCAGCATCTGGTTCACCGCCACGCCCGACCTGCACAGCGACTTCCCGGCCGCCGCGGCCCGGGGACTAGGCATCGTCGACGTCCCGCTGATCTGCGCGCAGGAACTGGACATCGAGGGCGCGATGCCCCGGGTCGTACGGGTCCTCGCGCACATCGAGTCCGACAAGCCGCGCGCCGACGTGGTGCACGTCTACCTCGGCGCCGCCGGCGCACTGCGCAAGGACATCGCCCAGTGAGGACCGCACTCGTCATCGGGACCGGGCTGATCGGCACCTCGGCGGCCCTCGCGCTGGCGGCCCGCGGGGTCGTCGTCCACCTCGCCGACCACGACCCGGAGCAGGCCCGTACGGCGGCGGCGCTCGGCGCCGGCACGGACGAGCCGCCGCAGGGGCCCGTCGACCTGGCGATCGTGGCGGCGCCGCCCGCGCACGTCGCGGCCACGCTCGCGGACGCCATGCGCCGCGGGGTCGCGCGCGGCTACCTCGACGTCGCCAGTGTCAAGGGCGGACCGCGCCGCGAGCTGGAGGCGCTCGGCCTCGACCTGTCCTCGTACATCGGTACGCATCCCATGTCGGGCCGCGAGAAGTCGGGCCCGCTGGCCGCGACGGGAGACCTCTTCGAGGGCCGTCCCTGGGTGCTCACCCCCACCCGCGACACGGACACCGAGGTCCTGAACCTCGCCCTGGAGCTGGTGTCGCACTGCCGTGCCGTGCCGGTCGTCATGGACGCCGACGCCCACGACCGGGCCGTCGCCCTCGTCTCGCACATGCCGCACCTGGTCTCCAGCATGGTCGCCGCGCGCCTGGAGCACGCGGAGGAGGCGGCGGTACGGCTCTGCGGGCAGGGCATCCGTGACGTGACCCGCATCGCCGCCTCGGACCCGCGGATGTGGATCGACATCCTCTCCGCCAACCCGGGGCCGGTCGCCGACCTCCTCGCGGACGTCTCCTCCGACCTCGACGAGACCGTCCAGGCGCTGCGCTCCCTCCAGTCCTCCGACGAGGCCAAGCGCCGCGAGGGCGTCGACGGCATCCAGGACGTGCTGCGCCGCGGCAACGCGGGCCAGGTCCGGGTCCCCGGCAAGCACGGTTCGGCTCCGCGCGTGTACGAGACCGTGGCCGTCCTCATCGACGACCAGCCCGGTCAGCTGGCCCGCATCTTCGCGGACGCGGGGATGGCCGGGGTCAACATCGAGGACGTACGCATCGAGCACGCCACCGGCCAGCAGGCCGGACTCGTCCAGCTGATGGTGGAGCCCAAGGCGGTGCCGGTGCTGAGCGCGGCGCTGCGCGAGCGGGGCTGGGCGCTGCGGCAGTGACGGCCGCCGGGCGGGACGGGCCGCGGCCGTGGCCGTCCCGCGTTCCGTGGCGGTGACCCCGGCGGCCGGGCGCGCTTCCCGGGGCGCGGCAGAGCGTCCGCGGGCGGGCACGGCGGCCGGTCCCGGCGTGGGCCGGTGATCCGGCCGCGGGAAGGGCCAGTGATAAGGGGTCCGCGAAGCCAGTAACCTTGGGCGGGGCGCGATCGTGCCCCCATACCCATCACCCCGTACCAGGAAGGTGTCCGTCACCGTGGAAAAGGCCGCCCGGACCGCTCCGGCTGTGATTGTCGCCATCGACGGCCCCTCCGGCACGGGCAAGTCGAGCACCTCGAAGGCCGTCGCCGCGCAGCTCGGCCTGAGCTACCTGGACACGGGGGCCCAGTACCGGGCGATCACGTGGTGGATGGTGAGCAACGGCATCGACGTCGCCGACCCCTCCGCGATCGCCGCCGTGGCGGAGAAGCCGGAGATCGTCTCCGGCACCGACCCGTCCGCGCCGACCATCACGGTCGACGGGACCGACGTCGGCGGCCCGATCCGCACGCAGGAGGTCACCTCCAAGGTCAGCGCGGTCAGCGCGGTGCCCGAGGTGCGCGCCCGCATCACCGAGCTCCAGCGCTCGCTCGCCGCTTCCGCCGTGTACGGGATCGTCGTCGAGGGCCGCGACATCGGCACCACCGTGCTGCCGGACGCCGACCTGAAGATCTTCCTCACCGCCTCTCCGGAGGCCCGTGCCGCCCGCCGCAGCGGTGAGCTGAAGGGCGCGGACGTCAACGCCACGCGCGAGGCCCTCATCAAGCGGGACGCGGCCGACTCCAGCCGCAAGACGTCCCCGCTGGCCAAGGCGGACGACGCGGTCGAGGTGGACACCTCCGACCTCACGCTCCAGCAGGTCATCGAGTGTGTGGTCACCCTCGTCGAGGAGAAGCGGGCCGCCAAGTGACCGCACCCTCCGAGAGGGGCGCCGAGGTCGGGCGCCGCATCGGCGTCGGCCTGATGTACGGGCTGTGGAAGCCGCGCGTCCTGGGCGCCTGGAAGGTACCCGCGACGGGCCCGGCGATCCTGGCCGTGAACCACTCGCACAACATCGACGGACCGATGGTCATGGGTGTCGCGCCCCGGCCCACGCACTTCCTGATCAAGAAGGAAGCGTTCATCGGGCCGCTCGACCCCTTCCTGCTGGGCATCGGCCAGCTGAAGGTGGACCGTGAGACCACCGACCGCACGGCCATCACCCAGGCGCTCGGCGTCCTGGAGAACGGCGGCGTCCTCGGGATCTTCCCGGAGGGCACGCGCGGCGAGGGCGACTTCGCCTCGCTGCGGGCCGGCCTCGCGTACTTCGCGGTACGCAGCGGAGCCCCGATCGTGCCGGTGGCGGTGCTGGGAAGTTCCGACAGGCGGGGCCGGTTGATAAAGGGGCTGCCCCCGCTGCGCAGCCGGGTCGACGTCGTCTTCGGCGACCCGTTCGACGCGGGCGACGGCACCGGGCGGCGTACGCGCAAGGCGCTGGACGAGGCCACCACCCGCATCCAGAAGCATCTGAGCGCCCATCTGGACGAGGCCCGGCGTCTGACCGGACGCCGGGAAAACGCCGGGCGCCCCACCGGGCACTAGGCGACACTTGAGTAGTGGATCTCCCGGAGGCGGGCGGTCCACCGATCACCACGAATGAACGACGAGGTACGGACTTCATGAACGACCACATCCAGCCCGAGGGCTCGGCAGAGCACGACCACGGGGCACTCGGCGACGTCGAGTACGCGGAGTTCATGGAGCTCGCCGCGGAAGAGGGCTTCGACATCGAGGACGTCGAGGGCGCGATCGAGGAGGCGGGCCACGGCCCGCTGCCCGTCCTCGCCGTCGTCGGCCGTCCCAATGTCGGCAAGTCGACCCTGGTGAACCGGATCATCGGCCGCCGTGAGGCGGTCGTCGAGGACAAGCCGGGCGTCACCCGTGACCGTGTCACCTACGAGGCCGAGTGGGCGGGCCGCCGCTTCAAGGTCGTCGACACCGGCGGCTGGGAGCAGGACGTCCTCGGCATCGACGCGTCGGTGGCCGCGCAGGCCGAGTACGCGATCGAGGCCGCCGACGCGGTCGTCTTCGTCGTCGACGCCAAGGTCGGCGCCACCGACACCGACGAGGCCGTCGTCCGCCTGCTGCGCAAGGCGGGCAAGCCCGTCGTCCTGTGCGCCAACAAGGTGGACGGCCCGAGCGGTGAGGCCGACGCCTCGTACCTGTGGTCCCTCGGTCTCGGCGAGCCGCACCCGGTCTCCGCGCTGCACGGCCGCGGCACCGGCGACATGCTCGACGCGGTCCTGGAGGCGCTGCCCGAGGCCCCCGCGCAGACCTTCGGCTCCGCCGTTGGCGGACCGCGCCGCATCGCCCTCATCGGCCGCCCGAACGTCGGCAAGTCGTCGCTGCTCAACAAGGTGGCGAACGAGGAACGCGTCGTCGTCAACGAACTCGCGGGCACCACCCGCGACCCGGTCGACGAGCTCATCGAACTCGGCGGTGTCACCTGGAAGTTCGTGGACACGGCGGGCATCCGCAAGCGCGTCCACCTCCAGCAGGGCGCCGACTACTACGCCTCGCTGCGCACGGCCGCCGCCGTCGAGAAGGCCGAGCTCGCCGTCATCCTGATCGACGCGTCCGAGATGATCTCCGTGCAGGACCAGCGCATCGTCACCATGGCGGTCGAGGCGGGCCGTGCGATCGTCCTCGCCTTCAACAAGTGGGACACCCTCGACGAGGAGCGCCGCTACTACCTGGAGCGCGAGATCGAGACCGAGCTCGGCCAGGTGGCGTGGGCGCCGCGCGTCAACGTCTCGGCGCGCACGGGCCGTCACATGGAGAAGCTCGTCCCGGCGATCGAGACCGCCCTGGCCGGCTGGGAGACCCGCGTCCCGACCGGCAGGCTGAACGCCTTCCTCGGCGAGCTGGTCGCCGCCCACCCGCACCCGATCCGGGGCGGCAAGCAGCCCCGCATCCTGTTCGGCACGCAGGCGGGCACCAAGCCCCCGCGGTTCGTGCTCTTCGCCTCCGGCTTCATCGAGCACGGCTACCGTCGCTTCATCGAGCGCCGGCTGCGCGAGGAGTTCGGCTTCGAGGGCACGCCGCTGCACATCTCGGTGCGGGTGCGCGAGAAGCGCGGCGCGAAGAAGAAGTAGCAGACATGAGGAAGGGCCGGCTCCCCCGGGGAGCCGGCCCTTCCTCATGGGCGGGGTCAGAGACCCCGACGCGGTGCGGGCGGCAGCGCGGCGGGGACGTGGTGCCACCCGGTGCCGTGCTGCCGCCCGCTCGGCTGCCAGATGGCCGTCGCCGTCGTGGTGTGGCCCTGCTGCACGGCACTCTGCCGCGCGGAGTGCGCACCCGCGCTGTAGGAGTTGTACGAGCTGGACGCGCCGTACGAGGTCGCACCGCGCGGCATGCTCCCGAAGGCCGTGAAGCCCATATCCTCTTCGCCGTGCCGGTCGCCGGGCAGGGTCCTGAAGGTCCTGAGCCACTCGGCGTACAGCGCGTCGTAGATCGGCGTGGCCGATGGACCGCCCGAGGTGTCCTGAGCCGATCGCGCGGGCGCGTCCGGCTGGAAGGGCCGGCGGCGGGGGGCTTCGTAGGTGTGCACGTATGTGCCAACGACCCCGCCGCCCAACGGATGCGGCCACCACGTCGCTTTCGCAGGTCAACCGGAGTGTGCCCGGCGCACTTTCGCGCCCGGGCTCCCCGGGGGCCGGCTCAGGTGCCCGCGAGCGGCATGGTGGCGGCGACGAGCTTTCCGTTGGCCGCCGCCTTGTCCAGCGCGTCGCGCAGCAGGTCCTCGCGGGGCTGGCGGCCGATCGAGCCGACCGGGGCCGCGAACAGGAGCACCTGCTGGTGCTTGTTGGCGGCCGACCGCCAGCTCTCGGCGACCTGGAGCGCCTGGTGGGCCTGCCACCAGGCGACGGGGGAGCCACCGCCGGTGCCCGGCTGGAGCACGGCGTGCAGCTGGCCCATGGCGAGCAGCACGGACCAGCCGTGCAGGACCGGGGGCACCCCGTTCACCGCGGTCACCGGCATGAAGCCCTGCTCGATGAGGAGGGGGAGGAAGTCGTCGCCGATGTCGGTCGAGCCGGGGCGCACGATGGGGCCGGTCGGCTCGACGACGAGCGCCGGGTGCAACTCGCCGTTGATCAGCACGAGTCCGCTGGTGACACCCAGTACGGCCTGCTCCGGAACGAACTCGGTGGGGATGCCGTCGGGGTGGATCGAGCGGACGGCGCCCTGCAGCTGCTCCTCGGTGACCTGCACGACCTGCGAGGGCAGGCAGGTGGCGTGGGCGAAGGCGAGGACGGCGGTCTCGTCGCCGATGAACAGGACGGTGCTGGTCCGCTCCTGTTCCGAGTCGCCCGGGGTGCGGCAGGACGTGCAGTCGTAACTGCCGGGGGCGTTCTCTCCGGCGAGCAGCCGGTCGGCTTCTTCGTCGCCGATCTCGGCGCGTACGTCGTCGCTGACGTCGAGCATGCGCGGCACGGTGGCTCCTCGGGAATGCGGTGCGTGGTGATGCCGGGTGGCTCCCGGCCCATGAACCCGGGGGATCCCGGCTCATGAAGATGACAACGGGCGATCTGTGGCCGGAGTCACGCCCGAGCGCGAACGGAATCGAACCATCCGACGCCCAGGGTGAGATCGCCTGCGGAATCGGTCACTCCCAGTCAACTTGTCGGAATGCCAGGGAAGTTGAGTCGGTGAAGTGGGTCACAGATCGCGAAGATGACGGGTCGATAAATCCTGAAATCACCCAATGAAGTGGGTGGCCGAAAATCGACGATACTCGCGGTAACGGCTAACTGGCCTCGAATGACAAGGAGTTGGTTGATATCGGGGCGGTCGGCTCCCTAGATTCCTCCGCCGTGTGCAACGAGCACCGCTCGGGCAGGTCCGCCGGCCGAACCATCCAGCTCTCAGTACAGCCTCCGGCGGACGGGGCGGAGCGCGCCGACCGCGTCCCATGCGCGGGCCGTCGCGCCCCGCCCTGGGGGACCCCGGGTGTTTCGAGAGGGAATTACATGTCCGAATGTGCCGAGAACACCCATCAGGCTCGTACGGCCGGCAAGGCCCGTACGACGGCGGTCCTCGCCGGGGCGGCACTCCTCGCCCCGCTCGGACTGCTCGCCGCGAGCGGTGACGCCGCCGCGGCCGACAGTGGAGTGTGGGACCGCATCGCGCAGTGCGAGAGCGGCGGCAACTGGCACATCAACACCGGCAACGGCTACTACGGAGGGCTCCAGTTCTCCGCGGGCACCTGGCGCGCGTACGGCGGCACCGCCTACGCGTCGAGTGCCGACCAGGCCTCCAGGAGCGCGCAGATCGCCGTCGCCACCAAGGTCCAGCGGGCGCAGGGGTGGGGCGCGTGGCCCACCTGTGCGGCGCGCGCCGGAGCCTACGGAAACGCGCCCGCGTCCTCGGGCGCCGGATCGGCCGCGGGGACGGCCGCCACGAAGTCGACACCCAAGTCGGCCCCGTCGAAGCCGAAGCCGTCGAAGACGCCGGCACGGCCGTCGGGCCACACCAACCGTGACGCGTCCCGCGGTGACTACACCGTCCGCAGCGGCGACACGCTGAGTGGTATCGCCCAACGGCACGGCACCACCTGGCGGAAGGTCTACGCCGCCAACAGGGCCGTCATCGGCGACGACCCCAACCTGATCGTGCCCGGGCTGCGGCTCGACCTCTGAGTCGCACTCCCCCTCGTCCCGGGCATGCGGCCCCGCCCGGTCCTCCGACCGGGTGGGGCCCCGGCCGCACCGGGCGCGGCTCGACCGGCTGGACGGAGGGGCCGCCTAGCGTGGGCGCGATGTTCCTCATGCCGACCCGGCCGGTCACGCCACCCCCGTCGATCAACCGCCTCCGGCAGGCGGCCGAGCACGCCAGACACGCCGCCGGGCGCCTCGGGCACGCGGTCGCGGCCGCCACCGTCGTCGCCGTCACCGCACTGGCCGTCCTCGTGCCCTCGGACGCGGTCGCCGCGCCCCCGCCCCCGCTTCCCGGCCCCGACATGACACGGGTGTCGTACGACTGCGCGAAGGACCAGTGGCCCTGGGGCTGCGTCGCCGAGTGCGAGAGCGGCGGCCGCTGGGACGCGAACACGGGGAACGGCTTCTACGGCGGGCTGCAGTTCTGGCAGCCCACCTGGGAGGCGTTCGGCGGGCTCAAGTACGCCCGGCGTGCCGACCTGGCCACCCGCGCGGAGCAGATCAAGATCGCCGAGAAGGTGGTGGCCTCCCAGGGCTGGGGCGCATGGCCTGTCTGCTCCCGGAGATACGCGCTCCAGGGCCGCATGCACGTGGTCAAGCACGGCGAGACACTCGCGTCGATCGCCCGCAAGTACAAGGTCAAGGGCGGCTGGCAGGCGCTGTACAAGGCCAACAAGCAGATCGTCGGAAGCTCGCCGGACAAGCTGAACGAGGGCACCCTGCTGGTCATCCCGGAGGGTTCGGCCGGCTCCCGCAACCTGGGCCCCGTCCTGTTCGGTCCGCCACTGCGCCCGTCGCTCTTCGCGCAGGCTCCGCCGCCTCTCCGCTGAACACGACCGCGCCCCGGCTCAGTTCGTACACGAACGTCGTCCGGTCGGTCCGCCCCCGCAGCCCCGGCGGCAGTCGCTGCTCCGCGACCACCACGCACGCGTCGAGACCGGCCAGCAGGTCGTACGTCCGTGCCGCGACCGCCGGGGACATGCCCTGCGCGGGTTCGTCGACGAGCACCACCCGCGCGCGGGCGAGCAGGGCACGGGAGACGGCGAGCATCCGCTGCTCCCCGCCCGAGAGCGTGCCCGCGCGGCGGGAGAGCAGGGGCTCCAGCCGCGGGTAGGCGTCGAGGGCGGGGGAGAAGTCGCCCGCGGCCAGCTCCAGGTTCGCGCGCACGGTGAGCGAACCGAAGACGGCCCGGCGCTCGGGGACAAGGCACAGGCCGAGCCGGGCGCGTTCGTGCGCGGTCCGGCGGGTGACGTCGACACCGTCCCACACGACCGCCCCGCCGGACAGCGGCACGGTTCCGGCCAACGCGTGCAGCGCCGTCGTACGGCCGGATCCGTTGCGGCCGAGCAGCACGGTGAGACCGGGACCCGGGGCGACCAGGGTCACCCCGTGCAGGGCCTCCAGCGGGCCGTAGCGCACGCGCGCGTGGCGCAGGGCGATGCTCACCCGCCGTACCCCCTCTCCAGTACGCGGTCGGCGGGGCCGGACGTGACGATCCGTCCCGCCACCATGACGTGGACGGTGTGCGCCAGGTCGGCGACGAGATCGAGGTCGTGCTCGACGACGAGGAGGGCGGTGCCGTCCGCGGCGAGCGCCCGCAGCACCCGCGCCAGCGCGGTCACTTCGGGGGCGTCGAGTCCTGCCGCGGGCTCGTCCAGCAGCAGTACCCGGGGACTCCCCGCGAGCGCCCGGGCCAGCTCGACGCGGCGGAGCGTGCCGGTGGGCAGCCCCGCCGCGGGGAACGCCCGCACCGGCCCGTCGAGGCCGAGGAGCCGCAACGCCCGTTCCGCGGCCTCCGGATCGGTGGTCCGACCCTGCTCGGCACCGACCCGGACGTTCTCGGCCACGGTCAGGGTGGGGAAGACGGCGAGCTGCTGGAAGGTCCGCGCGATCCCCAGCCGGGTGCGCGCGTGCGCGGGGAGCCGGGTGATGTCCCGCCCGCCGAGCAGCACCCGCCCGCCCGACGGCCGCAGCGTGCCGGCGAGACAGTGGAAGAGCGTGCTCTTCCCGGCGCCGTTGGGCCCGACGACGGCCGTGACGCGTCCGGACCGGACGTCCAGGTCGACCCCGTCGAGGGCGGTGAACCCGCCGTACCCGACGCGCAGACCGCGGGCGCGCAGGGACACGGAGAGGGGAGCCCGCGGCTCGGCGCCCGCCGGGGGAGCGGAGACGGCCCCCGGCCGGGTGCGGTGCCCCGATGGGACGGCCGCTCCGGGCAGGGAGCCGCGCGGCGCGGGAGCGGTCGCTCCGGGCCGGCCGCGGGGCGGCGAGGGTGCCGCCGCCCCCGGCCGGGTGTGCGGGGACGGCGGGGGAGTGGCTCCCGGCCGGGTGTGCGGGCCGGCTGGGGTGGTGTCGCTCCGGACGGTGCCCGGGGCGGGCTGGAAGGTGTGGCCCGGGCCGGTACGGGCAGCGGGGCCCGGCGTGCCGGAGAGCGGCGAGGGGTGGTGGTCGCCGGGCCGGGTGGGCGTGGACGGCGGAGGAGTGGGCCGAGGCCGGGTGTGCGGGCCGGGTGGGGCGGTGTGGCCCTGGCCGCTGCGGGGTGCGGGTACGGCGGCAGGGACCGGCGTGCCGGAGCGCGGTGCGGGGCGGTCGGCCGGCCGGGTCGCCACGGGCAGCAGCCGCCGGCGTACCCGCGACCCCAGCGGGGTCAAGGACACCTCGCGGCGCAGCCGGAGGCGGGAGGCCGCCGTGCGCAGCGCCTCGTAGGGACCGCCGGGGAACCGGCCGACGAGGACCGCCAGGACGCCGACCAGGGCCGCCGCGACGCCGCCGCGCGCCCCCGCGTCGAGGCCCACCAGCAGCGCCGCCGCGGCCAGTGCGCCGAGGACGCTGTCCGCGCCGAGGACCACGACCGCCGCGAACCACAGCAGCCCGCGGACCGGGTCGTAGGCCGTGGCGTCGAAGGCGCGCAGCCCCATGCCGAGCATCCCGCCGCCCAGCGCGGCCAGCGCGGCACCCGCGACGAACGCGGCCAGCTTCAGGGCCGGGACGCGGACGCCCGCCGCCGAGGCGCCCGGCTCGTGGTCGCGCAGGGCGGCGAGGGCGCGGCCCGTCCGTCCCCGGCGCAGAGCGTTCGCCGCCAGCAACGCGGCTGCCAGCAGCCCCAGTTCGAGCACGTAGTACGCCCGGTCGCCGCCGAAGCCGGCCGGGCGGCCGAGGGACAGCCCCGACGTGGCGTACGGCTGGGCGAAGACGAACCGGCTGACCCCCACCCCCACGGCGAACGTCGCGAGCGCGAGCGCCAGGCCGTGCCGCCGGATGGCCGGCCAGCCGGTCAGCACACCGAGCGGCGCGACCAGGAGCACGGCCACGGCGAGCGCGGCCAGTTCGGGAAGGCGCGGCAGGCCGGGGAAGCGGCCCGCGGCGAGCAGCGCCGTGAAGAGGGCGCCCAGACCCGCGTACGCGGCCTGCCCCAGCGAGATCTGACCGCCGCGGCCGGTGACCACGACCAACGACAGCAGCACCACGCCCAACGCCGGCACCTGGACCGACGTGTGCAGGTCCGAGCCGGCGAACCCGAGGGGCAGCAGGAAGAGGACGACCGCCACGATCCACGCCCCCGGCGGCGTCGCCACGCGGGCCGTCGCCGTGCGCGGCAGCGCGTCACGGGTGCCGACGCCGGGCAGGACGAGCGCCGAGAACAGCAGCGCCACCACGAACAGGTTCGCGCCGACCGCCTGGAGCAGCGGTTCGGCGCGGCCCGCGGGGTGCAGCCGGGTCAACTGGCTCTGCCCGACCGCCACACCGAGGGCCACCACGACGGCGACGGGGAGACTGCGCATCCGCGCGGCCACCGCCACCGCCATCACCTCCATGACCAGCAGCGGCATCCCGTACGGGTCCAGACGCACGTACGGGGCGAGGAGCACGCCGGTCAGACCCGCCGTGAAGGAGCCGAAGGCCCAGCCGGCCGCCGCCACCCGGTCGGCGTCGATGCCGCCGAGCACGGCGAGCGGGCGGTCGTCGACGACGGCGCGCAGTTCGATGGCGAAGCGGGTCCGCCGCCGCGAGCCCAGCGGGCGTCCCCTCGGCGAGCGAAGTACGGCGCCCACGCCCGCGGCGAGCGCGAGGGCCACCGCCAGCTGCCCCCAGGGGTCGGCCGACACCACGGTCGGCGCGTCGGCCCGTGCCCCGGTGCCCCACACCAGTGCCGCCCCGCCGACCAGCAGCACGAAGACGCCGATCGACGCGACCAGCGTCTGCGCCGGGTCGCCGCCGAGCACGGCCAGCGGCCGGAACACGAAGCGCTCCAGCGCCACCCCGATGGCGGGGGCCACCACGAGCAGGGTCACGGCCGTACCGAGCGCGAGCGGCCAGCCCCACTCGACGGTGAACTGACGCAGCAGGAAGGCGCACACCATGGCGACGGCGCCGTGCGCGAAGTTGAGCACCCCGGTGGCGCGGTGCGTGACGATCAGACCGACCCCGGTGAGCGCGGCGGCACTTCCCACCGAGAGACCGGCGAGCGTGAGGTCGTACGTCAGGGACGCCACGGGAGGGCCGTCAGTCGCCCGGACCGGCTGCGGACGGCTCGCAGATCGGGCACGGCCCGAGTTCCCCGCCGGCCAGGACCCGCGAGTCCACCGGCACCGCCTCCGCCTTCCCGGCGACCAGCGGGCAGTCGGCGCGATGCCACAGCGTGCCGCCCGGCACCATCGACAGGTCGCCGCTGGAGGCCAGGGGCGCGCTCACGGCGCCCCCCGACTCCGCCGCCCCGGCGGGCTCGGTCGCCACCAGCAGTCCGTACAACTCCTCGACGCGCGCCGCGGCCAGTGCGTTCCTGCCGTGCGTGAGCAGCACCGCGCCCGCGATGATCAGCGCCGCGCCGGGCACCGTGCACGAGGCGAGATACGGCAGTTGGCGCTCCGCGTAGCGCTCGCCCGAGATGCCGTACCAGCCGATGACGCACAGCACCGCTCCGGCGGCGAGCGCGGCCCACCCGGCCCACAGGACGGGGTGCACGGTCCGCAGTCGAGATGTCCGCATCCGGGCTCCCACACGTCGTGTGTCTGTCCATGTCAGCCAATGGCTTGCACTATGCCTTCTGGAAGCTGACCCTGAAAGCACCGGGCGCACATGGCCCGGACTACACCCGGTGGTGAGCCAGATGGTTCTCGGGAGCGAACTCAGGCGGCCAAGTGGCCGGGCAGCGGCGGCGGTTCTCGTCCTCGCCGCCGCCCTCACGGCATGCGGCGACGACAGCGGCGGTGGAGGCGGCGCCCCGCCCGCGCCCTCCGTGGAGCGGTCCGCCGACCCCTCGCCCAGCGCCACCGCCCCGTCCGACCCGGCGGCAGCCGAGAAGGAGATCGAGCGGAACTGGGAGAAGTTCTTCGATCCCGCCGTCCCTCAGAAGGACAAGCAGAGCGTCCTGGAGAACGGCGACGCCATGACCCAAGTCCTGAAGAGCTTCAACGGCGACAAGCGCGGCCAGGAGGTGCAGGCGCACGTCGAGGAGATCGAGTTCACGTCACCGCGGGACGCGGACGTCACGTACTCGCTGACCCTGAAGGGCGCGACCGCGCTGCCGGGCGCCTCCGGGACGGCCGTCGAACAGGACGGCACCTGGAAGGTATCCGTCAAGACCCTGTGCGCACTGGTCCAGTTGAGCGGCAATGAGTCGCCCGGCCCCGGCTGCTGAGGCGCTCGCCCTCGCGCTGCTCCTCCTGCTGGGCACGGCCTGCGGCAGCCGCCTCCCCGAGAGCGACTTCGAGAACCGGTCCACCCCCACCCGGCAGGGAGGCACCGCCCCGATCCGGGTCGGCATCGTCACCAGTGCCACCAGCCCCGTCGGCGGCTCGGCCTTCACCGGCCCGCGCGACGGGGCGAAGGCCTACTTCGACCGCCTCAACGCCCGTGGTGGCATCGACGGGCGCCGCGTAGAGGTGCGGCTGTGCGACGACGGCGGCAGCGGTGTCGGCAACAACGAGTGCGTGCACCGGCTGATCGACGAGGACAAGGTCGTCGCACTCGTCGCGACCACGGCCCTCGACTACGCCGGCGCCCCGCGCGTGTCGCACGCGCGCGTGCCCGACATCGGGGGCCAGCCCATCGGGCCGGCGTACGACACCTACCCGCACCTGTACGGGATCTACGGGAGTCTCGCGCCCCGGGACGGAACGCCGGGCTGGGGCGGGAACCTGTACGGGGGTACCGAGGTGTACCGCTACTTCAAGCGCGTGCACGGCGCCCGCACGGCCGCCGTCGTCTCCTACAACCAGTCCGCGTCGGCCGCCTACGCCCGGCTCGTCACCCAGGGTCTGAAGGCCGAGGGCTACAAGGTGGTCACCGAACAGGTCGACTTCGCGTTGCCCAACTTCCGGGCCGCCGCCGCCGATCTGAAGGACCGGGGAGCCGACCTCGTCTTCGACGCCGTCGACACGCACGGCAACGCGCAGCTGTGCAAGGCGATGGACGACGTGGACGCCGAGGTCATCGCCAAGGTCACCAATGTGCAGAACTGGACGTCCACCGTGGCCGAGGACTACAAGGACTCGCCGCGGTGCCGCAACGCCCTGTGGGCCACCGGGTCCAGCCGCGACTACGAGGACACCGCGAACCCCGCCGTACGCGAGTTCCGGGACGCGACCAAGGGGTTCGGGTCGCACTCCCAGTGGCAGCTGGAGGGCTGGGCGGCCGCACGGTGGTTCGCCGACGCGGCGAAGTCCTGCACGGCGGCCGGGGTCACCCGCGCGTGCGTGGACGCCTTCATGAACCGCGGCGAGCCCTACACCGCGGGCGGGCTGCTGCTGCCGGTCACGTACGAGCGGCTGGCCGAGCCGCCGACGACACGGCGGGCCTGCCTGTCGGTGGCCCGCTGGAAGGACGGCCGGGGCTGGGTCTCCCAGGGCGACATGAACTCCACCTGCTTCCAGGTCCCGCAACTGTCCTACCGGCCCTGAGCCCCCGGCCGCCGCCAGGACTCCCCTACGCAGACCGGCAGCAGTGGGGGAGTCCATGCCGACGGGGGACCTAGCTGGCTAAGGGAAGTCCATGCCGACGCGAGACCGAGTCCTCGCGGACCGAAGATGTCCGCAAGGGCTGACAGACTCGGGCCCATGTTGGACACCTCCGCACGGCTGCTCCGTCTGCTGTCCCTGCTCCAGGCCCACCGGGAATGGTCGGGTGCCGATCTCGCGGAGCGTCTCGGCGTCACGCCGAGGACGGTCCGGCGCGATGTGGACCGGCTGCGCGAGCTGGGCTATCCGGTCAACGCCAGCCCCGGCACGGGCGGCGGCTACCAGCTCGGCGCGGGAGCCGAACTCCCGCCGCTGCTGCTGGACGACGACGAGGCGGTGGCCGTCGCGGTCGGCCTGCGCACGGCCGCCGGCCAGGGCATCGAGGGCATCGGCGAGACCTCCGTACGCGCCCTCGCCAAGCTGGAACAGGTGCTGCCCCACCGGCTGCGCCGCAGGATCGGCGCCCTGAACGCGTTCACCGTGCCGATGCTGCGCGGCCCGCAGCCCTCGGCGGTCGACCCGGCCGTCCTCACCGAACTGGCCAACGCCTGCCGCGACGGCGAGCGGCTCCGGTTCGAGTACCGCGACCACGGCGGCTCCTCGACCCGCCGCACCGTCGAGCCGCACCGCCTGGTGTGCACCGAACGCCGCTGGTACCTGGTCGCCTGGGACGTCGACCGCGACGACTGGCGCACCTTCCGGGTGGACCGTGTCACGCCCAGGCCGCCGCACGGACCGCGGTTCGCGCCCCGCACCCCACCGGCCGAGGACCTCGCCGCGTACGTCTCCAAGGGCGTCTCCACCGGCGCGTACGCCACGCACGCCGTCGTCCGGCTGCTGGTGCCCCTGGAGGAGGCGGCCGAGCGGATCTCACCGTCCGCAGGAACACTCGAGGCCGCCGGTCCGGACAGCTGTGTCCTGCGGACCGGGGCGGCCAGTCTCGACGTCATGGTCGTGCACGTGACGATGACGGGATTCGAGTTCGAGGTCCTCGAACCCGCCGGGCTCACCGACGCGCTCACCGCGGCCCGGGACCGGCTGTCCCGGGCTCTGGAGCGGAGTTCACCGCCACGGCAGTGATGTGCACCGGGCGTCGTGGGCCGGCACGCCGCGCGCGGGGTTCCTGTGCCGGAACGGGTATTTCCCATGGGGCGTCAGATTCCACGGCGGGCCCCGGAATCGGAATGGAAAGGCCGCGCCGAGGCTTTGGATCCGTACATTCCATCGAGCTGTTCGGGACGGTGTCACGCCGGCTCCGAATTACGTTCGAAGGAGTGCAGAACGCGTAGGGAACCCCTCGTGCGTGTGACGGAGTTCGACCGAAACACGTGTCGTGATCCTGTGACAGAAGTGTGACCGGAGGGGTATGGGTGACGCTGGGTGGCGATCCGGACTTCCCCGGCCGGGGCGACGCCGCCTAACGTGGCCGTCATGGCACCCATTCCCCCTCATTCCGCAGAGCCCCAGGACAGTCCGGAGAGTTACGTAGGACTGGAGGCGAGCAGCGCCGAGCGCCGTGCCCAGGAGCACGGCTGGACCACGGTGCGCTCGCTGCCCCCGGGCGCGATCATCACCATGGAGTACCTCGTGGGGCGGCTGAACTTCGAGGTCACGGACGGTAGGGTCACGCGCTGCTGGAAGGGCTGACGGCACCGCACCGACGGGACCCGGTGGTCCCGGCAGGACCCGACCGACGCGCGAAGGCCCCCGGCTGTCAGGAGCCGGGGGCCTTCGCGGTGCGGGGAGAGGTGTGCGTACCGGCCCCGCCGTTCGGTTGTCCTCAGCCGCCCGTCAGGGGGCGGGCCGAGGTGGTGGCCGAGCGCGCCACCCGGTCGGCGTGCGGCGGGCGGCGACTGCCGACCGGGGTGACCGGGGTGCGCTCCGAGCGGGCCGTGTGCGGGCCGGGAGCCAGGTACACCGGTGCCCGGGGCGCGCGGACGGAGGCGGCCGACTCCCGCGCGGGGACCTCGCCGTCCGCGGTGGCGGGGTGCGGCACCATGGCGGGCACGCCGACCGGCGAGGCCGCGGGGGCGGGCACGACACGGCCGCGACGGGCGCGCCAGGAGTCGCGCAGCGAGAAGATCCCGGTCTCGGCGCGGGCGATCAGCGGCTCGCACCAAGGCAGCGCCAGCAGGATCAGCAGACCCGCGGCCCAGCCGAGGAGCACATCGCTCAGCCAGTGCGTGCCGAGGTACACGGTGGTCAGACCGACGCCGAGCGACGTCACCGCGGAAAGCGCGGACAGCCAGCGCCGGGCCCGTGGGGTCGAGGCCAGATAGGCCAGGATGCCCCAGGTCACAACGGCGTTGGCGGTGTGGCCCGAAGGAAATATATCGCCGCCCAGGCCCATCTCGTTCGAGCCGATGGTGATGGCGTAGTGGGGGCCGAGGCGGCCCATGCCCAACTTGGCGGCGCCGACCGTGATGTTGAGGAGCAGCAGCGAGGCACCCAGCGTGAGCAGCGGGCGCAGGGTGTGCTGCCGCCAGGAGCGCCAGCCCAGCCAGGCGGCGACCATCACGGCGGTGGGGCCGCGCTGGCCGAGCACCACGTAGTAGTCCAGGAACGCGTGGATCTCCGGCCATTGCTGGTAGGGCCGGAAGAACATGACCTGCCAGTCGAATCTGACCAGCCATGAAGTGATGGCGACGGCCCACACGATGGCCAGGTAGAAGGCCAGGGTCGCCGCGAACAGCACGACCCTGTGCCGGCTCATCCTCGGCACGTCGATGTGGGCCGGCCGTTCAGGTTCACGGTCGAGCCGGGCGAAGACCCGGTCCAGACGGGTCAGGTTTCGTTCGGTACGCACTCAATCGACGTTACAGCGAGTGAGCTGCGTTCCAGGCCGAATCACTCGCTTTGTGATGACGATGTGATGTGGGATTCCTCTCAGGTCCGTGTTTATTTTCTATGAATGTCTAATCCTCGGAGAGTGGACTCCGTAATTCCATTGATCCGTCCGTGGTTCGGTTTTATGACGCTTATATATTCGTTCACCGAATGCTGGGCTGGAATTCTCCGGCAGCTCACCGGGCGTCCGGGAGTCGATCATGGCGGACCGGAGCCGTTCAGCCAGAAGGCGCCGTAGACCGCGGAAGCCGCCGCCACGCCGCCCAGGACCGCCGCCGACCTGGGCGTACGCAGCCGGGACAGGGCGAGGGCGAGGGGCAGCAGAAGGGGGAAGGCGGGCAGCAGGAGGCGCGGTTTCGAGCCGAAGTAGCTCGACGCGCACAGGGCGAGCGCGGTGACGATCCCCGAGTACACCAGGAGCGGCAGCGGCTGCCCCTGGCGCACGCACGTCACGTACAGCCAGATGACCAGCGCGACGCCGACGATCAGTCCGACGCCGGCCAGGGCCGAGGGGAAGGACGTGAACTTGTCGGCGACGAAGCGCGCGAAGGCGTAGCCGCCGTCGAAGCCGTTGCGCCAGCCCGCCTGCACGTCGAGGTAGCCGAGCGGGCCCTTGCCCGTGCGACGGCCGACCCAGAGCACGTAGCCGGCGGCGCCGAGCGGCGCGAGAAGCATGCCGAGGGCGCGCCGCCACCGGGGTGCGCCGTCCGGGCCGGGCGCGCTTCGGTCCCGTACGAACGACATGACCGCTGTCACCCAGACGGCCGCGACCACCGCCACTCCCACCGGCCGGGTCAGCCCCGCGAGCGCGGCGAGCAGGCCCGCCGTGATCCAGCGGCCGGTCAGCACCGCGTACAGCGACCAGGCGGCGAGCGCCGTGAACAGTGACTCGCTGTACGCCATCGACTGCACGACACCGATCGGCAGCACCGCCCACACCAGCACGGCACAGACGCCCGCCCGTCGTCCGTACACATGCTCCGCGACGGCGAAGATCCCCCAGGCCGCGGCCAGCGACGCCGCCGTGCTCACCAGCAGGCCCGCGTCCGCGGACGACAGCGGCGTGAGGGCCGAGCCCAGACGCTCCAGCCAGGGCAGCAGCGGGAAGAAGGCGAGGTTCGAGTGCACGTCGCCGTTCGGCAGTCGGACTTCCCAGCCGTAGCCGAGGTCGGCGACCCGGGTGTACCAGAGCGCGTCCCAGCGGGCCGTGAGCAGGGTGTGCGCGCTCTTGCCGTTCGCCGCGCTCCACGCGGCGAGGACCACGAGCCCCAGCGCGCGGACGCCCGCGTACCCGAGGAGGGCGGGGGCCGCGCGGCGCAGGGCGCCCGCGCGGGGCGGCTTCGCGACAGGTGTCTCAAGATCGGTCACGGGCTCGATTATCGATGTCGCCCGGAACCGTGGGGCCCGGCGGGGCGTGGTGCTCCGAGGGGAGCGTGGCGTACGCCACACGCAATGCAGGAAGAACGTGAGAGGTCTGCCACGCGTCATCGCCGGGAACTCGCGTACTGTGGGCGGCTCACTCGCCTTTGTTGCGTGGGCCGGGACTCCGCTCCCCCAGGCCACAGCCCCAGGGAGTCCCCACCCTGAGGTTTCCGCCGAACGCGAGGGAACATCTGGGAGGTACGTACATGTCCGGGACGACCACGGCCGCTGCGCGATGCCGTCGGGAGACCGGGGCCGGTGCCAACCGCTGGGTCGTCCTCGTCGTCCTGTGCGTCAGTCTGCTGCTGGTGGCGCTCGACGCCACGGTGCTGCACGTCGCGGTGCCCGCCGTCACCGAGGACCTCAGGCCCGGCGCGATAGAGCTGCTCTGGATCGTCGACATCTATCCGCTGGTCTGCGCCTCGCTCCTCATACTCTTCGGCACGCTCGGTGACCGCGTCGGCCGCCGACGCGTCCTCCTGCTCGGATACGCCCTCTTCGGCGTCGCCTCGGCCGTCGCGGCCTGCGCCGACAGCGCGCAGGTCCTGATCTTCGCGCGGGCCCTGCTCGGCGTCGGCGGCGCGATGATCATGCCCGCGACGCTCTCGATCCTGCGCCAGGTCTTCCCCGACCGACGGGAGCGGGCCCTGGCGATCGGCATCTGGAGCGCGGTGGCCGCCGTGGGCGCGGCGGTGGGACCGCTGCTCGGCGGCTTCCTCCTCGAACACTTCTGGTGGGGGTCCGTCTTCCTGGTCAACATCCCGTTGATGCTGGTCAGCCTGCCGATCGGACGGATGCTGCTGCCCGAGTCGAAGGGGGACCGCAACGGTCCCTGGGACATCGTCGGCGCCCTGATGGCCGCCGCCGGACTCTTCGGGCTCGTCCTCGGCGTGAAGCGGCTCGGCGGCGGGGAGGCCCCGTTCGGCCCGCTCACACTGAGCCCCCTGCTCCTGGGCGGCGCGCTGCTGGCCGGCTTCGTCCGGCGCCAGCGGCGGCGTGCGCATCCGCTGGTCGACCTGCGGATGTTCGCGCGGCCCGCGTTCAGTACCTCGGTGGGATGCATCGTCCTCGCCATGCTCGCCCTGGTCGGTCTGGAGCTGATCGCGGCGCAGTACCTCCAGCTCGTGCTCGGCCTCTCGCCGCTGGAGACGGGGCTGCGGCTGCTGCCGCTCACCGTCGCGGCGATGGCCGCCGGGCTCGCCGGGGCCAAGATGCTGCGGCGATTCGGCCCGCGCACGATGGTCAGCCTCGGTTTCTGCCTGACCGCCGCCGCGGTCGTCACGCTGACCGCGATGGGCGGGAACGACAACACGGGGCTGCTGCTCTTCGGCTTCGTGCTGCTCGGTTTCGGTCTGGAGACCACGCTCTTCGGAGCGTACGAGTCGATGCTGAGCGAGGCGCCGCCCGCGCAGGCCGGTGGGGCCGCCGCCATCGGCGAGACCTCCTACCAGCTGGGTGCGGGCATCGGGATCGCGCTGCTGGGGAGTGTGATGAACGCCGCGTACAAGCCGGGGCTCTCGTCGGTTCCCGGGGTTCCGGCCGCCGACTCGACCGCGGCGGGGCACTCGCTCGGGGAGGCGTACGAGGTCGCCGGGCGGCTCGGCGGGGCGCCCGGTGCGGCCCTTCGGCATGCCGCGCGGGACTCCTTCGTGCACGGTCTGCATGTGACCCTGCTGGTCAGCGCGGGCCTGCTGATGCTCGGCGCGGTGATGGCGCTGCGGTTGCCGCGGGTCATGGAGTGCCCGGCGCCGGCGGCGGGTCCGGCGGAGATCCCGGCACCCCGCGAGGTCGCCGAGTCCCGCGTGACCGCGTAGCTCTCTCCGGCCGTGCGCCCACCGACTCCGCCCGCCGGCCCGTGCGGGTCCTCCGGCAGGGCGCGTGCCCGTGGCGCGTGGCCGTGAGTCTGTGGCCGTACGTTCGCGGCCGTGTTTCGTGGTCGTGTGGGGGAGGGCCCCTGGACGTGCGGGACACTGCGTCGTAACGTCGGCCGCGACGTCGTAACTAACACTGCTAGTTTTAGCGTGCCGGAGGCTGCCTCATGTCCGCGTCCTCGAAGCTCCCGCCCTTCGACCCCGCCGACCCGCTCGGCATCGACGACCTGCTGGACCCGGAGGACCTCGCCGTCCGCGACACCGTGCGGACCTGGGCGGCCGACCGGGTGCTGCCGCACGTCGCCGAGTGGTACGAGAAGGGCGAGCTGCCCGGCATCCGGGAGCTGGCGCGGGAGCTCGGCGCCATCGGGGCACTCGGCATGTCCCTCCAGGGGTACGGGTGCGCCGGGGCGTCCGCGGTGCAGTACGGTCTGGCCTGCCTGGAGCTGGAGGCCGCCGACTCCGGCATCCGTTCCCTCGTCTCCGTTCAGGGCTCCCTCGCCATGTACGCCATCCACCGGTTCGGCAGCGAGGAGCAGAAGCAGACCTGGCTGCCGGGGATGGCCTCCGGAGAGATCATCGGCTGCTTCGGGCTCACCGAGCCCGACCACGGCTCCGACCCCGCCTCCATGCGCACCCACGCCAAGCGCGACGGCGGCGACTGGGTCCTCAATGGGCGGAAGATGTGGATCACCAACGGGTCCGTCGCCGGGGTCGCCGTGGTCTGGGCCCAGACGGACGACGGAATCCGCGGCTTCGTCGTCCCCACCGACGTGACCGGATTCTCCGCGCCCGAGATCAAGCACAAGTGGTCACTGCGGGCGAGCGTCACCAGCGAGCTCGTCCTGGACGACGTACGGCTGCCCGCCGACGCAGTGCTGCCGGACGTCGTCGGGCTGAAGGGACCGCTCAGCTGTCTCTCGCACGCCCGGTACGGGATCGTGTGGGGCGCCATGGGCGCGGCGCGGGCCAGTTTCGAGGCCGCCGTCGAGTATGCGAAGACGCGCGAGCAGTTCGGCCGGCCCATCGGCGGCTTCCAGCTGACCCAGGCGAAGCTCGCCGACATGGCGGTCGAGCTGCACAAGGGAATTCTGCTCGCCCACCACCTCGGGCGGCGCATGGACGCGGGACGGCTCCGTCCCGAACAGGTCAGTTTCGGCAAACTCAACAACGTGCGGGAGGCGATCGAGATCTGCCGCACCGCGCGGACGATCCTCGGCGCCAACGGAATCTCGCTCGAATACCCCGTGATGCGGCACGCCACGAATCTGGAGTCGGTGCTCACCTACGAGGGCACCGTCGAGATGCATCAACTCGTGCTGGGCAAGGCGCTCACCGGACTCGACGCCTTCCGGTAGAGCCTTGGGGACCCCGTGGGGCAGGGCCGGTGAGCGGCCCTGCCTCAGCTCTGGTTGAAGAAACCGTCCGTCTGACGACCCGCGGCCTCGCCGCTGACGATCTCCGTGTTGGCGGGGGTCAGCAGGAAGACCCGGGTGGCGACCCGTTCGATCGTGCCGCGCAGGCCGAAGGTCAGGCCGGCCGCGAAGTCCACCACGCGCTTGGCGTCGGCGGGCTCCATGGACGTGAGGTTGATGATCACCGGGACGCCGTCCCGGAAGAGCTCGCCGATGCCGCGCGCGTCCCGGAAGCTGTCCGGGGTGACCGTGCCGATCCGGCGGCCCTTCTCCTCCGCCGTCTCGGACGCGACCTTCACCCGCGGGTCGGTGACCCAGGCCTCGCCGGACTCCTGTCCCTCGGCGTAGTCGTCGTCGTAGTAACGCTCGTCATCGTTGTCGTCGACGAGGCCAAGCCAGGCACTCGCCTTGCGCACCGATCCCATGGACGCCTCCTCTCACAGCGGTCTTTCGTGCTTTCCGCATCCCCATGGTCGTCCATGATGCGGATGTCGCGCCAAGTGGATAGACGCCGCGCGGGGGTTTCGTGACGGTACTGGTGCACAGCGAATCCGTCGAGAGCCCCGGTATCCCAAGGGTCTTGCTGTGTACGGCTGCTGACTGAGAGTGAAATATGATTTCCCACGGCGTTCGGGTGACGGTCGGTGCGTACGGGTGAACGGAGTGGTCGTTAGGATGCCGCCGCTCAACGTCGTACGTGTCACGGGGGAGTGTCGTGTTCGGAATCGTGAGGCCCTGCAGCCACCGTCTCGGTGAAGGACTCAAGACCCAGTGGATGGCCCACTTGTGCGGGCTGTGTCTCGCGCTGCGCGGTGACCACGGGCAGTTCGCGCGGATCGTCACGAACTATGACGGTCTGCTGATATCCGTTCTGACGGAGGCTCAGGCGGAGCGGGCGACGGGATGGCGCCGGACCGCCGGGCCCTGCCCGCTGCGCGGCATGCGCACCGCTTCCGTCGCTCAGGGCGAGGGAGCGCGCCTCGCCGCCGCTGTCTCGCTGGTGCTCGCCTCGGCGAAGGTCCGCGACCACGTGGCCGACGGGGACGGGCTGTTGGCGCGCCGGCCCGTGGCGCTCGCCGCCCGCCGGGTCGCCGCGAGCTGGGGCAGGGCCGGCGCGCGCACCGGTTCCGACGTCGGCTTCGACACCGCCGTGCTCGTCGACGCCGTGGACCGGCAGATCGGCATCGAGGCGCTGGCCGGGCCCGGAACGCCGCTGCTCACCGTCACCGAACCGACCGAGACCGCCACGGCCGCAGCCTTCGCGCACACCGCCGTACTCGCCGGCCGGCCCGGCAACGCGGAGCCGCTCGCCGAGGCGGGACGGCTCTTCGGACGGCTGGCGCACCTGCTGGACGCCGTCGAGGACAGGGAAACTGACGCCGCGTCGGGAGCCTGGAACCCGCTCACGGCCACCGGGACGTCGCTCACCGAGGCACGGCGGCTCGCCGACGACGCCCTGCACGGGATCCGGCTCGCGCTGCGCGAGGTCGAGTTCACCGACGGCAAGCTGGCGCACCTGCTGCTGGCGCACGAGCTGGGCAGGTCGGTGGACCGCGCGTTCGGCTCGTCCGCGTGCGGGCACGCGGCGGACGGCGCGCGCGGGGGTGCGGGCGCGCACGGGCCGGGAGGCGTCCTGGCGCCGCCGGCCGGCGGCTTGCACCCGGTCGAGGGTTCGTTCGGACCGCCCCAGCAGGGCGGTCCGTACGGCCCGCAGAGCCCCCACGCCCCGCACGGTCCCTACGATCCGCAGAACCCGTACGGCGGTGGCGGCAACCCCTTCGGCGGTGGACCCTCCTTCCAGCCGCCCGGTCCCGGCAAGCGCGGCTTCTGGGCCGGGTGCGCCGCCGCGATCGGCCTGTGCTGCACCTGCAAGGTCTGCTGCGCCGAGGAGTACGAGGGTCCCTGGTCGCGCAAGAAGCGCGAGGGCTGCCTCAGCGACTGTGACTGCGACTGCAACTGCTGCGAGGCCTGCCAGTGCTGCGAGTGCTGTGAATGCTGCTCGTGCTGCGACTGCGGGCTGTGAGGGTCCGCGGGCGGGAGTGAGCCGCCCGCTCGCCGTGGGTCGGGGGGCGCGCCCCTGCCCTTGCCGCCGGGTCGGTCATGCACCCCTGCCCTTGCTGCCGGGTCGGTCATGCACCCCTGCCCTTGCCGCGGGTCGGGCACGACCTATGGCAAGGGCGGGGGACGTCTGTTTCGCGGAGCGGCCAAGTGCCCTCCGGCAGCGGTGAGTTGATTCAGTCCTTCAGCTCCGGCGGCGAGATCCGTGACGTCTCGATGGCCGAGCCGGTCGTCCCCCACTTGTCGAGGATCTTCGCGTACGTCCCGTCGGCGATGAGCTTGTTCACCGCGGCCCGGAAGGCGGGTGCCAGCTTCGTGCCCTTCTCGAAGGCGAAGCCGACGTCGAGGCGGTGGAACTCGTTGAGGAACTTCACGCCCTGCTGGTGGGCGACGGCGTAGCGCAGGCCGTTGATGGTGCTCATCACGATGTCGCTGCGGCCCTGTTGCAGCGACGACCAGATGGCGCCCTGCTCGCTGTACGTCTGCACCTTGTACGGCTTCTTGCCGGCCTCGGCGCAGGCCTTGTTGTTCTCCTCCAGCGTCGCTTCGAAGGTCGTCCCCGCGGCGGTCGCGACGTTCAGGCCGCACAGCTGCGTCAGTTCGGTGATCTTCGAGAGCTTGCTGTCGGCGCGGGTGGCGAAGCCCTGGCCGTCGTTGATGTAGGTGACGAAGTCGATGGTCCTGCGGCGTTCGTCGGTGACGCCGAAGTTGCTGGCGCCGAAGTCGTACTTGCCGCTGTCCAGGGCCGGCAGGATCGCCTCGAAACTCGCGGACTCCTGCTTCAGCTTGATGCCGAGCGTCTTCGCGACCGCGTTCGCGAAGTCGACGTCCTGGCCGGTCAGGGTCTTCCCGTCGGTCAGGTAGGTGGTGCCGGGCGGTGCGCCGGAGATGCTGACCCCGACGGTGAGCGAGGTGGTGCCGGCCGGCAGCAGCCGGGCCGCGGCCTCGTCCTTGCGGACGACCGAGACGACGTCCGTGGTGGGGATCTTGTCGGCCTTGGCCGCGGCCTGGGCGGTACCCGCCCCGCCGGTGCCGTCCGAGCCGGAGCCGCAGGCGGTGAGCAGCAGCGTCGCGGAGGTGAGAAGGGTAAACGTCGCAAAATACCGATTTCGGGTACGCGTGAACGTACTCATCGTGTGCGGTCTCCTGAAGGCAGGCGGCGAGAAGCGAGAAGGCGTGACGCGGGGCGGCGCGAGGCCGGGAGGGGAGGGGTGCGCGTGTGAAGGCGGGGAAGGCCGGGAGAACGGCGAAAAAGGCGAGACGCGACAACTGCCTCAGGGGGCGTACGCGCAGGGGGTCAGCTCAACAGGACGAGGACCACACTCGACCGAAGTCGATGTGGGAGCGCGTGACCAGCCACTGCTGCGGATGCATGCGCCAAGTGGAACAGGCATCCGTTTCCGCGTCAACTGGCCTGAGACGTACGGCTCACAGTGTGGACATGCTTGACAGTGAACGGAAACGGCACCGTACTCTCGATCGACGGCCCTGCTGAGGGGCTCGGCCGTCGGCGCCCCGAGGCGCTCCGTGTGAAGGCATCCACCGTGTTCGATCCGACGTATCACGGAGCCTTCGCATGTCCTCCGACACACTCACCAAGGCCGCCGCGGCCGCACCACAGGAAGCGGCGCCCCTGCGCATCGTCCCGCAACGCCGTCTCGGACTGTGGGCCACCGCTGTCGCGGTCCTGGTCCTGCTCGGGCTCGCCCTCAACTCCCTCGCGCACAACGACGCCTTCCAATGGGGCGTCGTCGGCGACTACTTCACCTCGGCCTCCGTACTGCGCGGCCTCTGGCTCACCCTCTGGCTGACCGCGGTCGTCATGGCGCTCGGCTTCGCCCTCGGCACCCCGCTCGCCGCGTTCCGCCTCTCCACCAACCCCGTGCTCCGGGCGGTCAGTTGGGGGTACGTCTGGCTCTTCCGGTCGATGCCGATCCTGGTGCAGTTGCTGTTCTGGTTCAACATCGGGGCGCTGTATCCGCAGATCCTCGGCGTGAAGACGGTGAACCTGCTGGGCCCGGTCACCGTCGCCGTCCTAGGCCTGACCCTGCACGAGGCCGCGTACGCCGCCGAGGTGGTGCGCGGCGGCATCCTCTCCGTCGACCGCGGCCAGATCGAGGCGGCACAGGCGCTGGGCCTGAGCCGGTGGCGCCGCTGGCGCAGGATCGTGCTGCCGCAGGCGATGCGCTCCATCGTGCCGCCGGCCGGGAACATGCTGATCGGCACGCTCAAGGGCACGTCCATCGTCAGCGTCATCGCCGTACAGGACCTGCTCTACTCGGTGCAGCTCGTGTACCACCGCACCTATCAGGTCATGCCGCTGCTCATGGTGGCCACGCTCTGGTACGTCGTCGTCACCTCCGTGCTGAGCGTCGGCCAGTACTACGTCGAGAAGCACTACGCGCGCGGCTCGGAGCGCACGCGATGAGGCCCTCGCTGGTGATCGTCGGAGCCGGTCCGCGGGGGACCGGTCTGCTGGAGCGGATCGCCGCCAACGCCGCGGAGCTGTACGGGGATCAGGACCTGGACATCCATCTCGTCGACCCCTATCCGCCCGGCGCCGGGCGCATCTGGCGCGAGGCGCAGTCACCGCTGCTGTGGATGAACTCGCAGGCCCAGGACGTCACGATGTTCACCGACGCGACCGTGGACATGGCGGGCCCGGTCCTCGAAGGCCCCACCCTGCACGAATGGGCGAGCCTGGACGGACGCACCTTCGCGGACCGGCCCCGGCAGGGCGCCTACATGCGCTGGGTGTACGAGCGTGCCGTGGCCGCACTGCCGCCGGGCATCCGGGTGCACCACCACGCGCGGCGCGCCCTGCGGGTCGGCGGTCCCGCCGAGGGCCGCCAGCAGGTGTGGCTGGAGGGCCGGCCCCGACCGCTCCACGCCGACCTCGTCGTCCTGACCCTCGGCCACCTCGACGCCGAACTCGACGACGAACAGCGCGCGTTGTCCGCCCATGCCCGCGAGCACGGCCTGGTCCATCTGCCGCCCGACTTCACCGCCGACAGCGATCTGTCCGTCCTCGCCCCCGGCGAACCCGTCCTCGTGCGCGGCTTCGGACTGGCCTTCGTCGACCTGATGGTGCTGCTCACCGAGGGACGCGGCGGACGCCACGACAAAGAGACGTACCATCCGTCCGGCCGCGAGCCCATCCTGTACGTCGGGTCCCGGCGAGGCGTCCCCTACCACTCCAAGATCGGCTACGGCTGGGAGGGCGAACGGCCCCCGCTGCCCCGCTTCTTCGGGCCGGCCGAGGTCGACGCGCTCCTCGCGCGTCCCGACGGCTTCGACTTCCGCGAGGACGTCTGGCCCCTCATCGAGAAGGAACTGGGCTTCGCCCACTACCACCGGCTGTTCTCCGCGCACCCCGAACGCACCCGCACCGCGTGGACGGACTTCGAGGAGAAGTACGCGGCCGGCGACGCCGCCGGGATCCGGGCCCTGGTGGCCGACGCGGTGCCCGACCCCGCCGACCGGCTGGACCTGACCGCCCTCGACCACCCGCTGGAGGGAGTGCGGTACGCCTCGCCCGAGGAACTCCAGAGCGGCCTGCGCAGTTATATCGAACAGGACCTGAGCAGACGCCACGACCCCACGCACAGCCAGGACTTGGCGGTCTTCCTCGGGCTGCTCTCGGTCTACGGCCAGCTGGTCCGGCTCGGCGACATCGGCTCGTGGTGGCACGGCTTCTTCAGCTATCTGGCGTCGGGCCCGCCCGGCCCGCGGCTGCGGCAGATGCTCGCTCTGTCCCGGGCCGGAATCCTCAGATTCGTGGGCGCCGGCATGACCGTCACCGCCGAGCACGGCGTCTTCCGGGCGAGCGGCGCCGGCGTGCCCGGCGCGACCGTCGAGGCACGCGCACTCGTCGAGGCCCGCCTGCCCCACCCCACCGTCGCGCGCAGCCGGGACCCCCTGCTTCGCGAGCTGCACGCCGACGGGGCGGCCACGACCCCCGAGGGACTGCTCGCCGTCGACCCCGCGGACGGCCGGATCCTGGACGCCTCCGGCACCCCGCATCCCCGGCGCTTCGCGCTCGGCCCGCACACCGACGCCCGGGGTTCCGGCGCCTTCACCCGGCCGCGCACCGGCGGCCCGGCCTTCCGGCAGAACGACGCGACGGCGCGTGCCGCGCTGGACTTCCTGCGCGCACTGCCCCGCCGCGCCGCCGCCTGACGCCGTACCCGTCTCCGTCCTTGTCCTCCGTGAAGGGAACCACCACCGATGAACGCGCCCGACGAGGCCACCGGCGAGACCGCCGTCTCCGCCGCGGCGGCCGGCACGAACCAGACCGGGGCCCCCGCCATGGTCGACATCAAGTCCGTCCGCAAGAGCTTCGGTCCACTGGAGGTGCTCAAGGGCATCGACCTCCAGGTCCGCGCCGGGGAGGTCACCGTCGTCATCGGGCCCTCCGGCTCCGGCAAGTCGACGCTGCTGCGCACCATCAACCACCTGGAGAAGGTCGACCAGGGCCGGATCAGCGTCGACGGCTCGTTCGTCGGCTACCGGCGCTCCGGCGACAAGCTGTACGAGCTGCCCGAACGCGAGATCCTCGGACAGCGCACCCGGATCGGCTTCGTCTTCCAGAACTTCAACCTCTTCCCGCACCTCACGGTGCTGGAGAACATCGTGGAGGCGCCGGTCCACGCCCTGAAGCGGCCTCGTGAGGACGCCGTCGCCGCGGCACGCCGGCTGCTCGACCGGGTCGGGCTCGCCGACAAGGCGGACGCCTATCCGAAGCAGCTCTCGGGCGGCCAGCAGCAGCGCGTCGCCATCGCCCGCGCCCTCGCTCTCGAACCGAAGCTGCTCCTCTTCGACGAGCCGACCTCCGCCCTCGACCCCGAACTGGTCGGCGAAGTCCTCGACGTCATCAAGGACTTGGCCCATCGAGGCACCACGATGATCGTCGTCACGCACGAGATCGGGTTCGCCCGCGAGGTCGCCGACACCGTGGTCTTCATGGACGACGGCCGCATCGTCGAACAGGGCGCCCCCGGCGACGTACTGGAGCGCCCGGCACACGAACGCACCCGGGCGTTCCTGGCCAAGGTCCTGTGAACGGGCCCCGCGAGCACGGGCCCCGAGCGGCCCTGGCCCCGTGGATCCCCCCACCGAAAGGTTCCGCGTCATGACCGCACAGCCCGGCCGGGCGCTTCTGCATCTGGCCGCCGCCCTCGACCGGCAGGGGGTTCACGACGTCGCCTCCCTCGGGGAGTCCGTGCGGCTCGCGGAGCTCGGCGCGCTCGACTTCGTCACGCTCGGCGACTCCTTCGCGCGGCCCGGACTGGACGCGCTCGCCGTCCTGGCGCGGCTCGCGCCCGCCACCCGGCGGATCGGTCTGGTGCCGACCGTGACCACCACCCACACCGAGCCCTTCCACGTCCAGGCCGCCGTCGCGACCCTCGACTGGGTCAGCCGGGGCCGCGCCGGATGGCACATCGACGTGTCGACCACCGAGGGCGAGGCCCGGCTGTTCGGCCGGCGCCACGCCGCGCCCGCCGACGCCCTGTGGCGGGAGGCGGGGGAGGCCGCCGATCTGGCCGCCCGGCTCTGGGACAGCTGGGAGGACGACGCGGTGATCCGCGACGAGGCCACCGGCCGCTTCGTCGACCGGGACAAGCTGCACCATGTCGACTTCGAGGGCAGCGCCTTCGCCGTCAGGGGCCCCTCGACCGTGCCGCGCCCTCCGCAGGGCCACCCCGTGCGGGTGGTCGACGCCACCGAGCGGCACGCCCGGCGGACGGCCGCCCGTCACGCGGACGTGGCGCTCGTCCGGGTCGCGGGCCCGGCGCAGGCGCGTGCCGTGCGCGACGAACTGCGCACGGCCGCGGCCGAGTCCGGACGCGACCCCGACCGCCTGCGCGTGCTCGCCGGCCTCTCGGTCGACCTCGGCGACGGCGAGCGCGCCGCCGAGCCGGGCCACGGCGGCGGCGGACCCCGGCAGACCGCGCAGGGCCCGCTGTACCGCGGCGGCCCCGTCGACCTCGCCGAACTGATCGCGGCCTGGCACCGGGCCGACGCCGTCGACGGTTTCCACCTCACGCCCGTCGAGCCGCGCCGTGACCTGGAACGGCTCGTCAACGGAACGGTCCCGCTGCTCCAGCACCGCGGACTGTTCCGCACCTTCTATCCGGGCAGCACGCTCCGGGAACACCTGGGGCTGACGCGGCCCGCCAACCAGTACGCCGTGACAGGGGGAGCGTCATGACCGTACGCAAGCGGATCCATCTCGCCGCGCACGTCCCCGGCACCGACGACACCGTCCGGTCCGGCCCGCGCCCCGGGTCCCCGGCCGAGTTCGCCTCCTTCGCCCACCTGGCGCGCACCGCCGAACGCGGACTCTTCGACTTCCTCCTCGTCGCGGAGGGGCTGCGGCTGCCCGAGCACAAAGGACGCATCCACGATCTCGACGTCGTGGGACGGCCGGAGACCTTGACCGTGCTGAGCGGGCTCGCCGCGGTGACCGAGCGGCTCGGACTCGCCGCCGCGGCCTGTACGGCCTTCCACGAACCGTACGAACTCGCCCGGCGACTCGCCACGCTCGACCACCTCAGCGGGGGCCGGGCGGCCTGGAACGTGGTGACGTCGCCGGACGCCCGGACGGCCGAGAACTTCCGGCGCCTCGCCCACCCGGACCCGGCAGGCCCTCCCGAAGCCCCCGACTCCGCCGGGACGGTGCGCGACCCCCTCGCCCGCGCCGCCGAATTCGTGCAGGTCGCACGGGAATTGTGGGACTCCTGGACGCCCGACGGGACACCCCGCCCGTTCGCGCACCACGGCCGGCACTTCGACATCGCGGGCGAGTTCACCGTCCCCCGCGCGCCGCAGGGGCACCCCGTGGTCATCGGATCCGCGGACTCGCCGCAAGACCGTGAGTTCGCCGCGTCCGCCGCCGACGTCGTGCTCACGCGGCACGGCACGCCGCAGGAGAGCCGCGCGCTCTACGCCGATGTGAAGGGACGCCTCGCCGCGTACGGCAGGGCGCCTCAGGACCTCAGGATCATGCCCGGGGTCAGCGTCGTCCTCGGTGACACGGCCGCCGAGGCACAGGAACGCGCCGCCACGGTCAGACGAGAGCGGATCTCCCCGCAGGACGCGATCGTCGCCCTGGAACGGATCTGGGGCGTGGACCTCTCCGCCTACGATCCCGACGGCCCCCTTCCCGACATCGACCCGGACCCCGGATCGACCCTCGTGCGGGGCCGGGCGCGGGCCGCCGAACTCCTCGCGGTCGCCGAGAGGTGGCGGACCCTGTCACGGGAGAAGGGCCTGTCCATCCGGCAGACCGTCATCGAGGCGTCCGCCCGGCAGTCCTTCGTCGGCACCCCGCAGGCCGTCGCCGACGAACTCGACGAACTGGTCCGGACGGACGCCGCCGACGGGTTCGTCCTCTTACCGCATCCGACTCCCGGTGGACTCGACGAGTTCGTCGACCGGGTGGTGCCGCTGCTCCAGGAGCGCGGCACGTTCCGCACGGAATACACGGGCACCACGTTGCGCTCACACCTCGGGTTGCCGGAGCCCGTATGGAAGGGTTGATCACATGACGACGGACGCATCCGAGGACTGGAAGCACTGGCACGAGCACCGCACCAGGACGGTGGCCGAACCCTACGGACCGCTCGCCCTCACGGGCACGCACTGGATCGAGGACTATCCGGAGGGTCGACTTCCGGACATCCCCGGACAATGGACGGCCAAGGACGACGGCGTCGTGCTGGCGGCGGTGGACGAGGACGGACTGACCCTCGACGGACAGCCCTTCACCGGTGAGGTCGTGCTCGACGCCGACTACGGGCCGGCCTCCGGGGCGCGTGTGGGACACGGTGAGCGCCGGTTCGTCGTCCTCGTGCGCGAGGGAGTCTGGGGCGTGCGCGACTACGACCCCGCCGCACCCACGCGCCAGGCCTTCGAGGGCATCGAGGCGACCCCTTACGACCCGCGCTGGTCGGTGCCGGGGCACTTCACGCCGTACGGGGAGGACCGCACCGTACGCGTCGAGAACGCGGACGGCGTCGCGCGCGGCCTCGGGCTCGGCGGAGTCCTCGCCTTCACCCTGGACGACCAGGACCTGACGCTCCAGGTGTCGGTGGAGAGCGACGGCTCGCTGTGGGCCGTCTTCGCCGACACGACCAGCGGGGACAGCAGTTACCGCTTCCGGTTCCTGCGCCCGGCGGCGCCCGACGACGAGGGGCGTACGACGGTGGACTTCAACCGTGCCGTGCTCCCGCCGTGCGCGTTCGCCGACCACTTCATCTGCCCGTTCCCGCCGCCCGGCAACACGCTGGACGCGGCCGTCGAGGCGGGTGAGCGCCGGCTGCGCTGACCGCCGGAACCCCGAAGGCGGCCGGGGGCCGCGCACGTGCCGGGAGCAGGGGCCAAGAGCACGGGGACATACGCAAGTTGAACGCTGCACGGCCGAAAGGTGCCCTTGCGCCGGTCGGCCGTGCGGCCGAATACTCCCCCCAGCGCTTGTCAGGAGCACGGCTTGTCCGGAATCCGGATGAGCGGGCCCCCGGCTGCGCCTCACGGGCCCTCAACCCCACGAGACGAGGACCCCCGACTTCCCTTCGGAGGAACGAAACGTGAGGATCAAGCGCACCACCCCCCGCAGCGGCATAGCGAGACGGACCCGGCTGATCGCCGTGACCACCGGACTCGTGGCCGCGGCCGCGTTCGCGGTCCCCAACGCGAACGCATCCGACGCCCAGACCTTCAGCACCACTCAGCTGAGCAGTGTCAACAAGTCGGTACTCAAGTCCGATGTCGCGGGCACCGCATGGGCGGTCGACGCCAAGACGAACCGGGTGGTCGTCACCGTCGACAGCACGGTCTCGAAGGCCGAGATCGCCAAGATCAAGAAGGATGCGGGCGGCAACGCCGACGCGATCACCATCAAGCACACCCCGGGCGAGTTCAAGAGGCTGATCACCGGCGGCGACGCCATCTACGGTGGCTCCTACCGCTGTTCGCTCGGCTTCAACGTGCACAGCGGGAGCACCTACTACTTCCTGACCGCCGGCCACTGCGGTGAGGTCGCCTCCACCTGGTACTCCAACTCGGGCCACACCACGACGCTGGGCACGAACGTCAGCTACAGCTTCCCGACCAACGACTTCGCGCTGGTCCGCTACACCAACTCCTCGATCGCGCACCCGAGCGCGGTCGGCAGCCAGACCATCACCCGCGCCGCGACGCCCAGCGTCGGCACGACCGTCTACCGCCGTGGCTCGACCACCGGTACGCACAGCGGCCGGGTCACCGCGCTGAACGCCACGGTCAACTACGGCGGCGGCGACGTGGTCTACCAGATGATCCAGACGACGGTCTGCGCCGAGGGCGGCGACAGCGGCGGTCCGCTGTACTCCGGATCCACGGCCTACGGCCTCACCTCCGGCGGCAGCGGCAACTGCACCTCCGGCGGTACGACCTTCTTCCAGCCGGTCGTCGAGGCGCTGAACTACTACGGCGTGAGCGTCGGCTGACCGACGGATCACCGACCGTCGGATCACCGGCCGTCGGACCATCGAACGACTGACCCACCGACCGGACCGGCAACCCCCCACGTCACCCCGGCCGGACCAGCAGCAGCCGGCAGCAGGCGAGCCCCCGCACCCAACCGGTGTGCGGGGGCTCGCCCTTGCTCAGGTGACGGAGTTACCTTCGAAGTACATGCCGTACGCGCTGTACGCACCTGATGCGCCCACTTCGGACCCTGGGGGGCCGTGATGGTCGAGGAGCTGGTGGCGGCGGGAGTCGCCGTCGCGTCCGCGGGGCTGGTCTATGCGCTGGCCGGTGCCCGAGTGGTCAAACAGTACGAACGGGGCGTGGTGCTGCGACTCGGCCGCCTGCGCTCGAACGTGCGCGGTCCGGGATTCACCATGATCGTTCCGTTCGTGGACCGGATCCGCAAGGTCAACATGCAGATCGTGACGATGCCCGTGCCGGCGCAGGAGGGCATCACACGGGACAACGTGACCGTGCGGGTGGACGCCGTCGTCTACTTCAAGGTGGTCGACGCGGCCGACGCGGTCATCCAGGTCGAGGACTACCGTTTCGCGGTCTCGCAGATGGCGCAGACCTCGCTGCGGTCCATCATCGGCAAGAGCGACCTGGACGACCTGCTGTCCAACCGCGAGAAGCTCAACCAGGGCCTGGAGCTGATGATCGACAGCCCCGCGATCGGCTGGGGCGTGCAGATCGACCGCGTGGAGATCAAGGACGTGTCGCTGCCGGAGACGATGAAGCGGTCCATGGCCCGGCAGGCCGAGGCCGACCGTGAGCGCCGCGCCCGGGTCATCAACGCGGACGCGGAACTCCAGGCCTCCAGGAAACTGGCGGAGGCGGCCGGGGTGATGTCCGAGCAGCCCGCGGCGCTCCAGCTGCGGCTGCTGCAGACGGTGGTGGCCGTCGCGGCCGAGAAGAACTCGACGCTCGTGCTCCCGTTCCCGGTGGAGCTCCTCAGGTTCCTGGAGAAGGCGCAGCAGTCGGTCGGGGTGCAGCAGCCCGCCGTGACGCAACAGCCGGTCGAGGCACGACAGTCGGCCGGGCTCCAGGACGCACCGCAGTCGGCCGGGGCGCAGCAGTCCGTCGAGGCGCTGCGGCCCTCCGTCCAGGCCCCGGCATCTTCACCGGCCGAAGTCCAGGAGCCCGGTCGACCGGTGCGGGAGCAACTTCCCTCCCCTGACGTTCCCTTGAGCGAAGAGCCCGAGGGATCGAAAACAGGACAGGACTAGTCCTCACCGTCCGCACAACGGTCACCTGCACGCAGTGTTTGCACCGGAAACCCACGTGGCACTACCACGCGCAGTCAAGGCGCAGGGGGCGTACGCCCGTTGGCGTACGCGCGTCCTGAAGTCGACCTTGTGTGCCCCCTGTGTGCCTGGGAATAGTGGGCTGGGAACAACCGGCACGGACGCGGTTTGACGCGGCTTTTTGTCGTGCGCCGGGCCCGTGCGCGTACGCCTTCCGGTCTCGGAGGTCCCCCACGACCTTCGTGACCAACCCCCCACAGGAGGACGTCAGTTGAAGCACCGACGCATACCCAGGCGGCGTGCCGTCATGACGGGTGCGGGCATCGCCGCACTCGTCGCCGCGGGAGTCACCTTCCAGACTGCGAACGCGAGCGAGACGCCGAGGACCGGCGCGCCGCACACCCTCTCGGTCGCGGCGGCCGGAAAGCTCGCCTCGACCCTCGGCAAGGACCTCGGCGCCGACGCGGCGGGAACGTACTACGACGCGAAGTCCCGGCACCTCGTCGTCAACGTGCTCGACGAGACCGCGGCCCAGGCCGTCACGGAGGCCGGGGCCAAGGCCAGAGTCGTCGAGAACTCCCTCGCCGAGCTGAAGAGCGCCCGCGCGACGCTCAGCAGCGACGCGTCCATCCCCGGTACGTCGTGGGCGACCGACCCGGAGACCAACAAGGTCGTCGTCACCGCGGACCGCACGGTCTCCGCGACCGAGTGGACCAAGCTCTCCAAGGTCGTGAAGGGGCTCGGCGCCAAGGCCGAACTCCAGCGCACCAAGGGAGAGTTCAAGCCCTTCATCGCCGGCGGCGACGCCATCACCGGCTCCGGAGGGCGCTGCTCGCTCGGCTTCAACGTGGTCAAGGACGGGCAGCCGTACTTCATCACCGCCGGGCACTGCACCGAGGCGATCTCGACCTGGTCGGACTCCAGCGGCACCGAGATCGGCAAGAACGAGCAGTCCAGCTTCCCGGACAACGACTTCGGTCTGGTCAAGTACACCGGGAACGTCGACCACCCGAGCGAGGTCGACCTCTACAACGGCTCCACGCAGGCCATCACCAAGGCCGGCGACGCCACCGTCGGCATGAAGGTGACTCGCAGCGGCTCCACCACCCAGGTGCACGACGGCACGGTCAAGGGCCTGGACGCCACCGTGAACTATGGCAACGGCGACGTCGTCAACGGGCTCATCCAGACCGACGTCTGCGCCGAGCCCGGTGACAGTGGCGGCTCGCTCTTCTCCGGCGACACCGCGATCGGCCTCACCTCCGGCGGCAGCGGCGACTGCACTTCGGGCGGCGAGACCTTCTTCCAGCCGGTCTCCGAGGCGCTCTCGGCCTTCGGCGCCCAGATCGGCTGACGGCTCACCGTCCCGGCAGAGTCCCGTCCCCGCGCAGGCTGCGGGGGCGGGACTCCGCCGTGTGTACCGGAGAGGCCCCCACGGCCCAGCCGGCCCGCGTTTGCGCAGGTGGGAAGGGCTCGGACGGATGTCGCACAGTAGTTCGAAAATTGGTCTATGGTGGGGGTGAGGTAATTGGGAACGAATGTTCGAGAGCTCGTGCGGGCTCACGGGTGCGGGAGGTGCGTGTGCCGGGATTCACGCATCTGCACACCGTGTCCGGGTTCTCCCTGCGGTACGGGGCCTCGCACCCGGAGCGGCTGGCCGAGCGTGCCGCCGAGCGGGGCATGGACGCCCTCGCCCTCACCGACCGGGACACCCTCGCGGGCTCGGTCCGGTTCGCCAAGGCGTGCGCCAGGGCGGGTGTCCGTCCGCTGTTCGGCACCGAGCTCGCGGTGGGGGAGCCCGAGCGTGGCGGGAAGCGGCGCGTTCCGGTCCGCGGCGGCGCCTTCGTCGACGAGTCGGCACCTCGTGCGACCTTCCTCGCGCGGGACGGCGCGGCGGGCTGGGCCGATCTCTGCAGAATCGTTACGGCCGCGCATGCGGGCGACCCGGGCGACCGGCCCCGGCTGTCCTGGCCGGACAACCACGCCGAAGGCCTGACCGTACTCCTCGGTCCCGCCTCCGACGTCGGCCGCGCGCTGGCCGCCGGACGCCCCGACCGGGCCGCGAAGCTGCTCGCGCCCTGGCGGGAGGTCTACGGCGACGCCCTGCGGCTGGAAGCGGTCTGGCACGGCCGCGAGGGGACCGGGCCGGGATCCCTGCGGCTGGCCGCCCGCACGGTCGGGTTCGCCGCCGAACAGCGGGTGCGCCCGGTGCTCAGCAACGCCGTCCGGTACGCCGACCCCGGCATGGGCCCGGTCGCCGACGTCCTGGACGCCGCCCGGCTGCTCGTCCCGGTCGACCCGCGCCGCGGGCTGGACTCGGGCGAGGCCTGGCTCAAGGACGAGGCGGCCATGCTGGGCGCGGCCGAACGGATCGTCGAGGCCGCGGGCTACCGCCGCGACACCGCGCACCACCTGCTCGAGCAGACCCAGGCCACCGCCGTCGCCTGTCTCGTCGACCCGGAGGACGACCTGGGCATCGGCACCGTCCACTTCCCCGAAGCCCACCTCGTCGGCGCGGGCCGCCGCACCGCCCAGCGGGCCCTGGCCTCCCGTGCGGCGGCGGGCATGGTGCTGCGCGGCTACGACCGTGACCGGGCCTACTGGGAGCGGATGCACCAGGAACTGGACATCATCGCCCACCACGATTTCGCCTCCTACTTCCTGACGGTCGCCCAGGTCGTGGACGACGTACGGGACATGGGCATCAGGGTCGCCGCGCGCGGCTCCGGCGCGGGCTCCCTCGTCAACCATCTCCTCGGCATCGCGCACGCCGACCCCGTCGAGCACGGGCTGCTGATGGAACGCTTCCTGTCCAAGCGGCGCGCGGTGCTGCCCGACATCGACATCGACGTCGAGTCCGCGCGCCGGCTGGAGGTCTACCGCGCGATCATCGCCCGGTTCGGCACCGAGCGGGTCGCCACGGTCTCGATGCCCGAGACCTACCGGGTCCGGCACGCCGTCCGCGACGTGGGCGCCGCCCTCTCCATGGACCCGGCCGACATCGACCGGATCGCCAAGTCCTTCCCGCACATCCGTGCCCGCGACGCCCGCGCGGCGATGGAGGAACTGCCCGAACTGCGGGAGCTGGCACAGGAGTGCCGGCGGGACGGGGAGAAGTACGGGAGGCTGTGGGAGCTGGTCGAGGCGCTCGACGCCCTCCCGCGCGGCATCGCCATGCACCCGTGCGGCGTGCTCCTCTCCGACGCCTCCCTGCTCGCCCGTACGCCGGTCGTGCCGACCAGCGGCGAGGGCCTGCCCATGTCGCAGTTCGACAAGGAGGACGTGGAGGACCTCGGGCTGCTCAAGCTCGACGTGCTGGGCGTGCGGATGCAGTCCGCGATGGCGCACGCGGTGGCCGAGGTGGAGCGGGCGACGGGTGACCGGCCGGACCTCGACTCGGTGCCGCCGGGCGACCCGGCGACGTACCGGCTGATCCAGTCGACCGAGACGCTGGGCTGCTTCCAGATCGAGTCCCCGGGCCAGCGCGACCTGGTCGGACGGCTGCAGCCCGCGACCTTCCACGACCTCGTGGTCGACATCTCGCTCTTCCGGCCGGGGCCGGTCGCCGCCGACATGGTCCGGCCGTTCATCGAGGCGCGGCACGGCCGGGCACCGATCCGCTATCCGCACCCCGACCTGGAGCGGCCACTGAAGGAGACGTACGGGGTCGTCGTCTTCCACGAGCAGATCATCGACATCGTCGCCATCATGACCGGCTGCGGACGCGACGAGGCGGACCGGGTGCGGCGCGGGCTCTCCGACCCCGAGTCGCAGGGGCGGATCCGGTTCTGGTTCGCGCAGCACGCGGCGGCGAAGGGGTACGACGCCGAGACCGTCGCGCGCACCTGGGAGATCGTCGAGGCCTTCGGGTCGTACGGTTTCTGCAAGGCGCACGCCGTCGCCTTCGCCGTGCCGACGTACCAGTCGGCCTGGCTGAAGGCCCATCACCCGGCCGCCTTCTACGCGGGGTTGCTCACCCATGACCCCGGGATGTACCCGAAGCGGCTGCTGCTGGCGGACGCACGGCGGCGAGGGGTGCCGATCCTGCCGTTGGACGTGAACCGGTCCGCGGTCGCCCATCATATCGAACTGGTGTCTGATTCACGGGGGTCCGAGAGCTGGGGCCTCCGGCTGGCGCTCTCCGACGTGCACGGCATCAGCGAGGCCGAGGCCGCGCGGATCGCGGACGGGCAGCCGTACGGGTCGCTGCTCGACTTCTGGGAGCGGGCCCGGCCGAGCCGCCCGCTCGCCCAGCGGCTGGCCCAGGTCGGCGCGCTGGACGCCTTCGGTGCCAACCGCCGTGATCTGCAACTGCACCTGACCGAACTGCACCGGGGCGCGCGGGGCGGGCGGGCGGATCAGCTCCCTCCCGCACTCCTCGACATGGGGGAGGCGCCCTCGGCAGGAGGGCGGACGACGGCACCGGCCGGGCTGCCCGATCTCTCCTCGGCGGAGCGGCTCAGCGCCGAGCTCGGTGTGCTCTCCATGGACGCCTCCCGCAATCTCATGGACGACCACCGAGGGTTCCTGGAGGAGCTGGGCGTGGTCACGGCGCGCCGGCTGCGGGAGGCGCGGCACGGTGAGACCGTCCTGGTGGCCGGGGCCAAGGCGGCCACCCAGACCCCGCCGATCCGGTCCGGCAAGCGGGTCATCTTCACCACCCTGGACGACGGCACCGGCCTGGTCGACCTCGCCTTCTTCGACGACTCGCACGACGCCTGCGCCCACACCGTCTTCCACTCCTGGCTGCTGCTGGTGCGCGGAGTGGTGCAGCGCCGTGGCCCGCGCAGCCTCAGCGTGGTGGGCGCGGCGGCCTGGAACCTCGCCGAACTGGTCGAACTGCGCGCCCGGGGCGGTCTCGACGTGGTCGCCGCGCGCCTCGCCGAGCCCGTACCGCGGAAGCCGGAGCCGGAGCCGGGGGAGCGCGGGGAGCCGGCCGGGCCGGAGAAGTCCGGCGGCGGCCCGGCGGAGGGCCGCACGATCCGCATGTCCACGGGGTACGAGATGCACCCCTGGGCCGATCTGCGTCCCGCGGGCGAAGGGCCCGCGGGTGGAAAGAAGTTGTGGCACCAGAGTCCGGGGAGTGCGGGATGACCATCCTCTGCGTACGTTTCCAGCTGCCTCCGATGTACGAGGCGGCCCTGCCTCGACTCCTCGGACTCCTGGAGGACTTCACTCCCGTCGTCGAGGCGCTGCCACCCGACGGGGCGCTGCTGGACCTGCGGGGTGCCGAGCGGTACTTCGGACGCGATGCCGTGGAGCTGGCCTCGCTGATCCGGTTGCGGGCGCTCGCCCTGCACGGGATCGACTGCGTGATCGGTGCCGGACCCGGTCCGATGCTCGCGCGGATGGCCCTGCGGGACGCCGCGCCGGGCGTGACCCCCGTGGTGCCCGGGGAGCCGGACGCCGTCGCAGGGTTCCTCACCGAGCGGCCCGTCGCCGCGCTGCCGGGAGTCGGCGGCGCCACCGCCCGCACCCTGTGCGAGTACGGCCTCGACACCATCGGCAAGGTCGCCGCCGCACCCCTGTCCACACTGCAACGCCTCACCGGCGCCAGGGCCGGCCGCGAACTGCGCGAGAAGGCGTCCGGCATCGACCGCGGCCGGGTCGTGCCGAACGCCACCTCACGCTCCCTCGCCACCGAACACCCCTTTGGGCGGGACGAGTTGGACCCCTCCCGGCATCGCCGCGCGCTGCTCTGCGCGGCCGAGGACCTGGGTGCCCGGCTGCGCGCCCTGGAGAAGGTCTGCCGCACGCTGACCCTCACCGTCCGGTACGCCGACCGCTCCACGACCACACGCAGCCGCACCCTCAAGGAACCGACCGCCCATTCGTCGGCGCTCACCGAGACGGCGTACCGCATGTACGAGGCGCTCGGCCTCCAGCGGGCCCGGGTCCGGGGGATCGCCCTGCGCGCCGAGGGGCTCACCCCCGCCGAACAGGCCTCGTACCAGCTCACCTTCGACCCGGTGGACGAGAAGGTCCGCCGTATCGAGGAGGTCGCGGACAGGGCGCGGGCGAGGTTCGGGCCGCATGTGATCGGGCCGGGGACGCTGGCCGCGTGACGTCCCGGATCCGGCCGGGGGCGCCAGACACTGTCCGACAATTCCCGCCTGCCCGGGCGGCGCCGGGAATTGCCTGACAGGTCTTAGTTGGCCCACGGAGGTGTGAGGACCGAGCCGTCGGCCAGCTCCGCCCGGAGGCCGATCGACGTGGTGACCCAGGAGACGGCGGTCTCCCGGGTCGGGTTCTCGACGCCGAGGGTGGCTCCCGGATTGATGATCACGGTGTCGCCCGCGGTCACCCGCTCGGTGCGGCCGTCGAGCGTGATCAGCAGTTCGCCGGAGAGGAGATGGAAGATCTCCTCATGGCTGACGGTGTGCTCCGGGGCCTTGAGTCCCGCGGGGATCTCTCCCCGCCAGGCGCACAACTCCTTGCTCCCGCTGCGGGGAGTGGCGTACGAGACGAATCGGGCGCCGTGGATCTCGTGGACGACGGCTTCGGACGAACGGACGACGGGCATGGGCGACTCCTGGATCGAGGAAAGATGGTCAAGCTGCTTGACCATCTCGACGACCTCTATGGTCAAGCCGCTTGACCAATTCGTCAAGGGTGTTTCAATGCACCCGTGCAGAACTCCGAAGCCATGGCCCTCGCCGTCGCCCTGCTCGCCGCCGCGGGCGAGCTGACGCAGCGCATCAACGACGGTGTCGTGGAGCGCGGGTTCGAGGGGCGGCCCGCCTACGGCTTCGCCTTCGCCCGCCTCGCCGCCGGCGGCGCGACGGTCACCGACCTCGCCGCTCATCTCGGGGTCACCAAACAGGCCGCCAGTCAGCTGGTCGACGAACTCGTCCGCAAGGGGTACGTCGAGCGGCACCCGCACCCCGACGACGCGCGCGCCCGGCTGATCGTGCTGACCGAGCGGGGCTGGGCCTGTACGCGTGCCGCGGAGGAGGCCGCCGCCGACGTCGTGCGCGCGTGGGGCGACCTGCTGGGCGAGGGTGAAATGCGCGCGTTGCACGACCGTTTGGGCCGCATCGCGCCCTATGGTCCCATCAGGCCTGCCTGGTGACGGTTCATCGGGTGTAGCCGCCACCTTTAATTACCGCTGGAAGTTTTTACTCGCGCGTAACTTCACACCGGAGCTACTCGCCCGTAACTTGACGAGTGAACAGCATCCTCGTGATCCGGATCACAGGGCGTACGCCGTCGCAACTCCCTTGAGCCGCAAGGAGATCACCCGATGCTGCCCTGGAAGCGAGTGCTCAGACCCCTCGCCGCGCTGCTGCTGACCGCCGCGGTCGCCGTCGTCCCCGCCGCCACCGCCCAGGCGGAATCCGCCCCCAGCCACGGCTGGAACGACTACTCCTGCAAGCCGTCCGCCGCCCACCCCCGCCCCGTCGTCCTCGTCCACGGAACCTTCGGGAACTCGATCGACAACTGGCTGGCCCTCGCTCCCTACCTCGAGGTCCGCGGCTACTGCGTCTTCTCCCTCGACTACGGGCAGTTGCCCGGAGTGCCCCTCTTCAACGGCCTCGGCCCCATCGACAAGTCGGCAGGACAGCTCCAGGTCTTCGTCGACAAGGTCCTCGCCGCGACCGGCGCAGCCAAGGCCGACCTCGTCGGCCACTCGCAGGGCGGCATGATGCCCCGCTACTACCTCAAGTTCCTCGGCGGGGCCGCCAAGGTGAACGCCCTCGTCGGCATCGCGCCCGACAACCACGGCACCACCCTCAGCGGCCTCACCAACCTGCTGCCGTACTTCCCGGGCGCCGAGGACCTGCTGAAGGCGACCACTCCCGGACTGGCGGACCAGATCGCCGGCTCCGACTTCCTGACCAAGCTCAACGCCGGCGGCGACACCGTCGCGGGCGTCCACTACACGGTCATCGCCACCAAGTACGACGAGGTGGCCACGCCGTACCGCTCGCAGTTCCTCAGCGGGCCCGACGTCGACAACGTCCTGCTGCAGGACCTGTGCGGGCTCGACCTCTCCGAGCACGTGGCGATCGGTCTCTTCGACCGCATCGCCTTCCACGAGGTGGCGAACGCCCTCGACCCGGCGCACGCCAAGGCCACCACCTGCGCCTCCGCGTTCAGCTGAGCACGCCGCCGGGGGCTGTCCGGCCTGAGCCGCCGGACAGCCCCCGGATTCCCCGTGCCTAGCGGCCGCGGCGGCCCCCCGTGACCGCGCGGCGCCGGACCGAGGCGAACAGGGCCGCGGCGCCGAGCGCCAGGGCGGCGGCTCCGCCGATCGCGATGTAGGGCGTGCCGGCGTCGCCGCCCGTCTCGGCGAGGTTCCCGGAGGAGCCGGCCGCTTCCGGCCGGTTCGAGCCGTCCGTGCCCGCCCCGGCGGGCTCGGACGAGGCGTCCGCGCCGGCCGCGTCCGTGGCCGCCTTCGGCTCCGCGGACGTACGGGCGTCGTTGTCGCCGTGGCCGTGGTGCTCGACCGTCGACTTGTCGGTGCCGTCCTCGATCTGCTCCTCGGAGGGCGCCGAGGCGGTCGGCGCCGGAGCGGTGCCGCCCGACGAGCCGCCGCTGTCACCGCTGCCGCCACTGCCGCTCTTGCCGCCGAAGGTGACGTCGGAGCAGGAGTAGAAGGCCTCCGGGCTGTCCGAGCGCTGCCACACCGCGTACAGCAGCTGCTTGCCGGAGCGCTCCGGGAGCGTGCCGGAGAAGGTGTAGAAGCCGCCCGAGGCGACCGGGTCGGTGGCCGTCGCGACCGGGTGCGCCAGATCCAGGTCGTCCCAGGCGAGCGGCTTCGACGCGTCGTAGCCGGCCTTGGTCACGTACACCTTGAACGTGCCCTTGTGCGGCGCGGTCACGCGGTACTTGAAGGTGTACGCGCCGCTGCTCACGGAGGTCGCCGGCCAGTCGGCGCGGGCCAGGTCGAGCCCCTTGAACTCGTCGTTGTTCGCGCTGCACAGCTTCCCGTCGGGTATCAGCTGCTGGTGCCGCCCGTTCGCGTCGCCGATCCGGATGCCGTTCCAGTCGTACAGCGCCTGCGTCCCGCCCGCGGCGACGGCCGCCTTGCAGGCGCCCGACTTCGGGCTCTCGGGGCCCTCCGCGTAGCACTGGGACACCCGGCTGACCGGGTCGCCCATCGAGCCGTGCGCGGACGCGGGGGCGGCGGCCAGTGCCGAGAGCGTGAGCGGGGCGATGCCGACGGTGACGACGGCGGCGGCCTTGCGGCGTGCAGACATGAGGGAACTCCTCGGAAACGGTCCTCGGTGCGTGGGGTGGATCCCGTGGGGGCGATCAGCAAACTAGCCCCAAAAAACCGGGAAATCGCCTGCTGGAGGGGGGTGGGGGAGATCCTTATGGCGCCGTTAAGGCGGGGCTAACGGGGGGCTGAGGAAGGGGGGTGCGGCAGCCCGCTCTGCCTGTGCCCGACTCGCTGCACCGTCCGTGGTCCATCCGCTCCCCGAGGGTTAAGATCCGCTGCCGACCTGCGAGGAGTCCGAACGGGCGGCCTCCAGGAGGTGTGAAGTGGTCGGAACAGTCAGGGTGCCGCGCGGGCAGGCCTGGTTCACCGGCGTCGCGCTCGCCGCGTTCGCGCTGGTGACTCTCGCGGCCGGGCTGACGGCGTGGCACAAGTACCGACTGCTGGTGGGGCCGATGACGCCGGGGCCCTACGTCGACAACCCGCTGGTCGAGGTCGACACGTATTTCAGGAACCTGATGGGCTGGCGAACAGGGCTGCTCCTCGTGGCCCTGCTTCAGTTCAGTATCTGGCTCGCCACCATGCGCGACGTCGCGGATGTGCTCTGGCGTCAGGGACAGCGCCGGCGCAGGGCGTGGCTGGTCTTCGGCTGGGTGGTACCGGTGGCGCAGCTCTTCGTGCCCAAGATGTTCGTCAACGATCTGTGGGCTGCCGGCCAGCCGGAATCGCAGCGCAGACGCGGACATCCCCTGCTCACGGCGTGGTGGCTTTCTGTCCTGGTGGCAGCGAATTCGTATGCGCTGAACGATGCCTCCAGGGACTTGAAGAAGGCTGTCACTGCGGACCAGGCTCGTCATGCCCTGCGGCAGATCATCATCGGCGACGGTCTGTACATCTGTGCTGCTGTGCTGTCGATCGTCGTCCTCTGGCAGCTCGTTCGCCGGTTGGAGCGCGCCGCTTCGATCGCGCCCGTCGAGGTTCGGGCGGCAGGCCGAACGGCGCCTTGAAGGCCCCGTGGGCGTATGCATGCCCACGCGGTCGGTGGAGCGGCTCCGGGCGGGAGCTGCCATGGGGCCACGATGTCGCGTTCCGTGTCCTGGCGAGCACCAGAAGCAGCGGACTCCGTGCGGGCCGAGGACGCTCGACGGGCCCACGGAGGACCGGCGAGACGGTGCTCCGGGTGACGTCGGACACCGCTAGGTAAATTTCAGCCCACCTGCAGGTAGATTCCCGCCACCCAGCAGATAAAGTCCGACCACCTTTTTGAAGAGAGAACATCCGCACACAGCTGCTTCCGGCCAGGGTCGCCCGATCGTGCCGGTCGGCGAGCGCGCGCGAGGATGTTGAGTTGCCTGGAGCCCCCCAAGTGTCAGCATCGCCCCTGCCCGCCCGGTTGCGCACCGCGGCGGCACGTTTCTTCCTGCCCACGGTGCTCGCGGTGTCGTTCGCCGCTCAGGCGGTGGGCGCCTTCCTGCCGTCCGTCCCCCTCCTCGTGGCCTCCGCCGCCGTCGGACTCGCGGCGGACATCGCCCTGCACCGCTGGCAGCGCAGCATGGCCGCTGCCCTCGGCAAGCTGCACGCCACCGTCTTCGTGCGCCAAGTGGTCCGCGACCTCCTGATGGTGGCCGGCCTGATCCGCATCGAGGATCAGGACTACGAGAAGAAATACCTGGCTCTCGTCTGCGGCCTGCTGCTCTTCTACGCCCTGCACTCCGCCTGCCAGGCGCTGGCGATCCTCGTGCGCCGCACCCGCACCCTGCCCGTGGTGACCCGGAACATCGACGCCTCGGCGCTGCGGCTGAGCGCCGCTCCACCGGCGCTGCTGATGAACCGCTCCGGGCAGCGGCTCCTCCTGTTCGGCCTGCCCTCGGCGGCAGGCCTCGTGATCACCGCGGCGGGCGGCTCGGCCTGGTGGGCCGCCGCGGGAATCGCCCTGTCCGTCGCCTGCGCGACGGTCGCCGTCGGCATGCTGGTGGTGCGGCTGAGTAAGGGACGCAGGCCGGTGACGAGCGAGCAGGCGCTGGAGTGGTTCGAGGCATGGCTCGCCGAGTACCGGCCGACCGTGGGCATGTACTTCTCCGGCGGGACGAGCTCGGCCTACCAGGCGAACATGTGGCTGGAGCCGCTGGCCCGGCTGGAGGGCCGCCCGCTGATCGTGCTGCGCGAGCGCTTCATGGTGAAGCACATCGCGTCCACCGACATCCCGATCGTGTGCCTGCCGAAGGTCGCCGACCTGATGAGGCTGGAGCACTCCTCGCTGAAGACGCTGATCCACCCGTCGAACTCGGGGAAGACCTCGCAGGTGCTGCGGATCCCCACCATCAAGCACGCGTTCGTCAATCACGGCGAGAGCGACAAGCTGTCCAGCTGCAACCCGTACGCGAAGGCCTACGACGAGGTGTGGGTGGCCGGTCCCGCGGCGCGCGAACGGTACGCCCTGGCGGCCGTGGGGGTCGACGACCGGGACGTCGTGGAGATCGGACGTCCGCAGCTGGAAGCGATCGAGCCGTACTCCGGTGCGCCCGCGGGCCCGTACACCACCGTCCTCTACGCCCCCACGTGGGAGGGCTGGGACGGCAACCCGGGCAACACCTCGGTCGTCGAGGCCGGCGAGAACATCGTCCGCGCCCTCCTCGCCGATTCCCGGGTCCGTCTTCTGTACAAGCCGCACCCGCTGACCGGATCGGTCGATCCCCGGGCGGGAGTCGCGAACACCCGGATCCAGGAGATGATCCGCGCCGCGAACGCCGTGCGTGCCGCGGACCACGCCGACGAGCGGCCCGCGCCCTCCGCGGCGGCGGAACTCGCCCGGCGGTCCGCCGAACTCGACGGCCTGACCACGTCCTCGTTCCGGGCGAGCGCGGACGACGCGGAACGGATGCTCGTCCAGACGGTGCCCGCACCCGGCCGGGCCGCGGCCGTGGCCGCCGCGACCGCCGCCTGGGAAGCCGCGTACTGGGCCTCGTTCCCGGCGTGGGAGCACCAGGTCGTCGTCGGGGCCCGGCCGACCGTCTACGCCTGCTTCAACGTGGCCGACCTGCTGGTCAGCGACGTCTCCAGCGTCATATCCGACTATCTGGCGAGCGAGAAGCCCTACGCGGTCGCCAACACCAGCGGGCTTTCCGAGCAGGACTTCCGCGACACCTTCCCGACGGTCCGGGCCGGTGCCGTCCTCACTCCGGACGCCTCCGGCATACCGGCTCTGCTGGAGTCCGTGCGCGAGCCGGAGAAGGACACCTTCGCCGAGGCCCGCAACGAGCTCAAGCAGCACCTGCTGGGCCCCTCCGACCCGCCGTCCGTCGTCCGCTTCGACGAGGCCGCCCGTGCGCTGTGCGCGGCGGCCGACGGACACCGGGCGGGCATGGCGCTGCGCGCGCTCCCGGTCATCCCGGCACAGCGGGAGGCGGCGGCGACGCCGGACGCCGAGCACGCCAGGGGCTGAGCGCCGCCCCGCACCGGGGACCTCGCAGTCGGCGCCGGAGATCTCGCGGCCGGCGCCGGCGGGGGAGCCGGGCGGTGGCGCCGGGGGAGTACTGACGCCGCGATCAAGTAGGTAGCGTTCGCGGCATGACAGCAGAGGAGATCCGGCCGGCCGTCTCCGCCGACGTGCCGGCCGTGAAGGCCGTGATCGACACGGCGTTCCACCCGTACATCGAGCGCATCGGGCTGGTTCCGGCGCCCATGGAGGCGGATCACGAGGCGAACGTGGCCGCGGGCCATGTGTTCGTCACGGGGGAGCCGCTGACGGGGCTCGTCGTGGTCGAGGCGCGCGAGGACCATCTGTACCTCGACATCATCGCCGTCCGCCCCGACGCGCACGGCACGGGCGTGGGGCGCAGGCTTCTGCACTTCGTGGAGGCACGCGCGCGTGAGCTCCGGCTCCCCGAGATCCGGCTGCTGACGAACGCGAAGATGTGGGAGAACCAGAAGATCTACCCGAAGTACGGGTACGAGGTCGTGGAGCGCCGCGTGGACGGCCCGTACGACCGGGTCCACTACCGCAAGCGGCTGGACTGAGCGTCCGGGCGAAGGCGGGCCACTGCGGTGCGGACGGACCAAGGGGCGGGCGCCGGGCGGTCACTGCGGCGTGGACGGACCGACGGCAGTTCCTGTCACCGAGCGAGGCCGGACCTGCGGCCGGTGTCATGCGCGGTGCGCGTCCGGACCGGCGGCCGGTGTCCGGCGCGGTGCGCGTCGGGAGTGACGGCCCGGCCCGTTGCCACGGTCGGCCGTCACGATCTGGGGGTTGTCGGGCCGCCGGATCAGCCGTCCGGCCACCACGTTCGTGCGATGTCCTTCCGGACTTCGGGGCGCCCGGCGGGGCGCTCGTCGGTCTCCTCCCGCACGCGACGGGAGTCCGACTTCCTCTGGGGCTTCTGCACGGTCACACGGCGCATCGCTGCCTCCTTGTGCCTACCGATTTCCGCGGTCGTACGGAGGTAGACCCTTTCCGGGAGAGTTACTCATCGGCCGGGATCTGTCTGTGGCGCCTGTCACGAATCGACTGTCAGTGGTGGCTGTCACCCTGGGGCCCATGACGCATCACACTGACACGAATCCGGGAGCGGGCGTCGACTGGGACGCGGAGTCCGTCACCTTCGACGACGAGCCCGACCACGGCCTGCGCGACCCGGTCGTACGCGAGGCGTGGGCGGCCAGGATGGCGGCGTGGCTGCCGCGTCCGGCGTCGGACGTCCTCGACGTCGGCTGCGGGACGGGCAGCCTGTCACTGCTCGCGTCCGAGCGCGGGCACCGGGTCACCGGGGTCGACGCCTCGCCCCGCATGGTCGAGCTCGCCCGCGCCAAACTGGCCGGTCGTGACGCGGTGTTCCTCCTCGGTGACGCGGCGGCACCGCCCGTCGGCGAGGAGCGGTTCGACGTGCTGATCTGCCGCCATGTGCTGTGGGCGCTGCCGGAACCCGGGCGCGTCCTGCGGCACTGGCACGGACTGCTGCGCCCGGGCGGGCGGCTCGTGCTCGTCGAGGGCCGGTGGGGGACCCTGAGCCCGGTCGGCCTGCCCGCCGAGCGGCTGGCCGCCCTGGTGGAGCCCCTGGTGGCGGGCCTGACCGTGGAACCGCTGTCGGGTGACGCGCGCCTGTGGGGCCGCGAGGTCGACGACGAGCGGTACGCGGTGGTCGCCACCGTATGACCCGGGTCGAGCCCTCGCCCGGCGGGTGCCGGGCGGGGGCCGGGGCATCGTCGGTGTCGGGTCCGATCAGGACGTGCCGGGTGTCGCGGACCCGGGCTGATCCGAACGGCACCCCCTAGGCCAGCAGGGACTCGAAGTCGCCCTCGCGCGCGAGGCGTTCGAGCTCGTCCAGGGCGTGCTCGGCGGCGGTGGCGGCCTCCGGATCGGTGGTCGCCAGACCGCTGGCCGCGAACTCGTCCTCGTCCAGGCGCAGTACGGTCCTGCCGTCGGCCGAGCGCCACAGGTCGAGGTCGAGGTCCTCGACGATCAGCTCGTCGCCGGAGACCGTCGCCGGGCGCGTGATGTCGCAGTACCAGCCCTTGAGCACGCCCTCGGCGTCGCGGACCTCCTTCACCGAGTACCAGCGGTCGCGCCAGTAGTGCTCGGTGAAGACGTCGCCCCGCTCGAACCGCACGAAGCCGAAGTCGCGGGCGTCGTCGCCCGCCCACGGGGCGCGCACGGTCACCCGGTTGCCGTCGTCCCGCAGCAGCTCGGCCGGGTAACTGATCTTCGTACGCCCGTACTTGACGAGCACGACGCTCAACGAGCGCCGTTCGTCAGACGAGTTCGCGGGCATACGTCACCTCCGTCGCGCAGATCTTGTAGCCCAGCCACCGGTTGATCGCGAGCATCGGGCCGTTCCCCGAGTCGTTGCCCGTGAACGCCTGTGTGAAGCCCGCGGCGCGGGCGCGGTGCAGGGAGTGGTTCTTGGCGAGCTTGGCCAGTCCGCGGCCGCGGAAGGCGCGGGCGGTGCCCGTCATCACCGTGCCGTAGCGCGTGCCGCCGTCGGTGCGGGCCGCACTGAACGCGGCGGGCCGGCCGTCGACCACCGCCACCGACGTCAGCTCATGACTGAGGAGCGGGTGGTGCCAGGTCTCCTTCAGCCACGCTTCATAGTCCGTGAACTCACGGTCGAGATCGCTCGGTTCGTCCAGCAGTGTCTCCGCGTCCAGCTCGAACAGAGGGCGCGGGTCGTCCGCGAAGTCGGCGGCGGTGCGCAGTTCGACGCCCGCGGGCGTCTCCTGGAGCGGCGGCAGGGGGGTGTTCGCCAGGTCGAAGCGGAGGAAGTGCGCGGAGCGGCCGGCGCGGTAGCCGCGCTTCTCCGCGAAGGCGCGGTCCGCGGGCCTGTCGAGCACCCATGTGTGCAGCTTCTTCGCGCCCAGGGAGCCGAGCCGCTCCTCGGCGGTGCTCACCAGCAGCGCGCCCGCGCCGCGTCCGGTCCGCTCCGGGTGCACGTACACGGTGAGGGAGCCCTGGCCCTGCTCGGGGCTGTCGTACACCATGCCCACGTGCGCGGTGCCGATCGGTTCGCCGTCCTCCTCGGCCAGCAACAGCCGGTAGTGGGAGTCCGGATGGGCGTGCTCCACGTCATGGGCGATGGACTCGGGCGTGAAGAGCATGAAGGGGAGCGCCAGGTGACGGATGCGGGCGAAGCCCTCGGCGTCCGCCGGGTCTCCGAGGCGCAGCTCGCGGACGATCACTGTCATGGGGCCGCACGCTACGCGTGCGTCACGGCGGATGCCTCTCATTTTCCGGCGCGTACGGGACAATCGCTGCGTGACGTTGAAGATCCACATTCATGAGGGGGCCGCTCCTTACGAACAGGTGCGCGCCCAGATCTCCGAGCAGGCCCGTTCCGGTGCGCTGCCGGTCGGCTACAAACTGCCCACGGTGCGGGGGCTCGCCGAGTCGCTCGGCCTGGCCGCCAACACCGTCGCCAAGGCGTACCGGGCCCTGGAGGCGGACGGGGTGATCGAGACGCGGGGCCGCAACGGCACGTTCGTGGCCGCCGCGGGCGACGCCGCCTCGCGCGAGGCCGCCACCGCGGCCCAGGGGTACGCCGAACGCGTACGCCGTCTCGGGCTCAGTGAGGCGGCGGCCCTCGACGCGGCACGGGACGCCCTGCGGGCGGCGTACGGCGCCTAGTGCCCATGCCGCACAAGGGCCGTGGACCCTCCCCGTGACGGCCTCGCGCCGAGTGCGGAGGGCCGCGGCCCCGGTCCGCCGACGGACGACGCTACGGGGTCCGCGTGACGGTCAGTCCCGCCGCGCGTGCCGCGCGGGCGAAGGCGACCGCGTCGTGGACCGCCGCCCCGTTCGGATCGTTGTTGAAGTACGCGTACACCTCGTGGCCCTCGGGCCAGGCGTCCGCGACGCGCCCCGCCCACGACGCCAGGGACTGCCGGCCGTAGCGCGGCCACTGCCGGGCGCGGCCCTCGTGGAAGCGGACGTAGCCCCATGCGGCGGTCCGCCACAGCGGGGTCACCGGCCGGGCCAGCACGTCGGCCCAGCACAGCGTCGCGCCCCGCGCCTCCAGCACCTCGCGCACCCGGGGCGTCCACCACGAGTCGTGCCGCGGTTCCACGGCGACCCGCGTGCCCGACGGGAAGCGGGCGAGGCAGTCGTCGAGGAGTCCGGGGTCGGCGTGCAGCGTGGGCGGCAGCTGGAGCAGGACCGGTCCGAGACGGTCGCCGAGTCCTGCGGCGTGGTCCATCAGCCGGTGCACCGGCTCCTCCGGGTCGCGCAGCCGCTTGATGTGGGTCAGATAGCGGCTCGCCTTGACGGCCACGACGAAGTCGTCGGGAGTGCGTTCCCGCCAGCTCTCGAACGTCTCGCGCGACGGCAGCCGGTAGAACGCGTTGTTGATCTCGACCGTCGCGAAGTGTGCCGCGTACTCCTCGAGCCAGAGCCGCAGGGGCAGTCCGTCCGGGTAGAGGACGCCGCGCCAGTCCTTGTACTGCCACCCCGACGTGCCGACGTACAGGGTCATGACTCCATGAAAACACCGGACCGTCCGGCGCACCCGGGCGCGGCGCGCACCGCACCCGGGGGCGGCCCACCGGTGCGCACGGCACCCGGCGTCGGCCTACAGGTACAGTCCCGCGTCCGCGCCGTCGCGCTGGTCCGGCACCGACGTCGGGCTGGTGCCCCGGCGCAGCGCGTACAGCTCCGCGAGGGTCGCGCCGTCGCGCGGGACGCCCTCCTCCGTGCCCAGCCAGCCGACGGCCTCGGAGCGGGTCAGCGGCCCGACCTCGATACGGGCGAGGCAGCGGCCGGGGCGGACCACGGCAGGGTGCAGACGCTCGAGGTCCTCGTTCGTCGTGACGCCCACGAGGACGTTGCGGCCCTGGCCGAGCAGCCCGTCCGTGAGGTTGAGCAGACGGGACAGCGCCTGGCCCGCCGTGTGCTTCGCCTCGCCGCGGATCAGTTCGTCGCAGTCCTCCAGCAGGAGCAGCCGCCAGCGGCCCTTGCCCGTGGCGTCCTCCTCGCCGATCGCGATGTCCATCAGATAGCCGACGTCGGAGAAGAGCCGCTCGGGGTCGAGGACGCAGTCGACCTGGCACCAGTCGCGCCACGAGCGGGCCAGTGTGCGCAGCGCCGAGGTCTTGCCGGTGCCGGGCGGGCCGTGCAGGAGCAGCAGCCGGCCGGCGATGTCCTCGGGGGTCGTCTTCATCAGGTGGTCCATCGCGTCGGCCACCGGCTCGGTGTAGTTGGCGCGGACCTCCTCCCACGTACCGGCCGAGATCTGACGCGTCGTGCGGTACGGGCCGCGGCGCGGCGACACGTACCAGAACCCCATCGTCACGTTCTCCGGCTGCGGCTCGGGTTCGTCCGCGGCGCCGTCCGTCGCCTGGCCGAGCACCTTCTCGGCCAGCTCCGCGCTGGTGGCGGTCACGGTCACGTCGGCGCCGCGGTTCCAGCGGGAGACCAGAAGGGTCCAGCCGTCGCCCTCGGCGAGGGTCGCGCTGCGGTCGTCGTCGCGCGCGGAGCGCAGCACACGGGCGCCCGGCGGGAGCAGGGTCGCCCCGGACCGTACGCGGTCGATGTTCGCCGCGTGCGAGTGCGGCTGCTCGCCCGTCGCGAAGCGGCCGAGGAACAGCGCGTCGACGACGTCCGACGGCGAGTCGCTGTCGTCGACGTTGAGCCGGATCGGCAGAGCGTCGTGTGGGTTGGCAGACATGCCGCCATGATCCGTCACACGGGCTTCGCATGCACCCGGTTTCCGTAGTGCGCCGCGCGTGTCACCCGAGGTCCGGTGCTTCCGGTGTGTCCCTTCCATCCTGTTACAGGGCTGTGCACTCACGGGATCTGTCCGACGGCGGAGACCCGCGGTTACTGTTGCCCATGATGGGACGTCATGGGTGGAATTCGGGGGCACGGCGGTGGCGGCTCACCGCGCTGCTCGGCGTCGGTGTGGCCGCTCTGGCCCTGGTGGTGACCCTGCTCAACACGCTTCCGGGGGACGGCGGGAGCACGGCCGGCACGACCCGCGACGGGGACAGGGTGCACGGCACGCCCGTCACCCCGCCCGGGTCGCTGCGGCCGGACGTGGGCTGGGGCTTCACGCACACCCAGTTCAGTGCCGACGAGGGCAGCGACGCCGCCGTCGAGCGGGCCGAGGGGCTGCTGGAGAAGCAGTCGGTGCCGCAGAACCAGCACATCATGGGCTGGGGCGCGGACAATCCCGAGCCGTCCAAGGGGCGTTACGACTTCTCCGCGATGGACCGGCGCATCGACTTCGTCCGCAAGACCGGCGGCACCCCGGTCGTCACCCTGTGCTGCGCACCGGACTGGATGAAGGGCGGCAAGGCGGGCGCCGGCAACACCGACTGGAGCCAGTCCTCCCTGGAGACGGCCCCGGAGCGGTCCCACTACAAGGACTTCGCCGCGCTCGCCGCGACCGTCGCCAAGCGCTATCCGGACGTACGCCACTTCATCGTCTGGAACGAGTTCAAGGGCTTCTGGAACAACAGCGAGGGCCGCTGGGACTACGAGGGCTACACCGAGCTCTACAACCTCGTCTACAAGGCGCTGAAGAAGGTCGACAAGGACATCATGGTCGGCGGGCCCTACCTGGTCATGGACAGCCTCGACCCGCGGCAGAAGGAAGGCGCGTCCACGACGGTGAAGGGCACCTGGGGAGCCATGGACCAGCGGGTCCTCGACGCCTTCGACTACTGGAACAAGAACAAGGCCGGAGCGGATTTCGTCGTCGTCGACGGTTCCAGCTACACCAATGACGACGAGATGCTGCCCGACGAGTTCGCGGCCACCGACAAACTCACCGCGGTCGGGGAGTGGGTGCGGGCGCGCACCCACGACCTGCCGCTGTGGTGGGCCGAGTACTACGTCGAACCGGCCGACGGCAAGGACGAGCGCAACGGCTGGTCCGAGACCCACCGCGTGGCGGTCCAGGCCGCCGGCCTGATCGCGATGGTCAAGGGCGGCGCGTCGTCCGGCTTCTACTGGAATCCGGAGGACGAGAAGGGCACCGGCTGCCCGGGCTGCCTGTGGACACCGACGGACACCGCCGGCGGGGGCGGGAAGCTCCCCATGTACGACCTGGTGACCCGCTTCGGCAAGGAGTTCGCACCGGGCACGGCGTACAGGTCCGTGACCGTCGCCGCGGACGACGTGCCCAACGTCCGCGTCCTCGCCACCGACAGGACCGTGCTCGTGGTCAACACGCTCGACCGCTCGATCAGCGCGAAGGTCGACGGCAAACGGTTCGCGATGGGCGCGTACGAGGTGAAGTGGCTGACGCGCTGAGTCCCCGGGTACGTGGTGCAGGCGCCGACATGCCGAGCCCCCCTTGCGTGGTGGAGGCGCCACCGGCCGAGCCGCACGAGTGAGGGGGCCCGCGCGGAGAACCGCGTGAGCCCCCTCGTCCTCGGTACGGGCGCTACTTCATGGTCAGGAACCGTTGCACCATCGAGGCCAGCAGCACCGCGAGCAGCGGCAGCGAGAACCAGAAGCTGCTCTGCAGCCAGCGCAGTTGCCGCACGCTCGGCCGTGCCGCGACACGGACGACCTCCCGGGCGGCCAGCAGCACGATGAGCGCGATCGCCGCCAGGCCGCCCACAACCGACCACGGCGTCCAGGTGACCTGGGGCCCGATCGGACCGGGATCGGCCTTCTCGACCTTGCCCGAGGGCTGCTTGCGCAGCGCGTACATGGTGACGTCGTCGTTGGCCAGGACCTTCTTCAGCTCCTGACGGTCGTCGAGGTGGGTGATCAGCCGCGACTCCCACGTCGCCGAATAGCCCACGTCCAGTTCGAGGTAGACCACCTGACTGCGGTTGATCATCAGGTACGAGTTCGGGCCCGCGTCCTTGAGGGCCTTCACGAGCCCGGAGACCAGCACCGGGTCGGCGGGCGCCAGTGTGGGCACGTACTGCACCTTCTCCATGTCCTTCGCGCCCCACGGCATCGCCGGCGTCACGTTGTCGACCGTGTCGTTGCTCAGCCACAGCAGCCGTACCGTCGGGTCGTCGTGCTCGTACACGTAGTTCATGGCCGCGACCTCGCCCGACCTGATCCGCTCGAAGGGCTCGTTGCCCCAACGGGCCACCAGGAAGCCGCCCATGAGCAGCAGTCCCGCCATCAGGGCGGCGACCGGTGCGAGGCTCACCCGGTCCCGCTCACGCTCCTTCGCGGTGATGCCCGTGCGCGGGAAGAACGCGAGTCCGGCCAGCAGGGCCGCGCCCGGCAGCGCGAACATGAAGACCCGCAGGGCCATCTCGCCGCCGTACGACTGCATGCCGAAGCCGAGGAACGGCACGAAGGTGAGGACGAGCAGGGAGCGCTCGCGGTACTTGTGGTCGCGCCGCCGCCACCAGCCCCAGCAGGCGAACGCCATCACGCCGCCCGCGAGCAGGACGCGGGTGTACAGGACGAGCTTGTGCGAGGAGCTGCCGCCCTGGATGCGCCCGGAGACCGACGTCGACACGTTGCTGCCCACGCCGCCGACGCCGCCGAACAGATCGTCGAAGTGTCCCGACCAGTAGGGCTCGGCCATGAAGCTCAGCCAGACCGCGACCAGCACGGCGAACAGGATGGGCAGGCCGCGCAGTTCGCAGCGGCCGATGAGCACGAGGACCGCGAGGACGCCCAGCATCACGAAGGGGGTCAACTGGTGCGCGGGCACGGTCGCCGCGAACAGCCCCGTGAGGACCATGAGGAGCACGGCCTGCTGGCGGCGGTTCGTCGGCTCGACCTCCGCCTCGCCGGGACGCGCCTTCGTCCACAGCACGCGCGGAGCCCGGAACCACACGAGCAGGACGGCCACGAAGACGAGGTAGAGCAGATAGGTGAAGCCCTGCGGTGAGAAGTAGTCCTGGCCGACCCAGCCGCTGAGCGCGAAGATCCAGATGCCGGTCCACTTGGCGCGCCAGCCGGCCCGCAGGGAGCGCACCAGCAGGAACATCGGTGCCAGGTAGAGCAGTTGGACGGTCATCGGCCACCAGCGGATGACCTCGGTGAGGTCGCTGACCCCGCACGCCTTCGCGACGAACGCGGCCACCGCGAAGAAGCCCGGCCAGCTCCAGCGGGCGTCCAGGTCGGGCACCGCGGACCCGGTCCGGTCGATGTAGTCGAGGAAGCCGAGGTGCTGCCACGCCGTCGCGAACCGCGGCTCGGTCTCGATCACCGCGGGCAGCGCGTGGAGCGACACCACGGTGGCGAGCAGCGTGAGGCACAGCAGCCCGCGGTGCTCGCGGGCGGTCCACAGCAGCGACGCGAAGACGACGATCAGCAGGGCGGCCCCGACCAGGGTCGGGAGCGGCAGGACGGAGATGAGGCCCAGTCCGCCCATCTCGTCGAGCGAGCGGTCGTCCAGGGCGAGCGCCGGGACCCAGTACAGCAGCAGCGCCGAGATCAGCAGGCAGCCGAGGACGACACCGGGTCTGGACGGGTGCCGCAGCCGTTCGCGCAGCGACGGCAGGGCGTCGTCCGGTGGCTGCGGCGGGTCCGCGTCCGGCCGCGCCGCGGCGGCGGAGACGTTCGGCACCGGCTTGCGTGCCACCGCGACGACACCGTCCGTGCCGTCCGTCTCGAACGGCGCGTCGACCTCGGGTGCCTCCGCAGGCCCCAGCGATGCCTCGGAACCCGGTTCGCGCGCCTCGACGGGCAGCCCGACCGAGGGGCCGGGCTGCGCCCGCAGGGCCCAGGTCGGCCGGTGCTCCGGCCGCCGTGCCTTGGGCGTCCCGGTCGGCGGGGTGCCCGGGCCCGGCCGTACGTCCGGCCTGCGCTCCTGATGGTCGAAGTCGACGTGGACGCCCAGCGCGAGGGTGTCCGAGTCCAGCGCCCACGCGGGCCCGTGCCGCCCCTCGCGGGGCTTGGCGGCGGGCGCCTCGCGGGCCCCCAGGTCGGCGAGGTCGCCGTCCGGCGCCGCGTCCGCGGGCAGTTCGGCGGGCGGCGCGGTGCGCACGATCCGGTACAGCCTGGGGGCGGCGATCATGACGATCACCGCGAGGCTGGAGATCTCCGCGACGCCGGCGCCGGTCAGGCCCATCCGGGGCAGCAGGAGCACGGTCAGGCCGAGGACCAGGACGCACAGCAGGCCCTGCAACCAGGCCAGTCCCGCGGTGCGGCTCTGCGCGCGCAGGACCGCGAAGTACGTCTCCATCACGACCCGCAGCACCGCGCCGACGGCGAACCAGCGCAGCAGCGGGGTCGCCGCGTGCGCGTACCCCTCACCGAAGACGTGCAGGATGAACGGGGCGCCGAGGAACAGCAGTCCGCACACCGGCAGCATGATCCGGGCCATGCGCTTGAGGGCGGCCCGGGTGTTGGCGGCCAGCCGTGCCGGGTCGTGCGAGCCCTCGACGGTCAGCGAGGCGCCCATGTTGATCGCCAGCAGGTTGACCGTGCCGCCGATCGTGGTGGTGATGTAGAAGTAGGCGTTGTCGGCGGAGCTGACCTGCGACGCGATGATCACCGGGACGAGGTAGACCACGGCGAGCGAGAACAGGGAGCCCGTGTAGTCCCCGGCGAGGAAGCGGCCGATCTCCTTGAGGGAGGGCGGTTTCGCGTGGCCCTCGGTGGCCTTCACATGCCGGGGCACCAGCCGCCGGAACACCAGCAGCCCGAGCGGCACCACCGACAGGGCGATCGCGGCGACCCAGGAGACGAAGACGCCCGTCGTGGGGATCGCGGCGGCGAGACAGACGAGCAGCAGCAGTTTGGCCGCGGAGAACACGGTGTTGCCCACCGGCACCCACAGGGCGCTGCGCAGCCCGGTCAGCACACCGTCCTGGAGCGTCAGCAGGGACCAGGCGACGACCGCGAGGACGAACCCGAGGCCGTTGAGCGGTCCGTGCAGGAAGCGGTACGACGGGCCCCAGAGATTGAGGGTGAGCAGGAAGACCCCGGCGGCCAGCGCCACGATCACCGAACTGCCCGCGTACGTGCGCAGGATCAGGCGCCCGGTGCTGCGCCCGGCGACCGGGATGAAGCGGGCCAGCGCGCCCGTCAGCGTCACCGCGGTGAGGCCGGCGAGGAGCTTCATCGCGGCGATGGCGGCGGAGCCCTGGCCGACCGCCGACTCGGAGTAGTAGCGGGCCGCGATCAGCCAGTAGCCGAGCCCGAGCACGGCGGAGATGCCGGTGTTGAGCATCAGCGCGTAGGCGTTGCGGAACAGCTGGTTCCCCCCGCCGGCGCCCTTGCCCTTCCGGCCGGGCAGGCGGAACCGGCGCGCCGGCGGCTGCTCGGGCGCCTCGGCGGGTGTGGAGGCCTGGGCTGTGGTCGTCGTGTCAGACACGGGAACGGATGGCCTTCCGGCGGACCTGTCGTGCTCTTCGGACCATGGCGTACCCCTTGGTGAGGGCGCGGTCCCGGGCGAAGTTGCGGGTTATCGCACGGCCTTCGACGAGCTGCTCGAACTCGTCGATGCCGGTCGTGCGGCGCACGGTGACGCGTTCCAGGGCGTACGGGCCCTGGCGGCGGCGCGCGAGGGCGTTGCCGACGGCGAGCGACTGGGCGAACCCCGCCTCCCGCACCGTACGGCGCACCCTGCGGCTGGAATAGCCGTACGGGTAGGCGAACGAGACCGGGCGCGCGCCCAGTTCGTCGGCGATGATCTCCTTGCAGCGCAGCAGCTCGGACCAGAGCGCCTCGTCGGTGATCTGGTCCAGCTCCGGGTGGGTGTGGCTGTGCCCGCCGATCTCCATCTGCTCCCCGGCGAGTTCGCGCACCTGGTCCCAGTCCAGCATCGCGTCGAGGCCGCCCCCGGTGTCGTACGGGCCCCTGAGCCAGCCGGTGGAGACGAACAGGGTCGAGGCGAAGCCGTGCTTGGCGAGCACGGGCAGCGCGTGCCGGTGCACGCCCTCGTAGCCGTCGTCGAAGGTGATCAGCACGGGACGGACGGGCAGTGCGGCCCCCGACCGCCAGCCGGCGGCAAGCCGCGCCGTGTCGACCGGGGTGAAGCCCCGGTCGCCGAGCAGCGCCATCTGCTCGGTGAACGCCTCGGGCGCGACGGACAGGGCGCGGGTCGCGTCGTTGGGGGAGTGGGCGATCGAGTGGTACATCAGGATCGGCACCGGTTCGTTCACGCCGCCACCTCCCCGCCCCCGCGGCCGCCGTCGGTCGTGCGCACCGGGACCACCGAGAACACGGCTCCGCCCCTGCGCGCCCGGACGCTCCCGAGTACGTACCCCCCGGCCGCGGTGAGAACCCCGGCGACGATCGCGCCCGCGCGGCCCGCGCCGCCCGGCCGGGCCAGTGCCGCGTCGCGCAGCCCGCGCAGGACGCCGGCCGGCAGCACCCTGGTCGTGTAGCGGCGTTCCGACTCGAGTCCCTTGTCGGCGCCGACACTTCGCGCGACGAGTGCCTTCGACAGGCCCTCGGCGTACGCGCGCGTGCGGAAGTACCGGAAGTGCTCGCGCACCTCGGGCACCCGGTGGTGGATGACCGCCCGGTCGTCGATCAGCAGGACCGCGTCGGGCCGGGCGCGGGTGAGCCGGATGCACAGCTCGGTCTCCTCGCAGCCCAGCGGGCGTCTGTCGCCGTCCCGGCCGATGCCGGTGGCGAATCCGCCCGCCACGTCGAACGCCGTTCGACGGAACGAGGCGTTGCCGCCCAGGACATTGCGGACGCGCACCCGGCCCGGCGGCAGCCCCTTGTAGGTGCAGCCGACCACCCAGTCGAACTCCTCGGGGAACCAGACCGGTCGGCGGCCCGACGCCCAGATCGGCATCGTGCGGCCGCCGACGGCCATGACCCGCGGGTCCGCGTATCCCTCGGCGAAGTGCCGCAGCCAGTCCCGCTCGGCCACCGCGTCGTCGTCGAGGAAGGCGATGATCCCGCCGCGCGAGGCGGCGATCCCGGTGTTGCGGCCCGCGGACAGGCCGCGGGGGCCCGCGTTGGCGAGCACCCGAACCGCATCGGTCTCCTTGTACTCCCTGGTCAGCCGCTCCAGGAGCGTGGCGTTGTGGTCCACGACGAGGAGCGTCTCCAGGGCGGGCAGCGACTGCGCCCGCACCGAGGAGACCGCCGCGAGGATGTCCTGCCAGCGGTCCTCGGTGTAGACGCAGATCACCACGGAGATGTCCGGCTCGCTCAAGACGTCTCTCCCCGGCCCGAGTCGAGCTGGGCGGCGTGCGGCCTGCGGCGCAGCGCGCGCCGGTTGGAACGCTCCTTGAGGATCACCTTGAGCACCCGGAACCCGTCCCGCACGGCGCGCAGATTGCTCTTGCCGTGGATGCGGAGGTACTCGTGGCTGGGAATCTCCTGCACCTTGAGACCGGCCTTGACCACCCGGATGTTCATCAGGGTCTCGACCTCGAAGCCGGTGCAGTCCAGCTCGATCTTGTCGAGGCAGTGCCGCCAGAACGCGTTGTAGCCGTAGCAGAGGTCGGTGTAGCGGGCGCCGAACTTGGCGTTGACGGTCGCGCACAGGACTCTGTTGCCGAGCTTGCGGATCGGCGTCATGTCGGAGGTGCCGCCGCCGTTGGCGAAGCGCGAGCCCTTGGCGAAGTCGGCTCCGGACACCAGCGCGGACACGTACGACACGATCTCCTGACCGTCCGCCGAGCCGTCCGCGTCGACCATCACGATGATGTCGCCGGTGCACGCCTCGAATCCGGTGATCAGGGCGTCGCCCTTGCCCTTTCCGCGCTGCTCGACGACCTTGACGTCGGGCCACAGGTCACGGGCCACTTCGACGGTGTTGTCGGTGGAATTGCCGTCGACAAGAACGACTTCGTGTATCCAGTCGGGAAGCGTCTTGAAGACGTACGGGAGATTCTCGGCCTCATTCATGGCGGGAATGACGACACTCACCGGAGGCGCAATGGCCAGGTGAGAAGAGATCGGCCGGTACTTGCGCGCCATTGACGGATCTTGGCCCGAAAAGGCGGGCCGCAGGACTGAGCTCATGAGTCTGGTCCCTCTCGTCCGGTGGACCGCCCGCCCCTGGGCGGTCCGGCTCTTTGTCCGGTTCGAAAGGGGGGTTCTCACTTGAGCATGACGAAATGGATCTCCGTGCATGCCGCGTGAGCTTGCAAAGCTGGCCGGCCCCGGAATCGGGAACCGGTCGCGCGGCACGACTCGGCATACGTCTGGCCACCGAGTACGGCACCCCCCAACCGCGCCCCGCGCCGGGAACCATCGCGGTCCTTGAGCCCTCCCCTAGAGCCGCTGATGATGGACCGATGCGGGTGAGATGTACGACGGTATTGACGATTGAGTCTGTATGGCAAGACCTGGAACGAGGCCTCACGTTTTTGTTGGTTTGGCCGTTACCTAACGACTCGAACGGATTTTCCTCATCCGTTTGCGTATTTCGTGATCAATTCAGGTGGCCCCTCCGTTCGCCGTTCGACGGCGCAGCCGGCGCGCGAGGACCAGCAGCAGGATGAGGGAACTGAGCGCGGTCACCGCCGCGATTCCGCCGCGGACCGACCAGCGGTGCACGGCCAGCATTCCCTGGGCCACCAGCATGTTGAGGGCGACCGCGCCGGCCATGGAGGCCACCGCGCGCCCGAACGGTTCCAGTCCGCGCAGCGCGGCCGCGATGGCCACGGACGGCGCCGCGAGCAGGAAGAACAGCGTGAACGGGCCACGCAGCGGTGAGTCCACGTCGGCGAGTGCGAGGACCGCGCCGACGCCGCCGATCACGGTGGCCGCGCCCGCGAGCAACGGCAGCAGGTCCCTCCCCGGATGCTGCCGTGGCCCCTCTGTTTCACCTGATGAAGGTGGCTTGATGCGTATGGTCTGCATTGGCGACTTTGCCCCCTGAAGCGCCGGATGCCGGGCTTCAATGTCGCGCAGCGGACGGGGGGTCGTCAAGATGCGGAAGGCGCCCATGGCGGTTCTTGGGGTCCTTTGAACATGCGTTACCCGAAGGCGCTGTCTCGCGGGGGCAACGGCTTTACAGATCAACGGAGTTGTCAAGCGGAATCGGTCCGCTCCACCTCGTTCGGGACGATCTTCGGAGGCCCGGTCCGGCGATCCGGGTCGTTCTCCCGCCGGTGACGGTCCTGCCCGCCCAGACGGCCTGCCGCCATCTGACGCAGGGTCATGAACGCGTCGTCAGGGCAACGAACAGGCCGGTGAAGACGTTCGGGCAACAACGGTAAGAGCCGAAAATTCTTGGCATGGACACTTCCAGTCAACACGCGTAGCTGCTACCAAAGTTGTGGCAGAGATCCTGCTAAAGGGAGGTTCCATGAGACGTTCCCGAATTACGGCATACGTGACCTCGCTCCTCCTCGCCGCCGGTTTCGCCCTCACCGGGGCTGCGACGGCGCAGGCGTCCTCGACCGCCGCGGCCACCGGATACGTGGCACTCGGCGACAGCTACTCCTCCGGTGTCGGCGCGGGCAGTTACATCAGCTCCAGCGGCGACTGCAAGCGCAGCACGAAGGCCTATCCCTACCTCTGGGCAGCCGCCCATTCACCCTCGTCGTTCGACTTCACCGCCTGCTCCGGCGCCCGAACGGGTGATGTCACGGCGAACCAGCTGGGCCCGCTCAGCTCCTCCACGGGCCTGGTCACCATCAGCATCGGCGGCAACGACGCAGGCTTCTCCGACGTCATGACGACGTGTGTGCTCCAGTCGGAGAGCTCCTGCCTCTCACGGATCGCCACCGCGAAGGCGTACGTCGACTCGACGCTCCCCGGCAACCTCGACACCGTCTACTCGGCGATCAGCGCGAAGGCCCCGGCCGCCCACGTGGTCGTCCTGGGCTACCCCCGCTTCTACAAGCTCAACGGCAGCTGCATCACAGGCCTTTCGGAGACCGAACGGGCCGCGATCAACGGCGCGGCCGACTACCTGGACAGCGCGATCGCCAAGCGTGCCGCCGACCACGGCTTCACCTTCGGCGACGTCAGGGGCACCTTCACCGGGCACGAGATCTGCTCCGGCGCCGCCTGGCTGCACAGCCTGAACTGGCTGAACATCGGCGAGTCGTACCACCCGACCGCGTCCGGTCACTCCGGCGGCTACCTGCCGGTCCTCACCTCAACGGCCTGACCCTCAGGGCGACACAGAGGCGGAGGCCCCGTCCGTCGGGGTCTCCGTCGCACAGGTGATGGTGAACGCGACCGAGTTCGACGTCACCCGGACCGGAGCCCGGACCTCCACGCCGATCTCGTTCCGGAACGTCCCGCTCGTGTCGTACGTCGTCGCGACGACCGTCTTCTGCCGCGTCTTGCCGCCCCCCGCGGGGAACGACAGCGTCTTCCAGCCGGGGTCCGTCACCTCGCCCGACTTCGTCACCCAGCGGTACTCGACGTCCACCGGGACACGGCCCACCGTGAACGTCGCCGTGAACGAGGGCGCCCCGTCCCCGGGCGGCGGGCAGGCGCCCGCATAGTCGGTGTGCTGACCGGTGACCGTCACCTGCACGGACTGCGCGGGCGGAGCGGTCGTCGCGTGGCCGCCGCCGGGAGCGCTCGTCGAGGGACTCGGACCGGTCGAGGCGGTGCTGCCGCTCTCGCTGTGCGTTCCACCCGTACCGGAGCTCCCGCCGCCGTTGCCCGGAGCACCGCTGCTGCTGCCGCCACTGCCCTGGTCGCCGTCCCCGCCGTCCCGGTTCAGCAGCGCGTACGTCAGCCCGCCGAGGGCCAGCGCCAACGCGACCAGGCCCGCGACCAGGACCACGGCCGCGCGGCGGTTGCGGTCCGGTTCGCGGGGCGCGGCGGTCGTGGGCGCGGTGCTCGACAGCGGCCCGCCGGGGCCCCGGGGCCCGGGTGGACCTTGGGGAGCGGGGCCGAACGTGCCGAGCGTCGGCGCGTCGGAGCCCGTCGGCCCCGGAGGCATGACGGGCAGTGTGTTCCGGCGCGTGGTCGGCGCCGCGCCGCCCGCCGCCACGACGCGCAGGTCGTGCTCGGCCTGGTCCGCGGTCATCCGCTCGGCCGGGTCCTTGGCCAGCAGGCCCTCGATGACGGGACCGAGGGAACCTGCCCGACGCGGCGCCGGCAACGGCTCGTCGACGATCGCCCGCAGCGTGCTCAGCGGAGTGTTCTGCCGGAACGGCGAATTGCCCTCGACCACCGCGTACAGCAGGACGCCGAGCGACCACAGGTCGGACTCCGGGCCCGGCGTGCGGCCCAGCGCCCGCTCCGGAGCGAGGAATTCGGGGGAGCCGATGACCTCACCGGTCATCGTCAGCGCCGAGCTGCCCTCGACCATCGCGATCCCGAAGTCCGTGAGGACGATCCGCCCGTCGTTCGCCATCAGGACGTTGCCCGGCTTGACGTCGCGGTGCAGGACTCCCGCCTCGTGCGCGGCGCGCAGCGCGGCGAGCACCTCGGCGCCGATGTGCGCGGCGCGTGCCGGGGCCAACGGGCCCTCCGCGTCCAGCAGATCGGAGAGGGCGAGGCCACGGACCAGCTCCATGACGATCCACGGACGGCCGTCCTCGGTGGCCACGTCGTACACCGTCACCACATTGCGGTGCGAGACGCGTGCGGCGGCCCAGGCCTCCCGCTCCAGCCGGGCGTACATCCGCTCGACCTCGGGGTCCGGAAGCCCGGCCGGGGCGCGGACCTCCTTCACCGCCACCTCGCGCTGCAGCACCTCGTCGCGGGCACGCCACACCGTGCCCATGCCGCCCTCGCCCAAGGGCGACAGCAGACGGTAGCGCCCCGCGATCACACGTTCACTGCCCGGGTCTTCGGACACGTGCGCCCCCTCTTCGCATCCGCGCGATTTCTCCACAAAAGTAGCTCAGCCGAGTACGGATGCGGCCCCCCTGAACACCAATCCAGCCCCAAGCGCTACGACGACGAGCGCCGATCCCAGGGGCGCGGCCCTGCGCACCAGGGCCGCGGTGCGGCCCGCGGCCCAGCGCGGACGCCGGGCGAGGACCCGGCTCATCCCGCCGCCGAGCCTGACGACGGCGAACCCGGCCGCCGTGAGCGTCAGCGCGAGCCCGGCGCCGTAGGCGAGGACCAGGAGGAACCCGAACCACGCCTTGCCCAGCGCGGCGGCACCGACCAGCACCACGACCGCGGACGGGCTGGGCACGAGGCCGCCGGCGAAGCCGAGCAGGAGCGTGCCGCGCAGGGTGGGCGCGATCTCGTGCGTGTGGGTGAAGCCGCCGTGGGTGTGTTCGAGGGTGCGGGAGCGGGGGGTGCCGGGGGAGTGGGGGTGCCCGTGCATGCGGTCGTGCTTGTGGCCGTGACCGTGCTGGTGCTTGTGGGGGCTGTCGACGGTGCGTTCGCGTGGGTCGGACGCGTCCGAGGTGCCGACCGTGCTCGGCGCGGTGGCGGTTGCGGTGGGCGCGGCGGAGTGCGCGAGGACCAGGGGCCGTTGGCCGTGCCGGGTGCGCTCGGGGGCGCGGGTCCCGCCGGATGCGTGGCTGTGGGCGTGGTCGTCGTCGTGGTGGTGGTCGTGGTCGTGCCCGTGCGGTCGGTCGTGGTCCAGGCCGTGGTCCGGAGAGAGCTCGTGGTCGTGCCCGTGCCCGTGAGGGTGCGCGCCCGCGTGCGTGTGGTCGTGCGTGTGCTCGTCGCTGTGAGCGTGGTCGTGGGAGTGACCGTGGTCGTGGGCGGGGCCGTGCGAACGGTTCCGCCAGGCGCGTCGTACGAGGGTTGCGCCGGCCGCCGTGACCAGGACCCCGCTCGCCACGCCCAGCCACGCGATCACGGTCGGCGCCGCGGCGGAACCGGCCGTGACCAGCAGACCGAGCGCGACCACGCCCATCGTGTGGGTGACCGTCACCGATGCGGCGAGCGGCAGGACGTCCTTGAGCCGGGCCCGGCCCCCGCGGGCCGCCGCCGTCGCGGCCATCAGCGTCTTGCCGTGACCGGGCGCGAGCGCGTGCATCGCGCCCAGCGCGACGGCGATGACGAGGGCCAGCGCGGCGAAACCGAAGGTGAGGTCGTGGCGGGCCACCAGGCCGTCGAGTGCCTCGGTCCACCGGTCGGCGCCGCGCGGCAGCACCGACGCGGCGGGCGCGTTCCGCCGTTCCTCGGTGAGCGCCGGCCCGCCGGGGCGGATCCGCAGGGTGGCGGTGGCGGTGTCGGCGGGCGAGGAGAGCAGCGCCTTCGGGTAGTCCGTCAGCTCCTTGGACACCGACGTGCTCGGTACGTCCGACGCGGTGAGCGTCATCCGGTCGCCGCGCGCGGTGATCTCGCGCCAGCCGGGCCCCCGGTCGCTCCCCGCGCTGCGGAAGCGCAGGGACACGGTGTCCGCCTCGGGCAGCGGCGCCGTCAGCCGGCACTCCACGCGCAGGGTGTCGAGCCCGGCCTGTCCGGGCCTTACCCGCGCGTGGCTCTCGCCGACCGCGAGGGGCACGTCGCGCCCGCCGACCGAGAGTTCGCTGCCGTGGGCGGCCGTCGCGCACCGCTCGCGCGCCCAGCCGGTCATCCCCAGCTCGTCGATCCGCGGCCGGGCCTGCGTGGCCGGGATCTCGGCCAGGTCCTCGACGTGGTCGATGCGCAACTGCCCCTGGGCGGCGACGAGTCCGTCGTACCGGTTGACGGTGAAGTTCCCGAGCGGGTGGGCGCTCGCCCGACCGGCCGGGACGACCGCGAGCGCGCAGGCCGCGGTGAAGGCGGCGGCGCAGGAGGCGAGCAGTCGGCGGGTCCTCACTTCGCGGCCTCCAGTGCCGTACGGGCCTCGCGGGCGCCGAGCGGGGAGAAGCCCGGGTTCAGGTCGAGGGCGGCCTGCAGCGACGCGCGCGCCTCCTTCTCGTGGCCGGTGGCGCGCTCGATCATGCCGCGGTGGTACAGGAAGGAGGCGTTGCGGTAGCCGGTGGCGGTGGCCCTGCGGGCGTAGGGCAGGGCCTGCGCGTCGCGTCCGTTGACGTGCAGCGCCCAGGCCATCGCGTCCGCGGTGTGCACGGTGTGACGGCGGGCCCATTCGGCGCGCGCCGCCTTCAGTGCGGCGGCCCGGTCCCCGTGGTCGGCGGCGGCCAGGGCCGTGTCGAGGTCGGCGTTGACGCCGTTGGCGCGTGCCAGCGAGACCCAGGCCTGCACCAGGGCGTACTGGTCGTGGGCCTTCCGGGCGTCTCCCGCAGCGCCCCGGTCCTCGTACAACTCGCCTAGTTCCACAAGGGGTTGAGGGAGCGGGTAGCGCTCGACGACTTGTTCCATGCCGCGGATCGCCGCCGCTTCGTCGCCCTGGGCGGCCTGGGCACGGGCGCGGCCTTCGAGAGCCGGGAGATAGCTGTCGTCGGCGCTCAGCGCTCGTGCGTAGTAGGTGAGGGCGGTGTCGTAGTCGCCCTGACTCCAGGCGAGTTGACCGAGCGCGGTGGCGACGTAGGAGACGTCGCCGCGGGTGGTCGCCGAGTCGAGCGCCTGGCGCAGGACCCGGCGGGCCGTCCTGGTGTCGCCGCGCAGCTCGTGGACGTAGGCGTACCGCGTGAAGACGGGGACGCCCGGTCGCCGCTTGTCGGCCAGGTCGGCGGCCTTCGACGCGTCCTCGTAGCGCCCGAGCTCGACGAGGGCGTCGATACGGGAGGAGAGGGCGCGCTCGCTGTAGGGGTTCTGCTTCAGGGCCTTGTCCGCGTACTCCAGGGCGCCGGTGAAGTCGTGCCGTGCCGCGGCGAGGGCCGCGCGGCCGGCCAGCGCGGGGTCGTTGTCGGGGCGCAGCCGCAGCGAGCGGTCGAGCGCCTCCTGGGCCTGCGGATAGCGGGAGGGGTCGCCCTTGGTGCGGGCCTGCTCGACGTAGGCGAGGCCGAGCGTCGCCCAGCCGCCGTAGTCCTTCGGCTGAGCCTTGAGATGGGTCTGGAGGGAGCTGATGCTCGTGTCGAGGTCGCCGCCGGCGAGCAGCTGCGGCGAGACGGCGCCGGGCACGGAGGCGACGGCGCGCCCGCCGCTGTCCCGGGCCGCCCCGAGCACGATCGCCCCGGCAGTCATGGCGACGGCCAATGCGCCTGCGCAGAGGGCGAGTTGGGCGGCGCGTCGGCGCCGTCCGGAGGCGGACAGCCGGCGCACCGCGGCGACACGCTCGTCGTCGTGCGCGGAGCCCTGCCCGCGCGCGCCGCTCGCGGTGCCCTCGGCGGGCGTGCCGCTCGCGACGCCGTCGTCCTCGCCGCCCGCCGTTCCTCCGCCGTGCCTGTCGCCCGTGATGTCTTCGGAGTGCCTGTCGCCGGCCGCACGTCCGGCGTGCCCGCCGTCGGCGCTGCCCTCGGAGTGAGGGCTGTCCGCGCCGCCTTCGACGTGCCCGGAGCCCGCGCCGCTTTCGGCGTGACCGCCGTCCGCAGCGTCGACATCCTGCCTGTGGCCCGCGAGGTCTTCCGGGTCCCCGGTGGACACGCCGACCGGTGTGCTCCCGTCGGCCCGTGCGGCTCCGGCGGTCCGTGCGCCCCCGTCGGCCCGCGCGGCCCCGTCGGACGTGACGGACACGCCGTCCGTCTCGGGCGCCGCGACCGACGGCTCGCCGCGTTCGCTCTCCGGCGCGCTCTCGTTCGTACGCGGGGACATGCCCTCTCCTCAAGGTCCGGTGCGAAACACCTGTGCGGGAACGGTCGTTGCCGAGCTGATGACGGCGCGGCCCGCGCCGTGGGGGACGGTTGCGTGCGGGCCGCGCCAGTCGGTGGACCGGGTCAGTAGGCCCGGTTGTGCATCCGCCGGCGCCACCACAGGAATCCGGTGGTGATCAGCAGGAACCCGGCGGCGCCGGCCGCGGCGGAGGCCGCGATCAGCGTGGTGTCCGTGCCGCTGCCGGTCGCACCCGCGGGCTTCAGCGCGTCGCCCAGCTGGCTGCGCACGTCGGTCCCGCTGGTCGTGCCCTTGGCGAGCGCGCCGCGCGAGCCCGAGGTCGGCTCGGCCACGTACGGGAAGTACTTCTCGAACTTCTTGTCGTTCTTGTCGACCGCGTCGCCCAAGTCGTTCTTGGAGCCGACCAGTTCACCCTCGACGACCTGGAGCGAGGCGTCGATCACGTCGTCGGAGAGCCGACGTCCGTTCGGGAAGCCCGCGTTGTCGCCGTCGAGCACACCGAGCCGCTTGGGGTGCATGGTCGGCTTGATCGAGGTGTTGAGCCGCAGTTCCTCGGCCGGGCGGACGTTCGGCGGCTGGTTGAGGCCCTTCACGCCCTTCAGGAAGACGTCGACCAGGTCGTTGCGGGGCTCGGCGGGCGCCTTGATCTTGTAGATCGCCTCGATGAGCTTCGGCAGTTCGGGGTTGGTCACGTTCTTCAGGAACTGGCCGTCGTTCCACGGCGCGGACGCGTTGAACTTGTCCTTGTCCTTCTGCGGGTTGACGACCTCGTTGACCAGCGGCATGCCGAGCCGGGAGACCTGGGTCCAGTCGCCGTGCGCGTCCTTGCGCTGGGTGGTGGACCAGATGCCGACGACCGGCTGGCCCGCCGACTCGCGGATCATGTCGTTCGGCACCTGGAGGGCTATGGAGTTGACGTTGTAGCCCTTCAGCGTGTCCCGCCCGACCTCGCTCAGGTTGCCGCCGTAGAGCAGGTCGAAGACGCGAAGGTCCAGGAAGAAGGGGTCGTCCGCCTGGCCCGCGAAGGTCGTCGAACCGCCCGCGAGCTTGTGCACGGCCTGGTAGCGGAGCTTGCCGTAGTCCGGCATCGAGGCCTTGCCGACGTTCGACGGCGCCACCGGGACGTCGTCGGCCACCTTGGTCCGCGACACCAGCTTCTGATCGCGCAGCCGCAGCAGGTCGATGTCGTACGTCTGCGTGATGTTCAGGTCGGGGTCGTCGAGGCTGGTGACCGGACCCGTGTTGTAGAGGAAGGTGTCGCCGTTCTTGCGGTGCGTCCTGAAGGTGTAGCGGTAGACCAACTCACCCTGCGCGTCACCGTTGTTGTCGATGTGGAGGTCGTACTGGGCGTCGTCGGCGAACGTGTAGAAGTTCGGTCCGCCGGCGGGTTCCTCGAAGGGGATCCAGTTCGCCACGATGGTGGTCGTGTCGGGCTTGTCCGGGCTCACGAACGCGTACACGTCCGTGTTGTCGTACTGGGGCTGCCCCGAGATCAGCGGAGCCTCCCGGTGGCTGGAGGCGGATGCCGCCCCCGGTTCCAACGCGGTCACGCCGGCGGCTGCGAGCCCCCCGGCGGCCAGCGCACCACAGATGAGAGTCGCAAGACTCCTGCGTCCCGCGCCACTCCTGGAGATAGGTGTCATGCCGTCCGTCCTCACGTCCCAATTGCCTGACGCACGCCATTCGGAGCGGTCGCCGGGGTGGATTGGTCGAATCCCAAACGTCTTTACGGCGGCTCGCGCGGCTCGTTTCACCGGACGCTCGTTTCTTCTGCGCCGGACCCGCGTTTTCGGTCCGCTGATCCGTAACCCATCCAGAGACGCGCTCGCTGCGAACACGTAGGGGAAAGGACGGGCCGTGTGCGGCCGGAGAGGGGGACGGGTGGAGGCGGACGAACTTCTGGTGCTCGTGGCCGGAGGTGACCAGAAGGCATTCGAGGAGCTCTACGGACTGGTGTCCGGTCCGGTGTTCGGACTAGTGCGCCGCGTGGTCCGGGACCCCGCGCAGACGGAGGAGGTGGCTCAGGAGGTGCTGCTCGAACTCTGGCGCTCCGCGGCGCGGTTCGACCCGGGGCGTGGCAGTGCGCTGTCCTGGATCCTCACCCTCGCGCACCGCCGGGCCGTCGACCGGGTGCGCAGCGCCCGCGCGGCCACCGAGCGCGAGCAGCGGGAGGGGCGGCGCGCGCACCACCCGGCATTCGACCAGGTCGCCGAGGAGGTCGAGGCCGGGCTGGAGCGCGAGTGGGTGCGCCGCTGTCTCGACCGTCTGACCTCGCTGCAACGCCAGTCGGTGACCCTCGCCTACTACGACGGCTACACGTACCGTGAAGTCGCCGAACGGCTCTCGCTGCCGCTCGGCACCGTCAAGACCCGCATGCGGGACGGTCTGGCGCGGCTGCGCGAGTGCCTGGGAGGTGCGGCATGAGCTTCCTCGACCGGCTGATGCGCCGCGATCTGCACTCGCTGGCCGCCCCGTACGCCCTCGACGCCCTCGAACCCGAGGAGCGGCGCCGTTTCGAACGCCATCTGCGGGGCTGTGTGCGCTGCTCCGCAGAGGTGCGCGCGCTGACCGAGGACGCCGTACGGCTGGCCTGGTCGACGGCGGCACCGGCGCCGGCCGTGCTGCGCGAACGGGTGCTGGCCGCCGTGCGCACCACACCCCAGGATCCCGCCCCGCAGCCGTCCCGTGCCCGCCCGGCGCAGTCGTCCTCGCGTGCCCGCGACGACTGGCAGCCCGCACGCGCGCGTGCACCCCGGCTGCGGCCCCTGATGGCGCCGCTCGCCACCGCCACGGCCGCGGCGGCCCTCGTCGTCGCCTCGCTCTTCGCCGTGCAGGCCACACAGACCCGGGACGAACTCGACCGGGAGCGTGCGCAGGCACGTGAGATCGCCCACGTTCTGGCGGCGCCCGACGCGCGTGCGACCAGTGAACGCGACGCGCAGGGGCGAGGAATCGGAGTGGTCGCCTCCGCGTCCGAGCGGCGCGCCGTCGTGACAGTGAGCGGACTGGGCACTCCCTCGGGAGGGCGCGTGCATCAGCTGTGGCTCATGCGCCCCAACGAGAATCCGCTCTCCCTCGGCCTCTTCGACGGCGACACGCCCTTGGTCGCCGACGATCTCAGCACCCGCGCGACGTCACTCGCTGTGACGGTCGAGCCTCACGGAGGGTCAGCGCAGCCCACTACGCAGCCGGTTGTCCAACTCGCCCTGGAATCGGTTGGATTCGGAGAGTAATCGTCAACACCCTTACAGGGAAGGTGAATCCTGCGCCCGCGATACACGAGTGCCATGAGGGGGCGATAGGGTTAGCCTGCCCGGGCCGGGTGGACTCGTACGGGTGGGGAGTGACATGGAACAGATAACAGTGCGCAGCAGGGCCCGTGTCCCTGCGATCACCTGCGGGAGCAGCGCGACCAGTTCGCGTCTCGACCGCCATCTCGCGGTGCTGGGCGGTCCTGCCGTTCCGCAGCGTGAGACGGCCGAGGCGACGTCGCTGATGCGTGAGCTCACCGCGCGTGACACCGCGCACGACAGCAACGGCAGGGTCGCGCGTGTGCGGCGGGTCTCGCTCTTCGCACCGCTCAGGCGGCTGCGCCGTTCGCTGTTCGGCGGCCACTGACGGCCGTCGGTACCGGCGTTCCCCGACCCGTGCTCCGGCGGCCCCACCGCCACGGCGCAGTGCTGCCCTTCCACGTCCGTCATCCCCACGGCAGGCAGCCGCGCCCGGTGGGTCACCACACCGGGGCGCGGGTCACCACCCCTCGTCGAGTCACCGGACTCAGCGGGCCACCCCCTCCCGCTGCAGCTCCGCGACATCCGCGTCCGCCATCCCCAGCGCCCGCAGCACCGGCCCGGTGTGCTCCCCGAGCCGGGGTACGGACCCCATCCGCGCCTCCTCCCCACCCGGCAGCGTGATCGGCGGCAGCAGCGCCCGCAACGGCCCCACCGGTGAGTCCACTTCGCGCCACCGGTCCCTGGCGGCCAGCTGCGGGTGCTCCGCCACCTCCCACAGGTCCCTGAGCCGCGCGCACGCGATACCCGCGCTCTCCAGCCGGGCCACCGCCTCGTCCGTGTCCAGCACCTCCAGCGCCTTCGCCACCAGTGCGTCCGTACGCTCCCGGTTGTCGACGCGCGCCGCGTTCGTCGCGTACGCCGGGTCGTCCGCCAGATCCGGCTGCCCCAGCACCTGGTGGGCCAGACGCCGCCACTCCCGGTCGTTCTGCACCGACAGCAGCACCCGTCCGCCGTCCGCCGTCGGATAGGCGTCGTACGGCGCGATGACGGCGTGTGCCAGCCCCGTGCGCGCCGGGGGTGTTCCTCCGTGCATCGCGTGATGCAGCGGATGCCCCATCCACTCCGTCAGGGCGTCCAGCATCGACACCTCCACCGGGCCGCCGCGACCGGTCGTGCCGCGCCGCACCAGTGCCGCGAGCACCCCCGAGAACGCGTACATGGCCGCCGCGATGTCCGCCGCGGGGATCCCCGCCTTGACCGGCTGCTCGGGCGTGCCCGTCACCGACACGAGCCCCGCCTCGCACTGCACGAGCATGTCGTACGCGCGCTTGCCGGCGTACGGTCCGGACGCCCCGTATCCCGAGATGTCCACGGCGATCAGCCGAGGGTGCCGCGCGCACAGGGTGGCCGCGTCCAGGCCCAGGCGCGCCGCCGCCCCCTGCGCGAGGTTCTGCACGAACACGTCCGCGTCCGCGACGAGCCGGTGCACGACGTCGAGCCCGCGCGGGTCCTTCAGATCGAGGGCGACGGACTCCTTGCCCCGGTTGCACCACACGAAGTGCGAGGCGAGCCCCGCCGCCGCGGTGTCGTAGCCGCGGGCGAAGTCCCCGCCGTCGACGCGTTCGACCTTGATGACCCGCGCGCCGAGATCGGCCAGCTGACGGGTCGCGAAGGGGGCGGCGACGGCCTGCTCGACGGCGACGACGGTGATGCCCTCCAGGGGCAGCGGCTGGGACTTCGGGTGTGACTGCATGCCGTGGATCATGGCCTGCCCCTCACACCTTTGTCATGCATGGATGTTGACGAGGCAACTTTCCGGGGCCCAGGGTGACTGATCGCCCGCGCGATTCAGTGGCTGGTGCACCCCAGGGCGGTGCGCTCCCAGGCAGCTGCGAACCGCCCACGTATGAGCACCCAGTGCCCGACCGGCGGCACCATGCGGCACGGGGACCAGATGCGGGCGTTCGGTACGCCGGTCACCGTCCGCCCGTCGCGTACCGGCGGACGGCGGCCGGCAGGAACACGGCGACGATGACGGTGCACCAGGCCAGCGAACCGGCGACCGGATGTGTCACCGGCCAGGCGCCGTCGGCCGGGGCCGGTGCATTGCCGAACAGGTCCCGCAGCGCGGTGGTCACCGCACTGATGGGATTCCATTCGGCGAGCGTGCGCAGCCAGCCGGGCAGGTTGTCCGTGGGGATGTAGGCGTTCGACAGCAGGGGCAGGACGAAGGTGGCCCCGCCCAGCTGGCCCGCCGCCTCCTCGCTCCGCGAGAGGAGGCCCAGCAGGATGCCGATCCATGTGGTCGCGAACCGGAAGAGCAGCAACAGCCCGACCCCGCAGGCCGCTTCGAGGGCCGACCCCTCGATCCGCCAGCCCACGGCGAGCCCCACCAGCATCAGCGGAACCGTGCCGGCCGCGGTGACGACCACGTCCGCGGCCGCCTGTCCCAGCGGCACGGCGGCCCGGCTCATCGGCAGCGTACGGAAGCGGTCCATGACGCCGCGGTGCGAGTCCTGCGCGGCCTGGAACATACCCGTCATGATCCCGTTGGCGGCGGTGGCCACCATCAGTCCCGGCACCAGGAAGGCGCGGTACTCCTGGCCGGGCGTGGCGAGCGCGCTGCCGAAGACGTATCCGAAGAAGAGCAGCATCGTGATCGGCATGGTCTGGGTGAGGATCAGCAGACCCGGGTTGTGCCGGATGCGCCGTAGCTGCCGGCCGAGCATCGCGCCGCCGTCGTACGCCAATGTGCTCATGTCGCGGGCTCCTTCACGTGGGCCGGGGTGCCGGTCCGCTCTCCGGTCAGCCGGAGGAAGACGTCGTCGAGGGTCGGCGGGCGCAGGCTGGCGTCGAGCAACGGGACCCCCGCGGCGTCGAGTTCGCGCACCAGGCGCGGCAGGGTCAGCGTCGGGTCGGCGGTGACGGCGCCCACCGCGCCCCGCTCGCGGTCGAACGACGGCTCACCGCCCGTGAGCCGGTCCAGCACCCCGGCCGCCCCGGTCAGCGCGTCCGCGTGGGCCACGACCACCTCGGCGTACGAGCCGATGAGCGCCTTGAGCCCGGCGGGCGAGCCGGTGTGGGCGACCCGGCCCCGGTCGACGAGCGCGATGTCGTCGGCCAGCCGGTCGGCCTCCTCCAGGTACTGCGTGGTCAGCAGCACGGTCGTGCCGTCGTCCTTCAGGGCGCGCACGGCCTCCCAGATCTGGTTCCGGCTCGTGGGGTCGAGCCCGGTGGTGGGCTCGTCCAGGAACAGCACCTCGGGGCGGCGGACCAGGCTCGCGGCCAGGTCGAGCCGGCGCCGCATGCCGCCGGAGTAGGTGGAGGCCGGCCGGTCGGCGGCCTCGGTCAGCCCGAAGCGTGCGAGGAGTTCGGCGGCGCGCGCCCCGGAGTCCCGCATCCGGTGCAGCCGCGCGAACAGCCGCAGGTTCTCCCGCCCGGTCAGATCGCCGTCGACCGACGCGTACTGCCCGGTGACCCCGATGGCGCGGCGGACGGCGCCGGTCTCCCGGACGAGGTCGTGGCCCGCGACACGCGCGGAGCCCGCGTCGGGCCGCAGCAGTGTGGTGAGCACGCGTACGGCCGTGGTCTTGCCCGCGCCGTTCGGCCCGAGCACTCCACAGACCGTGCCCCGCGCCACGGCCAGGTCCAGCCCCCGCAGTGCCCGAACCTCTCCGAACCGTTTCTCCAGACCCTCACTAAGTACAGCGTACGTAGTAGTCATAGGGGCACCATAGCGCACTACGTACGCTGTACGTAACTAGGATGGTCGCGAGGTGATCGACCAATGGCAGGGCGCAACGCCGTACCCGAAGTGATCTGGGCCCGTCCGGAGCGTGCGGGCCGCGGCCCGCGGCCGGCCCGCAGCCGCGCGGACATCGCGGCGGCGGCCGTGCGGATCGCGGACGCGGAGGGACTCGACGCGGTCTCGATGCGGCACGTGGCGGCCGAACTGGGCTGCGGCACGATGTCGCTCTACAACTACGTGCCGCGCAAGGAGGACCTGTACGAGCTGATGGTCGACGCCATCAGCGGCGAGCACGAGATCCGGGAACCCTCCGGCGACTGGCGCGCCGACATGACGACGGTCGCGCACCAGACCCGCGCCCTCATGCACCGCCATCCCTGGATGCCGCGCCTGATGTCCCCGGTGTACGGCTTCAGCCCCAACGCCCTGCGCTACCTGGAGCACTGTCTGGCCTGCCTCGACCCGCTCGACATGCCCTACGGCACCAAGATGGAGCTGATCGCGATGCTCAACGGCGTCGTGACGACGTACGTGGGCAACGAACTCGCCACCGCCGAACGCGCCCGCACCCTGCCGTGGTCCGAGGAGCAGGAGAACGCGATGCGGATCTCCTACCTCATCGGGCAGGTGTCGACCGGCGCCTACCCGCGGATGGCCGCGGCCGTCATGCAGGACGCGGGCCCGATCGACCTGGAGGCGGTCTTCGAAAGGGCGTTGAGCCGGGTGCTCGACGCCTTCGACCCCGCACGGGCCGGGTGACACCCGCGAGGGCCGTGCACCCGGTGCGCCGGCTCGGGGCGGACCCCGCGCACCCGGTGCGATAGGGGGTTTCGTTTGGATCAGCCCGGGTCCGCGACGCCCGGCACGGCACCTCGCCGCGTTGTCGGACCACCCGAGTACGCCCAGTACGCGGGTGGTCCTCCGCCTTGCGATGCACCCCACCGGATGCCGTGGCCTGATCCGAGCTGATCCAAACGAAACCCCCTAGATCAGGGCGAACTGGCCTTCCGGGCCCTCTTCGTGGTGGTCGAGGACGGAGGCGGGCCTGCGGGCCGCGTCCGGCACCGGAAGGACGCCCGCCGTGCGCAGCCCGTCCGCGGTGACGGGCGCCCCGACGGCCAGGTCCCGCTGCTGCGGCCGGAGTTCGGCCAGCAGGGTGAGCACCGTGACGAGTTCCAGCAGCTCGGAGGTCCAGGCCTGCGGCCAGCCGGCGGGCCGCACCGCTTCGAGGGTGCCCGGCTCCGTCGCCGCCGTCCTGGCCGCGAACCACTGCTCCAGCACGCGGACTCCGCCCGTCTCGAAGTCCCAGGCCTGCGGGGGCACCGGAGAGATCCGGCCCTCGTCCAGCAGCAGGGCCTCCTCGTCACGGTCGTAGCGCAGGTCGACGGGGCGGGCGGGCAGCGGGGCGCGCACATAGGGGCGACGGCCGCCGGGGAGCTTGGGACGCTCGCCGTCGCGGCGCATCAGCCACAGCATCCGGCGGCCCAACTCGACGCCGTGCGCCCACTCCTGGAGGTCCGCCGTGAGAGGGACCACCGGCCCGTCCGGGCCGGACCGCGCGACGGCCACCGTCCAGGCGAGGAAGTCCAGGGGCTCGGGGGAGTGGCCCAGCCGGGTGCCGAGATGGTCCAGCAGGCCGGGCGCCAGGTTCGGTTCCAGGCCCCCGGGCCTCCGGTACAGCGGGCGGACGCGACCGGAACGGGGCGTCGGCGTCCGGCCCGGGACAGCCTTCGCGGGCGGCGGGACGACGGGCGGCGCCGACGAGACGAGCAGCACGGGCCCGGACGGATCGGACCCGGCCGGCTGCTCCACCGCGAACACCTGTCGTGCGTCGGCCACCCGCCACAACTCGGGCCGTGCCGCGTCGATCAGCCGGTGGTCCGGGATCAGCCACTGCTCGTCGAAGGGGCCGTGGACCACGCGCACCGGCTCCGGGCACGGACCCGACTCGCGCGCCAGCCGGCCCGTCCCGGTCGACTGCCCCGGCAGTTGGCCGACGGCCGACTGCGTCGTGCGCGAGCGCGTCGGCTCGAACAGCGCCTCGCGGTCCGGGCCCTCCGCCTTCAGCAGGGCGTCCCACCGCGCCTTCAGGGACGCCGCGTCGGGGGCCGTCGGCCACCCCCGGCCCAGCCTCGGCGGTGCGACGGACCACGGCATGAGGTCCGCGAGCAGCGGGGCGTCGTCGTGCGTCACGCCCGGCATCGTACGACGTGGCCGCCGCCCGCCGCCTTGGTGCGGCATGCGTCAGTGGGCGTCGAGGGTGACGGTGAAGGAGAACCGGTCACCGCGGTAGTGGATGCGGGCCACGTCCAGGGCGCGGCCGTCCTCGCCGTGCACGATGCCCGTGTAGTGCAGGATGGGGCTCAGCAGCGGCACCTGGAGCAGCCGCGCCGTCTCCGGGTCCGCGAGCCGCGCCTCCACCGTGTCGGTGATCCGGCTGATGCGCACCCCCACCACGTCCCGGAGCACCTTGGTCATGGGCCAGCGCACCAGATCCTCCGGGTCGATCAGCGCGGCCAGCTCGGGACGCACGTAGTTGCGCGCATGGTTCGTCGGCTCGCCCGTCTTCTCGTCGCTGCGCAGCCGGTGGTACGTGCCCACCTCGGCCAGATCCGGGAAGTACTCGGCGAGTTCGGCGGACACCGGCACCGACCCGTGGTCGAGCAGCCGCGTCGTCATGCCCGACTGCTGCGCCACGATCGCGTCCACCGAGCCGAGCAGCCGCACGGGTGCGCCGCGCTGCGCGCTCGGCTCGATGAACGTGCCCCGCCGGCGATGGCGGGTGATGAGCCCTTCGTCCTCCAGCTCCTTGAGCGCCTGCCGCATGGTCAGCACGCTCACCCCGTAGTGGCCCGCCAGCTGCTCCTCGGTGGGCAGGCGCAGCGGGTCCTGGGGCGAGCGGCCGAGTATCGACGCGCGCAGGGACTGCGACACCTGATACCAGAGCGGCAGCTTGCGGTTCAGGACGATCGAGTCCGGGGCGAAGGAGGTCACGAGGGTATCCGTACCGGTCGCGGGCGTCGAATGCAACGGGTGGTGAATCTCAGTCCGTCGGACGGAAGTGCCGCTGGAGGCCCTGCCACACGTCGTCGTAGGCCTGTTGCAGGTGCTCCGCCCGCGCCGCCTGTGCCGTCGCGGTGACCGGCCAGCGGGTCTCGAACATGAACGCCAGCCCGTCGTCGATCTTGTGCGGACGCAGCTCCGCGGCGCTCGCCCGGTCGAAGGTCTCCCGGTCGGGACCGTGCGCCGACATCATGTTGTGCAGCGAACCACCACCCGGCACGAAGCCCTCCGCCTTCGCGTCGTACGCGCCCTCGATGAGTCCCATGTACTCGCTCATCACGTTCCGGTGGAAGTACGGCGGCCGGAAGGTGTCCTCGCCCACCAGCCAGCGCGGCGCGAAGACGACGAAGTCGACCCCGGCCAGGCCCGGGGTGTCCGAGGGGGAGGTCAGCACGGTGAAGATCGACGGGTCCGGGTGGTCGTAGCTGATGGTGCCGATCACATTGAAACGGCGCAGGTCGTAGACGTACGGCAGGTGGTTGCCGTGCCAGGCGACCACGTCGAGTGGCGAATGGTCGTACGTCGCGGTCCACAGGTTGCCGCAGAACTTGTTCACCACCTCGACCGGGCCCTCGACGTCCTCGTAGGCGGCGACCGGCGCGAAGAAGTCACGTGCGTTGGCCAGGCCGTTGGCGCCGATCGGGCCCAGGTCGGGCAGCTGGAAAGGAGCCCCGTAGTTCTCGCACACATAGCCGCGGGCCGCCGGGCTCGCGCCGCCGTCGGGCGCGGTGTCCAGCAGCTCCACGCGGAAGCGCACGCCGCGGGGGATCAGCGCGACATGGCCCGGCTCCGCGTGCAGCAGCCCGAACTCGGTGTGCAGCAGCAGCCCGCCGCGCTCGGGCACGATCAGCAGCTCGCCGTCGGCGTCGCTGAACACCCGCTCCATCGAGGAGTTGGCGTGATACAGGTGCACCGCCATGCCGGTGCGCTGTGCCGCGTCGCCGTTGCCGCCGAGCGTCCACAGGCCCGCGAGGAAGTCGGTGCCCTCGGCGGGTTCCGGCAGCGGGTTCCAGCGGAGGCGGTTCGGGTCGGGCACGGTCTCCGTGAAGGGCGCCGTGCGCAGTGCTCCGTTGTCCGTGCGGGTGAACGCCGGGTGCGCGGCAGACGGCCGGATCCGGTACAGCCAGGAGCGCCGGTTGTGCGCCCTGGGTTCGGTGAACGCCGTACCGCTCAACTGCTCCGCGTACAGCCCGAGCGGCGCCCGTTGCGGCGAGTTGCGGCCGTGCGGCAGGGCCCCGGGCACCGCCTCCGAGCTGTGTTCGTTGCCGAAACCGGAGAGGTAGGTCAGCCCCTCGGCCCTTTTCCTGGCGTCCCCGCTCATGATCGCTCCCTCGCGCCTGATTCCTATGCATCACCGTAGGATTCGCGGATTCCGTGCGCAAGAGGTCCGCTCCGGTCAACCTCCGTCGGCCGGCCCCGGTCCGATCAGCGCACCGACGTAGTCCTCAGGGGCCGCTGTACCGTGCAAGAACCCGACTCCAGGGGGATCCGGCTGTCGGACCCGTGTTCTACGCTCCCAGGCATGTCGAGGACGCGCGGACTGCTTGCCGCGCTCGCGGTCTGCGCGCTGCTGGGCGGGCCGTCGGGCTGCGGCTCCGGCGACGCGCACGAGCGGGAGGACGGACCGTCGGTCTCGCCCGTGGGCAAGGTGCTGGACGAGATGGACGAAGAGGGCCGGAACTACCGCGAGGTGGACAAGGAAGGGGCGCCGTATGTCTCGATCGAGGTTCAGCCGGACTCCGACGACAGCTGGGACGTGACCCTGGAGGTCCGCAACTTCCGCTTCTCGCCCGCAGGTACGCGCCCCGTCCCGGCGGCCGGTCGCGGCATCGCCCATCTCTATGTCGACGGCCGGACCATCGCCCGGCTCCGCAGTGCCGAGTACCACCTCGCCGGGCGGCTCGTCCCACGCGGCACCCATCACGTCACCGCGCGCCTGTACGCCGACGACGGCACCGTGTGGGCCGTCCGCGGCAAGCCCGTCGAGAGCACCGCCGACATCACGGCGTCGGAGGCCGGGACGCCGGGCGCCGCGGGGGCCACGCCGACCGGGGGGTCCACGGACACGGCCACCGACGGGTCGCTGTCGGCGCCCGGGTCCGGGTCCGCCTCGGTGACCGGATCCACGTCCGTGGCCGGATCCGTACCCGGCGACGTGTCCACGTCGGCCGCCGGGCCGGCCCGCGCCGACGACGGGGCCGTGACCGCCGACAGGTCCCCGTACGCCGACGGGTTCACCAGGGCGGGCGGGGTCCCGCGCGGCGTACGTCTCACGTCCGCCCCATGGGTCTCGCGCGCCGTCGTACCCGGCTCCGCCGAGAAGATGAGTGCCCACCGCATCGAGGGCCGTACTGATACGGGAGGTTCACCGGATCCCGGCGGAAAGGCATCATGAAGCCCGTGCCCCATGCGACCTCGCTGCGCAGAGCGCCCGTACAGCGGCGCAGCGCCGAACGACTGACCAGAATCCTCGACGCCTGCGCCGACCTCCTCGACGAGGTCGGCTACGACGGCCTGAGCACCCGGGCCGTGGCCCAGCGGGCCGGCGTGCCCATCGGCTCCGTCTACCGCTTCTTCGGCAACAAGCGCGCCATGGCCGACGCGCTCGCGCAGCGCAATCTGGAGCGCTACACCGAGCGTGTCACGGCGCGCCTGGCGGCGGCCGAGGGCGCCGGCTGGCGCACGGCCATGGACGCCGTGCTCGACGAGTACCTGGCCATGAAGCGCACCGCACCCGGCTTCTCCCTCGTCGACTTCGGCAACCAGATCCCCGTCGGCTCCCGCTACTCCGAGCCCAACACCCGTGTCGCCGACCGCCTCACCGACCTGCTCTCCGGCTACCTCGGACGCACCCCGGACGACGATCTGCGCCGCACCTTCCTGATCGCGGTCGAGACGGCCGACACCCTGGTGCACCTCGCCTTCCGGGTCTTTCCGAACGGGGACGAGCGGATCATCGAGGAGACCCGGGAGCTGCTGCGCGCGTACCTGGCCAGGGTCCTCGACTGAACCGTACGAGCGCGGGCGGGCGCCCGGCCGTGCCCGGTGGAGGCGCGCGCGGGCGTCCGCCGTACGCGGATCCGGCACGGCGCGCAGACGTCGCCCGTGCGGGAAGGCGGGAAGGCGGGAAGGCGGGAAGGCGGGAAGGCGGGAAGGCGCGCGGACGGTCCGGCACCTTGCCGCCGGTCCTGTGCCGGGCGGGCGTGCGACGTATGTGCCGACGGGCGTACGACGTACGTGCCGGCGGCCGGACGAGGTGCGTGCCGGCGGGCGCTCGGCCGGTGTCGCGCGGGGTGGGCGTACGGCGTCCACGCGGGGCGGCGTACGGCAGGCGTGCGGGGTCCGTGACCGTGCCGAACGGCCGGCGAATTTCCGACCGGGTTCCCGACACCCCTCCCCTCCATGCATACCGGTCGGTATGCTCGGGCCCCAGTTCGTGTGCCACCGACGCCACAGCCCTCCGGGAGGACCCGTGTCCCGCACCTCCGGCACCACTTCCGACGCCCGCACCGCCCTGCGGATCTGCCCCCTGTGCGAGGCCACCTGCGGGCTGACCCTCACCGTCGAGGGGAGTCGCGTCACCGGTGCCCGCGGTGACCGCGACGACGTGTTCAGCAAGGGGTTCATCTGCCCCAAGGGCGCCTCCTTCGGCGCGGTCGACGGCGACCCGGACCGGCTGCGCACGCCCCTCGTCCGCAAGGACGGCGAGCTGCGCGAGGCCACCTGGGAGGAGGCCTTCGACGCCGTGGCCGCGGGACTGCGCCCCGTCGCCGAGCGGTACGGTCCGAACGCGGTCGGCATCGTCCTCGGCAACCCCAACGTGCACACCATGGCCGGTGCCCTCTACCCGCCCGTGCTGCTCGCCGCCCTGCGCACCCGCAGCCTGTTCACCGCCTCCACGGTCGACCAGATGCCCAAGCACGTCTCCAGCGGGCTCCTGTTCGGCGACGCCAACGCGATCCCCGTGCCCGACCTGGACCACACCGACCACCTGCTCCTCATAGGCGCCAACCCGCTCGAATCCAACGGGAGCCTGTGCACCGCCCCCGACTTCCCGGGCAAACTCAAGGCGCTCAAGGCCCGCGGCGGCACCCTCACGGTGATCGACCCGCGCCGCACCCGTACCGCACGGCTCGCCGACCGGCACATCGCGATCCGGCCCGGCACCGACGCGCTGCTGCTCGCGGCGATGGCACAGGTTCTCTTCGAGGAGGACCTCGTCGATCTGGGGGACCTCGCTCCGCACGTCCAGGACGTCGCCGAACTGCGCGCCGAGCTGGCCGACTTCACCCCGGAGGCGGTCGCCGGCGCCTGTGACGTGGACGCGGACACGATCCGGGCCCTGGCCCGCGAACTCGCCGCCGCCCCGACCGCCGCCGTGTACGCGCGCATCGGCAGCTGCACCGTCCCGCACGGCACGCTCGCCAGCTGGCTCGTGGACGTCCTCAACATCCTCACCGGAAACCTCGACCGCCCCGGCGGCGCCCTCTTCCCGCAGGCCGCCACCGACAAGTCGCCCCGGCCCGCGGGACCCGGCCACGGCTTCGCGCTCGGCCGCTGGCACTCGCGCGTGCGCCGGCATCCCGAGGCGAAGGGCGAGCTGCCGCTCTCCGCGCTCGCCGAGGAGATCGACACCGCCACCGCCGAGGGCGAGCCGGTCCGCGCGCTCGTCGTCGTGGCCGCCAACCCCGTGCTCTCCGCCCCCGACGGCGCGCGGCTCGACAAGGCCCTGGACTCGCTCGACTTCATGGTCAGCGTCGACCCGTACCTGAACGAGACCTCGCGCCACGCCCATGTCGTGCTGCCCCCGCCGCCGCCCTCCCAGAGCCCGCACCACGACTTCGCGTTCAACACCCTCGCCGTACGCAACCAGGTCCGCTACACCCGCCCCGCCGTGCCCCTGGAGCCCGGCCGGATGGCCGAGTCGGAGATCCTGGCCCGGCTGATCCTGGCCGCCACCGGCATGCACGGCGCGGATCCGTCCGCCGTCGACACGATGGTGATCGACCAGACCCTCGGCAAGGCGGTCCACGAGGAGCACTCGCCCGTGCACGGCCGGGACCCGCGCGAACTCGCCGCACAACTCACCGGGGACACCGGTCCCGAGAGGCGGCTCGACATGATGCTGCGCCTCGGCCCCTACGGCGACGGCTTCGGCGTACGGCCCGACGGGCTGACCCTGGAGAAGCTGCTCGCGCACCCGCACGGCATCGACCTCGGCCCGCTGGCACCGCGCCTGCCGCAGCCGCTGAAGACCAGGAGCGGCAAGGTCGAACTGCTGCCGCAGCCCCTCGCGGACGATCTGCCGCGCCTACGGGAGGCGCTGGCGCAGCGCCCCGACGGGCTCGTCCTGATCGGCCGCCGTCACCTGCGCTCCAACAACAGCTGGATGCACAACGTGCCCGCGCTCACCGGCGGAACCAACCGCTGCACCCTGCACATCCACCCCGAGGACGCGCAACGCCTCGGGGTGCGCGACGGAGCGGACGTACGGGTGAAGGGCGCCGGGGGAGAGGTGGTCGCCCCGGCCGAGGTCACCGACGGCGTCCGGCCGGGCGTGGTGAGCCTGCCGCACGGCTGGGGCCACGACCGCCCCGGCACCCGCATGCGGCATGCCTCCGCCGCCCCCGGAGTCAACGTCAACCAGCTCCTCGACGGCAGTCTGCTCGACCCGCTGTCGGGCAACGCGGTCCTCAACGGAGTACCGGTCGAACTCACCGCAACCTTGTGACCTGGAGTTTTGCGCTTATTGCTCGCGTGTCAACGTCTTGTTAACGCCGTTTGACGGGACCTAACGTCGTCGCACCGCCTGCCCGGTGGGATGTTCAAGGGCGAACGTTAGGTATCCACTCATGCTGACCATCCTCGGCTTCACCATGATCGCGACCTTCCTGGTCCTGATCATGCTGAAGAAGATGTCGCCGATCGCGGCGCTCGTGCTGATCCCGGCACTCTTCTGTGTCTTCGTCGGCAAGGGCGCCGACCTCGGTGACTACGTCATCGACGGCGTCACCGATCTCGCCCCGACTGCGGCGATGCTGATGTTCGCGATCGTCTACTTCGGTGTGATGATCGACGTCGGCCTCTTCGACCCGATCGTCCGGGGGATCCTCAAGTTCTGCAAGGCCGATCCACTGCGCATCGTCGTCGGCACCGCGGTCCTCGCCGCGATCGTGTCGCTGGACGGCGACGGCTCGACCACCTTCATGATCACGGTCTCGGCGATGTACCCGCTGTACAAGCGGCTGAAGATGAGTCTCGTCGTGATGACCGGCGTCGCCGCCATGGCCAACGGCGTGATGAACACGCTGCCCTGGGGCGGCCCGACCGCCCGCGCCGCCACCGCGCTCAAGGTCGACGCGTCCGACATCTTCGTGCCGATGATCCCCGCGCTCGCCGTCGGCCTGCTCGGCGTCCTGGCCCTCTCCTTCGTCCTCGGCCGCCGCGAGCGCAAGCGGCTCGGCGTGCTCACCCTCGACGAGGTGCTGGAGCCGCAGGAGGCCGAGACGGTGCTCGTCGCCGCGGGCGGCGGTGACGCCGGCAGGCCCGTGCGCACCGGTGGGGCCGGTTCCGGAACCGACGCGGACGCCGACCCGTCCGGCGAGGACGACGCGTTCAAGGGACTCGACCCCGAACGCGCCACCCTGCGCCCCAGGCTCTACTGGTTCAACGCGCTCCTCACGGTCACCCTCCTCACCGCCATGATCATGGAGTGGCTGCCGATCCCGGTGCTCTTCCTGCTCGGCGCCGCCCTCGCGCTCACCGTCAACTTCCCCCACATGCCCGACCAGAAGGCCCGCCTCGGCGCCCACGCCGAGAACGTCCTCAACGTCTCCGGCATGGTCTTCGCCGCCGCCGTGTTCACCGGCGTCCTCCAGGGCACCGGCATGGTCGACCACATGGCCGGCTGGCTCGTCGACAACATCCCCGACGGCATGGGCCCGCACATGGCCTTCGTCACCGGCGTCCTGAGCATCCCGCTGACGTACTTCATGTCCAACGACGGCTTCTACTTCGGTATCCTCCCGGTCCTCGCCGAGGCCGGACACGCGCACGGCGTCTCCTCCCTGGAGATCGCCCGCGCCTCGATCGTCGGCCAGCCGCTGCACATGTCGAGCCCGCTGGTGCCCGCCGTGTACGTCCTGGTCGGCATGGCCAAGGTCGAGTTCGGCGACCACACGCGGTTCGTGGTGAAGTGGGCGGCGCTCATCTCACTGGTGGTGCTCGGCGCCGGAATCCTCTTCGGCATCATCTGATGCCCGACGCCTCACCTCGCGAGCGGCCCGGCAGGGGCTGGCTGCTGCGCCTCGTCATCGCCTTCGGCTTCGCGCAGGGGGCGGTGTCGATGGCCCGGCCCGCCGTCTCCTACCGGGCCCTCGCGCTGGGCGCGGACGAGCGCGCGATCGGTGTGATCGCCGGTGTGTACGCGCTGCTGCCCCTCTTCGCCGCAGTGCCGCTCGGCCGCCGTACCGACCACGGCCGGTGCGCGCCGCTGCTGTCGCTGGGCGTCGTCCTCATATCCGGCGGCTGCGCGCTGAGCGGCGTGGCCGGCACCCTGTGGTCGATGGCGGTCTGGAGCGGGGTGATGGGACTCGGCCACCTCTGCTTCGTGATCGGCGCACAGTCGCTCGTCGCCCGCCGGTCCGCCGCGCACGAACAGGACCGCAACTTCGGGCACTTCACCATCGGAGCCTCGCTCGGCCAGCTCGTCGGCCCCGTCGCGGCGGGCGCCCTGATCGGCGGCCCCGACATGGCGGGCACCAGTGCGCTCGCGCTGCTCGTCGCGGGCGTGCTCGCGGCGGTCGCGCTCACCTCGCTGTGGCGCATCGAGCACCGTACGGCGGTCAAGTCGCACGGCACGGAGGGTGATCGGGTCCCCGTGGGGCGCATCCTGCGCACCAGGGGCGTGCCCGCGGGCATCTTCGTCAGCCTCGCCGTGCTGTCCGCCACCGACATCCTCACGGCGTACCTCCCCGTCGTCGGCGAGCACCGGGGGATCGCGCCGTCCGTGGTGGGGCTGCTGCTGAGCCTGCGCGCGGCGGCCACCATCGCCTGCCGGCTGGTGCTGACCCCTCTGCTGCGGGTGCTGGGACGCGCGCTGCTCCTCACGGTGACCTGTCTGCTGGCGGCCGTCCTGTGCGCCGGCGTCGCGCTGCCGCTGCCGGTGTGGGCGCTGGCCGTGGTGCTCGTCGTCCTGGGCTTCTGCCTCGGGGTCGGTCAGCCGCTGTCCATGACGACGGTGGTGCAGGCCGCCCCCGACGGCGCCCGCTCCACGGCGCTCGCGCTGCGACTGACGGGCAACCGGCTGGGGCAGGTGGCGGCGCCCGCCGCGGCGGGGCTGGTGGCCGGAGTCGCGGGCGTGGCCGCACCGTTCGTGATGCTCGGCGCGCTGTTGCTGCTGTCCTCGGGGATCGCGCTGCGTTCGCCGGCGAAGCCCGGCCGGGTGCGTGCCGGGGGAGCGCGGACAGGGGTTCCGTTGCGCCGCAAGAGCGATATCTGACGGGGTGCAGGGCGGTGTTGCCGCTCTTCTCCGGACGGATGTGAAAGAGAGTCAGATGAACGCCTGATTTGTATGAAAATCATCTGACTTGGAGGATGTGCATGCCCACCTCGCCTCTGTCGTTCCGGCCGGCGCCGTCGCGCACCGCCGCCGCACGCGCGGGCGCCGCCGTCGCCCTGGCGGCGCTCACGGCCGCTGGCGCCGCTGTTCTGGGGACCCCGGCCGCATTCGCCGCTCCCGGCGACAACGGCGACGTCAAGGTCCACAGCACGACCACTTCCGTCGACGACCAGAGGGACGAGCCGAAGGTCTGCGAGTTCTACCTGGACGCCTTCAACTTCGACCCGAGTCAGTCCGTGAGCTGGTCGATCGCGGCCCAGCCCCCCGTGGTCGACGGCTCCGTCCTCTCGGGCACACTCGCCCTCCCCGCGTCCGGCCACGGCCGGACCGCCGACATGGTGCTTCCCAACGGCCAGTACAAGCTGACCTGGGCGATCGCGGGCGGCAACGGCGCGGGCAAGCACAAGGTCTTCAAGGTGGACTGTGCCGGCGCGACCCCCAGCCCGACGGTGACGGCGACGGCTCCGGGTGGCGGGACGGGCGGACAGGGCGGTCCCGGCGCCGGACCGGGCGGGCTCGACGGCGGACCGAACGGCGGACCTGCCGCGGGCGGTGGCGGACTCGCGCGCACCCAGGACTTCTCGCCGGTCGCCGGCGCGGCGGCCGTGGGTCTGGTCGTGACCGGGGGGGTCGTGTACCTCAGGCTGCGCCGGCGTACCGATGGTGCGGCGTAGGCGCTCCCGGAGGCCCTGGTACCGGACGCGCGCCTACCGTCTGACGCGGACCGCCGTGCTCGCCACCGCACTGGTGGCGGGCGGCGTCCGGTGGGCGGGGAGCGACGAGCCGACGGGGTCCGGGGCGGTGGCCGTGGCCGAGTCCCCCGGCCCGGCCGCCGCCACCGCGCCCGGGAGGGACGCGGGACGTACGGACCGGGCGAACGCGCGGCGGCCCGGCGGCGTGCCGCGCGGGGCACGGGCGGGCCGGACCGCTCCCGCCCGGCCGGTCCGGCCGCCGACACCGCTCCCGCGCTCGCGTGCGACGGCGATCGACATCCCGTACTTCCGGCTGGCGGCCCCGGCCGTCGCCGTCCGGCTCGATCGCGAGCGGCGCCTGACCGTGCCGCCCGTGGACGACCCGAAGGTGGTCGGCTGGTACGAGGGCGGAGCCACGCCGGGCGAGCGGGGCACGGCCGTCGTCGTCGGGCACCGCGACACCAGGACGGGACCCGCGGTCTTCGCGGCGCTCGGGCGGCTGCCGGTCGGCCGGCTGATCGAGGCCCGGCGCGCCGACGGGCGGGTCGCCGTCTACACGGTGGACGCCGTGAGGACGTACGAGAAAGCACGCTTCCCCAACAAGGAGGTGTACGGCGACAGGCAGCGCCCCGAGCTGCGTCTGATCACGTGCGGCGGTGTCTACGACCGCAGGAAGGGCTACGCCGGCAACATCGTCGTCTTCGCCCACCTCACTCAGACACGGGGGCGCGCCCGCACCACGTGAGGGCGCCCGCCGCACCCGGCCGGTCGCGCCGGGCGGGGCACCGCACCGCGGTCCGGTGCCCCGGCCCGCCCGGGCCGTGCCCGACGGTCCGGGCGGGGTGGCCGGGAGTCCTACGGCCAGGCGCCCGGGTGTCCGACGTGCCGGTGCCCGGACCGGGCGGGGCACCGGCGGCCACCGGTACCTGATCGTCCGTTTACGCCCGTGCCGAACCGGATGGTCCGATCCCGCCGGATGTCTTCCCCCGGGCGTGCGCGGTCCGTTAACTTCCGTGACTCATGCGTCCCGTACGACCCGCACGGGACGTTCGACACCACGCTCTGGCGTCCAGTGAGCCCCCGGGGGCACCTCTCATGACACGCGCCATCTCCCTGCACAGCGTCAGCAAGTCGTACACACGCGGCGTCCGCGTGGTGGAGCGGTTGTCGCTCGACATCCGGCCGGGCGAGTTCCTGGTCCTGCTGGGGCCCTCCGGCTGCGGCAAGTCGACGGTGCTGAGGATGATCGCCGGACTCGAAGAGGTCACCGAGGGCGAGGTGCGTCTCGACGGCGAGTACGCCAACGACCTGCCGCCGTCCGGGCGTGACATGGCCATGGTCTTCCAGAACTTCGCCCTGTACCCGAGCATGACCAGCCGCGACAACATCGGCTTCCCGCTGCGCATCGAGTCGCCCGGCGACGATCCGCGCCCGCGGGTGGACGCCACCGCCCGGATGCTCGGCATCCAGGACCTCCTCGACCGCTTCCCGAACCAGCTCTCCGGCGGCGAACGCCAGCGCGTCGCCATGGGACGGGCGATCGCGCGGCATCCGTCCGCCTTCCTGATGGACGAGCCGCTGTCCAACCTGGACGCCAAGCTCCGCAACCACCTGCGGGCCGAGATCGCCCGGCTCACCAGGGATCTGGGCACGACGACGGTCTACGTCACCCACGACCAGGCGGAGGCGATGTCGCTCGGCGACCGGGTGGCCGTACTGCGCGGCGGGGTGCTGCAACAGCTCGGTACGCCCCGGACGGTCTACTCGCTGCCCGCGAACGTCTTCGTCGCCGCCTTCATCGGCACTCCGCGGATCAACCTGCTGCGCGGCCTGGTCCGGGCGCCGCTCGACGGCGCGATGTCGATCAGCCTGGGCAAGCAGTACCTCCGGCTGCCCGAACCCCTGTCCCTGGACCACCAGTTGCTGCGGGTCCAGCAGGGCCGCGAGGTCATCGTCGGACTGCGCTCCGAGGCCGTACGGCTCGCGAAGCCGTCCGCCGCCCGGCCCGGCGAGGTGGCGATCAGCGGGCTCGTCGAGCACGTGGAGTACCAGGGGCACGAGGTCCTCGTCCACTTCAACACGGGGTCGCGGCCCGCCGTCGTACCGGAGCTGGAGTCGCCGCGTCCGACCCGCCCGGTCCGGCGACGGCGGCGCGAGGGCACGGTCCTCGACCGGCTGCGGGAGCGCGCCGGGGCCCTGCGGGCCGGCCCGGTGGTGGTCCTGGAGCATCCGGGGGACGCGGAACCCGACGTCCCCGACCTGGCGCCGCCCGAGGGCCGGCTGCCCGGGGACCTCGTCGTCCGCACCACGCCCGACATCGAGCTGCGGCACGGCATGCAGGTCCCCCTCCTCGTGGACCTCGCGCATCTGTTCGTCTTCGACCAGCACGGTGAACGCATCTGTCCGGCTCCGGCGCGGCTGCCGGACCTGGAGGAGTGAGTTCCGCTAGGCAGACCCGCATGACCCCGCACAGTCTGCACGCCCGTCCGGTCGCCACCACCGCCACCGCCACCGTCCTGCTCCTCGCCGGCGCTCCCGCCACCCATGCCGTGTTCGGCGACGGGGAACCGCGGGCCGCGGTGCGCGGAGCCGCGTACGTGGAGACCCGGCTCCTCTTCGGCACGACGCGGCCCGACGGCGGATCCGCCGTCACCGACCGGCAGTTCATGGACTTCGTCGACCACGAGGTGACGCCGGAGTTCCCCGACGGGCTCACCGTGCGGGAGGGGCGCGGCCAGTGGCGGGACGCGCACGGCATGATCGAGCGGGAGCGGTCGTACGAGCTGGTGCTGCTCTACCCGGTCGCGCGGGCCGCTGCGAGCGACCGGAGGATCGAGGAGATCCGGAGTGCCTACCAGCGGGCGTTCGCCCAGGAGTCGGTGGGCCGGGTCGACGACCAGGAGCAGGTCGACTTCTGACGGACGGCCCCCGAGGATGCCCTGGGGCCGGCCACCCCTGGCGCCCCAAAACTATCATCGCTAGTTTAGGGTCCGGACGACGCGTCCCCGCCCGGGAGGAACACGATGAAGGCACATGACGGCATGTACATCGACGGCACCTGGCGCCCCGCCGCCGGCCGGGACACGATCGAGGTCGTGAACCCCGTCGACGAGCAGGTGATCGGCCGGGTCCCGGCGGGCACGGCCGAGGACGTCGACGCCGCCGTGCGCGCGGCCCGCGCCGCCTTCCCGGGCTGGGCCGCGACCCCGCCCGCCGAACGGGCCGCGCGGCTCGCCGCGCTCCGTGACGCACTCGTCGCGCGCAAGGAGGAGATCGCCGAGACCGTGACGGCCGAGCTGGGCTCGCCGCTCGCGTTCTCCCAGGCCGTGCACGCGGGCGTGCCGATCCTGGTCGCCGGCTCCTACGCCGAACTGGCCGCGACGCACGACTTCGAGGAGAGGGTCGGCAACTCGACCGTCTACCAGGAGCCCGTCGGCGTCGTCGGCGCGATCACCCCGTGGAACTACCCGCTGCACCAGATCGTCGCCAAGGTCGCCCCGGCGCTCGCGGCGGGCTGCACCGTCGTCCTGAAGCCCGCCGAGGACACCCCGCTCACCGCGCAGCTCTTCGCCGAGGCCGTGACCGACGCGGGCATCCCGGCCGGTGTGTTCAACCTCGTCACCGGCCTCGGTCCGGTCGCGGGCCAGGCCCTCGCCGAGCACCCGGACGTCGACCTGGTCTCCTTCACCGGCTCCACCGCGGTCGGCCGGCGGATCGGCGCCACGGCCGGAGCCGCCGTCAAGCGGGTCGCCCTCGAACTGGGCGGCAAGTCCGCCAACGTCATCCTGCCCAGCGCGGACCTGGCCAAGGCGGTGGCCGTCGGGGTCGCCAACGTGATGTCCAACTCGGGCCAGACGTGCAGCGCCTGGACCCGGATGCTCGTGCACACCGGGCAGTACGAGGAGGCGGTCGAGCTGGCCGCGGCCGCCGCCGCGAAGTACGGCGACCGCATCGGCCCCGTCGTCAACGCCAAGCAGCGCGACCGCGTCCGCGGCTACATCGACAAGGGCCTGGCCGAAGGCGCGCGGCTCGTCGCGGGAGGCACCGAATCCCCGCACACACAGGGGTACTTCGTCAGCCCCACCGTCTTCGCCGACGTGACCGAGGAGATGTCGATCGCCCAGGAGGAGATCTTCGGGCCGGTCCTGTCGATCATCCGCTACGAGGACGAGGAGGACGCCCTGCGGATCGCCAACGGCACGGTGTACGGGCTCGCGGGCGCGGTCTGGGCGGGCGAGGAGGCCGAGGCGGTCGCCTTCGCGCGGCGGCTCGACACGGGGCAGGTCGACATCAACGGAGGACGCTTCAACCCCCTCGCCCCGTTCGGCGGTTACAAGCAGTCGGGCGTCGGGCGCGAGCTCGGATCGCACGGCCTGTCCGAGTACCTCCAGACCAAGTCCCTCCAGTTCTAGGCCCCAGGAGCACGCACATGGTTCGCGCCGCAGTCCTTCCCTCCGTGGGCGCTCCGCTGGAGATCGCCGAGATCGACCTCCCCGAACCGGGCCCCGGCCAGGTCAGGGTCAGGCTCGCCGCCGCCGGGGTCTGTCACTCCGACCTGTCCCTGTCCGACGGCACCATGCGGGTGCCCGTCCCCGCCGTCCTCGGACACGAGGGCGCCGGCACCGTCGTCTCCGTCGGCGAGGGCGTCACCCATGTCGCGCCCGGCGACGGCGTGGTCCTCAACTGGGCGCCGTCCTGCGGCGCCTGCCACGCCTGTTCGCTCGGCGAGGTGTGGCTGTGCGCCAACGCCCTGGCCGGCACGGCGGACGTGTACGCGCGCCGCGCCTCGGACGGCAGCGACCTCCATCCCGGCCTGAACGTGGCCGCGTTCGCCGAGGAGACCGTCGTCGCCGCGAACTGCGTCCTGCCCGCACCGGACGGAGTCCCCCTGACCGACGCGGCCCTCCTCGGCTGCGCCGTCCTCACCGGTTACGGCGCCGTCCACCACTGCGCGCAGGTGCGGCCCGGCGAGACGGTCGCGGTGTTCGGCGTCGGCGGGGTCGGGCTCGCGGCCCTCCAGGCCGCCCGGATCGCGGGTGCCTCGAAGATCGTCGCCGTCGACGTCTCGCCCGAGAAGGAGTCCCTCGCGCGGGACGCCGGAGCGACCGACTACGTCGTCGCCTCCGACACCACCGCGCGCGAGATCCGCGGCCTCACCGGCAAGCAGGGCGTCGACGTCGCCGTCGAGTGCGTGGGGCGCGCCGTGACCATCCGCAGCGCCTGGGACTCCACACGGCGCGGCGGCCGCACCACCGTCGTCGGCATCGGCGGCAAGGACCAGCAGGTCACCTTCAACGCGCTGGAGATCTTCCACTGGGGCAGGACCCTCGCGGGCTGCGTCTACGGCAACTGCGACCCGGCGCGGGACCTGCCGGTCCTCGCGGAGCACGTCCGGGCCGGGCGCCTGGACCTCGGGAGCCTGGTCACGGACCGGATCGCCCTCGACGGCATCCCGGCGGCGTTCGACAACATGATCGCGGGCAAGGGCGGCCGGGCCCTGGTCGTGTTCTAGCCGCGCCCGCCCGATCCCGGGCCGGTTGCCGGTCCGGGACCGGGCGGACCGGCACCGGCCCTGGATCAGGCCTGTTCCGGTTCGGGGCGGCGCTCCGGGGCGGTCGTCGCCGTCCCGGCGTCCGGAGGCACGAGTTCCGAGGCCGCCGCCGTCCGGGCACGGGGCCGGGAGCGCGACACCGCGACACCCGCCAGGCACAGCGCCCCGCCCGCCAGGGTGAGCGGCCCCGGCACCTCGCCGAGGAACAGCCAGGACATCAGGACGACGAGCGCGGGCACCGCGTACGTCGTCGCGCCCATGCGGCTGGCGGTGGTGCGGGCCAGCGCGTACGCCCAGGTCGTGAAGGCCAGCGCGGTCGGGAAGAGGCCCAGATAGACCATGTTGAGCGTGGCGGAGGCCGGCGCCTTCGCCGCCTCCGTAACGAGCTGCCCGGCGAAGGGCAGGCAGGCGACGGCACCGACCAGGCAGCCGAACGTGGTGACCTGGAGCGCGCCGGCCCGGCCGAGCGCCGGCTTCTGCGCCACCACACCGCCCGCGTAGCCCACCGCGGCGAGCAGACACAGGACGACCCCGAGGACCGACGAACCGCCCTCGCCCGACATCGACAGACCGACGGCGACGGCACCCGCGAACGACACGGCCATGCCCGCCAGCAGCCGGGGCGGCATCGGGTCCCCGAGCAGCCGGGAGCCGAGAAGGGCGATGAGGATCGGGCCGATGTTCACCACGAGTGCCGCCGTGCCCGCGTCCACCTGCTGCTCGCCCCAGTTCAGGACGACCATGTAGAAGCCGAACCACAGCAGTCCGGATATCGCGATCCCGGGCCAGGCCGCCCGGGGCGGCCACCCCTCCCTGCGGATCAGACAGACGCCCCCGAGCGCGAGGGCCCCGGCGAGCAGCCGCCCCAGTGCCAGCGCGCCCGGCGAGTACGCCTCGCCCGCGCTGCGGATCGACACGAAGGCGGAGGCCCACAGTCCGACGGTGACGGTCGCGGCGCCCGCGGCGAGCAGCCGCGTGCGCCCGGTGGACGGGGCGGGCCGGGAGGTGTTCATCATGCTCCTGAGGCTAGGCGGGGGGCGGGCGGAGGTCTCGCGGATTTCGGACGCCTGCCTGCGGCGCCGGTGCCGCATCCCCGTGCGCGGGGAAGGGGCGGGCAGGGGCAGGTCAGCGCAGCGCGGCCGCCTCGACGCCCAGGAGCTCCGCGAGGGCCCGTTCGCCCTCGGGGGTCACCTTGACGGCCCGCTCCGTGCCGACCCGCACACACCACTTCGCGTCCAGGGCGTGCCGGCACAGGGCCGCGCCGGCGCCGCCCGCGAGGTGCGGCCGGCGTTCGGTCCAGTCCAGACAGGCCCGGGTGAGCGGGCGACGGGCCGTGAGGTCGAGGCCGATGCCGACGGAGTCGAACCACCGCAGTCCGGCGTCGGTGAGGGCGAACCCGGTGTCCTGGCGGAGCAGGCCGCGGGTGGTGAGGGCATCGGTGAGGGCGATGCCGAGGCGCCCGGCGAGATGGTCGTAGCAGGTGCGGCCGCGAGCCATCGCGGACACCGCGCTCGACTCCCGGAGCGTGCGCGGGCGTTCGGTCCCGGCCGGCCCGACGTGGGCGGCGAGATCCTCGACGATCTGCGCGACGCGGGGACCCGCCAGCCGTACGTAGCGGTGCCTGCCCTGCCGTTCCTCGGTGAGCAGCCCGCCCGTGACGAGCCTGCCGAGGTGCTCGCTGGCCGTGGAGGGGGCGACCTGGGCGTGCCGCGCCAGCTCGCCCGCGGTCCAGGCCCGCCCGTCGAGCAGGGCGAGCAGGAACCCGGCCCGCGTCTCGTCCGCGATCAGCGCCGCGAACCCCGCGAGTCCCGCTGCCCTGCTGCGCGTCGGCCTCGTCATGCCCTCCAGCATGCGCCACGGACGTTACGGTCCCCACCGAAACGTCCTCGCCGCCGGAGCGCGGCGGCCGGAGGCCGAGGTGCGGGCATGTCCGCGGAGGCCGGACGTGACCGCTGGAGGTGGCGGCGTGGCCGCGTCCCAGCCGTCCCGGACGCGGTCGCCGGAGGCCGAGGTGCCGAAGTGCCATGGCGGCCGGGGCGTACGGCCGGAGGCCGAGGGGCCGGGACGTGCGACAAGCCGTGGCGTGGCGGCGAGAGGCCCGAGGTGCCGAGTGGCCTCCGCAGGCCCTGCGCGGCCGGCGGAGGCCGAGGCGGGGTGTCTCCGTCGTCCCGGGCGCGGCCACGGGGGAGGCCGCCGACCTGCCCGGACCGGTCCGCTCAGCTCCCCACCGTCAGCTGCGCGTACTGGGTCGACAGGCCGTCCAGCAGCGCGGTGAGGCCCGTCTCGAAGGCCCGTTCGTCGATCTTCTCCTGCTGTTCGGCGAGCAGGTGCGCCTGCCCCAGGTGGGGATAGTCCGCGGGGTCGTACGCGTCCGCGTCGTCGACGAAGCCCCCGGCGAACGAGCCCAGCGCGGAGCCCATGATGAAGTACCGCATCAGCGCCCCGATCGAGGTGGCCTGGGAGGGCGGCCACCCCGCCTCGACCATCGCACCGAACACCGCGTCGGCGAGCCGCAGGCCCGCGGGCCGCCGCCCGGGGCCGCGCGCGAGCACCGGAACGATGTTCGGGTGGTCGCGCAGGGCGGCCCGGTAGGAGACGGCCCAGTCGTGCAGCGCGGTGCGCCACTCGCGGCCGTCCTCGAACATCGTCAGGTCGACCTGTGCGCTGACCGAGTCCGCGACCGCCTCCAGGATCTGGTCCTTGGTGCGGAAGTGGTTGTACAGGGACGGCCCGCTGACCCCGAGTTCGGCGGCGAGCCGGCGCGTCGAGACGGCCGCGAGGCCCTCGGCGTCCACCAGCTCCCGCGCGGCGTCCACGATGCGGTCGGTGCTCAGCAGGGGCTTGCGCGGTCGGGCCATGGCGCACATAGTAGGGCTGCATTCGGAAACTAGCAGTGCTAATTTAAATGTACTGCTTTCAATGTCCGCAATCTGTGGGGTGACTCGGTATGAACCTGGAGCTCAGCGAGGAGCAGACCGCCGTCCGGCAGCTCGCCAAGGACTTCGTGGACCGCGAGATCGCCCCGCACGTCGTCGAGTGGGACCGCGCCGAGGAGGTCGACCGGTCCGTCGTGAAGAAGCTGGCCGAGGTCGGCTTCCTCGGGCTGACCATCGACGAGGAGTACGGCGGCAGCGGCGGCGACCACCTGGCGTACTGCCTGGTCACGGAGGAGCTGGGGCGCGGCGACTCGTCCGTCCGCGGCATCGTCTCCGTCTCGCTGGGCCTCGTCGCCAAGTCGATCGCCCACTGGGGCACCGAGGAGCAGAAGCGGCGCTGGCTGCCGGGGCTCACGGCCGGCGAGTACGTCGGCTGCTTCGGGCTCACCGAGCCCGGTACGGGATCGGACGCGGGCAGTCTGGCGACCCGGGCCGTGCGCGACGGCGACGACTACGTCGTCAACGGCACCAAGATGTTCATCACCAACGGCACCTGGGCCGACGTCGTCCTGCTGTTCGCCCGCTCCACCGACGCGCCCGGCCACAAGGGCGTCTCGGCCTTCCTGATACCGACCGACACCCCCGGCCTGAGCCGCCGCACCATCCACGGCAAGCTCGGGCTGCGCGGGCAGGCCACCGCGGAACTGGTCCTGGATGACGTACGGGTACCGGCGAGCGCGATGATGGCGCCCGAGGGCAAGGGCTTCGCCGTCGCGATGTCCGCGCTCGCCAAGGGCCGGATGTCGGTGGCGGCGGGATGCGTCGGCATCGCCCAGGCCGCGCTGGACGCCGCGGTGCGGTACGCCTGCGAACGGGAGCAGTTCGGGAAGCCCATCGCCCAGCACCAGCTGGTGCAGGAGCTGATCAGCGACATCGCCGTCGACGTGGACGCCGCACGGCTGCTGACCTGGCGGGTCGCCGATCTCGTCGACCGCGGCCTGCCGTTCGCCACCGAGTCCTCGAAGGCCAAGCTGTTCGCCTCCGAGGCCGCCGTGCGCGCCGCGAACAACGCCCTCCAGGTCTTCGGCGGCTACGGCTACATCGACGAGTACCCGGCGGGCAAGCTGCTGCGCGACGCGCGCGTGATGACCCTCTACGAAGGCACCAGCCAGATCCAGAAGCTGGTCATCGGGCGTGCGCTGACCGGGGTTTCGGCCTTCTGAGTACGTCCCGCGCGTTCCTGAGTATCTCGGCGGATGCGACGGCCCGGCCCCGGCGGCGACGCTTTCCCCATGAGTGAGACACCGGTCAAGCAGCAGAACACGGCCGCCTTCTACGGACAGGCCGTCGCCTCCTTCTCGGTCGCCATGGCCGCGACCGCCCTGGGCATCTTCAAGCTCCAGGCCGACGCCTGGGTGCGGGGCTTCCTCGCCATCGCGGTCCTGTACCTGGTGACGTCCGCCTTCACCCTGGCCAAGGTGATCCGCGACCGTCAGGACGGCACGCGTGCCGGCGGGCGGGTGTACGACCCCTTCGAGAAGCTCTGATCCACCCCGGGGCGGAGCATGTCGCCCCGGGCCGGTGCTTCCGTGCCGAGCGGGGGATCTAAGCGGGCGCTCAGGTTCAGGGGTATGGTGTTCACCCTGTCGGTGGAGAAGGGGCGAACAGCGATGAGTACGGCGGAGGAGACGGCCGGCGGCGAGATGCAGCCGTGGGCCGAGGTCACCCCGGACGCGGCCCGGCGGCTGCTCGTCGCCGCCGTGGAGGCCTTCGCCGAGCGCGGGTACCACGCGACGACGACCCGGGACATCGCGGGCCGTGCCGGCATGAGCCCGGCTGCCCTGTACATCCACTTCAAGACCAAGGAAGAGCTGCTCCACCGGATCAGCAGGATCGGTCACGCGAAGGCCCTCGACATCCTGCGGACGGCCGCCCGGGGCGAGGGCGACGCGACCGAGCGCCTCGCGGACGCCGTGAGCTCCTTCGTGCGCTGGCACGCCGGAGGGCGCACCACCGCGCGGGTCGTGCAGTACGAACTGGACTCGCTCGGACCCGACGCCCGCGCCGAGATCATCGGGCTGCGCCGCCAGGTCGACGCCGAGGTGCGCGGGATCATCCAGGACGGCGTGGCCGCGGGCGACTTCGACGTGCCCGACGTCCCCGGCACCACCCTCGCCGTGCTCTCCCTCTGCATCGACGTGGCCCGCTGGTTCAACGTGGACGGACCCCGGACGCCGGACGAGGTCGGCGCGCTCTACGCCGACCTCGTGCTGCGGATGGTGGGAGCCGGGAAGTAGCCCGGGCGCACCGGGCGGCGGTCAGAAGTAGTAGCGGGACACCGACTCGGCCACGCACACCGGCTTGTCGCCGCCCTCGCGCTCGACGGTCACCGCGGCCGTGACCTGCACGCCGCCGCCCGCCTCGGTGACGTCCGTGAGGACCGCGGTGGCGCGCAGCCGGGAGCCCACCGGCACCGGGGCGGGGAAGCGCACCTTGTTGCTGCCGTAGTTGACGCCCATCTTCATGCCCTCGACGCGCATGACCTGCGGCACCAGCGCGGGCAGCAGCGACAGCGTGAGGTAGCCGTGCGCGATGGTCGTGCCGAACGGGCCCGCGGCGGCCTTCTCCGGGTCTACGTGGATCCACTGGTGGTCGCCCGTGGCGTCCGCGAACAGGTCGATCCGCTTCTGGTCGACCTCCAGCCAGTCGCTGTGTCCCAGCTGTTCGCCCACCGCCGCCTTCAGGTCGTCGGCGGACGTGAAGATCCTCGGCTCTGCCATGTCCCTGGCCTCCCGCGTCGCAATGTCTAAGCAACTGCTTAGCATGGTCGGATGGAGGGCTCCTGTCAACGCACCGCGGGCATGCCGGGGTGGGTTAGGTTCGAGGGGTGCCCCAGATTCCAGAGAAGATCCACGAGCTCACGGTCGGCCAGCTGTCGGCCCGCAGCGGCGCGGCCGTCTCCGCCCTGCACTTCTACGAGTCCAAGGGCCTGATCAGCAGCCGCCGCACCAGCGGGAACCAACGCCGCTACCACCGTGACGCACTGCGTCGCGTCGCCTTCGTCCGGGCGGCGCAGCGCGTCGGTATCCCGCTCGCCACGATCCGCGAGGCCCTCGCCGAACTCCCCGAGGAGCGGACCCCGACGCGGGAGGACTGGGCCCGGCTCTCGGAGGCCTGGCGCTCCGAACTCGACGAGCGCATCAAGCAGCTGGGCCGGCTGCGGGACCACCTCACCGACTGCATCGGCTGCGGCTGCCTGTCCCTGGAGAACTGTGTGCTCTCCAACCCGGACGACGTCTTCGGCGAGCGTCAGACCGGCTCCCGGCTCATGGTGGAACGCTCCGGGCGCACCGCGCGGCCGGAGCCGGCGAACGACTGCCGCTGAGCCTGGTCACCGGCCTCGCGTGAGTGGGCGCGCGACAGCCTCCGGGCTCCCGTCACCGGGCTGACGGGGGCCGGTGCGCGACGGCCGCCGGTCCCGGTCACCGGCCTCGCGAGACCGGGCTGCGACGGCCTCCGGGCATCGCCGCAGGGCCCCGCGTCCGGGCGGGATCCGGCGGCGCACCCGCGCCACGTCCGGTCCCGGGGCGGCGAGGCCCGGGACCGGTGGGCGCGGTGGGTCACTCGTACTCCGTGCCGCCCTTGCGGGTCAGGTAGGCCGGGCTGACCGCCTTCGCGATGGCCCGGCCGCCCGTCACCGGGCTGTAGCGCTCGGTGGACGTGCGGACGACCACGCCCTCGCGCAGGTGCAGGTCGCGCCCGGACACCGTCTCCCGGCCGGTCGCTGTCTCCAGGACCTTCGCGATGTCGTACGGCCCCTCGTACAGCCGTGGCACCAGCGGCAGTTCGCCCTCCAGCAGGGCCGCCGCGTCCAGCCAGCGGACCTCGCCGTCGATCTCCGCGGACACGTCGAACACGGCGTAGCCGAGGGTCTCGCGGCGTCCGTCGGCGCCGTACGACAGGTCCTGCACGCCCGCCCCGTACACCTCGCCGAAGATGCCGACGCGGCGCGCGCCCAGGTGGCCGGCGAGCCGGGCCGCGGCCTCCGCGACCCCGTGCCCGCGCACGGCCCGCCAGTACAGATTGCGCGGGTCCTCCTTCAGGGCGAGGGACTTGGCGCCGAAACCCTTCGAGGAGACGTACACGCGGTCCTCGGCGGCGACGTACGTCAGCAGGCAGGCCGATCCGTGCAGCTTCTCGGTCAGGACGACGGGCTCGCCGGGGGTGAAGATGTCCGGATAGCGCTGGAGGTTCTCGATGTCGACCCAGGGCAGCAGGTCGGGCGCGGACTCGACGTCACCGTCCATCGTGGGCGGGACGGGCGGCACCCACTTGACGATGCCGAGCACCTCGGCGAAGTCGGTCCCCTCCTCGGCGGCCCGCGCCAGGTCGACGTCCGCGAGCGCCCGCGGGCGGCACACGATGCCCTGCGACAGCTCACCGCGCAGCCGTACCGCCTTGACCCGGTCCGAACCGCTGCCCGCCAGGCGGCCGGTCAGCCCGAGCTCCTCGATCAGTCCGGCCGGGAGCACGGACTGCTCCGGGATGTAGACGGCTCGCTCGCCGGTGCGGTAGGCGCCCTTGGCGACCACGGCCCGGTAGAGGCCGACCTGGGCCAGTTCGAGGGCGTCGGCGTTCGGATGCTCGTGGATGGTCAGCACTTCGGCGGTGACGCGCAGCGTCGACATCGGGACTCCTCGGGTTCCTCAGCTGTGTTTCATCGCCTCCCACTGTCCGGACGGGAAAGTGCTGGATCGAGCGGATTTGCTGCTGCTAGCGTGTGGCGCTTCCGCCGCGTGCCGTGCGGTACTCGGCCAGTGCCCGCGTGACCAACTGGGCGTTGGACGCCGCCCGTTGTCCCTCCGGCAGGGTCAGGGTGTCCTCCAGGCCGATACGCGTCGCCAGCCCCTGCCGGCCCGCGAGCCGCAGCACCGGCCAGGTGCCGCCGTCGAGGCCGTGCAGCAGCACGGGCCGGCCGTGGTGCCGCTCCGCGCGGGTGAGGCCGCCGGCAAGCGAAGGGTCTGTGCCGAGGTCGGCGAGCAGCGTCAGGGCCGACTCCTGCGCCGAGCGCGGCGAGTCGTCCATGACCTCGGCCAGGACGCGCAGGACGCGCGGCCCGAGGGGCGACGCGGCGAAGCGCTCCGCGCCGTCCGTGCCCGACCAGATGCCCGCCTCCACGCCGATGCCACGGTCGAGGAGCGCCGCCGCCACGTCCTCGGCGCCCGGCTCGTGCCAGTTGACCGAGGCGTGGTCGGGCAGGACGGTCCAGGACCGGACCCGCTCCACGCGGGCCACCGGATCGGGCTCGGCCCACGCGCCCGTGGTCACCCCGACCGGGACGTCCACCCGCGCCCGTATCGCCTCCAGAGTGGCCGCCAGGGCCTTCGGCGACAAAGTGTCCTGGCCGCAGGGGGACTTGGGATGGACATGGATGTCCGACGCCCCGGCCGCGACCGCCTCGGCCGCGGACCGGGCCATCGCCTCAGGCGACATCGGCACGACGGCACCGTCGGCCGGCCCGCGCGCTCCGTTCAGACAGACCTGCACCATGCCTCGATGGTGCCACCCACCACCGACAACCGGCCCCCGACGGCCACGCGTCCGACCCGCACCCCGCGGGACGGCCACGCGTCCGACCCGCACCCCGCGGGACGGCCACGCGTCCGACCCGCACCCCGCGGGCGACTGCGGCGCGGTCCAGCCGGGGGCGGCGCCGCGGGATCGAAGAGTCGCGGGCAGTCCCGGGAGCGCCTTCTGCCGAGTCGGCCCCGCGGGGTCAACGGTCCGTGCCGCCTCACTGCGTGGACGGGTTTCAGGTCGGTCCGGCGTGGTCGACGGGTCGCGGGCGGCGCCTGCCGAGGTGGCCGCGAGGGTCAACGGTCCGTGCCGCCCCACCGCGTGGACAGGCTTCAGGACGGCCCCGCGCAGTCGACCGGCCGCGGGCGGCGCCCAGGGGATCGGCGAATCGCGGGCGGCCCTGGGCCGGCGGTTCGGCCCGGGTGGCCCCACGGCGTCGACAGGCCGCGGCGGCCCACGGCGTCGACGGGCTTCAGGACAGCCCCGCGTGGTCGACGGCCCTCGGCGGCCCAGGGCGGCCGACGGGCCGGCGGGCCAAGCGCGTTCGCGCGGGGGTGCGGCTCCGTCGACGCACCCCCGTCCTGCTCAGGCCGACATCAGCAGCCGTCCACGCCTGGACTCCGCCAGGGCCTCGGGTGTCAGAACGGGCCGCGGCACCACGATTCCGCAGCTCGTGCAGACGGGTCCCGACGACGGCTCGTGGGCCAGGTCGTACCTCCAGGTGAGGCGCTCTCCGGCGCACACCGGGCAGACCGTGCCCGACTCGCGCTCCAGCGCGGCGATCAGCCGGCGCAGCACCTCGGCCAGTGGTTCACGGGGATGTACACGGGGGTCGTCGCACCATGCGACGCCGAAGCCGCCCCAGGTCAGCCGGTGCCAGTCGTCGACACTGCCCGGCCTGCGCAGTCCGTCGTGCTTCTCCTTCTTGCGGCGCTGCGCGAACTCGACCTCGTAGGCGAGCCAGACGGAGCGGGCCTCCTCCAACTCCTCCAGCGCGGCCACGAGCCGCGCCGGATCGGGGGACCGGTCCTCCGGACCGAACCCGGCCCGGGAGCACAGATGGTCCCAGGTCGCCCGGTGCCCATAAGGGGCGAACCTCTCAAGGCACTTGCGCAGCGAGTACCGCCGCAGTGCCAGATCGCACCTCGGATCCCGCACCTGTCTCGCCAGACTCCGGAAACCCGCCATCGCCCTGCACCTCCGTCACACCTGCACCTGAACTTCGGTCACTTCGGCGTCGTCGTACGGACGTCGCCGAATAGACGTATCGACAAGCGATTCGGCTCCATCCTTTTTTCCGATGACCGCCACCAGCCGACCACCGAGTCCCTCCCGGCCTGCCTCCCACCACTGTCAGCCGCCTGTCGACGGCCCGGCCCGGGTGCGATGAATCCAAAAAACTGACGCATGTTCATCTTCCAACTCGGGGATACCGGCGGTAACGTCCGGCCCACCCCCGTCGGGAGGAGCTGCCATGCCACGGCGCACCCCACGTACCGTCCTCGACAGACTGAGAACTCCCCGTCGATTCCCCAAGTTCCTCAAGAGCGCATCCGTATGCGTGCTCATTGCCGGTCTTTTGTCACCGCTTTCCCAGGCGGCGGCGACCGCGGCCCCCTCGGCCGCCGCCACGAACGACTACTGCGGCGGCCAGTGCTCCGACATCCTCCCGCCCGGTGAGAACGGCAACGCGACCCTCGTAGAGATCCTGCTCAACCAGGCCTTCGGCACCCAGCCGGGCCACGCGGAGGACCAGCTCGCCCCCTACGGCAACCTGGCCAAGGGCTACTCCGGGCTCACCGACGCCAAGATCAACGACTTCTTCAACGACGCGTCCTTCGGCGTCCCTTCGGACCAGGTCGCCTCCACCACCAAGCCGCGCAGCGACGTGACGATCGTGCGGGACAAGAAGACGGGCGTCCCGCACATCACCGGCACCACCCGCTACGGCACCGAGTTCGGCGCGGGGTACGCCGCCGCCCAGGACCGGCTGTGGCTGATGGACGTCTTCCGGCACGTCGGACGCGGCCAGCTGACCTCGTTCGCCGGCGGAGCCCCGTCCAACCAGGGGCTGGAGCAGGAGTTCTGGCGCAACGCCCCCTACACCGAGGCGGACCTCCAGGCCCAGATCGACAACGCCACCGCCCAGGCCGGCGAGCGCGGCAAGCAGGCCCTCGCCGACGCCAACGCCTACATCGCCGGCATCAACGCCTACATCGACGCCTCCGACAGCGGTCGCTACTTCCCCGGCGAGTACGTCCTGACCGGACACAAGGACTCCATCACCAACGCCGGCACCATCGACCACTTCAAGCTCACCGACCTGGTCGCGCTGGCGTCCGTCATCGGCGCGCTCTTCGGCTCCGGAGGCGGCGGCGAGGTCAACAACGCCCTCTCGCTGCTCGCCGCCCAGTCCAAGTACGGCGTGGTGGAGGGCACCAAGGTCTGGGAGTCCTTCCGGCAGCGCAACGACCCGGAGGCCGTGCTCACCGTCCACGACGGCCAGAGCTTCCCGTACGCCGTCAAACCGGACGACGCCCAGGGCCAGGCTCTGCCCGACGCCGGTTCGGTGACCCGGGAGCCGCTCGTCTACGACCGCACCGGCAGCGCGGGGACCGCCGCCGCCACCGGCGCCTCCACGACGGCCGCCAAGACCTCCGTCAGCTCGGCGAAGCGCGGCATGTCCAACGCCCTCGTGGTGAGCGGCAAGCACACGGCGAGCGGCCACCCGATCGCCGTCTTCGGCCCGCAGACCGGCTACTTCGCTCCGCAGCTGCTCATGCTCCAGGAGATCCAGGGACCGGGCCTGAGCGCCCGCGGCGCCTCCTTCGCCGGCCTGAGCATGTACGTCGAACTCGGCCGCGGCCAGGACTACTCCTGGAGCGCCACGACGTCGGGTCAGGACATCATCGACACCTATGCCGTCGAGCTGTGCCAGGACGACTACCACTACCTGTACCACGGCACCTGCACGGCGATGGACAAGGTCGAGCGGACCAACTCCTGGAAGCCGACCGTCGCCGACGGCACCGCGGCGGGCTCGTACCGGATGCAGGTCTACCGGACCAAGTACGGCCCCGTGGAGTACCGCGCGACCGTCGGCGGGAAGAAGGTCGCGTACACCACGCTGCGCTCGTCCTTCATGCACGAGGCCGACTCGATCATCGGCTTCCAGATGCTCAACGACCCCGACTACGTGAAGAGCCCGCAGACCTTCCAGAGCGCGGTGCAGCACATCAACTACACCTTCAACTGGTTCTACGCCGACTCCTCGCACACCGCGTACTACAACAGCGGGGACAACCCGGTGCGCGCCACCGGTGTCGACGCCGACTTCCCGGTGTGGGCGCAGCCCGCGTACGAGTGGCGGAACTGGGACGCCGCGACGAACACCGCCCAGTACACCCCGGCCTCCGCGCACCCCAACTCCGTGGACCAGGACTACTACATCTCCTGGAACAACAAGCAGGCCAAGGACTACGCCGCGGCCCCCTGGGGCGAGGGCTCCGTGCATCGCGGCAACCTCCTGGAGGACCGCGTCAAGAAGCTCGTCTCCGCGGGCGGAGTGACCAGGTCCGCGCTGGTGAAGGCCATGGCCGACGCGGCCCTCGCCGACCTGCGGGCCGAGGACGTGCTGCCGAAGCTGCTGAAGGTGATCAACAGCTCGACGGTCACCGACCCCGCCGCCGCGGCGGCGGTGAGCAAGCTCTCCGCCTGGGTCACGGCCGGAGCGAAGCGCACGGAGACCTCGGCCGGATCCCACACGTACGCCGACGCCGACGCGATCCGCATCCTGGACGCCTGGTGGCCGCTGCTGGTGAAGGCGGAGTTCGAGCCGGTCCTCGGCAGCGACCTGTACGCCGCGTTCACCGGCAGCATCCCCGTCGACGAGGCGCCGTCGGCCGGGCACGGACCGACCGGCTCGCACGCCGGAAGCTCCTTCCAGTACGGCTGGTGGAGCTATGTCGACAAGGACATCCGCGCCGTGCTCGGCGAGTCGGTGCAGGGCGGTCTGACGCAGAAGTACTGCGGTTCCGGCAGCCTCGGTGCCTGCCGTGACGCACTGATCAGCACCCTGAAGGAAGCCGCGGGCAAGACCGCCGCCCAGGTCTACCCCGGCGACGACCAGTGCTCGGCGGGCGACCAGTGGTGCGCCGACTCGATCGTCCAGCGCACCCTCGGCGGCATCAAGCACGGCAAGATCAGCTGGCAGAACCGGCCGACCTACCAGCAGGTCGTCGAGTACACCTCGCACCGGTAGCCGGGCGGCACGAGAACGCCGGCGGCCCCGGGGGTCGCCGGCGTCCTCGCGGGCGGCGGGTCAGCGGACGCGGCCCGCCGCCAGCACCAGCTGCGCCAGTTCCCGGTGGCAGATGTCGCTGTGGGCCCCGGAGGGCGCACCGCCGCGCCGGACCACGGCCGCGGCGTCCACGTTCACGCAGCCGGAGGCGGGCAGTTGCGTGCGCAGGGCCTCGGCCAGCGCGTACTTCTTCGTCCCCGGCACCGCCTGCACCCCGTCGTGCCCCATCGCACCCCACTTGGCGCCCAGCAGCCGGTCGAGGCCGAACTCCGCCGTGGCCGTCCGGGAGTCGCCCGCCATCCGCGAGGCCAGCGGATAGATCTTCCCGAGCGCCGAGTCGAAGTGGGAGTAGCAGCACACCAGGGGGCCGTCGATGCGGTGGTGCTGGCCGTCGAGCACCCCGCTCGCCCGCGGGTCGTGCGGCAGCCGCGCGGCGAACGCGTAGTGCGAGAAGGCCCCTTGGAGCAGGGTCACCGACTTCACGGAACGCACGCCCTGCGGCAGCCCCCGCAGGGCGAAGGAGACCAGCCGCCCGCCGAAGCTGTGCCCGACGAGATGGACACGCACGTCCGGGGCCGTCCGCGCGAGGTGGCCCACGGCCCGCCCGAGCCCCCGCTCGCCGACCGTCCCCGCACGCCGCTTCATCGCGTAGTACGTGGCCTGGCGCAGCAGTTCGTGCGCACCGTCCCACAACCGGGGCAGCGCGAAGGCCTCACCGTCCCCGGGCCCGGCGAGCGCTCGCGCGAACTCGTCGCACACCGTCGCCGTGTCCCCGAAGAGCATCAGCGGATCGCCCTCCGGCACACCCTCCGCCAGCGTGTCCGCGGCGAAGGACGTCTGAGGCCCCTGCGGCCGGACCTCGACGAGCAGCCGCACGAGACGGCCGAACTCCTCCAGCGAGGCGCCCTCGTCCGGTTGCTGGTCCAGCAGTCGCGCGATCTGCTCGACGACCGTCGCCCGCCCGGGGAAGACCTCCAGGAGCGCGTGCCGGGTGTTCTTGTCCAGCACCGGCTGCGCGGTCGCGGTGTCCTGCGCGGCCACCGGCCGGGGGAAGTCGGGAATCGGCTCGTCCGAGAACCGCATCGACGGCCACACCACACCCACGTACCCCAGGCGCGCGGTCGGGGCGAGTCCGGGGACGGGCTCGAAGAAGCGGCTGTAGAGGCGGGTCGCACCCGAGCGGTCGTTGTTCCAGCCGTGCGCGAACACGATCAGATCGCGGACCTTGCGCCGGGACACCTCCGCGAGCAGCCGGTCGAGCTCCCGGCCGTCGGCGTCCCCGTCCGCGTCGAAGGTGAGTTCCCAGTAGGGAGAGACACTCACTTCCGGATCGGCCATGACAGACCCCCTCGTCCCCCGTGGGCGGTGCGACATGGGCGCATCGTCCTACCGGGGCACGAGGTTGGCCATACGTCACGGCTCACTCACTTGTAGACGAGATACTCCTTGCGCATCTGCCGGAAGGCCTTCAGCTCGTCCTGCCAGGCCGCCACGACCTCGTCGGCCGTCGCCCCGGCGTCGATCTTCGTGCGCACCAGGGTCGAACCCGTGAGCTTGTCGATCCAGTTGTCGGAGCGCCAGGCGAAGCCGCTCCAGACCTGCTTGGCCGTCACGAGCAGCGCGATGCCGGTGCGTACGGGGTCGAAGGCGGCCCGGTCGTGCACATGGATCTGCACGCCCCCGATGGTCTTGCCCTGGAACTTGGAGAACGTGGGGGCGAAGTACGCCTCCCTGAAGTGCACGCCGGGCAGCCCGAGCCGTTCCGCCGCCGCGGCCCACCGCCCGTCGACGCCCTCGGCGCCGAGCAGCTCGAACGGGCGGGTGGTGCCCCGCCCCTCCGACAGGTTGGTGCCCTCGAAGAGACAGGACCCCGAGTAGACCAGGGCGGTGTCGGGCGTCGGCATGTTCGGGCTCGGCGGCACCCAGGGCAGCCCGGAGGCGTCGTAGAAGTCCGAGCGCTTCCAGCCGGACATCAGGACGGTGTCCAGCTTCACCGGCTTCGTCAGGAACTCCTTGTTGAACAGCCGCGCCAGTTCCGCCACGGTCATCCCGTGCGCCTGGGAGACGGGCTGCCGTCCGACGAAGGTCGCGAACTCCTTGTGCAGGACGGGTCCGAGGGCGTCCCGCCCCGTCACCGGGTTCGGCCGGTCCAGCACCACGAAGCGCTTGCCGGCGAGCTGCGCGGCCTCCATGCAGTCGTACAGCGTCCAGATGTACGTGTAGAAGCGGGCGCCCACGTCCTGGATGTCGAAGACCACGGTGTCCACACCGGAGGCGGTGAAGACGTCGGCGAGCGGCTGTCCGCTCTTCTGGTACGTGTCGTAGACGGGGAGCCCGGTCGCCGGGTCGTCGTAACGGCCCTCGGAACCACCGGCCTGCGCGGTGCCGCGGAAGCCGTGCTCGGGGCCGAAGACGGCGATCACGTTCACCCGGGCGTCGGTGTGCATGACGTCGACGATGTGACGGACGTCGCGGGTGACGCCCGTCGGGTTGGTGACCACGCCGACCCGCTCGCCGTCCAGCAGGGCGAAGCCGTCCCCTTCGAGGCGCTCGAAGCCGGTGCGCAGCTTGGCGCGGCCGCCCGGGGCCGCGGCGGCCGGTACCGGAGCCAGGGCCGCCGCGGCGGTGCCGGCGGCGAGGACGGCCCGTCTGGACAGGGGGGTCCCCCCACGTCGTGCGGAGCCGGAAGCGTCGGGGCGCATGGTGTGACCTCCGTGATCGCGGAAGCTGGCATGGGCACGCTACGCGCTCCGCGGGGCGATCCGGAATACCGCGGGCGCGGCCCGGACCGCGCGCCGCCCGCCGCTCGACGACGGTGCCGCCGGGCTGCGACGGTGTGCCGGGCCCGAGTCCCGTCCCGCACAGCGGTGCCGTCCGGGTGAGGCCGCGCATGTCGCACCCGGATCACTACACACTGCCCGGGATCCACGGACGGCGCCCGTCGTACCGTGTGGGATTCGCCCGCCCGGGGTTCCGCACGCGTCCCAGGGCGCGTGGCGTCGTCGGGACGCGCGGCGGGAGGCGTGGTGCCGTCGGTGAGCGGTGGCCGGGAGCGTCGCCTCGCCGCGGGGGAGCCGCGCAGATCACACCGCCCGGGCCTCCCACGACGCCGGGCACCCCTTCCCTCACAACATACCGACTGGTTAGTCTGGCGCTGCAGCAGAGCCGATTCGCGTCGCGTCGAAGGAGACCGATGGTGGAAGCCGTGCAGGATGCCCGAGTGGTCGTCACCGGAGCGGGAGGCGGTATCGGAGCCGCCCTGGCCCGGCGCTTCGCCGCCGAGGGGGCGAGGGTCGTCGTGAACGACCTGGACGCCGCCAAGGCCCAGGCGGTGGCCGACGAGATCGGCGCCGTCGCGGTCCCGGGCGACGCGTCCAGGATCGTCGCAGAGGCGCGCGACGCCCTCGGCGGCACGATCGACGTCTACTGCGCCAACGCCGGTCTCGCCTCCGCCGGCACCGAGGCCGCCGGCGAGAAGGTCTGGGAGCTCGCCTGGGACGTCAACGTGATGGCCCACGTACGTGCCGCCCAGGAGCTGCTGCCGGCCTGGCTGGAGCGCGGCAGCGGCCGGTTCGTCTCCACCGTCTCCGCCGCCGGACTGCTCACCATGATCGGCGCCGCGCCCTACAGCGTCACCAAGCACGGCGCGTACGCCTTCGCCGAATGGCTCTCCCTGACGTACCGCCACCGCGGCCTCAAGGTCCACGCGATCTGTCCGCAGGGCGTGCGCACCGACATGCTCGACGCCACCGGAAGCGCCGGTGACCTGGTGCTCCAGCCCACCGCCATCGAGCCCGAGGACGTCGCCGACGCGCTCTTCAAGGGCATCGAGGAGGACCGCTTCCTGATCCTGCCGCACCCCGAGGTCGCCGGGTTCTACGCGGCACGGGCCGCGGACCCCGACCGCTGGATGACGAACATGAACCACATCCAGCAGAAGTGGGAGGCGGGCAGGTGACCACTTCCGTCTACGCCGCCCAGCCGTGGCTGGCGCTGCTCGACGAGGCCCAGCGTGCCCCCGTGAGCCCGCCCGACACCCTGGTGCACGCGGTCCGCGCGGCCGTGGCGCACACCCCCGACCGCACCGCGCTCGCCTACTTCGACGGCCGGCTCAGCTACCGCGAGATCGACGCGCTGAGCGACTCCGTCGCCGGGCACCTCGCCGCCGGCGGCCTGGAGCGCGGCGACCGGGTCGCGGTCCTGCTCCAGAACTCCCCGCAGTTCGTGGTCGCCCTGCTCGGCGCCTGGAAGGCCGGCGCGACCGTCGTCCCCGTCAACCCGATGTACAAGTCGGCCGAGGTCCGGCACGTGCTCGACGACGCCGCGGTCGTCGCCCTCGTCTGCTCCGACCGGGCCTGGGACTCCTATTTGCGGGAGACGGCCGCCGACTCCTCCGTGCGCCTCGTCCTGACGGCGTGCGAGCTGGACCTCCAGTCGCGCAACGACACCCGCGTCCTGAACTTCGAGCGGCTGCCCGCAGCCGCGGGCACCGCCGACCTCGTGGACGTCGCCCGGCAGGGCCACCCGGCACCCGACGGCCGTGACCTCGGACCCGCCGACATCGCCCTGATCAGCTACACCTCCGGCACGAGCGGCACCCCCAAGGGAGCCACCAACACGCACGGCAACATCATGTACAACGCCGAGCGGCAGCGGACCGGCCTCGGCCTGCCCGAGTCGCCCGTGTACTTCGCGATGGCGCCCCTGTTCCACATCACCGGCATGGTCTGCCAGCTCGCCGCCTGCCTCAACAGCCGCGGCACGCTCGTCCTCGCCTACCGCTTCGAGGCGGGTGTCGTCCTCGACGCGTTCGCCGAGCACGCGCCCCACTACACCGTCGGCCCGTCGACCGCCTTCATGGCCCTGGCCGCGCACCCGGCGGTCACCCCCGGGCACTTCGCCTCCTTCACGGTCATCTCCTCCGGCGGCGCCCCGCTGCCGCCCGCCCTCGTCGAGAAGTTCCGCGCCGGCTTCGGGCCCTACATCCGCAACGGCTACGGACTCACCGAGTGCACCGCGCCCTGCGCCTCCGTGCCACCGAGCCGCGAAGCGCCGGTGGACCCGGTCTCGGGGACGCTCGCCGTGGGCGTGCCCGGCCCCGACACCGTCGTCCGCATCGTCGACGACCTCGGGCAGGAGGTGCCGTTCGGGGAGCAGGGCGAGATCGTCGTACGGGGACCGCAGGTCGTCCCCGGCTACTGGCACCGCCCCGAGGCCACCGCCGAGACCTTCCCGGACGGCGAGCTGCGCACCGGCGACATCGGCTTCATGGACGCCGACGGCTGGCTGTACGTGGTCGACCGCAAGAAGGACATGATCAACGCGTCCGGTTTCAAGGTGTGGCCCCGAGAGGTCGAGGACGTCCTCTACACCCATCCGGCGGTCCGCGAGGCGGCCGTGGTCGGGGTGCCGGACGGCTACCGCGGCGAGACCGTCAAGGCGTACATCAGCCTGCGTCCGGGCGCCGAGGAGGACCCCGACGCGCTCGCCGCGTACTGCAAGGAGAGACTGGCCGCCTACAAATACCCGCGGGAGGTGGAGATCCTCCCCGACCTGCCGAAGACGGCAAGTGGGAAGATCCTCCGTCGGGAACTGCGTTCCCGCTCCCATGAGTCCCAGTAGACGACAACGCGAAGACAACCCTCGGAAGGCAGGTGGCGGCAGTGCCCAGGACGACGGACGGTGACGGCACGCCCGTCCCGCAGCGGCTCTTGGCCGCCGCCACCCGGCTCTTCGCGGAGCAGGGGTACGACCGGACCTCCGTGCAGGAGATCGTGGAGGCGGCCGGCGTCACCAAGGGGGCGCTGTACCACTACTTCGGATCCAAGGACGACCTCCTGCACGAGGTCTACGCGCGCGTGCTGCGCATCCAGCAGGAGCGGCTGGACGCCTTCGCCGACGCGGACGCGCCCGTCGAGGAGCGGTTGCGCGGGGCCGCGGCCGACGTCGTCGTCACGACGATCGACAACCTCGACGACGCGTCGATCTTCTTCCGCTCCATGCACCACCTCAGCCCCGAGAAGCACAAGCAGGTGCGTGCGGAACGCCGGCGCTACCACGAGCGCTTCCGCGCGCTGATCGAGGAGGGCCAGAAGAAGGGCGTCTTCTCCACGGCCACGCCCGCGGACCTGGTCGTCGACTACCACTTCGGCTCCGTGCACCACCTGTCCACGTGGTACCGCCCCGACGGCCCGCTCACTCCCCAGCAGGTCGCCGACCACCTGGCCGACCTGCTCCTGCGCGCCCTGCGCCCGTAGCCGGGCCCGTCGCCGGAGGGGCTGCATTCCCACGCACCGCCCGGCGCGTGGGAATGCAGCCCCTCCGGCGTTCGACGAGCGGGATCTTGAGCGAAGCCCCCGGGGGGGGACGGACACGGGCGGAGGGGGCGGGACCCCCGTGTGGCCCGCCCCCTCCGCTCCCGCGGAGCCCGGTGTCACAGGTACTGCTTGATCTCCCGCCGCGCCAGCGACCGCTGGTGCACCTCGTCCGGGCCGTCGGCCAGCTTCAGCGTGCGCGCGCTCGCCCACAGCTCCGCCAGCGGGAAGTCCTGGCTGACACCCCCGGCACCGTGCAACTGCACGGCCTTGTCGAGGATGTCGACCACGGTACGAGGCGTGGCGATCTTGATGGCCTGGATCTCGGTGTGCGCACCCTTGTTGCCGACCGTGTCCATCATCCACGCGGTCTTCAGCACCAGCAGCCGGAGCTGCTCGACGGCGACCCGGGCGTCGGCGATCCAGTTCTGCACGACGCCCTGCTGGGCGAGCGGCTTGCCGAACGCCGTCCGGGACACGGCCCGCCGGCACATCAGCTCGATCGCCCGCTCGGCCATGCCGATCAGCCGCATGCAGTGGTGGATCCGCCCCGGCCCGAGCCGCGCCTGGGCGATGGCGAAGCCGCCGCCCTCCTCGCCGACCAGATTGCCGACGGGCACCCGCACCTGGTCGAAGACGACCTCGGCGTGGCCTCCGTGCGAGTGGTCCTCGTAGCCGTACACCTGCATGGCGCGCCGGACCTCGACGCCCGGGGTGTCGCGCGGAACCAGCACCATCGACTGCTGACGGCGGATGTCGGACCCCTCTGGGTCCGTCTTGCCCATCACGATGAAGATCTTGCAGTCCGGGTTCATCGCCCCGGAGATGTACCACTTGCGGCCGGTGATGACGTACTCGTCGCCGTCCCGCCGGATGTGCGTGGTGATGTTCGTGGCGTCGGAGGAGGCCACCTCCGGCTCGGTCATCGCGAACGCCGAGCGGATCTCACCGGCGAGCAGCGGCTCCAGCCACTGCTTCTTCTGCTGCTCGTCGCCGAACTGCGCGAGCACCTCCATGTTCCCGGTGTCGGGCGCGGCGCAGTTCAGCGCGGTCGGCGCCAGGTGCGGGCTGCGGCCGGTGATCTCGGCGAGCGGCGCGTACTGGAGGTTGGTCAGCCCGGCGCCGTACTCCGAGTCGGGCAGGAAGAGGTTCCACAGGCCCTGCCTGCGGGCCTCGGCCTTCAGCTCCCCGACGACGGCCGGGGTGTCCCAGGGCGACGCCAGCCGGGCGCGCTGTTCCTCGGCGACGGCCTCCGCCGGATAGACGTACTCGTCCATGAAGGCGAGCAGCTTGGCGCGCAGCTCCTCGGTGCGTGCGTCGAATGCGAAGTCCATGGCGGATCAGCCTTCCTGAAGGGTGGTCAGGCCGTGCTCGATGAAGAAGGGCACCAGCTCGCCGATGCGGTCGAAGCCGGCGCCGACCGTCTGGCCGAGCGTGTAGCGGTAGTGGATGCCCTCCAGGATCACGGCGAGCTTGAACCAGGCGAAGGCCGTGTACCAGGAGACGGCGGACACGTCGCGCCCCGAGCGCGCGGCGTACCGCTCGACGAGCTCGGCCGGCTCGGGGTGCCCGACGGCCGAGGCGGTCGTGCTGATGGGGGAGTTCGGCAGGTCCAGCGGCGCGCTGTACATCACCAGCAGGCCGAGGTCGGTGAGCGGATCGCCGAGCGTGGACATCTCCCAGTCGAGGATGGCCTTGATGCGGTCGTCGGTGCCGATCAGCACGTTGTCGAGCCGGTAGTCGCCGTGCACCACGGCGGGTGCCGGGGAGTGCGGCAGCTCGCGTCCCAGGGCGGCGTGCAGCTCGTCGATCCCCGCGAGCTCACGGTTCCTGGACGCGTCCAGCTGCTTGCCCCAGCGGCGCAGCTGCCGGTCGAGGAAGCCCTCGGGGCGGCCGAAGTCGCCGAGGCCCACTTCCTCCGGGTCGACCGCGTGCAGCTCGACCAGTGTGTCCACCAGCCCGAGGACGGCGTCGCGGGTGCGCTGCGCGCCGAGCGGGGCGAGCTGCTGCGCCGTGCGGTACGGCGTTCCCTCCACGAACTCCATGACGTAGAAGGGCGCGCCGAGCACCGACTCGTCCTCGCACAGCAGCAGCGGGGCGGGTACCGGCACGGCCGTCGGGTGCAGGGCGCTGATCACCCGGTGCTCGCGCTTCATGTCGTGCGCGGTGGCCAGCACATGGCCCAGCGGAGGCCGTCGGACGACCCACTTCGCGGCGCCGTCGGTGACCGCGTAGGTGAGGTTCGACCGTCCGCCTTCGATCAGCCGGCCGGTCAGGGGGCCGTGCACCAGTCCCGGGCGCTCACGGTCGAGCAGGCCGCGCAGCTGGTCGAGATCGAGACCTGGCGGGTGGTCTGGGCTCATCATTGCTCCTACGCACACGGAAACCGGATGTCGACCATGATGCCGACCGGTCGGTATGTCGTCCAGTGGGTGCGCGAAACGTGATCGGCGTCTCCCCGAGGTCGCGCGGAACGTGCGGGCCGCGCGGCCGAGGGGAGACGCCGTGAGGGGGGTGCCAGGTCGGCGCCGGGGGCGACCGCTCAGTGGTCGTCCCAGTGCCCGTCGTGCCGGGCGTGCCGGTGGCCGTCGTGCAGGTAGTCGAGGTGGTCGCCGTGCGCCACGGCCGTGTGTCCGCAGCCCTCGCCGTGCTGGTGTGCGTGCTCCTCGTGCGCGACGTGGCCGCTCGGCTCGCACTCGTCCCAGTGTCCGGAGTGCTCGCGGTGCAGGTGTCCGTCGTGCGCGTAGTCGACGTGGTCCCCGTGCCGCACCTCGGGGTGACCGCAGTCCGGGCCGTGGGTGTGCTCGTGGGTCGGATGCTCCTGGTGAAGGGTGGTCATGCTGCTCACCTTCGGAAGTGGCGTGGAATGACGGCTCAGGCTAGCGCCGCGAAACAGGGCAATCGCGTCTTTTCGGGCACGCGTGCCGTCCATGTACTCCGGAGGGTCGAGACCGTCACCCGCCCGCGGAACGGACGCGCCCGACGGACCGGGCCGCTGGGCGGGCCCGCCCGCCGTTGACTCGTCCCGACGTCGTGGGCCGACGAGTGGGCCGATCGGTAGGCCGCCGATGGGCCGATCGGTAGGCCGGCCGATGGGCCGATCGGTGGGCCGACCGGGGCGGCGGACCCGGGGCACGCGAAGGGAGTGGCCCCGGAGCACCGGCGGAGCTCTTCCTCAGAACACGAGCGCCAGCGCGCACACGGCCAGCGCCACCGTGCACAGGGCCGCCGCGGTCGCGTGCCGGGGTGCGAGTGCCGCCGGGCCACCAGGGCCGGCCGTCGACAGGGTCCGGATGCGGTGATGCGCCAGCGCCAGAAAGCCCAGCCACAGCGCGCAGCACAGCGCACAGGCCAGCAGACCGGCCACCGAGCGGCCGCCGTGCAGCGCCGTCTTCATGGCGAGCAGGGCGGCGACCGTGCTCGACAGGGTCGTACGGCGCCAGGCGAGGCGGGTGCGCTCCGGCTGGAGGCCCGGGTCCCGCTCGTCCTGGGCCTGCGCGGTCACCCCGCCCACCCGGCGAGCACCACGAACACCATCGCGAGCGCGACGACGGCGACGGCGATGCTCAGCAGCGCCGGGAAGCGCGACACCGGCAGATCCTCGCCGCGACGCATGGCGCGCTCGCAGCGCACCCAGTGATTGACGGCGCGCAGCGAGCAGAGCACGCCCGCGCCCAGCAGAGCGAGCGCGAGGCCGACGCGCCAGGCCCAGCGCAGGTCCGGCAGGAACTGGTCCACCGCGAAGCCGCCGCCGATCAGCGCGAGCGCCGTGCGCAGCCAGGCGAGGAAGGTCCGCTCGTTCGCCAGCGAGAACCGGTAGTCCGGTGTCCCGCCCTCCTGGCGGATCTCCTGGGGCGCGAACCACAACCGGACATTCCGCACGAGTTCGATCACGCCCAGGACCCTACCGGTCCCGTGTGGGACGCATGCCGGGCCCTCTGGGCGAGGCCCGGCCCCTCTGCGCCAGGCCGGCCCCTCCGTCCGAGGCGGTCCGGTGCCCGGCCCTTCGGTGTGAGGCCTGCCCCTCGGTCTGCTGCCTGGCCCTTCGGTGTGAGGCCTGCCCCTCGGTCTGCTGCCTGGCCCTTCGGTGTGAGGCCTGCCCCTCGGTCTGCTGCCCGGCCCTTCGGCGTGAGGCCTGCCCCTCGGTCTGCTGCCCGGCCCTTCGGCGTGA
>NZ_MLCE01000007.1:76359-120800 GCF_002300165.1 Streptomyces sp. Tue6028 | reverse complement strand
CGGCCTGCCCCTCGGTCTGCTGCCCAGCCTCTCCGTCCGAGGCTTCGCCCCGCGGTCCGCTGCCTGGCCCTTCGGTGTGAGGCCTGCCCCTCGGTCTGCTGCCTGGCTCCTCTGTCCGAGGCTTCGCCCTGCGGTCCGCTGCCCGGCCCCTCCGTCCGAGCCCCGGCCACTCCGCCCGAGGCGGTCTGCGGCACGGCCCCTGGCTCCGCGGCCCGGGTCCTCGGTCCCGCCCCGCCCGGTTCCTCAGTCTGCCGCGCGGTGCTCCTTGAGCCGCTCGTAGGCGGCCAGGCCGTCCGGGACCCAGGTCCAGTCCGGCAGACGGCTCTCCAGCTCCTCGTCGGAGAGGAAGTCGTGCCAGGCGACCTCTTCCACCTGCGGGTTCACCGGCAGTTCGCAGCGGACCTCGTACACGGCCGACCACCAGCTCTGCCCGGCACCGTCGTCGTACAGGAACTTGAACAGCGGCACGGGCCGGGGGAGTCCCTGGACGCCGAGCTCCTCCTCCGCCTCGCGCAGCGCGGCGTCGTCGTAGGACTCGCCCGTGCCGACGACCCCGCCGACGAACATGTCGTAGAAGGAGGGGAAGACCAGCTTCGTGGGTGTGCGGCGATGGACGAACACACGGCCCTCGGCGTCCCGCGCCAGGACGAACACGGCCCGGTGGCGCAGCCCGCGCGCGTACGCCTCCCCTCGCCGGGACTGCCCGATGACCTGGTCGTTCTCGTCCACGATGTCGAGGATCTCGTCGGCGGCGCTCATGCGCCCATCCAAGCAGGCCCGGGCGACGCGCGGGCGGTGTGCCGGCCGCCCGCCGCGGAGGTCCCGCGGTCCGCGACGTCCGGACCGGCCCCCGCTCCTACGCGGTCGGCGTCGTCCGGAGCGTGCTCCTCAACGCGGCTGGAGGTCCCGCGACCGCTCCGTCTCCGAGGTGCCGGCGGGCATCGCCGGGTGCAGTCCCAGCAGCACGATGCCCACCACGACGGCGGCGAGGCCCGCGGCCTCCCATGCGAGCGCCCCGGCGTCCATGCGCAGCCGGTCCCCGAGGAAGCCCACCCCGCAGACGATGCCGGCGATCGGCTGGGCCGCGGTGAGCGCGGGCAGCGACATCCGCAGCGGCGCGGTCTCGAAGGCGCTCTGGACCAGGATCAGACCGGTCACGCCGAGCACCAGCACCACGTAGGGCTGCCAGCCGGTGAGCAGTTCGCCCCAGCCGCCCTCACCGAACCGCTGTCCGCTGACCCGGGTCAGCGCGTCCTGGACGCCGTACAGCAGTCCGGCGGCGAGGGCGAGCAGCACCGGAGCCGCGCTCAGCCGGGACCGCTTGGCGTACGTGGTGAGGAGCAGGGCTAGGCCGATCATGATCCCGATGATCAGCCAGTGGCGCAGCGGATCGGTGACGGCGTCGCCGCCCTCCGGCTGCCCGGCCACGATGAACGCGGTGACCCCGCCCGCGAGCAGCGCGAGCCCGGCCCATCCCTGCCGTCCCAGCGGCTGTTTCGTCTGGTGACGGGAGAGGGCGAGCGCGAAGAGGAGGTTCGTCGCGAGAAGCGGTTCCACGAGGGAGAGCTCGCCCTTGCCCAGGGCGATCGCACCGAGGACCAGGCCGCAGACCATGAGCCCTATGCCGCCGAGCCAGCGCGGGACGCGGATCAGGTCGAGCAGCAGCCGGGGGGAGAGGAAGTCGCTGAGCGGCGCGTGCGAGGCCGCGTTCTGCTGGAGCACGAAGCCGAAGCCGAGACAGCAGGCCGCGCTCACGGCAAGGATCAGAACGAGAACCGACACGCTGAGTACCTCTTGACGTCAGGCGGGCCACGGTTGCGTTCCCGCCGACTGTAGTGCCATGGGCCGGGGCCTGCCCCCGGGAGTACCCGGAATCAGGCAGTTGACTCGGTCACTCTTCTTGCCGAAGGATCGACCGACCAGTAACAAGCTGTGGTCGACGGCGACGTCAACCTCCACCAATGTCTCATCAACCAACGACGAATCCGGTCGGTTCGTGACAAACGTCATGAATCCCCCCATGACGACACCGATCCGACCAGTCGGAATGCCGAGAGGACGGGCCCATGGCCTACGACGCAGATGTGATCGTGATCGGAGCGGGCCTCGCCGGGCTCGCGGCGACCGCGGAGCTCGTCGACGCAGGCCGCAGGGTGATCCTCCTCGACCAGGAGCCCGAGCAGTCGATCGGTGGGCAGGCGCACTGGTCGTTCGGCGGACTGTTCTTCGTCGACTCGCCCGAGCAGCGCCGCATGCGGATCAAGGACAGCCACGCGCTCGCCCTCCAGGACTGGATGGGCACGGCCGCCTTCGACCGGCCCGAGGACCACTGGCCCCGGCAATGGGCCGAGGCCTACGTCGACTTCGCGGCCGGCGAGAAGCGGTCCTGGCTGCACCGGCAGGGCGTGCGGTTCTTCCCCGTGGTGGGCTGGGCCGAGCGCGGCGGCTACGACGCCAACGGGCACGGCAACTCGGTACCCCGCTTCCACATCACCTGGGGGACCGGGCCCGGCCTCGTCGCGCCCTTCGAGCGGCGGGTGCGGGCGGGTGCCGCCCGCGGGCTGGTGCAGCTGAAGTTCCGCCACCGCGTCACGGGCCTGTCCCGCAGCGGGGGCTCCGTGGACACCGTCACCGGCGAGATCCTGGAACCGTCCGGTATCGAACGCGGTCAGGCCAGCAGCCGCAAGGTCACCGGCGCCTTCGAGTTCAAGGCCCAGGCGGTGATCGTCACGTCGGGAGGCATCGGCGGCAATCACGACCTCGTTCGGGCCAACTGGCCGGAGCGGCTGGGCAGCCCGCCCGAGCGGATGATCGCCGGCGTGCCCGCGCACGTGGACGGCAGGATGCTGGGGATCGCCGAGGAAGCCGGTGCCCGCCTCATCAACCGCGACCGGATGTGGCACTACACCGAGGGCATCCAGAACTGGAACCCGATCTGGGAGAACCACGGCATCCGCATCCTCCCGGGCCCGTCCTCCCTCTGGCTCGACGCGCGCGGCAACCGCTTGCCGGTGCCGCTCTTCCCCGGCTTCGACACGCTGGGCACGCTCGAACACATCATGCGGACCGGGTACGACCACACGTGGTTCGTGCTCGACCAGCGGATCATCGGCAAGGAGTTCGCGCTCTCCGGCTCGGAGCAGAACCCGGACCTGACCGGCAAGTCGGTCAAGGACGTGATCGGCCGGGCGCGCGCCGACGTGCCGGGCCCGGTCAAGGCCTTCATGGACCACGGGGCGGACTTCGTCGTGGAGAAGGACCTCGGGGCACTGGTGCGCGGGATGAACGCGCTCACCAAGGAACCGCTCATCGACGAGGCCGCGCTGCGCCACGAGATCGTCGCCCGCGACCGCGAGATCGCCAACCCGTTCACCAAGGACCTCCAGGTCACGGCGATCCACGGTGCCCGCAGGTTCCTGGGCGACCGACTGATCCGCACGGCCGCGCCGCACCGCATCCTCGACCCCAAGGCGGGCCCGCTGATCGCCGTCCGGCTCAACATCCTCACCCGCAAGACGCTCGGAGGCCTGGAGACGGACCTCTCCTCGCGCGTACTCACGGAGGGCGGCGATCCGCTGGAGGGCGTGTACGCCGCGGGTGAGGCCGCCGGGTTCGGCGGCGGCGGGGTCCACGGCTACCGGTCGCTGGAAGGCACGTTCCTCGGCGGCTGCCTGTTCTCCGGACGTACCGCGGGCCGGGCGGCGGCCAAGGCGGTCGGCTGACCGGAAAGCGGAGTGCCGGCGGCGGGCCGCGGGGGCAACCCCGCGGCCCGCAAGGGGAGTTGACACGTGTAGCGGACCGGCCGCCCTTGACGTGAAGCCTTGGCTGCCGGTTGGCTGTGCGTGATCGGCTCCCGACGAACCGCGCCTGTGAGGACGACCCGCGGTGTCACCACCCCCGCCTCCCCTCGGCCGCGGTCGCAAGCGCGCGGCCCATGCCTTCGACCCCGCGCTCGACGACGCCGAACTCGCCACGGCACGCACCGCGTTGAACCAGGGCCGCTGGACCGCCGTGCGCGCACTGCTCACCGCGACCGGCGACGACTGGGACCGCCGCGGCCATCGCGTCACCGTGCTGGCGCAGGCGCCCGCCGCGCTCGCCTGGGTCCGCGACTGGCAGCTCGCGGAACCCGAGTCCGCCGACGCCGCCGTACTCTTCGGCTGTGCCACCGTCCAGCGCGCGCTGGACGGCAAGGTGCGGCCGGAGCGCGCCCGCGAGGCCTGTCACGCCGCCGCGGCGCTCGCGCCCGCCGACCCCACGCCGTGGCTCGGCCTGCTCGTCCTGGAGCGGACCCTCGGCACCGAGGACGAGGTGGTGCGGCTCTTCGACGAGGTCCGCCACCGCTACGCCGACCACCATCACGCCCACCATCTGATGGTGGCCCGGCTCGCCGAGCGCCGCGCCGCCGCGGGCCAGGACCCGCTGCACGAGGTCTACGACTTCGCCAACTGGGCCGCCGAGCAGGCCCCCGCCGACTCGCCCCTCGCCGTGCTGCCGGTCGTCGCGCACGCCGAGCGCTACCGCGTGCTCGCCGGCGCCGGCAGCGAACCCGCCGACCCGGTCGCCTCCGGGCACTGGATCGGACGCCGGGCCCGGCAGGTGATGAAGGCAGCCTTCGACTGGTGGCTGGAGTGGGAGCACGAGGACCACCCGCGCCGCCTGGTCGACCTGAACTTCCTCGCCCACGCCAAGTTCTGCGAGGGGCGCGGCGCCGAGGCCGCCGCCCTGTTCCACCGCATCGGCGAGCACGCCACCGAGGCGCCGTGGTCGTACCCCGACCGCGACCCCCACCGAGCCTTCCGTGCCGCACGCGACAGCGCGCTCGGCACGGTCTGAACAGCACCTCCGCGAGCACCCGCGACCCCCGGAAAACCGCACACCCGAAAGGACCACCCGCGATGACGACGGGCAGTTCGAGCACATCGAGTACGTCGAGCACGGGCAGACCGGACGCCGACGGCGCCGGCATCAGCACGTTCAAGGGACAGGACCGCGCGCTGCGCGCCGACCGGCTGGGCACGGGGGGACTGCTGCTCTCCGTCCTCGCCGCCACCGCGCCGCTCATGGTGGTCGCGGGTGTCATGCCCACCACATTCGCGGTGATGGGCATCGTCGGGCAGCCGCTGCTCTTCGTCATCCTCGGCGTGGTCCTCGTGCTCTTCAGCGTGGGATACGCCGAGATGAGCCGGCACGTCCACAACGCGGGCGCCTTCTACGCGTACATCTCGCGCGGCCTCGGCGGCACCGCGGGCGCGGCGGCGGCCCTCGTCGCCCTCGTCGCCTACAACGCCCTCCAGGTCGGCATCTACGGCATCTTCGGCTTCGAGGTCTCCGGACTCTTCTCCACCTACCTCGACCTCGAGGTCGCCTGGTGGATCCCCGCCCTGGTGGCCGTGCTGCTCGTCGGCGCGCTCGGCTGGCTGAAGATCGATGTCAACGCGCGCGTGCTGGGCGTCCTGCTCGTCATCGAGGTGGCCCTCGTCGTCATCTTCGACGTCGCCGCGGTCGCCGACCCGGCGAAGGAAGGGCTGTCGCTGCACGCCTTCAACCCGGACACGCTCACCGGCGCCGGCGTCGGCACCGCGCTGTGCTTCTGCATCGCGGCCTTCCTCGGCTTCGAACAGGCCCCCGTGTACGCGGAGGAGACCAGCCGTCCGCACATCCTGGTGCCGCGCGTGATGTTCCTCGCCGTCGGCGGCGTCGCCGTGTTCTTCGCGCTCAGCTGCTGGGCGCTCACCGTGGCCACCGGCCCCTCGGGCATCGTCGGAGCCTCCCAGAAGCAGAGCGCGGGCCTGCTCTTCTTCCTCACCGAGTCACGGCTCGGCGGCACCTTCACCGACGTGCTGCACATCCTGTTCGTGACCGGCATGTTCGCCGCCATGCTCAGCTTCCACAACGTCGTCGCGCGGTACGCCTTCGCCATGGGCCGCGAGGGCCTGCTGCCCGCGGCCTTCGGACGCACCACCGGATCGAGCGGCGCCCCCGGTTCCGGCTCGCTGCTGCAGACCGCGGTGTCCCTGGTGTTCGTGATCGCCTTCGCGGTCGCCGACGACAAGCCCACCGGTGATCCGACCGCGCCCGTGCTGCACCTGTTCACCTGGGGCGGCAACATCGGCGCGCTCGGCGTCATCGTGCTGATGGCGATCGCCTCGCTCTCCGTCATCGTCTTCTTCGCCCGGCGCGGTGCCGCGGGCGCCCAGGCCTGGCGCCTGGTCACCTCGGCGCTCGCGGGCATCGCCCTGCTCGTCATCGCGGTCTACACGGTCAAGGACTTCGACGTCCTCGTCGGCGCGGGCCCGGACTCCTCGCTGAGCTGGCTGCTGCCGTCGATCATCGGGGCCGCCCTGGTGATCGGTGTAGTCCAGGGGCTCGTGCTGCGCGCCCGCAAGCCCGAGGCGCACGCCCGTATCGGTCTCGGCAACGAGGCGTTCCAGCTGGACAAGGCGGCCGACTCCGCGTCCTGACCCCGCCCCGCCGGACCGGGTCCTCCCGGACGGCTCGTGGGAAAAGATGACGGAACTCTGACGGGCACCCGCCACCGCTGGCTTTTTGGGGGTCGCGGGTGCTCGAATCAGTGTGTGAAGCCAGAACCATCCGAGGAGCCGGGCCCGGACCGCGACGCGAGGCCGGACCCCGAACGGCCCGGGGAACCGGACCCCGAACGGCCGGGGGAACCGGACCCCGAACGGCCCGAGGAGCGCGGCGCGCCGATCGGCCGCCGGGTCCTGCTCGGCACCCTCGGACTCGGCGCGCTGGGCGTGCTCGCCGCGTCCCCGCTCCAGCGCGCCCTCGAATCCTTCCTCGCCGGGGCTTCCGAGAAGGACCCCACGGGCCTCACCGGCCTGCTGCCCAACGGCGGCGGCTTCCGCTACTACTCGGTGGCGTCGTCCGTCCCGCACAAGACCGCCGCCGACTACCGCCTCACCGTGGACGGCCTGGTCGACCGCCCGAGGAGCTACACGCTCGCGGACCTGCGTGCCCTGCCCCAGACCCGTCTGGTGCACGACGTCCAGTGCGTCACCGGCTGGCGGGTGCCGGGCACCCCCTTCGAGGGCGTGCGCCTGTCCCACCTCCTGGACGCCGCCGGGGTGCGCTCCTCCGCCGGGGCGATCCGCTTCAAGTGCTTCGACGGGACGTACACGGAGAGCCTCACGCTGAAGCAGGCCCGCCGCTCCGACGTGCTGGTGGCGTTGCGGATGCAGGACAAGCCCCTCGGCCACGACCACGGCGGCCCGGTCCGGCTCTACGTCGCCCCGATGTACTTCTACAAGTCCGCCAAGTGGCTCTCCGGCATCACCGTCACCGAGGACGTCCGTCCCGGGTACTGGGAGGAACGGGGCTACGACGTCGACGCCTGGGTCGGCCGTTCGAACGGACGCGACGATGAACCCACGAGTTGACGACACCCCCGCCCGGCCGGCGGACGTCGGGTCCTCCGCACGCGTACGGCGCTTCAGCCGTGCGGAGCGCTGGGTGCACCGGACGACGGCCGCGCTCATGGGCACGTGCGTGGTGACCGCGGCGTTCCTGTACATCCCCGAGTTCGCCGCGCTCGTCGGGCGCCGCGAACTGGTGGTGAGGATCCACGAGTGGGCGGGACTGCTGCTGCCCGTGCCGGTCCTGGCGGGACTCGCCTCCCGCGCCTTCCGCGCCGACCTGGGTTTCCTGAACCGCTTCGGGCCGCACGACCGGGTCTGGCTGCGGGCGGCCCTGCGACGCGACAAGCGCCGTCGGTCGCGTCCCGCCGGCAAGTTCAACGCGGGGCAGAAGGTCTACGCCGCCTGGATCGCCGGCGCCACGCTCGTGATGCTGGGCACCGGACTGCTGATGTGGTTCACCCATCTCACCCCGCTGATCTGGCGCACCTCGGCCACCTTCGTGCACGACTGGCTGGCCCTGACGATCGGCATCGTCCTCGCCGGACACATCGGGATGGCGCTGGGCGACCCGGAGGCCCGCCGCGGGCTGCGCACCGGATCGGTGAGCCGCCTGTGGGCGGACCGGGAACACCCGCTGTGGCGCCCCTGAGCGACCGGGTCCCGGCGCTCAGGGAGCGAAGTCCAGCAGCACCTTGCAGGACCGGCCGCGGTCGGCGGCGAGGGCGAACGCCGACTCGGCGTCCCGCACCGGCACCACGGCGCTGACCAGTTCGTCGAAGGCGGGCTCCGCCGCGAGCAGCGCCAGGGCCTCGTCGAACTCCGCGCCGAAGCGGAACGCGCCCCGCAGCTCGATCTCCCGGCTCACCAGCAGATTCCCCGCGAACGGGCTCCGGCCGGGCGGCAGCATGCCGAGCTGCACGACGACCGCGCCGCGCCGCACCAGGCGCAGACAGGTGTCCAGGCCCGCGGCGACCCCCGACGCCTCGACGGCGACGTCGACCTCGGCGGGCCACGCGGGGTCGTCGGGATCGTCGGCCCGTACGACCGCGTCCGCTCCGGCCGCGACGGCGTACGAGAGCGCCCGGGGCAGCAGGTCCGTGACGGTGATGCGCGCGGCGCCCGCGGCCCGGGCCGCGGCCACCACGAGACAGCCGATGGGTCCGGCTCCCGTCACCAGCACATGCCGGCCCGCCACGTCCCCGGCCCGCCGCACCGCGTGCAGTGCGACGGAGAGCGGTTCGGCGAGGGCGGCCCGCCGCAGGTCCAGCCCCGCGGGCAGGGCCCGCAGCTGTCCGGCCGGCACCACGAACCGCGCGGCGAATCCGCCCTGGACGTGCGGGGTGCGTGCCGCGCTGCCGAGGTACCGGGTGTCGCGGCACACGTTCGGGCGGCCGTCGAGGCACTCGGGGCAGGCGCCGCAGGGGGTCGCCGGGTGCACCGCGACGGGCGTGCCCGGCGCGGGTCCGCGGGCCCCGGCACCGTAGGAGACCACGGTGCCGACCACCTCGTGGCCCAGCACCATCGGCTCCCGGAGCCGGAAGTCCCCGACCCCGCCGTGCCGCCAGTAGTGCAGGTCGGAACCGCACACCCCGCCGTACCGGACGGCGACCAGCGCCTGTCCGGGGCCGGGGGAGGGCACCGGGAGCTCGTCGACCCGCAGGTCGCCCTGTCCGTGGATCACACAGCCGAGCATCGTCACGTCCCTCTCAGAGCACGCTCGTCATACCGCCGTCGACGTACAGCACCTGCCCGCCGACGAAGTCCGCGGCGGGGGAGGCGAGGAAGAGCAGCCCGCCGACCAGGTCGTCGGTACGGCCCCACCGCCCGGCCGGGGTGCGCCGTCGCACCCAGGAGCTGAACTCCTCGTCGTCCACGAGCGGCCGGGTGAGCTCGGTCTCGATGTAGCCGGGACCGAGCCCGTTGACCTGCACCCCGTGCGGTCCCCAGTCGGCGCACATGCCCTTGGTGAGCATCTTCAGCGCGCCCTTGGTGGCCGCGTACGGCGCGATGCCCGGGCGGACGACCTCGCTCTGCAGCGAACAGATGTTGATGATCTTTCCGTGACCGCGCGCGGTCATCCCGCGGGCCGCCTCGCGGCCCACGAGGAACGCACTCGTCAGGTTGGTGTCCAGGACGCGGTGCCAGTCCGCGTCCGTGAACTCCAGGAGCGGGGCGCGCAGTTGCATGCCCGCGTTGTTGACGAGTATGTCCAGCGGGCCCACCCGCTCCTCGACGTCCGCGATGCCCGCGGCCACCGAGGGCCCGTCGGTGACGTCGAACACCGCGGTGCGGACGTCGCCGGGCAGTTCCGCGGCGGCCTTGTCGAGCCGTCGCGCGTCCCGCCCGTTGAGGACCACGGTGCAGCCCGCCTCCAGCAGTCCGCGGGCGAGCGCGAGCCCGATGCCGCGGCTGGAGCCGGTGACCAGCGCCGTGCGGCCGCTGATGTCGAAGAGAGGGTGAGCCATTGCCGTACTCCTTGGCTTCCGGCACTCCTGTGGTGCCTACCGGATCACGAGGGACAGGGCTAGGGGGTTTCGTTTGGGTCAGGTCGGATCAGTCCGCGGCGTCCGGTGCGGTGCATCGCAAGGCGGAGGATCACCTGCGTACTGGGCGTACTCGGGTGGTCCGACAACGCGGCGAGGTGCCGTGCCGGGCGTCGCGGACCCGGGCTGATCCAAACGAAACCCCCTAGATCACCAGGGACAGCAGCAGGACGAGTCCGCCGGCCACCACCGAGATGATCGTCTCCATCACCGACCAGGTCTTCACGGTCTGCCCGACGCTCAGACCGAAGTACTCCTTGACCAGCCAGAACCCGGCGTCGTTGACGTGGCTGAAGAAGAGCGAGCCCGCGCCGATCGCCAGCACCAGGAGGGAGGCGTGGGTGGTCGACATGTCGGCCGCGAGCGGGGCGACGAGTCCGGCCGCCGAGATGGTGGCGACGGTCGCCGAACCGGTCGCGAGCCGGATCGCGACCGCGATCAGCCAGGCCAGCAGCAGCGCGGGGATCGACCAGTCCTTGGAGATGTCCAGGATCATCTGGCCCACACCGGAGTCGATCAGCGTCTGCTTGAAGCCGCCGCCCGCACCCACGATGAGCAGGATGCCGGCGATCGGGGCGAGGGACTTCTCGACGGTCGTCGACAGTCGTTCCTTGGTGAACCCGGCGGCCCGGCCAAGCGTGAACATACCGACGATGACGGCCGCGAGGAGGGCGATCAGCGGCGAGCCTATGACGTCGAACACGCGCTGGACCATGTGCGTGGGGTCGTCCACGACGATGTCGACCAGGGCTTTGGCCAGCATCAGCACGACCGGCAGCAGCATCGTGGCGAGGGTGGCGCCGAAGCCGGGGCGCTTCTCCAGGTCCTCGGAGGCACGCTGCGGGATCATGCGGTCGGGGGCCGGAACGTCCACCCAGCGGGCCGCGTAGCGGGAGAAGACCGGACCGGCGATGATCACCGTGGGGATGGCGACCAGGACGCCGAGCGCGAGGGTGACGCCGAGGTTCGCCTTGACGGCGTCGATCGCGACGAGCGGGCCGGGGTGCGGAGGGATCAGGCCGTGCATCACGGACAGGCCGGCGAGCGCCGGGATGCCGATGCGCATCAGGGAGTAGTTGCCGCGCTTGGCGACCATCAGCACGACCGGGATCAGCAGGACGATGCCGACCTCGAAGAACAGCGGCAGGCCGATGACGGAGGCGATGAGCACCATCGCCCACGGCATGGCGCGGCCGCCCGCCTTGGCGAGGATCGTGTCGACGATCTGGTCGGCGCCCCCGGAGTCGGCGAGCAGCTTGCCGAGGATCGCGCCGAGCGCGATCAGGACACCCACACCGGCGACGGTCGAGCCGAGCCCGGTGGTGAAACTGACGATCACTTTGTCGAGCGGGGCCCCGGCGACGGCACCGAGGGCGAGCGAGCCGATGGTCAGGGCCAGGAACGCGTGCAGCTTGAACCGGGTGATGAGCAGCACGATGACGGCGATGCCCGCCAGTACGGCGATGCCCAGTTGAGCGTGGCCCGCCGAGGTGATCGGCTCGACGGCGTCCGCTGCCAGCATCTCGACGCTGAGTCTGGTCACGGTGGATCCCTTGCTTGAGTGAGGTACGCGGGAAGGGGGACAGAGTGGGGAGGGAGACGGGGGATGAGGGACGGGGGAACGGGCTTCGTGGGCAACGGCGCCTGACCGGCCGTGCCGGTGGCCACGTCATGTCCGTGGCTGCGCCGTGCCGGTGGCGACGCCGTGCGGGGCGGGGTCGCCGCACCGACGGAGTCGCCTCCGCGCTCGACTACGCGGGAAGGTCGAGATCCCGCAGCGCGGCCACGGCCCGCTCGGTGATCTCTTCGGGGCCGCCGGACACGTCCACGCCGACGCCCGCCTCGTCCGCCTCCAGCGGCTGGAGGGTGGCGAACTGCGAGTCCAGGAGCGCCGTCGGCATGAAGTGGCCCTGGCGGTGCGACATCCGGTCCTCGATGAGCTTGCGGTCACCGGTGAGGTGGACGAAGACGACTCCGGGGGCGGCCGCCCGCAGCCGGTCCCGGTAACTGCGCTTGAGCGCCGAGCTGCTGACCACCCCGCCGAGCCCGGCCCGGTCGTGCGCCCAGCGGCCGATGGCGTCCAGCCAGGGCCACCGGTCCTCGTCGGTCAGCGGCGTTCCCGCCGACATCTTGGCGATGTTGGCCTCGGGGTGGAAGTCGTCACCCTCGGCGTACGGAACGCCGAGCCGGGCGGCGATCAGGGGACCGATCGTGGTCTTCCCGGTGCCTGCCACGCCCATGACCACGACCACGTGGGGGGTACGCGTCTGCTGCATCGTGCTCTCGCTGTCTTCGTCGACATCTGATGTCGACGACACTGAAACCTATTAGGTACGACGAATTCAAGAGTGTGTGACGTATAAGTCTGACTTTTTGTTCGGGGCCCCTGCCTCGTACGCTGACCTCATGACCACACGGGGCCGGGGGCTGCACGGACATGTACTGGAGACCCTCGGGCCGGCCATCACGGCGGGCGAGTATCCGCCGGGGAGCGTGCTGCGCACCGACGAGCTGGCGCAGCGCTTCGAGGTGTCACGCTCCGTGATGCGCGAGGCGGTCCGGGTGCTCGAATCCATGCACCTCGTCGAGTCCCGCCGCCGCGTCGGCGTCACCGTCCGCCCCAAGGCCGAGTGGAACGTCTACGACCCCGAGGTCATCCGCTGGCGGCTGGCCGGTGCCGACCGCCCGCACCAGCTGCGTTCCCTCACCGTGCTGCGCTCCGCCGTCGAACCCGTCGCCGCCGGCCTGGCCGCCCGGCACGCGACGGCCGAGCAGTGCGCCGAACTCACCGAGTGCGCCCTGGGCATGGTCGCCACCTCACGCGGCCATCAACTGGAGGCGTATCTCGTCCACGACATCGCCTTCCACCGGGTGATCCTCTGCGCGTCGGGCAACGAGATGTTCGCACGCCTCGGCGACGTCGTCGCGGAGGTCCTGGCGGGTCGCACGCACCACGAGGTCATGTTCGAGGACCCGGACCCGGCCGCCGTCACCCTGCACGTCCAGGTCGCCGAGGCCGTCCGGGAGGGCGACGCGGCCCGCGCCGAGCAGCTCACCCGCGAGATCACGGTCGGCGCGCTCCAGGAGCTGGACATCCTGGCACCGTGACCCCGGTGCGGCGGCACGGGCGCTGTCACCGTGCCTCCGCGGCGGCAGCAGGGGCGCCGCGCAGGCGCCGCCGTGACCCTCGTCGGTGCGGCACGGGCGCCGCACCGCCACCACCCCGACTCTGCCCCGCCGCCTACTCCTGGAAGTCCCCGTCCACGTACACCCACGCGCCGTCGACCCGCTCGAACCGGCTCCGCTCGTGCAGCGAACCGCCCCGGTAGGAAGCCCGGAAGGTGACGGTTCCGGTGCCGTGGAACGCCGAACCCTGCTCCGTGGCGAGGACCTCCAGACCGGTCCAGCGCATCCCGGGATCGAACTCCACCCGAGGCGGCCGCGTCCGCGGATGCCAGGTCCGCAGCAGATACCCCTCGTCCTCCTTCACGAAGGCGCAGTACCGCGACCGCATGAGCGCCTCGGCGGTCGGTGCCGCGGCCTCACCGCGGTGGAACCGCCCGCAGCACTTCGCATACGGCTCGGGAAGCCCGCAAGGGCAGGAACGACTCGTCATGGCTGCCATTCTGCCTACGCCGAGTCCGCCTTCCCCGGCGGGTAGGCGGGCCGCGCCGGAACCGCCGCGCCGGGCACCGGCAGCGGCGGAAGCGCCCTCTCGTGCAGCCACGCCGTGAACAACTCGTCGAGCGGCTCGGCCGTGTAGCGCGAGACGTGCGAGGTGAACGTCGTCGTCGTGACCGCCCCTCCCCGGTGCACGGCGGCCCAGCGGCGCAGCATCCGGAAGAACGCGTCGTCCCCCAGGGCCTGCCGGACCGCGTGCAGCGCCAGACCGCCGCGCTCGTAGAGCCGGTCGTCGAACATCAGCTTGCGGCCCGGGTTCGCGAGGACCAGGTCCTGGGGCTGCGCGGACAGCTTCCGGTGCGCGGCGGCGGCCAGTTGGTGCGCCGTACGGCCGCCCGAGCGCTCCGACCAGAGCCACTCCGCGTACTTCGCGAAACCCTCGTTCAGCCAGATGTGCCGCCAGTCCGCGATGGACACGCTGTTGCCGAACCACTGGTGCGCCAGCTCGTGCGCCACCAGCCGCTCCGAACCCCGCGCCCCGTCCACGTGGTTGGCGCCGAACATCGACAGACCCTGCGCCTCGACGGGGACGTCCAGTTCCTCGTCCGTCACGACGACCGCGTACTCACCGAACGGATACGGCCCGAAGAGCTCCTCGAACAGCTCCATCATCGCGGGCTGCCGCGCGAAGTCCCGGGAGAACTCGGCGAGCAGGTGCGCGGGCAGATGGCCGGACTGCGGCACGCCGCCCAGGCCCGGGTCACCCAGCAGCACCGTCTGGTACTTGCCGACCGACAGCCCGACCAGATAGCTGGAGGTCGGCGCCGACTGCTCGTACACCCAGGTCGTCGTCGACGCCCTCGTCGTCCGCGTGAGCAGCCGCCCGCCCGCCACCACCGAGTACGCGGACGGCGTCGTCACCGAGATCTGGTACGAGGCCTTGTCGGCCGGCCGGTCGTTGCACGGGTACCACGACGGCGCGCCGACCGGCTGGCTCGCCACCAGCGCCCCGTCCTCCAGCTCCTCCCAGCCGAGACCGCCCCAGGGACTGCTGACCGGCTTGGGATTGCCCGACCAGTGGACCTCCACGGTGAACGCGGCCCCCGCCCGGACCGGCTTCGGCGGCCGGATCCGCAGCCGGCCGCCGCGGTGCGTGTAGTGCGGCGCCTTGCCGTCCACCCGGACCCGGCCGATCCGGAAGTCGGCCAGGTTCAGCTGGAATTCGGCGAGCGGGGCACGGCCGGCTATGGCGTTGATCCGCGCGGTGCCGGAGAGCCGGTTCGGGCCGGGGCGGTAGTCCAGCGTGAGCTCGTACCGGTGCGCCCGGTAGCGGGGATCACCGTTGGCCGGGAAGTACGGGTCCGAATCCGGTGTCTGCTGAACGCTCACTGCTGCGTCTGCTCCCTGCCCTGTGCTCGTACGACGTGCCGCTGTACCGCCCTTCGTCTCCGATCCGGTCACGTCCGCTAGGAACGCCATGCCTCGATCGGGTTGCCCAGCCAGCGGGTTTCGTCGGGAACGGACTCCGCCGCCATCACCAGCGACGCCGGACCCAGGGTGGAGCGAGCCCCGATGGTGCTGCCGGGAAGGACGATTCCGCCCGGGCCCAGGGTGGCGCCCTCACGGAGGACAACAGTATCCGTCCGCAAGATCCGGTCGTGGAAGAGGTGCGTCTGCAGGACACAGCCCCGATTGACCGTGCACGCGTCCCCGAGCGACACCAGATCCGTCTCCGGCAGCCAGTAGCTCTCCACCCAGGCGCCCCTGCCGATCCGGGCACCGAGCCCGCGCAGCCACGCCGTCATCAGCGGCGTACCCGGCACCGACCCGGCCAGCCACGGCACCGCCACCACCTCGACGAACGTGTCCGCCAGCTCGTTGCGCCACACGAAGCCGCTCCACAACGGATGCTCACCGCTCCGGTGCCGGCCCACCAGCAGCCACTTCGCCACGATCGACACCAGGCAGGCGACACCGCCCGCGCCCAGCAGCACCAGCCCGCCGAGCAACGGCGCCCAGGCACACAGCGCGCACAACGCCGCGACCGTCAGCACGACCAGCGCCGCGGAGCAGAGCACCGGCACGATCCGGCACAGCTCCACCAGACCCCGCGCCCACAGCAGCCGCGCGGGCGGGTCGTACGTACGGCTCTGGTCGCCGTCCTGCGCCGCGCGCGGCAGCTTCACCGGCGGCAGCCCCAGATACGAACTGCCCTTCTTCGCCTTCTTCGGCGTCGCGGACAGCACCCCGACCAGGCCGCCGTCGGGCACGCTGCGGCCCGGCGCCGTCATCCCGGAGTTCCCGAGGAACGCCCGGCGCCCGATCTCGGCCCGCCCGATCCGCATCCAGCCACCGCCCAGCTCGTACGGAGCGGTCAGCGTGTCGTCCGCGAGGAAGGCGCCCTCACCGACCGTGGTCAGACTCGGCAGCGCCAGCACCGTGGACACCTCGGCGCCCCGCCCGATCCGCATGCCGAGCAGCCGCAGCCACACCGGCGTGATCAGCCCCGCGTACAGCGGGAACAGCGTCTCCCGGGAGCGGTCCATCAGCTGCGTGACCGTCCACGCCTGCCAGCCGACCCGGCTGTGCGTCGGGTGCGTGCCCTCCCGCAGCCCCAGGCTGAGCAGCCGTACGAGGACCAGCAGCAGCAGCGCGTACGCGAGACCGAAGGCGAGGGCCGACGGGACCAGGGCGAGCGCCGCCCCGCGCAGCGCGCCGCCCAGCCCGGCGTCCGCGCTCACGAACACCCGGGCCACCAGCAGCGCGGCCACACCCGCCAGCACCGGCAGCCCGCTCAGCGCGAACCCCGTCGCCCCGTACATCGCACGCCAGGCCGTGCCGCGCTGCGGACGCTCCTTGGGCCAGGCCCGCTTCGCCTTGCCGAGCTTGACCGCGGGCGCCCCGGCCCAGCGCTGCCCGGTCGGGATCTGGCCGGCCACCGCCGAACCCGGCGCCACCTCGGCACGCTTGCCGACCCGCGCGCCCGGGAACAGCATGCTCCGCGTCCCGACGACCGCACCGGCGCCCACCTTCACCGCACCGATCTCCAGCCGGTCACCGTCCAGCCAGTGCCCCGACAGATCCACTTCGGACTCCACGGCGGCCCCCCGGCCCAGCTTGAGCATGCCGGTGACCGGAGGCAGCGAGTGCAGATCCACGTCCCTGCCGACCTTGGCGCCCAGGGCGCGGGCGTACCGCTCCAGCCACGAGCCGGTGAGCGAGGTCGCGCCGCTGAACTCGGCGAGCCGCTCGGCCGTCCACAGCCGCAGATGGACGCTCCCGCCCCGCGGGTACCGGCCCGGCCCGACCCCGCGCAGCAGCAGCCGCGCCCCGCCCGCCGCGATCGCGAGCCGGCCCGGCGGACTGAAGAAGACGACCGCCCCCGCCGCGACCAGCCACCACGAGGTGCCCGGCGCCCACGGATACGGCCCGAACCAGTGCAGCACGTTCCCGACCGCGGCCAGCGCCACGGTCCAGCGCAGCCCGAGGACGGTGAACAGCGGAACCAGCAGCAGGAGCTGCGTCACCTTCGCCCGCAGTGGGACCGGGGCCACGAAGCGCGCGGCGCCGTCCTCCTGCGCGGACTTCTCCAGACGCCGGGCGAGCTTGCGCAGCACGGGCTGCGCGTAGATGTCGAGCACCGCGGCGCTCGGGTAGCGGGTGCGCAGCCTCGTCGTCAGCTGCGCGGCGGCCAGGCTGCCGCCGCCGATCGCGAAGAAGTCGTCGGAGCCACTGCTCACGGGTATCCCGAGCACCTCGCTCCACTGCTCCGCGAGCCAGGCCTCGGTGCCGTAGAGCTCCTCCCCCGCACCGCCGGTCTCCAGGCCTTCCAGCGGCCAGGGGAGCGCCGCCCGGTCGACCTTGCCCGAGGTGCGGGTCGGCAGGTCCGCCACCGGCGCGAGCAGCGGTACCAGCGCGGCGGGCAGCTCGGCCCGCAGCTTCTCCACGGCGGCCGCGTGGTCCCAGCCGTCCTGGGTGACGACATAGCCGACCAGCAGCTGATTGCCGCCGCGCGCGCTGCGCACGGCCGCGGCCGCGCCGGCCACACCGGGCAGCGACTGCAGCGCCGCGTCCACCTCGCCGAGCTCGATCCGGCGCCCGCCGAGCTTGATCTGCTCGTCGGCCCGGCCGAGGAAGACCAGCCCTTCGGGCTCGGCCCTGACCAGGTCACCGCTGCGGTACGCCCGCTCCCAGCCGAGCGCGTCCAGCGGCGCGTACTTCTCGGCGTCCTTCTCCGCGTCCAGGTACCGGGCCAGCCCGACGCCGCCGATGACCAGCTGCCCGCTGCCGCCCATCGGCACGAGCTCCCCGTCCTCGTCGACGACGGCCAGCTCCCAGCCGTTCAGCGGAAGCCCGATCCGCACCGGCTCCTCCCCGCTCATGAGCGAGGCACAGGCCACCACGGTCGCCTCCGTCGGCCCGTACGTGTTCCAGACCTCCCGGCCCTCCGTCACGAGCCGCTGCGCGAGTTCGGGCGGGCAGGCCTCACCGCCGAAGATCAGGAGCCGGACCTCGTTGAGGGTCTCCGGTTCCCAGAGGGCGGCCAGCGTGGGCACGGTCGAGACGACCGTGATGTCCTGCTCCACCAGCCAGGGGCCGAGGTCGACGCCGCTGCGGACCTGCGCGCGCGGCACCGGCACCAGACAGGCGCCGTACCGCCAGGCCAGCCACATCTCCTCGCATGAGGCGTCGAAGGCGACGGACAGGCCCGCCATCACCCGGTCGCCCGGGCCGATCGGGTCCTCGGTGAGGAACAGCGCGGCCTCGGCGTCCACGAACGCGGCGGCACTGCGGTGCGAGACGGCGACACCCTTGGGCTTCCCGGTGGAGCCGGAGGTGAAGATGATCCAGGCGTCGTGCTCGACCCCGGGCCGGGCGGCGCGGGCGCCCGAGGCGCCGGTGACGGTCAGCTCGTGCCCGGCTTCCACGACCGCGCACACCTCCGCCTCGCCGAAGACCAGCTCGGCCCGCTCGTCCGGGTCCTCGGCGTCCACCGGCACGTACGCGGCACCGGCGGCGAGCACGGCGAGGACGGCTATGTACAGATCGTTGGTGCCGGAGGGGACCCGCACACCGACCCGGTCGCCGAGCCCGACCCCGGCCGCGGCGAGCCGCCCGCGCAGGGCCTCGACCTCGACGGCCAGGGCGCGGTAGGTCAGCGAGCGTCGGCCGTCGTCGAGCGCGGGCTCGTCGGGGTGGGCCCGTACGGAGGCGTCGAGGACGTCGACGAGCGTGCGCGGCGAGGCGGCGGAGGAGGCGGAGAAGCGAGCCTGGTCACCGAACTCCGCACGCACCTCGTCGTCCGACAACGCGAGCACGGGGTCTTGCTGGAGGGCTGCCATCGGGTCCTCACGTGTTGTTTCCCGGAGAGTCCGGGGCGCTGGTGGGCCCGCAGGTATGCCTGGGGATATTCCGGTCCAGCTCCAAACAAGCGTGGAATTTTAGTACGACGCTAGCCGCGGACCTGGGCGTCAGCCATGCGAGGAGGCCTTCCGGGGGTCTCGGAACCGCCGCTTCCGAGGCTCTGACATGGAGGTACGTCACCGTGACGAGATCTGCCCCACATCTGTCCGTAACCCGTCGGACACGGGGAGCGAGGGGTGAGCCGACGGCACCGGCACGACGAGCGAGGGCCGCGACCTGATGGTCGCGGCCCTCGCTCTTTCTGTGTGTCCGAGGGGGGACTTGAACCCCCACGCCCGATAAAGGGCACTAGCACCTCAAGCTAGCGCGTCTGCCATTCCGCCACCCGGACAAGGTGTCTGTCGTGCGGGGTTTCCCTCGCGGCGACAGAGGAAACATTACCAGGCTTTCGAGGGCCCCCGATCACCCCCCGTCGTCGCGTGAACGGCGTGTGACGGGCCGGGTCCTGCCTTGGGGCCCGGGAGCGGTCGGGGAGAGGATGAGGGAGACCACCAGCAGTGACAGTGGGAGGAAGCAGCGTGAGCGAGTCGAACACGGCCAGGAGCGTCGCCGGCCAGGACGAGGTCGTCGACCTCTGCCGCGAGCTGATCCAGATCGACACCAGCAACTACGGCGACCACTCGGGTCCGGGCGAGCGCAAGGCCGCCGAGTACGTGGCCGAGAAGCTCGCCGAGGTGGGGCTCGAACCGCAGATCTTCGAGTCGCACAAGGGTCGCGCCTCCACGGTGGCCCGTATCGAGGGCGAGGACCCCTCGCGGCCCGCGCTGCTCATCCACGGCCACACCGACGTCGTACCGGCCAACGCCACGGACTGGACCCACCACCCCTTCTCGGGCGAGATCGCCGACGGGATGGTGTGGGGCCGCGGCGCGGTCGACATGAAGGACATGGACGCCATGACGCTGGCCGTCGTGCGCGACCGGCTGCGCACCGGGCGCAAGCCGCCCCGTGACATCGTCCTCGCCTTCCTCGCGGACGAGGAGGCGGGCGGCACGTGGGGCGCGCGGCACCTGGTGGACAACCACCCGGACCTCTTCGAGGGCGTCACGGAGGCGATCGGCGAGGTCGGCGGATTCTCCTTCACGGTCAACGAGAAGCTACGGCTCTACCTCGTCGAGACCGCCCAGAAGGGCATGCACTGGATGAAGCTGACGGTGGACGGCACCGCCGGTCACGGTTCGATGATCCACAGGGACAACGCGATCACCGAGCTGTCCGAGGCCGTCGGGCGGCTCGGCCGCCACCGGTTCCCGGTCCGCGTCACCAAGACGCTGCGGCACTTCCTGGACGAGCTCGGCGACGCCCTCGGCACCGAGCTCGACCCCGAGAACATGGACGAGACGCTCGCCAAGCTCGGCGGCATCGCCAAGCTCATCGGCGCCTCCCTCCAGAACACCGCCAATCCGACCCAGCTGGGCGCCGGATACAAGGTCAACGTGATTCCCGGACAAGCCACCGCGCATGTGGACGGCCGTTATCTGCCGGGGTACGAGGAGGAATTCCTCGCCGACCTGGACCGCATTCTCGGCCCGCGGGTGAAGCGCGAGGACGTGCACGCGGACAAGGCGCTGGAGACCAGTTTCGACGGTGCCCTCGTCGACGCCATGCAGACCGCGCTGTCCGCGGAGGACCCGATCGCGCGCGCCGTGCCCTACATGCTGTCGGCCGGCACCGACGCCAAGTCCTTCGCCGACCTCGGCATCCGCTGCTTCGGCTTCGCCCCGCTGAAACTGCCGCCGGAGCTGGACTTCGCGGGCATGTTCCACGGCGTCGACGAGCGGGTCCCGGTGGATGCCCTGCAGTTCGGTGTGCGCGTGCTCGACCGCTTCATCGATGCGTCCTGAATTGCTCAGGTAAAACGAAACTCCTGTAATCGACCGCCCGTGCGGGCCCCACTGAGAAGAGTGAATCCGACGATAAGCTCGTAGCTCCATTACTCCCTCCTCGTTACACGTGATGCGAACCGAAGCTGGGATCGCATGTGCCAACAATGGAGGAATAATGATCAAGAAGGTCGTCGCTGCTGCGGCTGCCACTGGTGGTCTGGTTCTCGCGGGTGCGGGCCTGGCCGTCGCCGACTCGGGTGCCCAGGGTGCTGCCGTGCACTCTCCGGGCGTCGTGTCCGGCAACGTGATTCAGGTGCCCGTTCACATCCCGGTGAACGTCTGCGGCAACACGGTCTCCGTGATCGGGCTGCTGAACCCCGCCTTCGGAAACGGTTGCGTCAACAAGTGACGTCGTGCCTCACCCCATGAGGGTCACTTCGTGAGGGTCTGAGCCCGTCGGCCCCGGAGTCCGCACCACGCGCTCCGGGGCCGACCGGCTTTCCGCGCACGCGTCGGGTGGGTGTGTGCGCGTTCAGGACGGTCCAAGCCAACGGCTAAGGCAGGGATTACAGCTATGCGACAGGTCACCCGCAAGGGCCTGATGACCGTGGCGGCGGCGAGCGGCGTACTCGCCGTCACGGGCGGCTACGCACACGCCGACTCGGGTGCGAACGGCTCCACCGCGAACTCGCCCGGCGTGCTGTCGGGCAACACGGTGCAGGTGCCGGTGCACGCGCCGGTGAACGTCTGCGGCAACACCGTGAACGTCGGCGGGGTGCTCAACCCGGCAGTGGGCAACACATGCGTCAACCGTGGCGGCAACGGCGCACACGGGGGCGGGTACGGAGACGGGAACCCGCACTCCGGCGGCTCCCGCGCCGACGGTCACGCCACCGGCTCGCCGGGCGTCGGCTCCGGCAACCACGTCCAGGTACCGGTCGACGCTCCCGTGAACGTCTGCGGGAACAGCGTGAACGTCGTCGGCGTGGGCAACGCGGCGGCGGGCAACGACTGCGTCGGCGGGGCCGGCGGCGGACACTCCACGACCCCGCCCGGCGGCGGACACGGGACGCCGCCTCCGGGCACCCCCGGGCAGCCGGGGCACCCCGGAAACCCGGGTACACCGGGACACCCGGGTACACCGGGACACCCGGGCACGCCCGGAAATCCCGGCACACCGGGGAACCCGGGCACGCCCGGAAACCCCGGGACGCCGGGTCAGCCGGGGAACCCAGGTACCCCGCCCGGCTCCGGAGGACATCACCCCGGCGGTTCCTCGCACGTCGATCAGCCGGGTGCGCAGTCCGTCACCCAGCCCCGCGGCGCCGGGATGCTCGCCCACACCGGCGGTGAGCTGCCGCTCGGCGTGGTCGTACCCGCGGGCGCCGGCGCGCTGCTGGCCGGTGCGGTGCTCTACCGCCGGGCGCGATCGGCGGCGTAGTCCGGAGCCGACCGGTGCAGGTGTGACCACGACGCCGCACACTTCCCCGGTGGCGTCGAGAACGGAGCGGGCCCCGCCAGTGGCGGGGCCCGCTCCGTTTCAGCCGCCCGTCGTCACCATGTGGCGCGCACCTGGCGGATGATCCGCCGGCGCAGCCGCACCTTGCGGCTGCCGTCGCGCAGCAGGCTCAGGCGGTCCAACTCCCAGTGTCCGTACTCGGCATGGTCCGTCAGCAGACGTGTCGTCTCCTTGCGGGAGACCCCGCGAGGTACGTACACGTCGACAAATTCGTATTCCGGCATCGCATCTATTGTGCGGGCTGGGGCCCGGTACGGATAGCGTCTGCACTATGTCTGATGCTGCGCAGCCCACCGCTGCCGAGGTACGCGCCGCCGCCGAGGCGGTCAAGACCGCGCTCGACCGCCACCTGGCCGCGGTCGAGCGCAGGACGGGTGAGGACGACCCGGCCGTCTACGAGGCGTTCAACGAGCTGGCCGCCGCGGCCGAGGAGTACGACGAGCTGCTCTACGACCGCTACGACGAGGTCACCCCCTTCGAGATCCCCGGTACCGACGACACGCTGCCGCCGTACACGGGCCCCGAGGAGCCGAACGCGCTGAGCGTGCTGATCCGCCGGGACTATGCGGTGGTGGAGCCGCAGCGGTTGCTGGCGCAGGCCCAGCGGGTGGAGGCCGTGGAGGAGGACGGAGCCACCGCGGACGCCGGCTTCGACGCGGCGTCCGGCACCGTCCACGGGGCCCTCGGGATCCTGTTCGGCGAGTTCGAACCGGACGAGATCGCGTCCCGGCACAAGGAGTTCGGCCTGGAAGAAGGCGACTCCACGCTCTGGGTGACCGCCGCGGACGAGCCCTCGGAGCCCGGCGAGTGGCTGGAGGCCCCCTTCGAGTCGACCGACCCGCAGCGGGTCGTCTGCCGTTTCGACGTCAGCGCGGTCTTCGACGAGGAGGCGGACGACGATCTGGAGGACGGCCTCGGCCCCCACGGGGACCTGGAGCCGCTGGACGCGGATCGCTGAGCCGGGCGCGGCACGGGAAAGCGGATCGCTGAGCCGAGCGCGGCACGGGAAGCACGACAGTGGCGGCCACCGGAGCCGGTGGCCGCCACTGTCGTGTGCGGAGAGCGCGCGCGGGGCCGGAGCCCGCTGTGGCGCCCGCCCGCGGTGCCTCCCGGGCGCCGTCAGCCGGCCGTCGGGACCTGTGCCTTGAGCAGGGCCGGCAGCCGCGTGGTGCGCGGCTTCTGGGGGACCTCGGCCACCGCGCGCGGCAGGGCCTGCTCCACCCCGTGGACCACGGACAGATGACGCCCGGCCCGGCCGAAGGCGGTGTACACCCAGGGCCTGGTCAGGGACTGCGCCGCGTCACCGGGCAGCACCACGACCGCGGCGGGCCAGGTCGTGCCCACCGCCTGGTGCGCCGTGAGCGCCCAGCCGTGCCGCACGGACTGCTCCACCCGCTCCTTCGGTACGACGACCGGGACACCGGCGCACTCCAGGTGCAGTCCCTCGGCGTCGGCCTTCACCACGTGCCCGGGCACCGAACGGCCAGGTGCGGGGGAGTAGGCGATCCGGTCGCCGGGGTCGAAGCCGCCGAAACGGCCGGGGCCCGGGTTCAGCCGCTCCTTGAGCGCGGCGTTCAGCGCGCGTGTGCCGACGGCGCCGCCGTGTCCCGGCGTGATCACCTGCGTCTGCTCGGCCGGGATGCCGATGGCCCGCGGCACCGAGTCCGCGACCAGCTGCACGGTTCGGTGCACCGCTTCGCCCGCGTCGCGCACCGGGACGATCACGACCTCCTTGCCCGGCGCCTCCACCTGGAGAAGCTCACCGACGCCGACGCCGGAGACCAGCTCGCCGATGGGCCCGGGGTCCGGTGTGCGCGAGGCGACCGCCGGACAGACGTGAGCGGCGACGAGATCCGCGAAGACCCGGCCGGGTCCCGCCGACCACAGCACGCCCGGGTCCCCGCTCAGCACGAGCCGTGCCCCGTCCGGCAGTGACTCTGCGAGCACGGCCGCCGTCTCGACGTCCAGCTGCGGCGCGTCCATGACGACGAGGAGGTCGAGGTCCAGGGCGCCGTCCGCGTCCCGGCCCGGGCCCTCGGCGCCGGACAGGAGCCCCGCGACGGTGGTGACGTGGAGGTCCTCCGCCCCCTCGGGTCCGTCCCGGAGGCCGTCCTCGGCCGCCCGGGACGCGAGGCGCCGGCGGCCGTCCGGGGAGTGCGTGGCGGCCCAGCCGCGCAGGCCGAGACTCCGCACCGCGTGCAGCAGCGCCGCGACCTCGGCCCCGGAGGCGTCGCCGCCGGTGTGGAGTACCAGGCCGTGGCCCGCGACCGCGCGGATCAGCTCCGCCGCGGAGCGTGGCGCCGACGTGGCGGCGTGCTCCCAGTCGGCGGCGGGACCGTCGTCCTTGGGCAGGGAGTTCATCACCCGGGCGAGGCCGTCGGAGAGGCTCTCCTCGGCCAGCGCGTACCGCTCCAGGCCGATGAGGACGCGGACCGGGCGTTCCTCGGGCTCCTCGGTGTCTTCGCGGGCGGGGGTCGCCGTGTCGAGGGCGTCCTGGAACACCAGGGCCTCGCCCTCCGCGAGGGTGCTCTGCACGGCCGCGTCCGGGTCCGGCACCGAGCGCTGGGTGAGCGCCGCGGCCAGGGCCGGGGCGTCGAGGGCGGTGTGCCCGGCGAGGGCCGCCTGCTCCAGGAGCCACACGGTCAGGGCCCGGCCGCGCCGCTCGTCCTCGGGGCCGCACTCGTCGCCGAGCAGCGCGCGGGCGAACCCGTCGGCCTGCTCGGGCCGCACCCCGGCGACCCGGAGCAGCTGCCACGGGTCCTCGCGCAGCTGCCGTTCGGCGTCTTCGCCCAGGGCGGCGGCGACCTGCGGTGCGAGCGTGTCGGGCGCACCAGCGGTGGCCAGTACGGCACGCACGGCCGCGACGGCCTCCGGTGCGGCGGCCGCCGGGGCGGTGGCCGATGCGGTCACGGGCTGGGGCCGCCGCTCCGGCTCAGGCACGACGACCCTGCGCGGCGCGGGCTCCGGATCGTGGAACGCGCCGGCCACGGGCTTCTCGCCGCTCTCCACGGCCCGGACCGCGGCGAGCAGGTCCGCGGCCTTCCCGCTGAGCTTGCCCCCGGCCTCGACCGGTCCCTGCTTCTCGGCCTTCCGCCGCTCGATCCGCTCCCGCTCCACGCGCTGGGCCGCCAGCTCGGCCTCGGCCTCGGACGGCTGCGGCGCGTCCCCGGAGGCCGAGGAGCCCTCGGCATCGCTCTGGGCGTCCGCGGAGCTCTCGTCGTCCCCGTCCGCGGCGGTCTCGGTGTCGTGGTCCCCGTGTCCTGCGGCGTCGCCGTCCGCCGCCCCGTCCTCGGAGGGAGCGTCCGTCTCCTGCCCGGTGGCCCCGGCACCGGCGTCGTCGCCGGCCTGCGGGGTGTCGGCGGCCGTGTCCGCGCCCGGCGTCCCCGGCCCGGTGTCCTCCGTGGTCTCGGGCTCCGTGCTCACAGCGTGCTCCAGTCGTGATCGGGATAGTGGTGCACCGGTGCCGACACGTCGTCGAGCGCCCGGCAGATCTCGTCAGGAAGACTAAGGGTCTCCACTGACAACGCGGCCGTGAGCTGCTGCGCGTTGCGTGCGCCGACGATGGGCGCGGCGACGCCGGGCCGGTCGCGGACCCAGGCGAGGGCGACCTGGAGCGGGGTCACCGCGAGGCCGTCCGCCGCGGTGGTCACCGCGTCGACGATGCTGCTCGCGGTGTCGTCCAGGTAGGGAGCGACGAACGGGGCGAGGTGCTCTGAGCCGCCCCGGGAGTCCGACGGCGTCCCGCCCCGGTACTTGCCGGTGAGCACACCCCGGCCGAGCGGCGAGGAGGGCAGCAGGCCGAGGCCCAGGTCGAGGGCGGCGGGCAGCACCTCGCGCTCGACGCCCCGCTGGAGGAGGGAGTACTCCATCTGCGTGCTGGCCAGCCGGGTGCGCGCGCCCGGCGCCGCGAGCTGCCAGGTCGCCGCCTTGGCGAGCTGCCAGCCGCAGAAGTTGGACACGCCCGCGTAGCGAGCGCGGCCGCTGCTGACCGCCATGTCGAGGGCCTGGAGGGTCTCTTCGAGGGGAGTGTCGGGGTCGTACGCGTGGACGTGCCACAGGTCCACGTAGTCCGTGCCCAGGCGCGCGAGGGACGCGTCGAGGGCGGACAGCAGATGGCCGCGCGACCCGTCGAAGCGGCGGTACGGGTCGGGTACGCTCCCCGCCTTCGTCGAGATGACCAGGTCCCGGCGCGGCACGAGTCCTTCTATGAGGCGCCCGAGGAGATACTCCGCCTCCCCGTCGCCGTACACGTCCGCGGTGTCGACGAGGGTCCCGCCCGCTTCCCAGAACGCCTTCAAGAGGTCCGCGGCGTCATGCTCGTCGGTGTCCCGGCCCCACGTCAGGGTGCCGAGTCCGATCCGGGACACACGCAGGCCGGTACGGCCGAGATGCCTCTGCTCCATGGACGCCGAGATTACTGTCCGGAACTCACGGCGTGGGGGCCCTGTGGACAACCGGGACCGGTGGGACCGCAACCCGTGCCTGCCGCACCGCCCGGCAGCGCGCTAGGGTCTCCGGCACAAGGGACGTTACTGATCGGTAAGGGGAATCGGCCATGCAGCTCGGGATCAACCTCGGCTACTGGGGCGCGGGAATGGACGCGGACAATCTCGCCGTGGCCCAGGAGGCCGACCGGCTCGGATACTCCGTCTGCTGGGCGGCCGAGGCCTACGGCTCCGACGCGGCCACCGTGCTCAGCTGGGTCGCCGCGCAGACCGAGCGGATCGACGTCGGTTCGGCCATCTTCCAGATCCCGGCGCGCCAGCCCGCGATGACCGCGATGACCGCCGCGACCCTCGACTCGCTCTCCGGCGGCCGGTTCCGCCTCGGCCTCGGCGTCTCCGGACCGCAGGTCTCCGAGGGCTGGTACGGCGTCAAGTTCGACAAGCCGCTGGCACGCACCCGCGAGTACGTGGAGATCGTGCGCCGGGCGATGACGCGGGAGCGGCTCTCCTACGAGGGCGAGCACTGGACCCTGCCGCTGCCCGGCGGCCCGGGCAAGCCGCTCAAGCTGACCGTGCACCCGGAGCGCGAGCACATCCCGCTCTACATCGCCGCGATCGGCCCGAAGAACCTTGAGCAGACCGGCGAGATCGCCGACGGCGCGCTGCTGATCTTCCCCTCCGCCGAGCACCTGGAGGACACCGCGATCAGGCATCTGCGCGCGGGCCGGGAGAAGGCCGGGAAGACGATGGACGGCTTCGACGTCTGCCCGACGCTGCCGCTCGCCCTCGGCGACGACAAGAACGTGACGGCGCTCGCCGACATGTTCCGGCCCTACACGGCGCTGTACGTCGGCGGCATGGGCAGCCGCAAGCAGAACTTCTACAACCAGCTCGCCCAGCGCATGGGGTACGAGAAGGAAGCCGCCGAGATCCAGGACAAGTACCTGTCCGGCGACAAGGAAGGCGCCGCCGCCGCCATCCCGCACGCGCTGATCGACCAGACCACCCTGCTCGGCTCCGTCGACCGCATCGCCGACCGGATGAAGGCCTACGCCGCGGCCGGGGTCACCACGCTCACGCTGGCCCCCGCGGGCTTCACGCTGGAGGACCGGATCGCCTCGCTGCGCGCCGGTTCCGAGGCGCTGGAGCGGGCCGGGCTCGCGTAGCGGGACGGCGCCGGGCGCCGGAAAGTTCTGCGGCCGTGGTGGGGGCTCGGGGGTCTACCCCGCCACGGCCGTCACAGGGAACAACGCGCCGGCACCCCCTTGGTTACGCGCCTGTGCCACCCTGACCGTCCGTCGTTTGGCGGATTTGTCCGACACATCGGTTGCCGCACACCTGGCATCCCATTTGACTCGTTTTCTGCGGAGCCCTGCAGAGAGGTGTCAGAGATGCTTTCGGCCAAGAGTCTCTTCGAGGAGATCCTCGACAACGACGAGTCGTTCCGGCTCTTCTGCTCCATCGCCGCCAGCGGGGAATCGCAGGGGGGATGGGAGAACGGGCGGATCGCAGCACTGGTCCCGCGCGAGCAGCGCGAGCTCGCGCCCAAGATCGCCCGGCACGGCGCCGACGAGGACAAGCACGGCAGGATCTTCAACGCGCTGATGAAGAAGCGCGGTCTGCAGCCCGTGGCGGTGCCGCCCGACACCGACTACACCATGCTCCTGGAGCGGCACGGCATCGGTCTCGCCCACGAGAAGCTCAAGGGAGACCAGCCCCTCACCGTGCAGGACATCGTCACCTACCTGGCCCACAGCCGGGTCACCGAGCAGCGCGCCTCCGAGCAGATGGAGCTGCTGCGCAAGCACTTCGCCGACCATCCCGACATCGGCCGGGCGGTGAGGATGATCTCCCACGACGAGGACAACCACCTCGCCTACTGCCACGAGGAGCTGCTGCGCTTCGCGTACGCGGGACACGGCCGGGCCATCCAGCGCGTGCTGCGCGAGTGCGCCCTCGCCGAGATCCGCATCTACCGCGACGTCAGCCTCGCCGTGATGGCCCACATGGGGCGCATCCTCGGCTGGTCGAGGGCCAGGGCCACGGTGCTCGCCGCCGGCATCCACGCCGTCTACGCGTACGAGCGGCTGGCCGGCTGGCGCCGGATGGTGTCCCTGAGGATGCCCGAGCGGCGCGACGCCCTGGGCGGCCCCGCCGCGGCGGCCCCGGAATTCGCCTGAGTCCGGGCCGCACGGCCGTACCGCGTCCTACATCCAGCCCCGCCGTTTGAAGGTCCGGTACAGCAGGACCTCCAGAACGACCATCCCCAGGATCACCGCCGGGTACGACAGGAGCCAGTGCAGCTCGGGCATGTGGTCGAAGTTCATCCCGTAGATCCCCGCGATCAGGGTGGGGACCGCGGCCATGGCCGCCCACGCCGAGATCTTCCGCATGTCGTCGTTCTGCCGCACGCCCATCTGCGCGAGATGCGCCGCGAGGATGTCGGAGACCAGCCGGTCCAAGCCCTCCACGGTCTCGTTCACCCGCGTCAGATGGTCGTTGACGTCGCGGAAGAAGGGCTGCGCCGTCTCGTTCACGAAAGGCACTCCCGTGCTGTACGAGCCCCCTCCGGACAGCCGGGTCAGCGGCATCCCGAGCGGCACCGTGGCCCGGCGGAACTCCAGGATCTGCCGCTTGAACCGGTAGATCCTGGACGCGGTGTTCCGCGAGTCGCCGCCGGACGGCGAGAAGACCTCCGCCTCCAGCTCCTCCAGGTCGGTCCCCAGTTCGGTTGCCACCTCCAGATAGTGATCGACCGTGACGTCCGCGAGCGAGTAGAGCACCGTCGTGGGCCCCTTGCGCAGTACCTCGGGTTCCGACTCCAGCCGCCGTCGCAGGGCGGCCAGCGGTGAGCTCTTGCCGTGCCTGACCGTCACCACGAAGGCGTCACCGATGAAGACCATGACCTCGCCGGTGGACACCTCGTCACTGTCCGGCTCGTAGAAGACCGGCTTGAGGACGATGAACAGGGAGTCGTCGTACACCTCCAGCTTGGGCCGCTGGTGCGCCTTCAGCGCGTCCTCGACCGCCAGCGGATGCAGCCCGAACTCGCTCGTGACGAGGTCGAACTCCTTCTCCGTCGGCTCGTGCAGCCCGATCCACACGAAAGCGTCGCCCTCGGCGCGCGCCTCCGCCAGGGCGTCGGACAGGTCCTCGGGGTCCTCCGTCCGCCGCCCGTGACGGTAGATGGCGCAGTCGACGATCACGGAGCGTATTCTCCCGCCGCCGGGGACGCGCCGCACTCCGGGCGCCGTCCCGCCCGGCCCGGACCGGTCGCCCGGGTGCCCGTCTACCCTGGGCCGCATGCCCACGCTGATCCTCGTCCGGCACGGACGTTCCACTGCCAACACCGCGGGACTGCTCGCCGGGTGGACGCCCGGCGTCGCCCTCGACGAACGCGGCGCCCAGCAGGCCGCGGCGCTGCCCGGCCGGCTCGCCGGGCTGCCGATCTCCGAGGTCGTCTCCAGCCCCCTCCAGCGATGCCAGGAGACGATCCAGCCGCTGCTCGACGCCCGCCCCGGGCTGCGCGCGCACACCGAGGAGCGCATCGGGGAGGCACATTACGGCGACTGGTCCGGCCGCAAGCTCGCCGAGCTGAAGGACGAGCCGCTGATGGAGGTCGTCCAGGCGCACCCCTCGGCGGCGGCGTTCCCCGGTGGCGAGTCGATGCGGGCCATGCAGACGAGGGCCGCCGAGGCGGTCCGCGAGTGGAACGCGCGCGTGGAGCGCGACCACGGCGGGGACGCCGTCTACCTGATGTGCTCGCACGGCGACATCATCAAGTCCCTCGTCGCCGACGCACTCGGACTTCACCTCGATCTCTTCCAGCGGATCTCTGTCGAACCGTGTTCGATCACCGCGATCCGCTACACACGGCTGAGGCCCTTCCTCGTGCGCCTCGGGGACACCGGCGACTTCGCCTCCCTGGCACCGCGCGAGGAGCCCCCGGGCGGCGACGCTCCGGTGGGGGGCGGTGCGGGCGCACCGTGATCGTCGGCCGCAGTAGGGTGAAGCGGTCGAAGCAGCACAGTAGTTGTCAGCAGGTTCTCAGCAGCCGATGCGGGCCAGCGCAGTCAGCCGGTCCGCATGCCGATCCAATGGAGACAGGACGTGTCCCGTCAGGTGTTCCTCTACGACCCCCCGGACCGTTTCGTGGCCGGTACGGTCGGGTTGCCCGGGCGCCGTACCTTCTTCCTGCAGGCTTCCTCAGGCCAGCGGGTGACCAGCGTGGCTCTGGAGAAGACCCAGGTCGCAGCGCTCGCCGAGCGCATGGACGAGCTCCTCGACGAGGTCGTACGCCGTACCGGGGGCAGCGCGCCCGTGCCGGCCATGGCCCCGACCGAGGTGTCCGACACCGCCCCCCTCGACAGCCCCGTGGAGGAGGAGTTCCGCGTCGGCACCATGGCGCTGGCCTGGGACGGTGACGAACAGCGCATGATCGTCGAGGCCCAGGCCCTGGTCGAACTGGACGCGGACTCCGAGGAGGACCTCGCGGAGGCCGAGGAACGGCTCCTCCAGGACGAGGAGAACGGTCCGCCGATGCTCCGGGTCCGGCTCACCGGGGCACAGGCCCGCGCCTTCGCCAAGCGCGCTCTCGACGTCGTCAACGCGGGCCGGCCCCCCTGCCCGCTCTGCAGCCTCCCGCTCGACCCGGAAGGACACGTATGTCCGCGCCAGAACGGATACCGCCGCGGAGCGTGACCACGGCCGAGCTGCTCGCCAAGGGTGAGCTGAAGGTGCGCGGACAGATCCGTGAAGCCTCGAACGCGGTCCTGTACTGCTCCGTGTCGTACGAGGGACGCGACGCGTACTGCGCCTACAAACCCATCGCCGGGGAGCGCCCCCTGTGGGACTTCCCCGACGGCACGCTCGCGCAGCGCGAGGTCGCGGCGTACGAGGTCTCCGAGGCGACCGGCTGGGGGCTCGTGCCGCCCACCGTGCTGCGCGACGGACCGTACGGCGAGGGCATGTGCCAGCTGTGGATCGAGGCAGCCCCCGAGGCCGAGCTGCTCGCCCTGGTGGACGGCGAGGAGCCCGACGACGGCTGGAAGGCCATCGGTCTCGCCGAGGTGGGCGAGGGACGCACCGCGCTGCTCGTGCACGCCGACGACGACCGGCTGCGGCGGCTCGCCGTCCTCGACGCCGTGATCAACAACGCGGACCGCAAGGGCGGACACCTGCTGCCCGCCGGGGAGGGCCGTCTCTACGGCATCGACCACGGGGTCACCTTCAACGCCGAGAACAAGCTGCGCACCCTGCTCTGGGGGTGGGCCGGAGAACCCCTGACGGCGGAGGCGGTCGACGTGCTCGGCGCGCTGCGCGACGGGCTGCTGCCCGGGGCGCCGCTGGCCACCCGGCTGGCGGAACTCATCACCGTGAACGAGACCGACGCCACACGCGCGCGTGTGGAGGGGCTGCTCGCCTCCGGCAAACACCCGGAACCGGGCGGGGAATGGCCCGCGATCCCCTGGCCGCCGGTGTAGCGGCACACCTCCGGGCCGCGGCGCAAGAGCGCCTTCCGGGCCATCAGTCGATGGCCGGTTCGTATACGGAACTTCCGTCCGGTTAGGCTCATGACATGCATGCCTGGCCCGCTTCTGAGGTCCCCGCCCTGCCTGGTGAGGGCCGCGACCTCCGGATCCACGACACCGCGACCGGTGGGCTCGTCACCCTCGACCCCGGTCCCGTCGCCCGTATCTACGTATGCGGCATCACGCCGTACGACGCGACCCACATGGGTCACGCGGCGACCTACAACGCGTTCGACCTCGTTCAGCGCGTGTGGCTCGACACCAAGCGGCAGGTTCACTACGTCCAGAACGTGACCGACGTCGACGACCCGCTCCTGGAGCGGGCGCAGCGCGACGGTGTCGACTGGGTGGGGCTCGCCGAGCAGGAGACCGCACTTTTCCGCGAGGACATGACCGCCCTGCGGATGCTGCCGCCGCAGCACTACATAGGCGCCGTCGAGGCGATACCCGGCATCGTGCCGCTCGTGGAGCGGCTGCGGGACGCCGGCGCGGCCTACGAGCTCGAAGGCGACGTGTACTTCTCCGTCGAGTCCGACCCGCACTTCGGGCAGGTGTCCCGCCTCGACGCCGCGGCCATGCGGCTGCTCGCCGCCGAGCGGGGCGGTGACCCGGACCGTCCGGGCAAGAAGAACCCGCTCGACCCGATGCTCTGGATGGCCGCCCGCGAGGGCGAGCCGAGCTGGGACGGCGGCTCGCTGGGCCGCGGCCGGCCCGGCTGGCACATCGAGTGCGTCGCCATCGCCCTCGACCACCTCGGCATGGGCTTCGACGTCCAGGGCGGCGGCTCCGACCTCGCCTTCCCGCACCACGAGATGGGCGCCTCGCACGCCCAGGTGCTGACCGGCGAGTTCCCGATGGCCAAGGCGTACGTGCACGCCGGGATGGTCGCGCTCGACGGCGAGAAGATGTCGAAGTCCAAGGGCAACCTCGTCTTCGTGTCCGCGCTCCGGCGCGACGGGGTCGACCCGGCCGCCATCCGCCTGGCGCTCCTCGCGCACCACTACCGGGCCGACTGGGAGTGGACGGACGCCGTCCTGGAGACCGCCGTCGCGCGGCTGGAGAACTGGCGCTCCGCGGTCTCCCGCCCCGACGGGCCGTCCGCCGACGCGCTCGTCGAGGAGATCCGCGACGCCCTCGCGAACGACCTGGACGCGCCGGCCGCGCTCGCCGCGGTCGACCGCTGGGCCGCACGCCAGCACGAGACGGGCGGCACGGACGAGGGCGCCCCCGGCGTCGTGTCCCGTGCCGTGGACGCCCTCCTGGGAGTGGCGCTGTAACGGTTCCCGCACCCCGAACGCGGTCGGGCGCCGGGCGGATCGATCCGCCCGGCGCCCTGTGCGTGGTGCCGTCCCTCGTTGTCGGCCGTGCTACTGCCTGTTGACGATGACGGCCTGCAGCGTGCCGGTGCCGGAGTCGTAGATCCCGATGACCTGCTGCCCGAAGGCGAAGGCCTCCTGGACCTCGTCATGCGTCACCTGGTTCGGGTTCACCAGCTGGCGCCAGGCGTTGTCGATGTACAGGTAGAGGATCGACGGCTGCCCCGGCAGCGGGGTGACGACGTCCCAGAACTTCGTGGCGATGCCGCTCACCAGCGCCGCCCGCTCGACGGCGCTCGGCAGCACGAGCGGCTGCCCCGGCTGCCCCGGCTGCTGCGCCTGCTGCCCGCCGAGCTGCTGGAGCAGCTGCTGGAACGGCTGCTGCTGGCCGAGCTGCTGGAGCTGCTGCTGAAGGTGCGGCGGAATGTGCTGCTGCGGGATCTGCTGCTGCGTCTGCTGGCCGATGCCCTGTTGGGCGTACGGCTGCTGCGTCTGCTGGCCGATGCCCTGTTGGGCGTACGGCTGCTGCGTCTGCTGGCCGATGCCCTGTTGGGCGTACGGCTGCTGCATCTGCTGGCCGATGCCCTGCGGCCCGTACGGCTGCTGCATCTGCGGGCCGAAGGGCTGCTGCTGGCCCATGCTCTGCTGCGGTCCGAACTGCTGCGGGGGAGCCGTGCTCGGGCCCTGCTGCCCGTGCTGCTGTCCCAGCTGGCTCATCTGCGGGGTGGTGCTCATACGGGTGCCACCTTCCCTCATTGGTCGAGCGTGTGTGAGCAGTGGTCGGATGCCGTCAGCCCGTGACCACCAGGCCGACGATCTCGTCGTCCGAGAACCAGACACGTACGTCGGGCCGTCCCCCCGCGAAGGCGGAGTGCACCGCCTGGCGGATCTCGGGGGACGGGTCGTTCAGGTTGCGCCATGCGCCCGCCACGTACAGCCGGAGCCTGGGCGGGACTTCGCGCGGATACGGCAGCAGCTCGTCCCAGTACCGCTCGGCCTGGCCCGAGCCGACCGCCTCCGGCAGCAGATGGGTGACCGCCGCCTTGATGTCCGGCCGGCTGCCGATCCGCTGGGAGGCGGGTCGGCCCGGCGCGTCCTGCTGCGGGGAACCCGTGGCCCGCAGCACCGCGCGGGCACGCTCCGGGGACATCGGCTCCTGGCCCGCCGCCTTGAGCATGCCCTGCAGCGCGGCCAGGGCGCCGACCACCACCGGGGAGGCGGAGGAGGTCCCGGAGAACGTGTCCGTGTACCAGGCGATCTCCTCGGCGCCGCCCTGCAGATCGCCGGGCCGGTCCCAGAAGCCGCCGGTGGTCGTCACCTCACGTCCCCAGCCCTGCGCGTCCACGCGCGCCCCGTAGTTGGAGAACGCGAGCCGTGAACGGTCCGGGCCGTGGTCGCGGCCGTGCGTGCCGGGCGGCGGCGCGCCCGCGCCGACCAGGACCGCGCCGGAGGACTGGTTGGAGGGGTTGAACGGATTGCGCCACCACTCGGGGAACTCGGTGGGGCGGCGCTCGTACAGCGCGTCGTCGAGCGACTCGCCGCCGTTGCCCGCGGCGGCCACCACGACGACGCCCTTGGCGGTCGCGTACCGGATGGCCGCGAAGTCGTCCGGCCACCATTCGATGGCGATGTAGCCGCGCTGGTCGTCGCGTTGCTCGAAGTCGAACCGCGGCCCCGGGGTGTGCAGTTCGACCAGCAGGACGTCGCCGGGGCCCAGCCGGTCGGCCGCCGCATGGATCGCCGCCGCGGTGCCGCCGGGCTGGAAGGACGCGGCGGCGGTCACCGCGTCGGGCACGATGCCGGTGACGCCGTGCTCGTTGCGGTCGCCGCCGATCACCCCGATGACGGCGGTGCCGTGGTTGCGCCAGGCCACGTCCTGCAACGGGGTGCCGACGACGACTCCGGCGAGCTTCGCCGCCAGGTCCTCGTGCCCGAGCTGCCAGGCGCCTTCCACGTCGATCACCGTCACGCCCTGGCCCGTGCCGCCCGGCCGCTGCCAGGCCCAGTACGCGTCGATGCCCTCGGGCGCCGGACGCAGATAGCCCTGACGGCTGGTGAAGTCGGGGGTGACGGGCGCCCCTTCCTTCAGCCGGCGGCTCTCGTCCGTGCTGTCGTCGGTCCACCCGGCCGGGCCCGCCGAGGCGGGAACGGCACCGGGCTTCACGTACGCCGTGTCGATCTCCGGCAGCGCCGCGATCCGCGAGCGCAGTTCCTGGGCCCGGCTCGCGCCGCCGCGCACCCGGTAGAACAGCGCGAGGTCGGGCCCGCTCTCGGCGCCCGGTGCGACGGACTGCTGGTGCAGCCGGTCCTCGCTGCCGAACAGCGGCTCCAGGGCGAGCTGTTCGTCGCTGAGGAACATGTTGAGGGCCGAGACGTCGGCGCCCACCGCCGAGCGGACGCCCTCGGCCCGGGCGCGGAGCCGGGCCTCGGGGCGTGCGACGACGATCAGTTCCTGCTCGGCTCCTCGGTAGGTGAATCCCGCTCCGTCGGGCCCCGGCCCGGAGGTCCCCGGGCCCTGCGCCGGCTGTACCTGGTCGGTCATCGCGTACCGCTCCCTTCGATCCCTGCGGGTGCCGGTCCCTGCGTGTGCTGTGCAGTGCGCTGTCCTGTGCGGTGCCGTGCCGCGGGCCGCTGTCCTGCCCTGTGCCGTCCGCTGTCGCGGGGCGACGCGGTGCCGTGTCCCGTCCCCGGTCCGCGTCTTCGGGGCACAACCTGGCACGCCCACGGCGACTCGTCCACCCCGTCTTCGCCAACTTGGTTTGAAAACAAGTTGAATTGGGAAACCTGTGCAATCTGCCTGGAAACAGCTGTCCCGTCGCAATCCGGCCAAAGGCTGTCGAGGTGTACGGCAACCGCCGTGGTGGCAGGGGTGCTGGTGCCGTGAGCCGACTCCGGGGACGACCGAGGGGCGGTGCGCCTGATGCGCACCGCCCCTCCTGGCCGGTCGTGCGGGAGCGTCAGCCCCCGGGGACGGTCAGTCCTCCGAGGAGTCCTCGGACGAGTCGCCGTCCGTGTCCCTGCCCGTGTCCGGACCGGTGTCCGCGGCCGAGTCCGAACCGGATGCCGAGCCGGCGTCCCTGGCGGAGTCCGTACCGGGGCCCGCGTCGGGGCCCGCGTCGGCGTCCGTGTCCGGACGCAGCGGCTTCGGTGGCCGGGTGCGGCCGGCGGGGCCGTCCCGCAGGAAAGACGCGGACTCGCCGCCCTCCGTGGCGTGACCGCCGGCCTGAGCCGTCGGACCGCCGCCGTCCCGTCGGCGCAGATAGCGCTCGAACTCGCGGGCGATCGCCTCACCCGACGCCTCCGGCAGCTCGGCGGTGTCCCGGGCCTCCTCCAGCGTCTGCACGTACTCGGCGACCTCGCTGTCCTCGGCGGCCAGCTGGTCCACGCCCAGCTGCCAGGCCCGCGCGTCCTCGGGCAGTTCGCCCAGCGGGATGCGCAGGTCGATGAGGTCCTCCAGGCGGTTGAGGAGGGCCAGCGTCGCCTTCGGGTTGGGCGGCTGCGACACGTAGTGCGGCACGGCCGCCCACAGCGACACCGCGGGGACGCCCGCGTGCGTGCACGCCTCCTGGAGGATGCCGACGATGCCCGTGGGGCCCTCGTACTTGGTCTCCTCCAGGTCCATCGTGCGGGCCAGGTCGGGGTCCGACGTGACCCCGCTGACCGGCACCGGACGCGTGTGCGGGGTGTCACCGAGCAGCGCGCCCAGGATGACCACCAGCTCCACGCCCAGCTCGTGCGCGAAGCCGAGGAGTTCGTTGCAGAACGAGCGCCATCGCATCGACGGCTCGATACCGCGGACCAGCACCAGGTCGCGCGGCTTCTCGCCACCGACCCGGACCACCGACAGGCGCGTGGTCGGCCAGGTGATCTTGCGGACACCGGCGTCCAGCCACACCGTGGGACGGTTCACCTGGAAGTCGTAGTAGTCCTCGGCGTCCAGCGCCGCGAAGACCTCGCCCTTCCACTCCTTGTCCAGATGCGCGACAGCCGTGGAGGCGGCGTCGCCGGCGTCGTTCCAGCCCTCGAACGCGGCCACCATGACTGGGTCGATCAGCTCGGGAACCCCCTCCAGCTCGATCACCCAGCGCCTCCTTCCGACGTGCCCTCGCGTACGCCCCAACCTTACGGCGTGCCGAGGGGCCCACCGCAGCCCCCTTGCACGGGGGAGTGAACGGATCACTGCCCCGCCCGGGGGCCGGGAACACCCTTGATCGCCGCCCCGCGCCGCCCCTCAGTCATCCGAGCTGTCCCGGGTGGGCCTGCGGACGGGGTCTAGAGCGTCGAGCGCAGCCACTGCTCCACGCTCGCGATGTGCACCGTCGCCCACGACCTGGCGGCCTCCGCGTCCCGGTCGCGCAGGGCGGACAGGATCGCGCGGTGCTCGTGCAGGGTGCGGCTGACCGCGTCCTCCTGGGTCAGGCCGCGCCAGATCCGGGCCCGGGTGGTCGGCCCCGAGAGGCCGTCGAGGAGGGAGCACAGCACCGAGTTGCCGGAGGTCTGCACGATGCCCCGGTGGAACTCCAGGTCGCAGGCGACGAGCTCCTCCACCGAGGGCGCCGCGCCGAGGGCGTCCAGCTGGGCGGTCAGCGCGTCCAATTGCTGCTCGCCGATGCGAGTGGCCGCCATGGCCGTGGCGGCCGGCTCCAGGATGCGGCGCACGGCGAGGAATTCGAGGACCGTGTCGTCGCGGTGGAAGTCGACGACGAAGCTCAGCGCCTCCAGCAGGAGCTGGGGGTCCAGACTGGTCACGTAGGTGCCGTCGCCCTGCCGTACGTCCAGGATGCGGATCAGCGAGAGCGCGCGCACCGCCTCCCGCAGGGAGTTGCGGGACAGCCCCAGTTCGGCGGCGAGCTCGCTCTCCTTCGGCAGCCGGTCACCGGGACGCAGCGCGCCGGAGACGATCATTCCCTTGATCTTCTCGATCGCCTCGTCGGTGACTGCCATGCCGGGCCTCCCTGGTCCTCAGAATGCCGTTCAGACATCCGATGTCTCAGCCTCATTATGGGGTTTCAGCAGGCTGAACGGGACGAAAACCGAGGCACCGGGGCGCACCCGCACGACGGGACGGCGCCACCGCGGACCGCCTACTCCCACAGGGTGCTCGGCGCCTCCCTGCGCACCACCGGCGCGATCTCCCGCGCGAACCGGTCCAGCGTCTCGACCTGTTCCGCCGTCGACTGCCCGAAGGCGTCCACGGTGATCGACTGGAGGTCGTGCCGGTACACCGCGTGGTAGCCGAGGATCTTGTCGATGATCTGCTGGGGCGAGCCGATGAGCTGGGGCCCGTCCGCGATGGCGTCCTCGATGGTGCGGAACGGCGTGTTGTAGCCCGCCCGGCCCTCCAGGTGCGGACGGAAGGACTGGCGCACCCTGGCCTCGTAGAGGTCCTTGTAGCGCGCGACGGCCTGCTCGTGCGTGTCCGCGATGAGCAGCCCGCCCGAGCCGGCCGCGACATGCGCGCGTGCCGGATCGTGCCCGTGGGCCTCGAAGCGTTCCCGGTAGTGGTCGATCAGCCGGGCGTACGCGGCGCGCGGCTGGATCGCGTTGGCGGTGAACAGGGGATCACCGTGCTGCGCCGCCAGTTCGGGGGAGTTGAGGGAGGTCGCCGAACCGTGCCAGACACGCGGCGGCCCGGCGTAGGGCCGCGGCACGGTGGTCACGTTCTTCAGCGGGGCCCTGAACTCGCCCTCCCAGTCGACGTTCTCCTCGCTCCACAGCCGGCGCAGCAGCTCGTACTTCTCCTTCTGGAGGTCCCACTGCCGCTCCTCCGCGAGGCCGAACAGGTCGAAGTGCCCGGCCTCCGCGCCCTTGCCGACCACCAGCTCGATGCGGCCCCGGGAGAGCTGGTCGAGCGTCGCGTAGTCCTCCGCGACGCGCACGGGGTCGAGGATCGCGACGACGGTGACGCCCGTGAGCAGTCTGATGCGGTGCGTCCGGGCCGCGAGCGCGCCCAGGACCACGGTCGGGGCGGACGACAGAAAGGCTCCCGCGTGCCGTTCACCCACCGCGAAGGCGTCGTACCCCAGCCGTTCCGCCGCCGTCCCGACGTCGACGACCTGCGCCAACCGGTCGGCGGGGGAGGGGAGATCACCGCTCAGCGGGTGCGGGGAGTGCCCGATGATCGTGAGTACTTGGAACTTCATGGCGTCCCTTCGGCGAGGCCGCCCCGGCCCGGAGGGGAACCGGAGGCATCCTCCCACTCTCGCCGCGGGACATTGCGGGCGTATGTATGCGGTGTGGCAGCGCTGCCGGGACCCCTCAGGCCGGTGCCTCCCGCGTGCCGGACACGCCGAAGGGGCGGCTCTCCCCCGTGGGAGCCGCCCCTTCGGACCGAGCAGACGCCTACTTCTCGTCGAGCAGGTCCTGCACCTTGCCCCGGACCGCGTCCGTGGCGAGACCGCGGATCGTCAGCGTCGTCCGCCGGCGCAGCACGTCGTCCGCCGTCTCCGCCCACTCGTTGTCACGGGCGTAGACGACCTGGGCGAGGATCTCCGGCGCGTCCGGGTGGACGCGCTCGCCGAGCTCGGGGTTCTCGTTCGCCAGGCGGGCGATGTCGAAGGCCAGCGAACCGTAGTGCGTGGCCAGGTGCTTGGCGGTGTCGGCCGCCATGCGCGGGCCGGGCGCCGGTCCGTCCACGAGCAGCCGGTGGGCCACGGCGCGCGGGTTGGCGACACCCGGCAGCGGGAGCTTCTTCGGCAGTTCGGAGATCGGCTCGAAGTCCTCGCCGAGCGGGTGGCCCGGCAGCGACTCCAGCTTCTTCATGACCGTACGGCCGATGTGCCGGAAGGTCGTCCACTTGCCGCCCGCGACGGACAGCATCCCGCCCCGGCCCTCCGTGACGACCGTCTCGCGCTTCGCCTTCGAGGTGTCACCGGGGCCGCCCGGGAGCACCCGCAGTCCGGCGAACGAGTAGGTGATCAGGTCCCGGGACAGCTGCTGGTCGCGAATGGAGAAGGCGGCCTCGTCCAGGATCTGGGATATGTCCTTCTCGGTGACGGCGACCTCGGCCGGGTCGCCCTCGAACTCCTCGTCGGTGGTGCCGAGGAGCAGCATGTCCTCCCAGGGGAGGGCGAAGGTGATGCGGTACTTGTCGATCGGCGTGGCGAGCGCGGCCTTCCAGGGGGAGGTGCGCTTGAGGACCAGGTGCGCGCCCTTCGACAGCCGGATGGACGGAGCCGCGTTCGGGTCCTCCATCTTGCGCAGGTGGTCGACCCAGGGGCCGGTGGCGTTGAGCACGAGACGGGCGTTCACGCCGAACTCGTCGCCGGACAGCCGGTCCTTGAGGTCGGCTCCGGTGACCCGGCCCTTGGTGAAGCGCAGGCCGGTGACCTCGGCGTGGTTGAGGACGACGGCACCCGACTCGACGGCCGCGCGGACCGTCATCAGGGCCATCCGGGAGTCGTTCATCTGGTCGTCGCCGTAGACGGCGACGGCCTTGAGGTTGTCGGTGCGCAGCTCGGGCACGTCCTGCGCGGCCTTCGAGGGGCTGAGCAGGTGACCCACGCCGTCACCGAATCCGGAGAGCGCGGAGTAGGCGAAGACGCCCGCCCCGAGCTTCGCGGCGCCGTGCGGCCCGCCCTTGTACACGGGGAGGTAGAACGTGAGCGGATTCGCCAGGTGGGGGGCCACCTGGCGGGAGACCGCACGGCGCTCGAAGTGGTTCTCCGCCACCAGCTTCACCGCGCCGGTCTGCAGGTAGCGCAGGCCGCCGTGGAGAAGCTTGGAGGAGGCGGAGGAGGTGGCGGCGGCGAAGTCGCCGGCGTCCACCAGAGCCACCCGCAGCCCGGACTGCGCGGCGTGCCAGGCGGTGGAGATGCCCAGGATGCCGCCGCCGATGACGAGGAGGTCGTACGTCGCCTTGGAGAGCTGCTCCCGGGTCTCGGCGCGGCTCGGGTTCGAGCCGGAGGCCGGGTGCGTACCGAGGGCAGGCACGGACTGCAGGGTGGCTTGACTGGTCATGCGGGTTCTTACTCCTCGTCCTCGATCCAGCCCATGGTCCGCTCGACGGCCTTGAGCCAGCTCTTGTACTCACGGTCGCGGGTCTCCGCGGCCATGTTGGGGGTCCACTCCGCGGCCCGGCGCCAGTTGGCGCGCAGGTCCTCGGTGTTGGACCAGAAGCCGACGGCGAGACCGGCGGCGTAGGCAGCGCCGAGGCAGGTGGTCTCGGCGACCATCGGGCGCACCACGGGGGCGTCCAGGACGTCGGCCAGGGTCTGCATCAGCAGGTTGTTGGAGGTCATGCCGCCGTCGACCTTGAGGGCCGCGAGCTCGACGCCGGAGTCCTTCGTCATGGCGTCGGTGATCTCACGGGTCTGCCAGGCGGTGGCCTCCAGGACGGCGCGCGCGATGTGCGCCTTGGTGACGTACCGGGTCAGGCCGGCGATCACACCGCGGGCGTCGGAGCGCCAGTACGGGGCGAACAGACCGGAGAAGGCCGGCACGAAGTAGGCGCCGCCGTTGTCCTCGACCGACGAGGCGAGGGTCTCGATCTCGGCGGCGGACTTGATGAGGCCCATCTGGTCCCGCATCCACTGCACCAGCGAACCGGTGACGGCGATGGAGCCCTCCAGGGCGTAGACCGGCGCCTCGTCACCGATCTGGTAGCCCACGGTGGTCAGCAGTCCGCTGTACGAGTTGATGATCTTGTCACCGGTGTTCATCAGCATGAAGGTGCCGGTGCCGTACGTGGACTTGGCCTCGCCCTCGGAGAAGCAGGTCTGGCCGAACAGGGCCGCCTGCTGGTCGCCGAGCGCGGAGGCGACGGGGATGCCGCCGAGCAGGTCGCCGAGCTTCCCGCCGGTGATCTCGCCGTACACCTCGGCGGAGGAACGGATCTCCGGCAGCATCGCCAGCGGGACGCCGATGGACTCGGCGATCTTCTCGTCCCACTCCATGGTGTGCAGGTTCATCAGCATGGTGCGGGAGGCGTTGGTCACGTCGGTGACGTGCTTGCCGCCGTTGACACCGCCGGTCAGGTTCCAGATGACCCAGGTGTCCATGGTGCCGAAGAGGATGTCCCCGGCCTCGGCGCGCTCCCGCAGGCCCTCGACGTTGTCGAGCAGCCAGCGGGCCTTGGGGCCGGCGAAGTACGACGCGAGCGGCAGGCCGGTCTCGCGGCGGAAGCGGTCCTGGCCGACGTTGCGGCCGAGTTCCTTGCAGAGGGCGTCGGTGCGGGTGTCCTGCCAGACGAGGGCGTTGTGGACGGGCTCACCGGTGTTCTTGTCCCAGAGCAGCGTGGTCTCACGCTGGTTGGTGATGCCGATGGCCTTGATGTCGTCGCGGGTGATGCCGGCCTTCTCGATGGCCCCGGCGACGACCTCCTGGACGTTGGTCCAGATCTCGGCGGCGTTGTGCTCGACCCAGCCCGGCTTCGGGAAGATCTGCTCGTGCTCCTTCTGGTCGACGGAGACGATGCGTCCGTCGCGGTCGAAGACGATGCAGCGGGACGAGGTCGTCCCCTGGTCGATCGCGGCGATGAAGGGGCCGGCGGTGTGTGCGTCGGTCACGGTGTGCTCCTGGAAGTTCCGTATGAGAGGGGCTTTTCTACGGCGCGGTGCTTCAAGCGGTGCTGTGGTGCTGTACGGCTTGCGGGCTTGCGAGCGGGTGCTCCGAGCCTTGCTCAAGCTGTGCGCTTACAGGCTGTCCTCTTAAGCGAAGGCGACGTTGTATATGCCTGCCGCGATCGCGCCGCCGATGAGCGGACCGGCGATCGGGATCCAGGCGTAGCTCCAGTCGGAACCGCCCTTGTTGGGCAGGGGGAGCAGGGCGTGCACGATGCGCGGACCGAGGTCACGGGCCGGGTTGATCGCGTAGCCCGTGGGCCCGCCCAGGGAGAGACCGATGCTCACCACCACGAGCGCGGTGATCAGGGCGCCGAGGGTGCCCAGGCCGTTGCCGTTGTCGTTCAGGCCCTGGGTGAGGACCGCGAGGACGAGTACGACGGTGCCGATGATCTCCGTGGCGAGGTTCTGCACCACGTTGCGGATCTCGGGGCCGGTGGAGAAGACACCGAGTACGGGGCCCGCACCGGTCTCCTGGGCCTCGACGGCCTTGGTCTTGGTGGCCTGCGCGCCCGGACCGCCGACGATCTCGCGGTCGGTGAGATGCGCGTGGAACTGGCCGTAGTACGCCGCCCAGACCAGTGCGGCACCGATCATCGCGCCGAGCATCTGACCGGCGAAGTAGGTGGCGACGTTGCTGAAGTCGTTGTCCTTGATCGCGAGCGCGAGCGTCACGGCCGGGTTCAGGTGCGCGCCGGAGAGGGGCGCCGAGATGTAGACCGCGGTGAGGACCGCGAAGCCCCACCCGAAGGTGATGGCGAGCCATCCGGCGTTGCGCGCCTTGGAGGCCTTCAGTGTGACGGCGGCGCAGACGCCGCCGCCCAGCAGGATGAGTACGGCGGTACCGATGGTCTCGCCGATGAAGATGTCGGAGCTGGACACCCGCGACTCCTTTGTCCTTCGTCCAGGGGAAGCCGAACCCCGGGTCCCTCCGGTGGTTCGTGCTCTCGGGGAATGAGAGCGATGCCGGCCCTTGGCGTTGCCACACTCTAGCGCGTATTGCCGGTAGGTGTTCGACAATGCCGACCGATGGACGGGAGTCTTGCTCTCGCATAAGCGCCTCGTCAAGAGCTCTGGTATCGAAAACTCGATCGTTATTGATCGATGCGGGCTATCGATCTTGATGGGGCTCCGCACCGCGTCCGACCGGCCACTTTGCGCTCCGCTTGGTTGTCGGTGTTTCTGCGCGCTCGGCCCCCGCGGGGCCGCGGGCGCGGGTGCGGCTTGTGCTGGGTTCCTCGCCCCCCCAGCGGGCGGGCCGGCGTTGCGGTGGGGGC
>NZ_MLCE01000007.1:12006-76206 GCF_002300165.1 Streptomyces sp. Tue6028 | reverse complement strand
TCGCGCCGTTCCTCGCGCCCCTGGGGGGTGCCTGGTGGGCCGGCGTTGTGGGGGCCTCGTCAGGGGCGCGGGGAACTGCGCGCTCGGCGCCCGCGGAGCCGCGGTCGCGTCCGCCGGCGGGCCCCACGGCGGGTGCGCCGGGCGCTGAGGGCGCGGAGACGAAAAGACGGCCCCCGGAACGCAGAGGTTCCGGGGGCCCGCGTGGGCGTCAGAAGCGCCCGGCGCCCAGGTCCCGGGACACCGCACGCGCACAGTCCCGTACCGCCGCGATCAGGTCCGGCCGCAGCTCGCCGTCCTTGCAGACCCGCTCCACGGCACCGGTGACGCCCACCGCTCCCACCGGCATCCGCCGCCTGTTGTAGATGGGCGCGGCGATCGAGGCGACCCCCGTCCAGGTCTCCTCGACGTCCTCGGCGTATCCGCGCGCCCGGGTCATGTCGAGCACGCCCTCGAACTGGTCGAGCTCGCTGACCGTACGCGGCGTGAACGCCTTGCGCTCGGCCTCCAGGACCTCGCTGTGCGCCACCGGGTCGTACGCCGACAGGACCTTGCCGAGGGCCGTGGAGTGCAGCGGTTGCATGGCCCCGACCTCCAGGACCTGACGGCTGTCGTCGGGCCGGAACACGTGGTGCACGATCAGCACACCCTGCTGGTGCAGCACACCCAGATAGACGCTCTCCCCGCTGGAGCGGGCCAGATCGTCGGTCCACACCAGCGCGCGCGCCCGCAGCTCGTGCACGTCCAGGTACGTGGTGCCCAGCCGCAGCAGCTCCGCGCCGAGCTGATAGCGCCCGGAGGCCGTGTCCTGCTCGACGAACCCCTCCTGCTGGAGGGTCCGCAGTATGCCGTGGGCCGTACCCTTGGCCAGGCCCAGCGACGAGGCGATGTCCGACAGGCCCAGCTGCCGCTCGCCGCCCGCGAGCAGCCGCAGCATCGCCGCCGCCCGTTCGAGCGACTGGATGTTCCGTGCCATCGCCGTGCTGCCTCCGTCCCCTTCGACCGTCGGCGCGCAACTCACTGCCGCCGTTCGGCAATGTCGAACACTACCGGTCGTTGCCGATCTCCCGCTAATGGGTGCTCGTCACATGTTCGGTCCGTGCCCGCACCCCCGCCCCGCGCGCCACACCCGTCCGCCCCGTGGACGCCCCTGACCCTCCAGTGGCGCTCCGGGCTACCCTGACGGCGTGCGCCTTCCATGGGAAGCGCAAAGCCGACAGCCGTCGCACTCCAGGGAGCACCTTCATGGCCTCGTTGCCGAACCCGTCCCTTTCGTCCGATCTCTCCGAGAGCCGGAGGCGAACCGACGCCCTCCGAGAGGCGCTGGCCACCCGTGTCGTGGTGGCAGACGGCGCGATGGGCACGATGCTCCAGGCGCAGGACCCCACGTTGGAGGACTTCGAGAACCTCGAAGGCTGCAACGAGGTCCTGAACCTCACGCGCCCCGACATCGTCCGCTCCGTCCACGAGGCCTACTTCGAGGTGGGCGTCGACTGCGTCGAGACGAACACCTTCGGCGCGAACCACTCGGCGATGGCCGAGTACGACATCGCCGACCGCGTCCACGAACTGTCCGAGGCGGGTGCCCGGCTCGCGCGTGAGGTCGCCGACGAGTTCGGCGCCCGCGACGGCCGCCAGCGCTGGGTGCTCGGCTCCATCGGCCCCGGCACCAAGCTGCCCACGCTCGGTCACGTCTCCTACACCACGCTGCGCGACGGCTTCCAGGCGAACGCCGAGGGCCTGATCGCCGGCGGTGCCGACGCCCTGATCGTGGAGACCACCCAGGACCTCCTGCAGACCAAGGCCTCGCTGCTGGGCGCGCGCCGGGCGATGGACGCGACCGGAGCGAACCTGCCGCTGCTGTGCTCGATGGCCTTCGAGACGACCGGCACGATGCTGCTGGGCTCCGAGATCGGCGCGGCGCTCACCGCGCTGGAGCCGCTCGGCATCGACATGATCGGCCTGAACTGCTCGACCGGCCCCGCGGAGATGAGCGAGCACCTGCGCTACCTCACCCGCCACTCCCGCATCCCCCTGCTGTGCATGCCGAACGCCGGCCTGCCCGTCCTGACCAAGGACGGCGCGCACTTCCCGCTCGGCCCCGAGGGACTGGCCGACGCGCAGGAGACCTTCGTACGCGACTACGGCCTCTCCCTGGTCGGCGGCTGCTGCGGTACCACCCCCGAGCACCTGCGCCAGCTGGTCGAGCGGGTCCGCGAGGCCCGGCCCGGCGAGCGTCGCCCGCAGCCGGAGCCCGGCGCGGCCTCCCTGTACCAGACCGTGCCCTTCCGCCAGGACACCGCGTACATGGCGATCGGCGAGCGCACCAACGCCAACGGCTCCAAGAAGTTCCGCGAGGCCATGCTGGAAGGCCGTTGGGACGACTGCGTGGAGATGGCCCGCGACCAGATCCGCGAGGGCGCGCACATGCTCGACCTGTGCGTCGACTACGTGGGCCGCGACGGCGTCTCGGACATGGAGGAGCTGGCCGGACGCTTCGCGACCGCGTCCACGCTGCCGATCGTCCTCGACTCCACCGAGGTGGACGTGATCCGCGCCGGCCTGGAGAAGCTGGGCGGCCGCGCGGTCATCAACTCGGTCAACTACGAGGACGGCGACGGCCCCGAGTCCCGCTTCGCCAAGGTCACCCGGCTGGCGCAGGAACACGGAGCCGCGCTGATCGCACTGACCATCGACGAGGAGGGGCAGGCCCGCACCGTCGAGACCAAGGTGGCGATCGCCGAGCGGCTCATCGAGGACCTGACGGCCAACTGGGGCATCCACGAGTCCGACATCCTCATCGACTGCCTCACCTTCACGATCTGCACCGGCCAGGAGGAGTCGCGGGGCGACGGCATCGCGACGATCGAGGCGATCCGCGAGCTCAAGCGCCGCCGCCCGGACGTGCAGACCACGCTGGGTCTGTCCAACATCTCCTTCGGACTGAATCCGGCCGCCCGCATCCTGCTCAACTCGGTCTTCCTCGACGAGTGCGTCAAGGCGGGCCTCGACTCGGCGATCGTCCACGCGTCCAAGATCCTGCCGATCGCCCGGTTCGACGAGGAGCAGGTCAAGACCGCCCTCGACCTCATCTACGACCGGCGTGCCGAGGACTACGACCCGCTGCAGAAGCTGATGGCCCTGTTCGAGGGCGCCACCACCAAGTCGCTGAAGGCGGGCAAGGCGGAGGAGCTGGCCGCGCTGCCGCTGGACGAGCGGCTCAAGCGGCGCATCATCGACGGCGAGAAGAACGGCCTGGAAGCCGACCTCGACGAGGCCCTGACGGACCGCCCCGCCCTCGACATCGTCAACGAGACACTGCTCGACGGCATGAAGGTCGTCGGTGAGCTGTTCGGCTCCGGCCAGATGCAGCTGCCCTTCGTGCTCCAGTCCGCCGAGGTCATGAAGTCGGCCGTCGCCTTCCTCGAACCGCACATGGAGAAGTCCGACGCCGAGGGCAAGGGCACCATCGTGCTCGCCACCGTGCGCGGCGACGTCCACGACATCGGCAAGAACCTCGTCGACATCATCCTGTCCAACAACGGCTACAACGTCGTCAACCTCGGCATCAAGCAGCCGGTCTCCGCGATCCTGGAGGCGGCCGAGGAGCACCGCGCCGACGTCATCGGCATGTCCGGGCTCCTGGTCAAGTCCACGGTGATCATGAAGGAGAACCTGGAGGAGCTCAATCAGCGGGGCCTGTCCGCCGACTACCCGGTGATCCTCGGCGGCGCCGCCCTGACCAGGGCGTACGTCGAGCAGGACCTGCACGAGATCTACGAGGGCGAAGTGCGCTACGCCCGGGACGCCTTCGAGGGCCTGCGCCTGATGGACGCGCTGATCGGCGTCAAGCGCGGGGTGCCCGGCGCGGTGCTGCCCGAGCTGAAGCAGCGCCGGGTGCGGGCCGCGGCGAACACGGTCGTCGAGGAGCGGCCCGAGGAGGGCCATGTCCGCTCCGACGTCGCCGTCGACAACCCGGTGCCGACACCGCCGTTCTGGGGGACCCGCGTCATCAAGGGGATCCAGCTCAAGGAGTACGCCTCCTGGCTGGACGAGGGCGCCCTGTTCAAGGGGCAGTGGGGCCTCAAGCAGGCCCGCACGGGCGACGGGCCGACGTACGAGGAACTGGTCGAGACCGAGGGCAGGCCGCGGCTGCGCGGACTGCTGGACCGGCTCCAGACCGAGAACCTGCTGGAAGCGGCGGTGGTCCACGGCTACTTCCCGTGCGTGTCCAAGGACGACGACCTGATCATCCTGGACGAGCGGGGCAACGAGCGGACCCGGTTCACCTTCCCCCGTCAGCGCCGCGGCCGCCGGCTGTGTCTGGCCGACTTCTTCCGCCCGGAGGAGTCCGGTGAGACGGACGTCGTGGGCCTCCAGGTCGTCACCGTGGGCTCGCGCATCGGCGAGGAGACCGCCAAGCTCTTCGAGTCCAACTCCTACCGCGACTACCTCGAACTGCACGGCCTGTCCGTGCAGCTGGCCGAGGCGCTCGCCGAGTACTGGCACGCGCGTGTGCGGTCCGAGCTCGGCTTCGCCGGCGAGGACCCCGCCGCCATCGAGGACATGTTCGACCTCAAGTACCGCGGGGCCCGCTTCTCGCTCGGCTACGGGGCCTGCCCCGACCTGGAGGACCGGGGCAAGATCGCCCGTCTGCTGGAGCCGGAGCGCATCGGTGTCCACCTGTCCGAGGAGTTCCAGCTGCACCCGGAGCAGTCCACGGACGCCATCGTCATCCACCACCCGGAGGCGAAGTACTTCAACGCCCGCTGAGTGTGCCGCGCGGCACACCGCCGCGCGTCGCAACGCGCACTGATCGGATAAGTCGTACACTGGTCGGTCCACTGCAGGCCGGCTGTCCCTTTGCCGAAAAGGGGCGGCCGGCCTGATCGTCCCTCAAGGAGGTGCGCCCGGATGACCAGTACGGTTCCCGCGCTCGGTACCCGTACGGCCGAAGGCTCCGCCCTGCAGGCCGTGCTCCTCGACATGGACGGCACCCTGGTGGACACCGAGGGCTTCTGGTGGGACGTGGAGGTCGAGGTCTTCAAGGCCCTCGGTCACACGCTCGACGAGTCCTGGCGCCATGTGGTGGTCGGGGGTCCGATGACCCGCAGCGCCGGTTTCCTCATCGAGGCCACCGGAGCCGACATCCCCCTCGCCGAGCTGACCGTCCTGCTGAACGACGGGTTCGAGGACCGTATCGGCCACTCACTGCCGCTGATGCCGGGCGCGGCCAGGCTGCTCGCCGAGCTGGCGGCCCACGAGATCCCCACCGCCCTGGTCTCCGCCTCGCACCGCCGGATCATCGACCGCATCCTGGGCTCCCTGGGCCCCCAGTACTTCGCCCTGAGCGTCGCGGGCGACGAGGTGGAGCGGACCAAGCCGTTCCCCGACCCGTATCTGCTCGCGGCCGCGGGGCTCGGCGCCGACCCGGCCCGATGCGCCGTCGTCGAGGACACCGCGACGGGTGTCGCGGCCGCCGAGGCCGCGGGCTGCCGGGTGGTGGCGGTCCCCTCGGTCGCACCGATCGCACCGGCCGCCGGACGCACCGTGGTCAACTCGCTCGAACAGGTGGACCTGCCCTTTCTCCACGGTCTGATGACACACATGCACTGACCCGCGCACCGACCGTGCGGAACGAATGCTTCGGCACGGGAAGCGGAATCACGGTGCGTGGGAAAGGGAACACTCTGCGTGCCGGCCCGAGGCGCGGAGTGGGCGGAATCGAATCACTCAGTGTGCGAATCCGTGCCACCGGGCGTGTTTACCGGAATCGACGAGCGTGTGGGGCCGAATCCACGGAATTGCCGGAGGAGCCCCACAGGGACCCCACAGGAAGCCCACAGAGACCCCCAGGGTGACCCGGAGGAGGCTTTCCGGGCCACGCATTTCCCGACCGGATGGCTGAATTCCAGTACTCGCCAACCCAGTTGATGCTGTGACGTTCGTCACTTTCCAGGGGGTCGACAACCGGCCCCCCATATGCCGCCATCCGCCAATTCGGGGTGGTCGGCGCGCCCTTGTGTCCCGATTGGTGGAATGCTGCACTAAACCTTCCGCTGTCGGGTTATCGGTGCGTCCGCGCCCGGTTTCGCAGCGTGATGGGGGCTCAACTCCGGTACCTGCGGGCGGTCGTGCTGGTGCGGACTAATCTCATCGCGAGAACATCGCCGTATCCCCGTGACCCGCCGCACACCCTCGCCCGCGGGCCCGTGGAATCTACAGCTCTGGAGAACTTCGAGCATGAACCGCAAGACTTTGGTGCTGCCGGCCGTGGTCGGCCTGCTCGCCCCTGTGCTCGCCGCGTGTGGTGGGTCCGACAGCGGCAGCAACAGCGGCGATGCCATCGTTGTCGGTACCACGGACGTGTTCACCGAATCGAAGGATGCGCCGGCTCCGGTCGACCCGGCCTACGCCTACGACGTCGGTACCTGGAACATCCTTCGCCAGACCGTGCAGACGCTGATGATCCAGCCGCGCGGCGACGGCGAGCCCGAGCCCGAGGCCGCCGAGAAGTGCGGCTTCACGGACACCGGCAACGAGCGTTACACCTGCACGCTCCGTGAGGGCCTGAAGTTCGCGAACGGCGACAGCATCACCGCCAAGGACGTCAAGTTCTCGATCGACCGCGCCCGGTCCATCAAGGCCGACAGCGGCGTGTTCGCGCTGCTGTCCACCATCGACACCGTCGAGACGCGCGGCGACCGCGAGGTGATCTTCCACCTCAAGACCGCGGACGCCACCTTCCCGTTCAAGCTGTCGACGCCGGTCGCCGGCATCGTGAGCGCCAAGGACTACGAGAAGAACAAGCTCCGCGACGGCTTCGCCGTGGACGGTTCCGGCCCGTACACCCTGGAGTCCGAGGTCAAGGGCGACAAGCTCGTCAAGGCCGTCTTCACCAAGAACCCCAACTACAAGGGGCAGCTGACGGTGAAGAACTCCAAGGTCGAGATGCGCTCCTTCGACAGCGCCGACGCCATGGGCGCCGCGCTCGAAAAGGGCGACATCGACCTGATGACCCGCTCGATGACGCCCGACCAGATCAACAAGCTCGGCACCCCCACCGACAGCGACATCGACCTCAACGAGATGCCGGGTCTGGAAATCCGCTACCTGGCCTTCAACACCGACGCCCCGACGGTGAAGACCCGGGCCGTCCGCCAGGCCATGGCCCAGATCATCAACCGCGGCGAGCTCGTCGCCAAGGTGTACGGCTCCCAGGCCGAGCCGCTCTACTCGCTCGTCCCGGCGACCATCACCGGTCACTCCAACTCGTTCTTCAACAAGTACGGGGACCCGAGCGTCAACAAGGCCAAGTCGATGCTGACCAAGGCCGGCATCACCACCCCGGTCAAGCTCACCCTGCACTACACGACGGACCACTACGGTGCGGCCACCAAGCCCGAGTTCCAGGTGCTGAAGAAGCAGCTGAACGACAGCGGTCTGTTCGACGTCAGCATCGCCGGTACGACCTGGGACAAGTTCCGTCCGGCCGAGAAGGCGGGCGACTACGACGTCTACGGCATGGGTTGGTTCCCCGACTTCCCGGACGCCGACAACTACCTGGCGCCGTTCCTCGACAAGGACAACTTCCTCGGCTCGCCGTACACGAACAGCCAGGTCAGCAACAACCTGATCCCGGAGTCCCGGCGCGAGGCGGACCGCCTCACCGCGTCGAAGAGTCTCACCGAGATCCAGGACATCGTGGCCGACGATGTCCCCGTGCTGCCGCTGTGGCAGGGTAAGCAGTACATCGCCACCCGGGACGACATCACCGGTTCGGAGTGGGCGCTCAACTCCTCCTCGACGCTCCAGCTGTGGGAGCTCGGCCGAGGTGTGAGCGGCTGACAGACCTCCCCGCCCCGGGGCCTTCACGGCCCCGGGGCGCCGGGACCCGACGACAAGGCTCATGCACGTGAACATGCGCAAGAAGTGGCCGGTTCTGTCCATAACGACGGGGCTGGCCGTCGGCGTTCTCACCGGATGCGGCTCGGACACGGGCGGCTCCTCGGGCGACGGCTCCGCCATCGTCATGGGAATGTCGGACGACGTCCTGGCGACCGACCCCGCATCCGGCTACGACCCCGGCTCCTGGCTGTTGTTCAACAACGTGTTCCAGTCGTTGCTGAGCTTCCCCAAGGGCGGCACCGAACCGGAGCCCGAGGCGGCCAAGGAGTGCGCGTTCACCGACACGGCGACCACCGTCTACAAGTGCACGCTGCGCGACGGGCTGAAGTTCAGCAACGGCGACGCGCTCACCTCGAAGGACGTGAAGTACTCCTTCGACCGCCTGCTGAAGATCGACGACGCCGCCGGGCCGGCGATCATGTTCCCCATGCTCGGCTCGGTGCAGACGCCGGACGAGAAGACCGTCGTCTTCCATCTCAAGTACGCCGACGCCACCTTCCCGAGTAAGATCGCCTCCGGCGCGGGCTCGATCATCGACCACCGGCAGTACTCCTCGGACGGACTGCGCAAGGACGACCAGGCCGTGGGCTCGGGCCCGTACAAGCTGGACTCGTTCAGCAAGGACAAGGCCGTCTTCTCCGTCAACGACGGCTACCAGGGCAACGCCGAGGTCAACAACTCCGGTGTCACGCTCAAGTTCTTCCACGGCGACCAGGCCGCCCTGAAGAACGCGCTGCTGAGCGACCAGATCGACCTCGCCTACCGAGGCCTCTCCGCCAACGACATCGCGGACATCGAGGACGACACCACGACCGGCATGGGCATCAACGTCGTCGAGGGCAGCAGCGCCGAAGTCCAGCACCTCGTCTTCAACGTGGACGACCCGGTCACCGGCAAGCTGGGCGTGCGCAAGGCCATCGCCTACCTCCTCGACCGCGAGGCCCTGGTCAGCCAGGTCTACGAGGACACGGCGACGCCCCTCTACTCGATCATCCCGGCGGGCATCACCGGCCACAACACGTCCTTCTTCGACACCTACGGCGCCCGCCCCTCGAAGTCCAAGGCCGAGGCCGCGCTGCGCGCCGAGGGCATCACCGGCAAGGTGCGCCTCACCCTCTGGTCGACGCCCTCGCGCTACGGACCGGCCACCGACCAGGAGTTCGACGCGATCGCCAAGCAGCTCGACTCCAGCGGGCTGTTCGACGCGACCGTGAAGTCCGTGCCCTACGACCAGTACGAGAAGGACATCGCCAAGGGCAAGTACGGCGTGTACGTGAAGGGCTGGGTGCCGGACTACCCGGACCCGGACAACTTCACCGCCCCCTTCTTCGGCAAGGGCAACGTGCTGAGCAACAACTTCACCAACAGCACCATCACGGGGCACCTCATCCCGAAGACGGCGGCCGAGAGCGACCGCGCCTCTACCGACGCCGACTACGGCAAACTCCAGGACGTGGTGGCCGACGAGCTGCCCATGATCCCGATCTGGCAGGCCAAGCAGTACGCCGTCGTCCGCGACAACGTCTACGGCCTGGAGTACTGCCTCGACGCCTCGACCGTCTTCCGCTTCTGGGAGATCAGCAAGGGCTGACCGCGCCGCGCGGCCTGCCGTGCGCGGTCCGCGCGGACGACGAAGGGCGCCCCTGTCCGGATCTCTCCGGACAGGGGCGCCCTTCGCGCCGTCCAGGTGCGGCCGCCCGCGCGCCGCTCCAGGTGTGCGAGCCCTACTGCGCGCCGGGGCGCACCAGCCCGCTCTCGTACGCGTACACCGCGGCCTGCACCCGGTCGCGCAGCCCCAGCTTGGTCAGCACATGGCCCACATGCGTCTTGACCGTGGTCTCGCTGACGAACAGGTCGGCGGCGATCTCCGCGTTCGACAGGCCGCGGGCCACCAGCTTCAGCACCTCGACCTCGCGCTCGGTCAGCGTGTGCAGGGTGTCCGGCACCGGCTCGTCGCCCGACGGCAGATGGCCCGCGTACTTGTCGAGGAGGCGGCGCGTGATGCTCGGCGCGAGCATCGCCTCACCGGCCGCGACCACCCGGATCGCCTGCACCAGCTCATTGGCCGGCGCGTCCTTGAGGAGGAAGCCGCTGGCGCCCGCGCGCAACGCCTCCACCACGTACTCGTCGAGGTCGAACGTCGTCAGCACGAGGACCTTCGCCGGACCGTCCCGGCCGGGACCGGTGATCTGCCGGGTCGCCTCGACACCGTCCATCCGCGGCATACGGATGTCCATCAGAACCACATCGGGCTGCAGGGCACGGACCTGGTCGAGGGCCTGGAGGCCGTCTCCGGCCTCGCCGACGACCGCGAGGTCCTGCTCCGCCTCCAGGATCATCCGGAAGCCGGTGCGCAGCAGCGGCTGGTCGTCGACCAGTAGGACGCGGATGGCCACGTAAATCTCCTTCGCTAGTCCGGCCCCATTCTGCCCTGCTCGGTGCCACCGGACTGCGGCGCCCTGACGGGGAGCGGATACGGCGGGGGAGTACCGCCGAATTCCGGACACACCGCCTGGTGGTCGCACCAGCCGCAGAGCTTGGTCGGCCGCGGCCGCCAGTCGCCCGTCTCGGTGGCCTGCCGGATCGCGTCCCACAGGGCCAGCAGCTTGCGCTCGACGCGCTCCAGGTCCGCGATCACCGGGTCGTACGTCAGCACGTCACCGCTGCCGAGGTAGACGAGCTGGAGCCGGCGCGGGACCACCTGCTTCAGCCGCCACACCACCAGGGCGTAGAACTTCATCTGGAACAGGGCACCCTCCGCGTACTCGGGCCGGGGGGCCTTGCCCGTCTTGTAGTCGACGATCCGGACGTCGCCGGTGGGTGCCACGTCGACGCGGTCGATGATGCCGCGCAGCTTCAGCCCGGAGTCCAGCCGCGCCTCGACGAACAGCTCCCGCTCGGCGGGCTCCAGCCGGGTCGGGTCCTCCAGCGTGAACCAGCGCTCCACCAACTGCTCGGCCTCACCGAGCCAGCGGGCCAGCCGCTCGCCCTCCGGGTCGTCGGCGAACAGCTCCGCGACCTCCGGCTTGGTCTCCCGCAGCCGGTCCCACTGCCCCGGGATCAGCGACTTGGCGCGCGGCGCGGTCCGGTCGACCGCCGGGGCGTCGAAGAGCCGCTCCAGCACGGCGTGCACCAGCGTGCCGCGCGTCGCAGCCTCGCTCGGCTTCTCGGGCAGCCGGTCGATCACCCGGAACCGGTACAGCAGCGGACACTGCATGAAGTCACTGGCGCGCGAGGGCGAAAGCGACGCGGGCGGCGCGGCGGCCGGGCCCGCGGGGCTGTCGGCGCCCGTCCCCGTGCCCTCGGTGCTGGTTTCCATGACGAAGACCTTACGGCTCACCACTGACAGTGCCGCACCCCTGCGCGGCCGTGACGCGGACGGCCGTGACGGCAGAGGGCCCGGGTGCGGGCGAAGGCACGGAAAACGGAGGGGGTGCCGGGGCGGAACGCATCGCGACGGCCGCATACCATCGACCAGAGACCCTCCCGTTCCGCAGGACCGGGGCGGGGGACGCTTCGAACGAGGGGACATCGTGGACGAGAGCGGCGGGAGCGGGCGGCCGCGTACCGACGAAGCGACCGAGCGCCACGAGAGGCCCCAGGCCTCCCCGGGGCCGGCCGCGGACGCCCCGCGCCCCGGACCGGCAGGGTCCCACCCGTACGGCGGGCCGGAGCCCGCGGCACCGGGCGACGACGAGCCCCGGCGCCCCTCCGGCGCCCCCTCCGGCGCCCCCGGCGCGGACACGGCGGCGAACGGCGGCCCGGGAGCCCGCGCGTCCGCCTCGGACAAGCCGGCCGGGAGTGCCGGGGACGGCGCCACCGGCGGTGCCGCGCGCGACAGGGACGACGAGGGCGCCGGCAGTGCCCCGCGTGGTGCCGGGGACGGCACCGAGGAGTCCGGGAAGCGGTCCCGCACCGACAGCCCCGAGCCGGCCGGCGGCACCCCCGACTCGTCCGAGCGCGACACCGTCACCGAAGCTCCCGACGGGCCCCGCGCCCCGTCGGACCCGGTACGCGAGGCGCGGTCCGGCGGCGACGACTCCGACGACGCCCCCACGAGCATCCTGACGAAGCCGGCCGGCACCGCCGAGCCGCGGGAGCACCCGACGTCCGCGTCCGCCGCCGCCCCGGTGGGAGACGCCCGTACCCGCGCACGGTCGGAGGGCGGCGGGGGACAGCCCCCGCGGCGCGGCCGGGAGCCCGGCGGCGGACTGCTCATGGGGCGGCCCTTCGGCGTCCCGGTGTACGTCGCGCCGAGCTGGTTCCTCGTGGCCGCGCTGATCACCTGGGTGTTCGGCGGCCAGCTCGACCGCGTGCTGCCGGAGCTCGGCGCCGCCCGCTACCTGGTCTCCCTCTTCTTCGCCGTCGCCTTCTACGCGTCCGTCCTGGTCCACGAACTGGCCCATACCGTCGCCGCCCTCCGCTTCAAGCTGCCGGTGCGCCGGATCCAGCTCCAGTTCTTCGGCGGGGTGTCGGAGATCGAGAAGGAGGCCGAGACCCCGGGCCGGGAATTCGTGCTGGCCTTCGTCGGCCCGCTGCTCTCGCTCGTCCTGTCCGGCGTCTTCTACCTGGCCATGCAGACCGTCGAACCGGGCACCGTACCGGGCGTCCTGCTCGCCGGGCTGATGATCTCCAACCTCATCGTGGCGGCCTTCAACCTGCTCCCCGGCCTGCCCCTCGACGGCGGCCGCATGCTCCGCGCCGTGGTGTGGAAGGTCACCGGCAAGCCGATGAGCGGCACCGTCGCCGCCGCCTGGTTCGGCCGGGCCCTCGCCGTCTCCGTACTGATCGGGCTTCCCCTGCTCACCCAGTCCGGATTGGTCGGAGACGCCCCGGACGACATCGGCGGCATGGACACCGTCACCGACGCCCTGCTCGCCGCGATCCTCGCCGCGATCATCTGGACCGGCGCGGGCAACAGTCTGCGGATGGCCCGCCTGCGCGAGCACCTGCCCGAGCTGCGGGCCCGCTCGCTCACCCGGCGCGCGGTCCCGGTGGAGACCGACACCCCGCTCTCGGAGGCGCTGCGCCGCGCCAACGAGGTCGGCGCCCGCGCCCTGGTCGTGGTCGACGCCGACGGCGAACCGCTCTCCCTCGTCCGTGAGGCCGCCATCGTCGGCGTACCGGAACACCGCCGGCCCTGGGTCGCGGTCAGCGGCCTCGCCCAGGACCTGACCGACGGGATGCGGGTGTCCGCCGAGCTCGCCGGCGAGGAACTCCTGGACGTGCTCCGCGCGACGCCGGCCACCGAGTACCTGGTGGTCGAGGAGTCCGGCGAGATCTACGGAGTGCTGTCGGCCGCGGACGTGGAGCGCGCCTTCGTGAAGGCGATGGCGCGGCACCCGTCCTAGGGCCCGGTCCGTCTCCCGCGGGCTGGTCGGTGGCCCCCGCCGGGACCGGTAGGCTGTTCACATGTCCGAACCGACCGGTGCCGCCCGCAGGCGCGGGCCCTTCAAGGTCGGGGACCAGGTTCAGCTGACCGACCCCAAGGGCCGCCACTACACGTTCACGCTCGAAGCGGGGAAGAACTTCCACACCCACAAGGGTTCCTTCCCGCACGACGAGCTGATCGGCGCTCCCGAGGGCAGCGTTGTCCGCACCACGGGGAACGTCGCCTATCTCGCGCTGCGCCCCCTGCTCCCCGACTACGTCCTGTCCATGCCCCGCGGCGCCGCCGTGGTCTACCCCAAGGACGCGGGGCAGATCCTGGCCTTCGCCGACATCTTCCCCGGCGCACGCGTCGTGGAGGCGGGGGTCGGCTCCGGCTCGCTCAGCAGCTTCCTGCTGCGTGCCATCGGCGACCAGGGCATGCTGCACTCCTACGAGCGCCGCGAGGACTTCGCCGAGATCGCCCAGCAGAACGTGGAGCGCTACTTCGGCGGCCCGCACCCCGCCTGGCAGCTCACCGTCGGCGACCTCCAGGACAACCTGTCCGACACGGACGTCGACCGCGTCATCCTCGACATGCTCGCCCCCTGGGAGTGCCTGGAGGCCGTCTCCAAGGCCCTCGTCCCCGGCGGCATCCTCTGCTGCTACGTCGCGACCACCACCCAGCTCGCGCGGACCGTCGAGTCCATCCGCGAGATCGGCTGCTTCAACGAGCCGACGGCCTGGGAGTCGATGATCCGCAACTGGCACATCGAGGGCCTGGCCGTCCGTCCGGACCACAGGATGATCGGCCACACCGGCTTCCTGCTCACCGCCCGCCGTCTCGCGGACGGCGTCGAGCCGCCCATGCGCCGCCGCCGCCCCGCCAAGGGCGCCTACGGCGAGGACTACGCCGGCCCCAACGCCGACGGTGGAGCCGCCCGCTGACGCGAGCGGGTACACACCCGCCCAACGCACCACGAACGTGGCCGAGTTCCCGGAAGCGCCCGGGAACTCGGCCACGGCCCTTTTCTGTTGACACGCAGCCAGAAGTACGGACCCCGCCGTTCCACCACGGTGTGACGTGTGGCACCATGCGGGACACCCCCACCGGCACAGCCCTCACGGGAGACACTCCTAGTGCAGCAATCCGCCGTCCCGGAACTGGCACACACGCACACCAGCCCCATCCAGTGGGTCGCCACGGCCACCGCCATCGCCGGTGTGGTCGCGCTCTCCTCCGTCCTGCAGCCCGACTCCGCGACAGCGGCCCAGCCGGGCCCGGGCGCCAGGACCGCGGCGGCCCCGGCGGCGGCCCCCGACCCGACCGGCGTCGCCTTCCCGATCGAGTGCGGCCCGGCCAAGGCCATCGTCCAGAAGAAGGCGTCCGGCGACCTCGACGGCGACGGCCGCCCGGAGACCGTGGCCGTCGTCCGCTGCGACGCCGGCTCGGGCACCCCGCCCAATGGCGTCTACGTCCTCACCCAAGGCACGGGCGACAAGAAGCCCCGCGTCGTGGCCACTCTGGTCGATCCCAAGGACCGGCTGAGCGTCACGGACTTCGCGGTGCGCGACCGTGCGGTCACCGCCACCTTGCTCGGCTACTCCTCGGCCGAGGTACCGAGTTGCTGTCCGGACGTGAAGGACCTCGCCAAGTGGCAGTGGAAGGGCGGCGCTTTCGTCCGCTCCACCCCGTCCGAAGCACGGAGTGTGTGAGCACACTCCGTGTAGTCCCGGCGTCGTCCCGTCGTGGCCCCGACCGGTTCCGAACAAAAAAGAACACCCCCCGCGGAGCGGGGGGTGTGAGAAACCGGACAGCCGGTGACCCGGGGTGCCCGTGATCTCACTCCGCGTCAGGACCGTAGACCTCGACCCTGTCCGAAACCCGACGTACGTGGATGCACTCGCCGGGACACTCCTTCGCGGAGTCCTGCACGTCGCGCAGAAGCGGCAGCGGCACGGGCGTTGTGGCGCCCGGGGCCTGGAGCAGCTCGTCCTCGGGACTCTTCACGTACGCCAGGCCGTCGATGTCCAGCTCAAAGACCTCCGGGGCGTACTGGGCGCAGATCCCGTCGCCGGTACAGAGGTCCTGATCGATCCAGACCTCGAGCGCCTCGCCGTTAACCCCGGCCTCCTGCTGCACGGTCATTTCTCCTGCCGTTTCCTGCGTCGAGCGACCCGAAGTGGCTGCAAGTCGGGCCAGCTCTGACGGGTGTTGAACACTTCGACCCTACCTCCGTCCGCTTCCCAATCATGTTGGGTGGGTATTCCCCTGGCGTGAGGGAGAGCGCAAGGGTGAAGATCGGACACACCTCGACAGTCTTTGTGATCTAGGGGTTTCAATCGACACCCACCCAGGTAGGGTCTGGAAGCGTCCAGCTCCCCTTGGAGGAGGTGAGGACCGTGGCAGCCCACGACGACGACATGAACCGCGGCATCCGCCCGGGACGGGGGTCCGATGACCCCGCCGGACAGATTGCCTACCTTGAGCAGGAGATCGCCGTCCTGCGACGCAAGCTCGCCGACTCTCCGCGTCACACGAGGATTCTCGAAGAGCGGATCGTCGAGCTGCAGACCAACCTGGCCGGCGTGTCCGCACAGAACGAGCGACTCGCGAACACGCTCCGTGAGGCCCGCGACCAGATCGTGGCCCTCAAGGAGGAGGTCGACCGGCTGGCACAGCCGCCGGCGGGCTTCGGTGTCTTCCTCACGGCGAACGAGGACGGCACGGCGGACATCTTCACCGGGGGCCGCAAGCTCCGGGTGAACGTCAGCCCCAGCGTGGAGCTCGACGAGCTCAGGCGCGGCCAGGAAGTGATGCTCAACGAAGCCCTCAACGTGGTCGAGGCCATGGAGTACGAGAGCGTCGGCGACATCGTGACCCTCAAGGAGATCCTGGAGGACGGCGAGCGCGCCCTCGTGGTGGGGCACACCGACGAGGAGCGGGTGGTGCGGCTCGCCGAGCCGCTGCTGGACGTCACCATCCGTCCCGGCGACGCCCTGCTGCTCGAACCCCGTTCCGGCTATGTCTACGAGGTCGTCCCGAAGAGCGAGGTCGAGGAACTCGTCCTCGAAGAGGTCCCTGACATCGGCTACGAGCAGATCGGTGGCCTGGGCAACCAGATCGAGATGATCCGCGACGCGGTCGAGCTCCCGTACCTCTACCCCGACCTCTTCAAGGAGCACGAGCTGCGGCCTCCGAAGGGTGTCCTGCTGTACGGGCCTCCCGGATGCGGCAAGACGCTCATCGCCAAGGCCGTCGCCAACTCGCTGGCCAAGAAGGTCGCCGAGGTGACCGGTCAGGCCACCGGCAAGAGCTTCTTCCTCAACATCAAGGGCCCCGAGCTCCTGAACAAGTACGTCGGTGAGACCGAGCGGCAGATCCGCCTCGTCTTCCAGCGTGCTCGGGAGAAGGCCAGCGAGGGCACGCCCGTCATCGTCTTCTTCGACGAGATGGAGTCCCTCTTCCGCACCCGTGGCTCGGGTGTCAGCTCGGACGTGGAGAACACCATCGTCCCGCAGCTGCTCGCCGAGATCGACGGTGTGGAGGGCCTGCAGAACGTGGTGGTGATCGGCGCCTCGAACCGTGAGGACATGATCGACCCCGCCATCCTGCGGCCCGGCCGGCTCGACGTGAAGATCAAGATCGAGCGTCCGGACGCCGAGGCGGCGAAGGACATCTTCGGGAAGTACCTCACCCAGCGCCTCCCGCTGCACTCCGAGGACGTCGGGGAGCACGGCGGCGACAAGGCGGCCACCGTCCACGGCATGATCCAGACCGCCGTGGAACAGATGTACGCCGAAACCGAGGAGAACCGCTTCCTGGAGGTCACCTACGCCAACGGTGACAAGGAAGTCCTGTACTTCAAGGACTTCAATTCCGGCGCCATGATCGAGAACATCGTCGGCCGAGCCAAGAAGATGGCGATCAAGGACTTCCTCGAACACAACCAGAAGGGTCTGAGGGTCTCCCACCTCCTCCAGGCCTGCGTGGACGAGTTCAAGGAGAACGAGGACCTGCCGAACACGACGAACCCGGACGACTGGGCCCGGATCTCCGGAAAGAAGGGCGAACGGATCGTGTACATCCGTACCCTCATCACCGGAAAGCAGGGCGCGGACACCGGACGCTCCATCGACACGGTGGCCAACACCGGTCAGTACCTGTAAAAGACAGGGCGGCTGCGGGTGCCCTTCACGGGTACCCGCAGCCGACTGTTTTGCGGGTCACGGCTGGAGCACAGCAATGACGCAAATGATCTCCCCACCAGCGCAGAGGCGTTCTAGGCTCTTTCGTACCGCCGAGTCGCGCAGTGCGGGGACGGGCACCGCACACGCACCGGAGCGCCAGCGGTACTTGAGCAGCGCCCCCGACCGAGGGCGCCGCCGGGCAAGGAGGGCCGCATGACCGTACGGCGAGTAATGGGCATCGAGACGGAGTACGGGATCTCCGTCCCCGGCCACCCCAACGCCAATGCCATGCTCACCTCGTCCCAGATCGTCAACGCGTACGCGGCGGCGATGCACCGGGCGCGCCGCGCCCGCTGGGACTTCGAGGAGGAGAATCCGCTGCGGGACGCGCGAGGCTTCGACCTCGCCAGGGAGGCCGCCGACGCCAGCCAGCTCACCGACGAGGACATCGGCCTGGCCAATGTCATCCTCACCAACGGCGCGCGGCTCTACGTGGACCACGCGCACCCCGAGTACAGCGCTCCCGAGGTCACGAACCCGCGCGACGCCGTCCTCTGGGACAAGGCCGGCGAGCGCATCATGGCCGAGGCCGCCGAGCGGGCCGCCCAGCTCCCGGGCGCCCAGCCGATCCACCTCTACAAGAACAACACCGACAACAAGGGCGCCTCCTACGGCACGCACGAGAACTACCTGATGAAGCGGGAGACCCCCTTCTCGGACATCGTGCGCCACCTGACGCCCTTCTTCGTCTCGCGCCAGGTCGTCACCGGAGCGGGCCGCGTCGGCATCGGCCAGGACGGGCACGAGCACGGCTTCCAGCTCAGTCAGCGCGCCGACTACTTCGAGGTCGAGGTGGGTCTGGAGACGACCCTGAAGCGCCCGATCATCAACACCCGCGACGAGCCGCACGCGGACGCGGAGAAGTACCGCCGGCTCCACGTGATCATCGGCGACGCGAACCTCTCCGAGATCTCGACCTACCTCAAGCTGGGCACGACGGCCCTGGTCCTGTCCATGATCGAGGACGGCTTCATCGCCGTGGACCTCGCCGTCGACCAGCCCGTACGCACTCTCCACCAGGTCTCCCACGACCCGACGCTCAAGCGGCTCGTCACGCTCCGCAGCGGCCGGACACTCACCGCCGTCCAGTTGCAGATGGAGTACTTCGAGCTGTCCCGCAAGTACGTGGAGGAACGGTTCGGGGCGGACGCCGACGAGCAGACCAAGGACGTCCTGCTGCGCTGGGAGGACACCCTGAACCGCCTGGAGAACGATCCGATGAGCCTCGCCGGAGAGCTCGACTGGGTCGCCAAGCGGGAGCTCATGGAGGGCTACCGGCGTCGTGACAGCCTGGACTGGGACGCCGCGAAGCTCCACCTCCTCGACCTCCAGTACGCGGACGTGCGCGCCGAGAAGGGCCTGTACAACCGCCTGGCGGCCCGTGGGCGCATGAAGCGCCTGCTGGACGAGGCCGAGGTCGACCGGGCCCGTACGAAGCCGCCGGAGGACACCCGCGCCTACTTCCGCGGGCGCTGCCTGGAGCAGTACGCGGACGACGTGGCGGCCGCGTCCTGGGATTCGGTGATCTTCGATCTGCCGGGCCGGGACTCGCTCCAGCGCGTCCCAACCCTGGAGCCGCTTCGCGGAACGCGTAATCACGTCAAGGAGCTCCTGGACCGCTGTCGCACGGCCGAGGACCTGGTCAGGGTGCTCTCCGGCGGCTGACCGGTCGCCCGTGCGCGGAGGGGCCGGACAGGGTGGAAAACCCGGCGCACGGGAATCATCGAGGTGGCCCCCGTACGTTGTAGCAACTGCGGGGCCGATGTCGGACCCTGCTTGTAGGGTCTGATCAAGAACGTCGAACCGAGCGGGGTGAGGGTTATGGCGACCAAGGACACCGGCGGCGGACAGCAGAAGGCGACGCGTTCCACCGAGGAGGTCGAGGAGCAGGCGCAGGACGCGCAGGCCTCCGACGACCTCAAGGAGCGCCAGGAGAAGCTGTCGGACGACGTCGACTCCGTACTGGACGAGATCGACGACGTCCTCGAGGAGAACGCCGAGGACTTCGTGCGTTCCTTCGTCCAAAAGGGCGGGGAGTAGCGCCAGTTGTCCGTCCCGGGGCCGGTCTGATCCATTAGGTCGGCACCGGGACGGATGACCGGCGTACGCGCGGGTATGGTCCGTGCACAGATTTGATGATCGGCTCGGCCGTCCACGTCGGGCCGCAGCCTACGTGGAAGGAATCGCGTGGAAGCCAACCCTCGCAGCACCGGGCGTCTGCCGGCTGCCTTCCTGACGCCCGGCTCGTCCTCGTTCATGGACTTCCTGGCCGAGCACCAGCCGGACATGCTCCCTGGCATGCGGCAGCTGCCGCCCACCCAGGGCGTGATCGAGGCCCCGCACGGCACGACCATCGTCGCCGCCACGTTCCCCGGCGGTGTGGTCCTCGCCGGTGACCGGCGCGCGACCATGGGCAATGTCATCGCACAGCGCGACATCGAGAAGGTCTTCCCGGCCGACGAGTACTCGGCGGTGGGCATCGCCGGCACGGCCGGTCTGGCCGTCGAGATGGTGAAGCTGTTCCAGCTGGAGCTGGAGCACTTCGAGAAGGTGGAAGGCGCCCAGCTCTCCCTGGAGGGCAAGGCGAACCGCCTCTCCACGATGATTCGTTCCAACCTCGGCATGGCCATGCAGGGCCTCGCCGTGGTGCCGCTCTTCGCCGGGTTCGACGTGGACCGAGGCAAGGGGCGCATCTTCTCCTACGACGTCACCGGCGGCCGCTCCGAGGAGCACGGGTACGCCGCCACCGGCTCCGGCTCGATCTTCGCGCGCGGTGCCATGAAGAAGCTCTACAGCAAGGACCTGACCGAGGAGCAGGCCACGACCCTGGTCGTCCAGGCCCTGTACGACGCGGCAGACGACGACTCGGCGACCGGTGGTCCCGATGTCGCCCGCCGGATCTACCCCATCGTCACCGTGATCACCGAGGACGGCTTCCGCCGGCTCACCGATGAGGAGTCCTCCGAGATCGCCCGCTTGATCCTGGAGCGGCGTCTGGAGCAGCCCGACGGCCCGCGGGCCGCACTGCTCTGAGCCCGGCCTCTTTATCAAGGTGATCCAGTGACTTCGACAGAAAGGGATGGATAACCGGTGTCGACGCCGTTCTATGTCTCACCCCAGCAGGCCATGGCCGACCGGGCGGAATACGCCCGCAAGGGCATCGCGCGCGGCCGCAGCCTGGTCGTACTGCAGTACGCCGACGGCATCGTGTTCGTCGGTGAGAACCCGTCCCGCGCGCTGCACAAGTTCAGCGAGATCTACGACCGGATCGGCTTCGCCGCCGCCGGCAAGTACAACGAGTACGAGAACCTCCGGATCGGCGGCGTCCGCTACGCCGACCTGCGCGGTTACACGTACGACCGTGACGACGTGACCGCCCGCGGTCTCGCCAACGTGTACGCCCAGACGCTGGGCACGATCTTCTCCAGCGCGGCCGAGAAGCCGTACGAGGTGGAGCTCGTCGTCGCCGAGGTGGGCGAGACGCCCGAGGGCGACCAGATCTACCGGCTGCCCCACGACGGATCCATCGTCGACGAGCACGGCTCGGTCGCCGTCGGTGGCAATGCCGAGCAGATCAGCAGCTATCTGGACCAGCGCCACCAGGACGGCATGTCGCTGGCGGAAGCCCTGAAGCTGGCCGTGCAGTCGCTGTCCCGCGAACCGAACGGCGGTGAGCGGGAGATCCCCGCGGAGCGCCTGGAGGTCGCCGTGCTGGACCGCACGCGCCCGCAGCAGCGCAAGTTCAAGCGGATCGTCGGGCGTCAGCTCGCCCGTCTGCTGGAGGCGGGCGGCGCCACCACCGCCACGGAGGCCGAGGAGTCGGCCGAAGACGAGGAGTGACCTCGGCTTCTTCCGCAGTGCTCCGCGCGCCCCGGCCGCCCGTTCGGCCGGGGCGCGCCGCTGTGCCGGAGGGGCTCGGGGGTGCCTGTGCGGGCCCGCTCAGGCGGCTGGAGCGCCTGGCGGGGCCGTGGAGCCCCGTACGACGAGGGTGACCGGGATGTCGCCCTGAGGGGGAGTCCGGCCCTCCAGGACCGCCAGGAGGGCCTCCATGCCCCGTTCCCCGAAGAGCTCGGCGTCCAGCCGTACGGTCGTCAGCTCGGGATCGATGGCGCGGGCCAGGGCCAGATCGTCCAGGCCCGTGATGGAGAGGTCGTCGGGGACACGCAGCCCCAGGCGCCGTGCCGCCTTGTAGGCACCGGCCGCCAGCTTGTCGTCGTCGCAGACCAGCGCGGTGGGCCGGGGATCGGTGGCGAGCGCGGCCTCGGCGGCGGTCAGGGCGCCCTCGATGGAGATCGGGGCCCGCGTCGTGCGCAGCTCGGTGCCGGGGACCGCGGCGAGGCGCGCGGCCAGCTCCCGTGCGCGTACCTCGAAGGTCCACGAGGCGATGTCGGCCGCGAGGTGCAGGAAACGGCGGTGCCCCAGGGCGAGCAGGTGATCGGCGACCTGCCGTACCCCGTCCGCGATGTCGAGATTGACCGTGGCCGCGCCGAGGCTGCCCGCCGGATCGCTGTCGAGCATCACGAGCGGGAGCTGGTCGCCGCGGATCGCGGTGAGCGCGTCGGCGGCCATGGACGAGGCGATCACGCCGTCCAGCGCGGCCGCCGCCGAGCCGAAGGGGTCCCGGGCGGGGCCGATGCCCTCGGGGGAGGGGTACAGGACCACGCCGAAGCCGTGCGTGGCCGCCACCCGGGCCGCACCGGTGTAGACGCCCGCGAAGAACTCCGTGGTGAGCGCCGGGACGACCAGGAGGACGGTGCGGGTGCGGCCCAGGCGCAGATTGCGGGCCGCGAGGTTCGGGCGGTAGCCGAGCTCCTGGGCCGCTTCCCGGACGCGTTCCGCCGTCGCCTCGGAGACCCGGCCGCGCCACTTCTCGCCGAGCACCAGGGAGACCGCGGCCTGGGACACTCCGGCGGCCTGGGCGACGTCCCGGCTCGTGGGGCGCGTGCTACCTCGTGCCACCGTCGACCTGCTCCCTCGTCTGGACTCCCGGTCAGCGCACATGGTACGTATGGAAGACGACGTTATACGTAAAACCTCATACGTCACGCACGACGGAAGGGCAGGGCATGGCCGCCGGATACCTGGAGATCCTCAGGGCGAGGCACGCCGCACGGCTCCTCGTCGGAACCCTGGTCGGGCGGCTCCCGAACGCCACCGCCGCCATCGCCGTGGTGCTCTTCGTCCGGGCCGAGGGCGGCACCTACAGCCTGGCCGGCGCGCTGGCCGCCGTGTACGGGGTGGCCAACGCCGTGGGGCAGCCCCTGCTCGGACGTCTGGTGGACCTGCACGGCCAGCCCCGTGTCCAGCTGCCCGCCGCGCTCGTGTCGGCCCTCGGAATGGGCGTCTTCGCCTTCGCGGGCACGGAGCCGCTGCCGCTCGCCCACGTCTCCATGGTCGTCGCCGGACTGTTCACACCGCCCCTGGAGGGCGGTCTGCGGGCGCTGTGGCCCTCCGTGCTGGGCAGGGAGGAGCAGGTGCACACCGCGTACGCCATGGACGCGGTGGCCCAGGAGGTCATGTTCACCGTCGGACCGCTGCTCGTGACGCTGTGCGTGGCGCTCTGGTCCGCCCAGGCCGCGCTGCTCGTCCTGAACGTCATCGGGGTGCTCGGCGCGCTCTCCGTGGTCGTCTCGCCGCCCTCGCGCGCGTGGCGCTCGGCCCCGCGCGAGGCGCACTGGCTCGGCGCGCTGCGCTCCGCGGGCCTGCTGGCCCTGCTCGCCGCCTTCCTGTGCATCGGTGTGGCCCTCGGCTCCATCACCGTGGCCGCCGTGTCGTACGCCGACGACCACGGCGGGGACGCGGTGTACGGCTGGCTGATGGCCGGCATCGGCCTCGGCGCGCTCGTCGGCGGCACCGTGTACGGCATGCGTCAGTGGGGCGGCGCGCCGGAGCGGCGACTGCGCGGGCTCGTGGCCCTCCTGGCGGTGTGTTACCTGCCCCTCACGCTGGTGCCCGGCCCCGTCGCCATGACCGCGCTCACCACCCTCGCCGGCGTGTTCCTGGCACCCTGCATCGCCTGCGCCTTCGTCCTGGTCGACCGGCACGCGCCGAAGGGGACGGTCACCGAGGCCTTCTCCTGGCTCGTGACCACGTTCACCGTCGGCGCGTCGGTCGGAACGGGCCTGACGGGCCCCGTGGTCGAGCGGGGCGGGGCCGTGTGGGGCTTCGCCGTGCCGAGCGCCGCCGGGGCCGCCGCACTGGTGGTTCTGCTGGCCACGGGGCGGGTCCTCGCAGCTGCCGGACGAGGTGCGGTCGTTGCGGTCTCATCGGAAAATGATCCAAACCGTGCCGTCGAACCCCGTTTCAGCTCGGAGGATCGGGCGTAATGTTCAGTCATGGACCGCCGCATTTTCGGGCTGGAGAACGAGTACGGCGTCACGTGTACGTTCAGGGGACAGCGCCGCCTGTCTCCCGACGAGGTGGCGCGGTACCTCTTCCGCCGTGTCGTGTCATGGGGCCGCAGCAGCAATGTCTTTCTGCGGAACGGTGCCCGCCTCTATCTCGACGTGGGATCACATCCGGAATACGCGACACCCGAATGTGACAACGTGACGGAACTCGTCACCCACGACAAGGCCGGCGAGCGCATTCTCGAAGGACTCCTGGTCGACGCCGAACGACGCCTGCACGAGGAAGGAATCGCGGGCGACGTCTATCTGTTCAAGAACAACACCGACTCGGCGGGCAACTCCTACGGCTGCCACGAGAACTACTTGGTGGCCCGGCACGGGGAGTTCTCCCGGCTCGCGGACATCCTCATCCCGTTCCTGGTCACGAGGCAGCTGCTGTGCGGTGCGGGCAAGGTGCTCCAGACCCCGCGCGGCGCCGTGTACTGCGTCAGCCAGCGGGCCGAGCACATCTGGGAGGGCGTCAGCTCCGCGACGACCCGCTCGCGTCCCATCATCAACACCCGGGACGAACCGCACGCGGACGCCGAGCGCTACCGCCGCCTGCACGTCATCGTCGGCGACTCGAACATGTCCGAGACGACGATGCTCCTGAAGGTGGGGGCCACGGACCTCGTGCTGCGCATGATCGAGGCGGGCACCGTGATGCGCGACCTCACCCTGGAGAACCCGATCCGGGCGATCCGCGAGGTCAGCCACGACATCACCGGCCGCCGCAAGGTGCGCCTCGCCAGCGGGCGGGAGGCATCCGCCCTCGAAGTGCAGCGCGAGTACTACGAGAAGGCCGTGGACTTCTGCGAGCGCCGCGGCATCCGCACCGGCACCGTCGAGCAGGTCCTGGAGCTGTGGGGCCGCACGCTGGACGCGATCGAGGCCGAGGACCTCGACCGGATCGGCACCGAGATCGACTGGGTGATGAAGTACAAGCTCATCGAGCGGTACCGCGCCAAGCACAACATGACGATGTCTCACCCGAGGGTCGCGCAGATAGACCTCGCCTACCACGACATCCACCGTCGCCGAGGCCTGTACTACCTGCTGGAGAAGAAGGGGCAAGCCGCCCGGATCTGCAACGACTTGAAGATCTTCGAGGGCAAGTCTGTGCCGCCGCAGACCACTCGGGCGCGACTGCGCGGCGACTTCATCCGGCGCGCCCAGGAACAGCGCCGCGATTTCACGGTCGACTGGGTCCACCTGAAGTTGAACGACCAGGCGCAGCGCACCGTCTTGTGCAAGGACCCGTTCCGCTCCGTCGACGACCGGGTGGAGAAGCTGATCGCGGGAATGTGAGCCGCATGTTCCGAAAGTGATTCCGGAACGCAACGCGGGGCGCCGTACGTTTTCCGTACGGCGCCCTTCTCACGTCGTAGAGTTGCGCGCACGCCATCAACCAAGATCGACCGATACGAGGCCCCCACCGTGCGCCGACGCTCACTCCTTCTCGCCGTCCCCGCTGGATTGGTCACACTCGCCGGATGCGGTGACGACGGCAAGTCAGACACGGCGAAGTCCAGTGCCAGCCCCTCTCCTTCGGGCTCCGCCTCCGTAGCGCCGCCGCCGAAGATCGTCGATGGTCCGCTGCCCGGCATCACCGCCGGCACGAAGTTCGACGAGAAGCCGACCGTCGCCAAGGGCACCGGCGAGCCGTCCGAGAACCTCGCCGTCCGCACGGTCATCGCGGGCAACGGCCAGACCGTCGCCGAGAACGACTACATCCAGGCCAATTACCTCGGCCAGATCTGGGACACGGCGAAGGTCTTCGACAACTCCTACGACCGCAAGACGCCGCTGGTCATCCAGCTCGCGCAGGGCGGCATCATCGACGGCTGGCGGTACGGCCTGGTCGGCAAGAAGGCGGGCAGCCGCGTCGAGATGGCCGTCCCGCCGACCTGGGGGTACGGCAAGCAGGGCAACACCCAGGCAGGCATCAAGGGCACCGACACGCTGGTGTTCGTCGTCGACATCCAGCAGACCTTCAACGCGAAGAGCTCCGCCAAGGGCAAGGACGTCCCCCAGACGGACGCAAACCTCCCGAAGGTAGGGACCAACACCGACGGTAAGGCGCCCTCCATCGAGGTGCCCAAGGCCGACGCGCCCACCAAGCTCGTGGCGAACTACGTCATCGAGGGCGACGGCGAGCAGGTCCAGGCCGACAGCAGCGTGCTGGTGCAGTACAAGGGCGTGCTCTGGGACGGCGGCAAGGAGTTCGACTCGACCTACGGCAGGGGTCAGCTGACCTCGTTCTCCCTCCAGCAGGTCGTCAAGGGCTGGGCCCAGGGCCTGACGGGCAAGAAGGTCGGCAGCCGCGTCCTCATCGTCGTCCCGCCGAGCCTGGGCTACGGCGACAACCCGCCGAGCGGCAGCGGCATCAAGAAGGACTCCACCCTGGTCTTCTCCGTCGACATCCTGGCGAAGATGTAACCCTCCCAGGGATGTGAGACTGTCGGTGTTGCCGTAAGGCAACCAAGCGAACAAGCAGGAGCCAAAGACGTGAGCATCGAGAAGCCCGAGATCGACTTCCCGGGCGGCGAGCCCCCGGCGGACCTCGAGATCAAGGACATCTGGGAGGGTGACGGAGAGGTGGCCCAGGCGGGCCAGAACGTCACCGTCCACTACGTGGGTGTCGCCTTCAGCACCGGCGAGGAGTTCGACGCCAGCTGGAACCGCGGGACGCCGTTCCGCTTCCCGCTCGGCGGCGGCCGCGTCATCAAGGGCTGGGACCAGGGCGTGCAGGGCATGAAGGTCGGCGGCCGTCGCCAGCTGACCATTCCGGCCCACCTCGCCTACGGCAACCAGAGCCCGACGCCTGCGATCAAGCCCGGCGAGACGCTGATCTTCGTCGTGGACCTGGTCGCGGTCTGATCGTCCCGCGACCGGACCCGATCACCTGGGGCCCATGCCTGTACGGGCATGGGCCCTCGGCTTTTGCCACGACACCCCGGGGCGGTACGGTCGACGATCGGAAGCACCATAGGGAAGGGCGTCGATGGCCATTGCCAAGGCCGAGCGGCTGATGAACCTGGCGCTGTGTCTGCTCGGGACACGCCGGCCGCTGAGCAAGCGCGAGCTGCGCGAGTCCATCGAGGCCTACCTCGAAGCGAGCTCGGACGACTCCTTCAACAGGATGTTCGAGCGGGACAAGGACGATCTGCGCGAACTCGGCCTGGTCATCGAGACGGTGGAGAACCTCGACGGCGAGGTCGGCTACCTGGCCCGCCGGGACAGCAACCGGCTGCCGCCCATCACGCTCGACGCCGAGGAGGCCGCCGCCCTCGGCCTGGCCGCCAAGGTCTGGCAGCAGGCCCGGCTGGCCGGTGCGGCGAGCGGGGCGCTGCAGAAGCTGCGCGCCGCCGGACTGCCCGAGGACGTGGACCCGTACGAGGCCCATGGCGCCCTGGAGCCGCACATCCCCGTCCACGAGGCGGCCTTCGAGCCGCTGATGCTCGCGTGCCGCGACCGGCGCCCGGTCGTCTTCGACTACCGCAAGGCCACCGCGGCGCACCCGGAGTCCCGGCAGGTCGAGCCGTGGGCCCTCGAATGCTGGCGCGGCCACTGGTACCTGGCCGGCTGGGACCGCGACCGCGGCGCCGAGCGCGTCTTCCGGCTCTCCCGGATCACCGGCCGGGTCCGCACCCGCGCCGGACGCTTCACGGCCGAGGTGCCCGACGTCGTCACCGTGCGTGAGACCGTCGCGGGCTGGGCGGGGGAGATCGCCGACCGCTCCGCGCTGATCCGGCTGCGGACCGGCTCCGGCTACCCGCTGCGCGCCAAGGCCGTCTCCGTACGGGAACTGGGCGACGGCTGGGACGAGTTGGAGATTCCGTACGGGCACGGCCTGGACGCCTGGCTCGTCGAGTTCGGGCCCGACGTGGTGGTCCTGGAGCCCGCGGAGCTGCGGGCCGACGTCGTGGACCGGCTGCGCGCCGTGGCCAAGGGCTGAGGGGGAACGTAAGAAAGTGGCAGGAAAACCGGCCAGGCCCGCGAACGCGATCGACCAGACCCGGCGGATGCTCTCCCTGGTGACCTATCTGCGCGAGCGCCCCGGCGCGCGCGTCGGTGACGTCGCGCGTGCCTTCGGGATCACCGAGGACGAGCTGATCTCCGACCTCGACGTGCTGCCCCTGTGCGGGACCAGCTTCCGCGGCGGCGACCTGCTGGACATCGACACCGACGGCGACCGGATCTGGTGGCACAACCCGGACGACGTGGCGGAGCCGCTGCGTATCGCCGCCGACGAGGCGACCGCGCTGCTCGTGGCGGCCCGAGCGGTGGCGACACTGCCCGGACTGCGCGAGGGCGACCGGCAGGCGCTGCTGCGTGCCACCGCCAAGGTGGAGGCCGCCTCGGGCGAGGCGGCGGGCGCGAGCTCTCGCCTGTCGGTGACCTTCGAGTCCGAGGGCGGGGTCTTCGCGGACGTCGACCGGGCGATCTCCGAGCGGCGCCGGCTGTGGATCCGCTACTACTCGCCGTCGCGTGACGAGCTCTCCGAGCGCGAGATCGACCCGATCCGGCTGGTCAGCGTCGGTCACACCTATGTGGAGGCCTGGTGCCGCCGCTCCGAGGCGCGCCGCACCTTCCGGCTCGACCGGGTCGCCGAGATCCGCATCCTGGACGAGCCGTCGGCGCCGCCCGAGATCGAGCTCAGGGACCTCTCCGAGGGGCTTGTGCAGCCCGCCGCGGAGGACCCGGAGGTGGTCGTCGAGGTCGGTCCGGGCGGGCGCTGGGTCGCCGAGTACTACCCGCACGACAGTGCGGATGAGCTTCCGGACGGCGGGCTGCGTATCACCCTGCGGACCCCCGATCCGGCGTCGCTGCGACGGCTGGCACTGCGTCTGGGCCGCGACGGCCGGATCGTGTCGCCGCAGGGCCTCGCGGACAGCGCCCGTCAGGCGGCCCGCGACGCGCTCGCGGCCTACGACGGGCTCGACGCGCCGCGAGGGGTTCAGGACGGGCCGTACGACAGGCAGGAGCAGGAGCTTTGAGCACGTCGTCGAAGGCTGGCGGGCAGGAGAAGGCGACCATGGCGCCGCGGACCGGCGCGCCGGGACGCGCGGGCGTGGCCGGCGCGCCCGAGATGTCGGCCGTGACGGCCTTCGCCGGGATGCGAAGGGTGGTCGAGGTGATGTTCAAGGCCGCCTGTCCCGACTGCCGGGCGGGCTTCGAGCTCGGGGCGGGCGCCCTGCGCCTGGCCATCGGCGCGAGCAGCCGCACCACCTTCTACTCCTTCACCTGCCCCGAGTGCGGCTCGGCCGTCCGCAAGCCGGCGGGGGAGCGCATCGTCGAGCTGCTCACCGGGGGCGGGGTGCGCACCCTGCGTCTGCACTCCACCGTCTAGAACCTCTAGGGTCGACGTCATGTTCTGGCCGATGTTTGCGATCGCCGCGGGGTTCCTGGGAATCGCCGTGCTCGGTGTCCTCGCCGTCCGTGTCTTCGTGGAGGCGGAGCGGCTCGGCCGCCAGGTTTCCGAGTCCGCGCGCCGGATCGGCGGGGCTGCCGAGGAACTGGAGACCGCCGCCGCACGCGCCGCGAGCTCGGTCGACGCACGGTAAGACGTGGGTGTGATGCGTTTCGAGGGGCTTTCGCCCTGTCACCTTTCGGGCAACGACAGGTACGCTGCAGGTCGCGGCCCGAAGAACGAGGCGCGGGTCGCGAACTGGGAGTACGCACAGGGATTGCCGCGCGTTCACCCCTGAGCGTTACGATCGCTGTCAGCACGACGATCGGACACATGTCCGGCCGATCGGACAGCACCCCGACCATGCAGCCTCGGTGAGAAGGTAAAGACTTATGTTCGGAAGGCTCGGAGCTCCCGAGATCATTCTCATCCTCGTCGTCATCATCCTGCTGTTCGGCGCGAAGAAGCTTCCGGACATGGCGCGCTCCCTCGGCAAGTCCGCCCGGATCCTCAAGAGCGAGGCCAAGGCGATGAAGGACGAGGGCAGCAACCCTGCTCCGGCGGGCCCGCCGAACACCGACGAGCAGCCCCCGGCTCAGCGCACGATCCAGGCCGCGCCCGGCGACGTGACCAGCTCCCGTCCGGTCAGCGAGCCCACGGACACTACCAAGCGCTGACGCAGGGCCGGTGACGTCCGGCCCGCTGCACGAGATGGGAACGTGGGTTGCTCAAGTCTGCCCGCAACACGGAGAAGGATCCCGAGGGGCGGATGCCCCTCGCGGAGCACCTTCGTGAGCTGAGGAACCGGCTCGCGAAGGCGATGCTGGCCATCGTCCTGGTCACGGTCGTCGCTGCCTTCTACTACAACGACATCATCAACTTCTTCACCAAGCCGGTCCTGGACTCGGTCGGGTGTCCGAAGACCTTCGCCGAGCTGGCGAAGATGCCCAAGGGCGACCAGTGCGCGCAGATCACCATCAACGGTCTGCTGGCCCCGTTCACCCTGGCGCTGAAGGTCTCCCTGATGGCGGGTGTCGTGCTCGCCTCGCCGGTCTGGCTCTACCAGCTCTGGGCGTTCGTCGCGCCGGGCCTGCACAGGAACGAGAGGAAGTACGCGTACGCCTTCGTCGGGACCGGTGTCCCGCTGTTCTTCGGCGGCGCCTTCTTCGCGTACAAGGTGCTGCCCACCACGGCGAAGGTGCTGATCGACTTCACGCCGAACGGCGTCAGCAACCTGCTGCCGCTCGACGACCTGCTCGACCTCGTGACGCGCATGGTGGTCGTCTTCGGCCTGTCCTTCGAGCTGCCTCTGCTGCTGGTCATGCTCAACCTCACGGGCGTCCTCACCGGCAAGCGGATGCTCGGCTGGTGGCGCGGCATGATCATGGGCATCACCGTCTTCGCGGCGCTCGCCACTCCCAGCACCGACCCGCTGACGATGCTGGCGCTCGCCGGGCCGATCTGGATCCTCTACTTCGGCGCGGTCGTCTTCTCGCTCCTCAACGACCGGCGCAAGAAGCGCCGCGAGGCCGAGGGACCGGGCGACGACGAGGCCTCCGACCTCGACCTGACGCCTGAGGACATCGGCGCGGTCGAATCCGTGTCGGCCAACCGGGCCCTGCCCGAGCAGGCGGGTACGGACCGGGTGAACGGTTATGACGACGTGACCTGACGAAGCCCGTCGACCTCGTAGGGTCACCCTGTGGCCAGCGAGATCACCCTCTTCGTCAATCCCACCGCGGGACGCGGCCGGGGCGCCCGAGCGGCGCAGCCGGCCGCTTCGGCTCTCCGGGCGGCGGGATTCAGCGTCCGTACGGTCCTCGGTGAGAATCCGCGCGACGCCCTCGCGCAGGCGCGTGCCGCCGTCGAGAGCGGCACCGACGCGCTCATAGCGGTCGGCGGCGACGGCATGGTGAGCCTCGCCCTCCAGGCGGTCGCCGGAACCCGCACCCCGCTCGGCCTGATCGCCGTCGGCACCGGCAACGACTTCGCGCGCGCCCTGGACCTGCCCGTCCAGGACCCCGCCGCGGCGGGCCGGCGGATCGCCGAGTCCCTGAAGGCGTCCCGGCTGCGCGACATCGACCTGGGCCGGGTCGACGGCACCTGGTTCGGCACGGTCCTCGCCTCGGGCTTCGACTCCCGCGTCAACGACCGCGGCAACCGCATGCGTCTGCCCGCCGGCCGCTTCAAGTACGACCTCGCGATCCTCGCCGAGCTCGCCGCCTTCAAGCCCTTCCCGTTCCGGATCACGCTCGACGACGGCGAGGCCCGGGAGATCGAGGCGACGCTCGTGGCGGTCGGCAACGGATCGTCGTACGGCGGCGGCATGAGGATCTGCGCGGACGCGGACCTGGAGGACGGGCTGTTCGACGTCACCGTCGTCGGCGACTGCAGCCGCACGACGCTGCTCAAGGTGTTCCCGAAGGTCTACAAGGGCACGCACCTCGATCATCCGGTGGTGAGCGTGCACCGGGCCGCGAAGGTCGAACTGCTCGCCGAGGGCATCACCGGGTACGCCGACGGAGAGCCGCTCGGGCCGCTGCCGCTGACCGCGGAGTGCGTACCGGCGGCGGTGCGGGTGGTGCTCGCCTGAGCTGCGGGGACCCCATGTCTCACAGCATCTGATCCGGATATTGATCGTCGTGTTGTCAGTGCCGCCCGGTAGTCTCGAAAGCACGATGACAGAGGACCTCTCACCGGCCGAGCGGTACGCGGCAGCACGCAGGCGCGCTGCCGAGCAGGCCACCGCGCTCGCCTCCTTCCGCGAGATGTACGACTTCGGCCTCGACCCCTTCCAGATCGAGGCCTGCCAGGCGCTCGAAGCGGGCAAGGGTGTGCTCGTGGCCGCGCCCACCGGCTCCGGCAAGACGATCGTCGGCGAGTTCGCCGTCCATCTCGCCCTCCAGCAGGGCAAGAAGTGCTTCTACACGACGCCGATCAAGGCGCTCTCGAACCAGAAGTACGCCGACCTGTGCCGCCGTTACGGCACGGACAAGGTCGGCCTGCTCACCGGGGACAACAGCGTCAATTCCGGGGCGCCGGTGGTCGTCATGACCACCGAGGTGCTGCGCAACATGCTGTACGCGGGTTCGCAGACCCTCCTCGGACTCGGCTATGTCGTCATGGACGAGGTGCACTACCTCTCCGACCGCTTCCGCGGCGCCGTCTGGGAGGAAGTGATCATCCACCTCCCGGAGTCCGTGACGCTGGTGTCGCTCTCCGCGACCGTGTCGAACGCGGAGGAGTTCGGCGACTGGCTGGACACCGTCCGTGGCGACACCCAGGTGATCGTCTCCGAGCACCGCCCCGTGCCCCTCTTCCAGCACGTGCTGGCCGGACGCCGGATGTACGACCTCTTCGAGGAGGGCGAGGGCCAGAAGAAGGCCGTCAACCCCGACCTCACGCGGATGGCGCGCATGGAGGCCAGCCGGCCGTCGTACCAGGACCGCAAGCGGGGCCGGGCGATGCGCGAGGCCGACCGTGAGCGGGAGCGCAGACAGCGCTCCCGCATGTGGACGCCGGGCCGCCCCGAGGTCATCGAGCGGCTCGACTCCGAGGGCCTGCTGCCCGCCATCACCTTCATCTTCAGCCGCGCGGCCTGCGAGGCCGCCGTCCAGCAGTGCCTGTACGCGGGCCTGCGGCTGAACGACGACGAGGCACGCGCCAAGGTCCGCGCCATAGTGGAGGAGCGCACCTCCTCCATCCCGAGGGAAGACCTGCACGTCCTCGGCTACTACGAATGGCTGGAGGGCCTGGAGCGCGGCATCGCGGCCCACCACGCGGGCATGCTGCCCACGTTCAAGGAGGTCGTCGAGGAACTCTTCGTACAGGGCCTGGTCAAGGCCGTCTTCGCGACGGAGACCCTCGCGCTCGGCATCAACATGCCCGCCCGCTCGGTGGTGTTGGAGAAGCTCGTCAAGTGGAACGGCGAGCAGCACGCCGACATCACTCCCGGCGAATACACCCAGCTCACCGGCCGCGCCGGGCGCCGCGGCATCGATGTCGAGGGCCACGCGGTCGTGCTGTGGCAGCGCGGCTTCAGCCCCGAGCACCTGGCGGGCCTCGCCGGCACCCGCACCTATCCGCTGCGCTCCAGCTTCAAGCCGTCGTACAACATGGCGGTGAACCTGGTCGAGCAGTTCGGGCGGCACCGCTCGCGAGAGCTCCTGGAGACGTCCTTCGCGCAGTTCCAGGCCGACAAGTCGGTCGTCGGGATCTCCCGGCAGGTCCAGCGCAACGAGGAGGGACTCGAGGGCTACAAGGAGTCCATGACCTGCCACCTCGGGGACTTCGACTCGTACATGCGGCTGCGCCGCGAGCTCAAGGACCGTGAGACCGACCTGGCCCGGCAGGGCGCGGTGCAGCGTCGCGCCGAGGCGGCGGTCGCGCTGGAGAAGCTCAAGCCCGGCGACGTGATCCATGTGCCCACGGGGAAGTACGCGGGCCTGGCGCTGGTCCTGGACCCCGGCCTGCCCGCGGGCCGGTCGAACGGCCACCGCGGCTTCGAGCAGCACGACGGCCCGCGCCCCCTGGTCCTCACGTCCGAACGCCAGGTCAAGCGGTTGGCCTCCATGGACTTCCCGGTGCCCGTCGAGGCGCTGGAGCGGATGCGCATCCCGAAGTCCTTCAATCCGCGCTCGCCGCAGTCCCGTCGTGACCTCGCGTCGGCACTGCGCACGAAGGCGGGGCACATCGTCCCGGACCGGCACCGCAAGAAGCGCTCGCAGGCGGCCGACGACCGCGAGATCTCCCGGCTGCGCACGGAGATCCGCGCCCACCCCTGCCACGGGTGCAACGACCGTGAGGACCACGCCCGTTGGGCCGAGCGCTACCACCGGCTGCTGCGCGACACCTCGCAGCTGGAGCGCCGCATCGAGGGCCGGACGAACACCATCGCCCGCACCTTCGACCGGATCGTGGCCCTGCTGACCGAGCTGGACTATCTGCGCGGCGACGACGTCACCGAACACGGCAAGCGGCTGGCCCGGCTCTACGGCGAACTCGACCTGCTCGCCAGCGAATGCCTGCGCGCCGGGGTCTGGGAGGGACTCGGCCCCGCCGAACTCGCCGCCTGCGTCTCGGCGTTGGTGTACGAGTCCCGGGTTTCCGACGACGCGATGGCGCCCAAGGTGCCGTCCGGCAAGGCGAAGGCCGCGCTCGGCGAGATGGTGCGCATCTGGGGTCGGCTCGACGCCCTGGAGGAGGAGTTCCGGATCACCCAGACGGAGGGCGTGGGCCAGCGCGAGCCGGACCTGGGCTTCGCCTGGGCCGCGCACGAATGGGCCTCCGGCAAGGGGCTCGACGAGGTGCTGCGCGAGGCGGAGATGCCCGCGGGCGACTTCGTGCGCTGGTGCAAGCAGGTCATCGACGTCCTGGGCCAGATCGCCGCCGCGGCGCCCTCCGGGGCGGAGAGTTCGACGGTCGCGAAGAACGCGCGCAAGGCGGTCGACGCCCTGCTGCGCGGGGTCGTGGCCTACTCCTCGGTGGGCTGAGACCGGGCCGGGCGCTCCCCGACGGGGTGCGTCCGGCGGGACCGGGTGACAGGCGGCCGCCGGGACACCTCGACGGCCGTCCGCCGTGATACGTCACGGCCGTCCGCCGTGACGTCCCCGCGGGGCGCGCCGCCTTCCGGACCGGGCGGCGGCGCGCTTCCCCGGACGTCGGCTCAAGGCAGGGCTGCCCCGGACGGGAGGCGGCGCGATGCGTCCCCGGGCGCGGGCTCCCGGCCGGCCGTGGGCAGGCCCGAGGATCAGTCCTCGGCGCGCAGGTGGGCGCGCCAGCCCCCCAGCGCCGTGATGTCCCGGGCGCCTTCGAGCGCGGCCGGTTCGCAGAGAAAGCCCGGGACGTCGCTGCCGTCGGCCAGCTCCACCCGGCCCAGCGCCATCGGCCGGGGCAGCGCGTCGAGCAGCCGGCCGAGCCCCTCCGCGGGAAGCCGCCACACCTCGGTCTCGACGGCCCCGCCCTCCTCGGGGCCGACATGCACCAGCCCCGGCTTCGGCGGGGTCGTGGGCAGCGCGTACAGGCGGTAGACGGGTGCCGTGGACGTCGTCCGCTCCAGTTCGGCGCCCAGGGACAGCAGTTGCGGGTTCAGCGGCTGATCGGACAGATGCGCGCCGACCACGGCGATCCTCAGCGGCGGCTGGAGCAGCCGCGCGATGTGCGCGAGGCGCTCGTCGGTGAACGCGCGGCCGATCAGCATCACACCGAACGGCGCACCGGAGGGTGTGGGACCGGCCGGTACGGCGACGGCCGCCAGATCGAAGAGGTTCGTCGAGTTGGTGAAGCGGCCCAGCCGGGCGTTGGCGCCGATCGGGTCGGCGGCGACCTCGGCGAGGGTGGGATGGCCGGGCGCGGTCGGCAGCAGCAGGGCGTCCGCGTCGCCGAGCTCGGCGAGCGCCCGGGCGCGCAGCCCGTCCAGCCGCTCCTGGTCCGCGTACACCTGGTGGGCCGGGATGTCCCGGGAGCGGGTGATGATCCCGGCGACGGTCGGGTCGAGCCCCACACCGCCCTCGCTCAGCAACTTGTCGACAAAGCTCCCGACGGCGGCGTAGCGCTCGGCGACGAACGCACCGCCGTAGAGCATCTCGGCGGCCTCCGTGAACACGGTGAGATCGAGCGTGGACACCTCCGCGCCCGCCGCGACGAGCCGCTCGACGGCCGCCTCGTACGCCGGTGCCCACCCCTCGTCGAGGTCGCCCAGCTGCGCCGTCGGCGGTACGGCGACCCGCCACGGGCCGGGGAGCCGCTGGGGGAGTGCCGGCAGGTCGCGGCCCGGCGGGGACACCATCTGGGCGAGCACCCGCTCGGCCTCCGGCAGGGTCCGGGCGAACACGGTCACGCAGTCCAGCGAGGCGCAGGCCGGGACGACCCCGGCCGTGGGGACCAGACCCCGGGTCGGCTTGAGTCCGACGATGCCGTTGAACGCGGCGGGGACGCGGCCCGAGCCCGCGGTGTCCGTGCCGAGGGCGAAGTCGACGATGCCCAGGGCCACCGCGACGGCCGAACCCGAACTGGAGCCGCCGCTGACGCGGTCCGGGTCCAGCGCACCCCGGACGGCACCGTAGGGGGAGCGGGTGCCGACCAGGCCGGTGGCGAACTGGTCCAGGTTCGTGGTGCCGAGCACGATCGCGCCGACGGCGCGCAGCCGGGCGACGACCGGGGCGTCCACCTCCGGGGTGTACGCGTAGGCCGGGCACCCCGCGGTGGTCGGCATGCCCCCGACGTCGATGTTCCCCTTGACCGCGAACAGGCGGCCCGCGAGCGGCAGCCGCTCGCCCGCGGCCACGCGTTCGTCGATGCCGCGGGCCTCCTCCTCGGCCTCCGCGCGGGGCCGGAGGTCGATCCAGATCTCCGGGCGGTCCGTCGCCTCGATGCGGGCGTATGCCATGCGGACCCTGGTCACGGCGGACATCGGTGCTCCTTGCGCTGGAGGTACGGCGGGACGGGCGGTGGTGCTACGACTCGTGCGGAGCCAGGATCAGCAGCGCGGTGCCCGCCTCCACCTGGTCGCCCGGCCTGGCGAGTACCTCGTGGACCAGGCCGTCCATCGGCGCGGGTATCCGCGACTCCATCTTCATGGCTTCCAGGGCCAGCAGCGGCTGACCGGCGGTCACCGTGTCGCCCGGGCGGACGTTCAGCTGCCAGACGGACGCGGCGAACTCGGCCTCGACCAGACGGCCGCCCTCCGGCACGGCGACCTCGGCCGCGGAGGCCGTCGGGGCGGACGCCGCCTCGGCGCGGGCGAACTCGCCCGCCGCCTCCCACGCGTCCCGCTCCGCCGCGAACGCCGCGCCCTGCCGGGCCCGGAACTCCGCGACGGACTCGGCGTGCTCGGCGAGGAAGGCCTGGTGGGCGGCGAGCGAGAACTCGCCCTCCTCGACCCGGGGGACGAACCGGCCCGAGACGATGTCCGCCCGGAGTTCGAGCAGCTCGTCCGCCTCGACCGGGTACCACTTGATGCGGTCGAAGAAGCGCAGCAGCCACGGTGAGCCCGGCTCGAACGCGCCGCGCTGCTGCCAGGCCGACCACACCTGGGTGGTGCGCCCGACGAACTGATAGCCGCCGGGTCCCTCCATGCCGTAGACGCAGAGGTAGGCCCCGCCGATGCCGACCGAGTTCTCGGCGGTCCAGGTACGTGCCGGGTTGTACTTGGTGGTGACCAGACGGTGGCGCGGGTCGAGCGGCGTCGCGACCGGCGCGCCCAGGTACACGTCCCCGAGGCCCAGGACGAGGTACTCCGCGTCGAAGACCGTGCGGTAGACGTCGGCGACCGAGTCCAGGCCGTTCACCCGGCGGATGAACTCGATGTTCCAGGGGCACCAGGGCGCGTCGTCGCGGACCCCCGCCATGTAGCGGGCGATCGCCTCACGGGTCGCCGGGTCGTCCCAGGACAGCGGGAGGTGGACCGTCCGGGACGGCACGGTCAGCCGGTCCCCGGCCGGCAGCGTCCGTGCGATCTCCCGGACGGTGGCGAGGAGTTCACGCTGCGGCAGCCTGCCCGGGTCCGCCTGGATCTGCAGCGAGCGGATGCCCGGTGTCAGATCCGTGACACCGTCGATCCCGGCCGCGGCGACCGCCTCCATCAGCGCGTGCGCCCGCATCCGCAGGGCCAGGTCCAGCTGCGCGGGACCGAACTCGACCAGCAGGTTGTCGTCACCGCTGCGGCGGAAGGTCACGTCGCCGTCCCGCGCGAGCACGCCGCCGTCCACGATCGCCGGGCGCACCGAGCCGTCCTCGGCGAGCGGGGTGAAGCGCACCGTGTCTCCCGGGCGGAGCTGCCCGAGCTTCCAGCGTTCGCCGCTGACGACGGTCGCCGGGCAGACGAAGCCCCCCAGTGACGGGCCGTCGGGGCCGAGCAGCACCGGCATGTCGCCCGTGTAGTCGACGGCGCCCACCGAGTACGGCGTGTCGTGGATGTTCGACGGGTGCAGTCCCGCCTCCCCGCCGTCCTTGCGCGCCCAGCGGGGCTTCGGTCCGACCAGCCGCACCCCCGTCCGCGCCGAGTTGAAATGGACCTTCCAGTCGGCGTCGTAGAAGTCGCGGATGTCGTCCTCGGTGAAGAACTCGGGTGCGGCGTGCGGGCCTTCGAGCGCGCCGACCAGCCATCGCGAGCCGAGGACCGGCCGGTCGGCGGCCGGTACCGGTGTTCCGGAGACCACCGAGCCGCCGTGCAGGACGTCGCCGGTGCGCAGCGCCCGTCCGCCGTGCCCGCCGAACCGGCCCAGCGTGAAGGTGGCCGCGCTGCCGAGGAACAGCGGCACGTCCAGACCGCCGCCCGCGAACAGCACATAGGTCCGCAGCCCGTGCTCGTCGGGGGCACCGACGTCCAGCACGGCCCCGGCCGGCACCGTCACGGGCTCCCACTGGGCGACCGCCGTGCCGTCCACGGTGACCGCGGCGGGCGCGCCGGTGACGCACACCGTGGTGGCGTGGGTGAACCTCAACGACGGTCCTCGCAGGGTGCATTCGAGGCCCGGCGCGCCCTCGTGGTTGCCGAGCGCCCGGTTGCCCAGCCGGAACGACAGGTCGTCCATGGGGCCGCACGGCGGTACGCCCACCTGCCAGTGACCGGTGCGGCCCGGCCAGTCCTGCACGGTGGTGAGTGTTCCGCCGGCCACCACCTCGATACGCGGCGTCGGGTCGGTGACGCCGGCCAGCGTCGCCGTCGAATGCGCCGCCGCCCGGAAGGACGGCTCCGCGAGCGCTGCCCGCACCAGGCCCAGGTTCGTCTCGATGCCGTCGATCCGGGTGCGGGCCAGGGCCTCGTCGAGCCGTCGCAGGGCCTGCTCCCGGTCCGGACCGCGGGCGATCACCTTCGCGAGCATCGGGTCGTACGACGTCGTCACCTCGGTGCCCGTCTCGACCCAGCCGTCCACCCGGACACCGCCGGGGAACTCGACCCGGGTCAACAGGCCCGCACTCGGCCGGTGACCGCGGGAGGGGTCCTCGGCGTACACGCGTGCCTCGACGGCGTGACCACGGGGCGGCCCCGGGTCCCGCACGACGTCCGACTCGCCGCGTGCCAGCCGCAGCATCCAGGCGACGAGGTCGATGCCGAGGACCTCCTCGGTCACCGGGTGCTCCACCTGGAGGCGGGTGTTCACCTCCAGGAAGTACGCATCCTCGCGGGCGGCGTCGTACACGAACTCGACCGTGCCGGCCGAACGGTAGCCGACGCTCGCGCACAGGTCGCGGGCGCCGGCGGCGAGCCGGTCGCGCACCTGCGGCGGGAGTCCCGGGGCGGGCGCCTCCTCCAGGACCTTCTGGTTGCGCCGCTGGAGCGAGCAGTCCCGGTCGCCGAGGGTGACGACGTGGCCCGCGCCGTCGCCGAAGACCTGCACCTCGACATGGCGGGCATCCTCGACGAGGCGTTCCAGGAAGACGCCGGCGGAGGAGAAGGACGCCGAGACGACGCGCTGCACCCGCTCCCAGGCCTCGGTCAGTTCGCCGGCGGAGCGACATGCCGACATGCCGATTCCGCCGCCACCACCGGTGGCCTTGAGCATCACGGGATAGCCGATCCGGGAGGCCGCGTCGAGCGCCTCCCCGACGGAGTCCAGCAGCCCGGTGCCGGGTGCCAGTGGCACCCCCGCGGCCCGGGCCGCCGCGCGGGCCGTGTGCTTCGCCCCGAACAGTTCCAGCTGCTCCGGCGTCGGGCCCACGAAGACGATCCCGGCGTCCTCGCAGCGGCGGGCGAAGGCGGCGTCCTCGGAGAGGAAGCCGTACCCGGGGTGGACGGCGCCGGCGCCGGTGTCCTTGGCCGCCCTCAGGACGAGGTCGGCGTCGAGGTACGACTCCTTGGCGGGCGCGGGCCCCAGTCGTACCGCCTCGTCGGCGAGCCGGACGTGGGGCGCGCCGCGGTCGGCGTCGGAGTACACCGCGACGGTGCGCAGGCCGAGTTCGCGCGCCGTGCGGATGATGCGTACCGCGATCTCCCCGCGGTTGGCGACGAGCAGCGTGTCGAAGGTCATCGCGCCGCTCCGACGGTCATCTCCACGGCGGTCGGCTCGAAGCCGTTGCAGGGGTTGTTGATCTGCGGGCAGTTGGAGACCAGGACGATCACGTCGCGCTCGGCGCGCAGGGTCACCCCGAGTCCGGGGGCCGAGATGCCGTCGACGATGCCGAGCGTGCCGTCCTTCTCGACCGGAACGTTCATGTACCAGTTGACGTTCGAGACGAGGTCCCGCTTGCCGAGGCCGTAACGGGCGCCCTCCGCGAGGAAGTTGTCCACGCACGCGTGCTGGGACCAGGTGTGGTGCCCGTACCTGAGGGTGTTCGACTCCTTGGAGCAGGCGCCGCCGACTGTGTCGTGCCGGCCCACTTCGTCGTCGACGACGGTCATCAGCGGGGTGTGCTCGTTCGACATCAGGACGCTTCCGGTGGTCAGGAAGATGTTGCCCTGCGCGTGGATCGTGTCCGGCGCGCTGTAGCGCACGGCGGTGTCCGCGGCGTCGTACAGCAGGAAGTCGACGGCCTGGTTGCCGTGCAGATCGGTGATGGTGAGCGTCTCGCCGGCGCGGACGACGGCCGACCAGGCGGCTCGGGCGGGAACGACGGTCGTGCTCATGCGAGCCCCCTCGCGGCGAGGAATTCGACGGTGTTCAGGAAGGCCCGGCGGCCCTCGGGCGTGGCCTCCCACAGCGGGTCGCCCGGTTCGGTCGGCGCCGCGCGCCAGGCGAGCACTTCCAGCGGGCCGCTCACGTACCGCGGCCGGGGGTCGGCCGGGTGCGGCACGTTCGCGATCAGTACGGTCACGTCCTGCTCGGCGCGCAGCGTCACGCTCCCGCCAGGTCCGGACGAGCCGGTGAAGTGCAGCGAGCCGTCGTCGCCCACCTCCACCCCCTGGAAGAAGGACAGTGAGGGCGGCAGATCACGCGGGGCGAGGCCGTTCTTCGCGGCGGCCAGCTTGAACAGCTCACGGCCGGCCGGGGAAGCGGACTGCGGCGTCCCGTCCCCGTACCGCTCGGTGTTGCGCAGCAGGGTGGAGGTGCCGCACAGGGCGTCGTGGCGCCCTGAGGTGTCGGTGACCACCGAGGCCAGCACCCGGCCCTGGTCGGACAGCAGCAGCTGCCCCTCGCCGAGGTAGGCGTTCCACTGGACCTTGACGGTGTCCGCCACGTTCAGCCGTTCCCAGGGACGGCCGGCGACATGAAGGAGGAGGTGCGCGCAGGCGTCGCCGGCCAGGTCGGTCAGCCGCATCTCCGTGCCGCGCGCCAGCGCCTTGTGCGTGTAGTTGCCGCCCGCCACCGTCTCGGCCCACACCAGGTGGCCCGCCTCGCAGGGCGGGGCGGGCCAGGCGCTCGCCGGGACGACGGGCATGGCCTCGGTGCGCGTGCCCTCCTGGGCGCGCGCATGGGCGCGGGCTCCGTATGTGGTCGCTGTCGCCATCGCGGGACCTCCGGCTCCGGGTGTCATTTCTGTCGCGCGACAGAAATTAGGGGCGGGCCGGGTCGCCGGCATTGCCCGGCTGTTGCCGCCCGGTTACCGATCCCTCACCGGGATCGGCCGGAGATCGCCGGGCGGCGCCCTGTGCGAGGATCGACCGCATGGGAACAGCGGGCGCACCGGGAGGGCGACGGGTCGGCAGGCCGCGCGCCGCGCAGCGGCCGGACAGCGGGCTGTCGCCGCGCGACGAACTGCTCGCCGCCGCAGCCGAGTTGTTCACCACGCGCGGATACGCGGCCACGACCACCCGGGCCGTCGCCGAGCGTGCCGGCATGCGCCAGGCGTCCATGTACCACTACGTGTCGGGCAAGGAGGAGCTGCTCGCCGAGCTCCTGGAGTCCACGGTCACGCCCTCGCTGACCCTCGCCCGTGAACTCCTCGCGGACGACGCCGCGCCGGCCGAGGGCCGGCTGTGGGAGCTCTGCCGCACCGACGTGGCGCTCCTCTGCGGCGGCCCGTACAACCTGGGCGGTCTCTATCTGCTGCCCGAGGTGCGGGCCGAGCGGTTCGCCGGCTTCCATGCCGTTCGGTCCGAACTCAAGGACGCCTACCGGCAGTTGCTCGCCGCGACGGCGGCCGGGGGAGCGCTCGCGAAGAGCGAGCTCGATCTGCGGACGGACCTGCTGTTCGGTCTGATCGAGGGAGTCATCCTCGTGCACCGCTCCGATCCTGACCGGCCGGTGTCGGCCTTCGCGGAGGCGACCGCGGACGCGGCACTGCGCATCGCCGGGGTGTCGGCCGGAACCTGAGCGGTGCGTGTCGCCGGGGTGCCGGCCAGAGCGTGCGCCGGGTGCCGACCGGGGCGTGATCCGTGTGTGTCGCCGGGTTCCGGCCGGAGCCTGAGCGGCCCGCGGCTGCCCCCCTTCCGTACCTTCCGGATCTCCTCCGGAGTTCCGCCCACGGCGGCGATTTCACCTGGTCGAGGTGTGGATTTCGCATGCCCGTATCCCGTTACACACCGTGTGCGAACGAAGCCGCAGCGTGCAAATGGGGCCGAGGGTACTCCTGTCGCGAGGGCGAATTCAGGTGCTTGCTGAATATGACACAGCGATGATCCGGTCGGACTAAGCTCGCCCGCAGCGCACCGAGTTGAGATGTATTCGGGCGCTTGTTCCCAAAAGTTCCGAAGATCTAGTTTGATCCGTGCATTTCCCCCACAAACCTCCCCACCCCCAGCCGACCTGTCTCAGAGGGCATACATGGTGAGTGTTCAATCGCCTCCCGGTGGCCGCGAACTTCCCTACGCGCGCGTCCTGTTGCTGCCGGCCATACTGATGGCCGCGGTGACCGGCGCCGCCGTCGCCTTGGTGACGGAGTCGGCGCGACCAGCCGTCGGTGTGTGCGGCGGCATCGCCACGCTGCTGGTCATCGCGATCGGCGCCGAGGCCGTACGCCGCGGCCGCGTCGCCCGTGATCTGCGCGCCGAGTTCGCGCAGCGCTCCGCCTTGCTGGAACAGCGCATCGCCGCCCACGACCAGGAGATCGTGCGCCTCTCCGAGGACGTCCTGCCGACCGCGCTCGACCGGTTGCACGGCGGTGACTCACCCGCGGAGGTGGTCCGCACCCTGGACCGGGACAACCCGGAGTACGCCGACATCCCCGCGTCGCAGCGCGCGCTCCTGAAGAAGATGCTCAAGGCCATCGACGTCGAGGAGTCGATGCGCGACGCCGCGCAGCGCTCCTTCGTCAACATCGCCCGGCGCGTCCAGGCCATCGTCCACCAGCAGAACAACGAACTGCGCGAGATGGAGGAGGACCACGGGCGCAACCCCGAGGTCTTCGACGACCTGCTGCGCATCGACCACGGCACCGCGCTGATCGGCCGCCTCGCCGACTCCATCGCCGTGCTCGGCGGCGGCCGTCCCAGCCGCCAGTGGCCCAACGCCGTACCGCTGTTCAGCGTGCTGCGCGGCGCGATGTCCCGGATCCTCGAATACCGCCGCATCGAGCTGCACAACATCGTCGACATCGCCGTCAAGGGCGAACACGTCGAACCGATCATCCACGCGCTCGCCGAGCTCCTCGACAACGCCACGCGCTACTCGCCCCCGCACACCAAGGTGCACGTCACCGCCATCGAGGTGCAGACCGGCATCGCCGTCGAGATCGAGGACGGTGGCGTCAGCCTCAGCGACGAGGCCCGCGGCAAGATCGAGGAACTGCTCCGGCTCGCCGCGGCCGGCGTCGACCCGAACGTGATGGGCCAAGCCCCCCGGCTCGGCATGGCGGTCGTCGGACGACTCGCCCAGATGTACAACATGCAGGTCTCCCTGCGGCAGTCCGCGTACGGCGGCGTCCGCGCCGTCCTCGTCGCCCCGCGCGACATGCTCACCAACGACTTCGCCCCCGGTCTCGCGCACGGCGTCGGCATGAGCTCCACCGCGGGCCTCGACACCGGCGGTGTGGAGGGACCGGCGCGCAAGCCGAAGAAGCGCAAGCCGACCACCGGACCGCGCATCCCCTCCTCGAACGGCGGGTCCCACGACGACGACGTGCCCGTGGTCACCGAATGGACCCCCAACGGGCTGCCGCAGCGCCGCAGCCGCGTCAAGGTCCCGCTCAGTCGGCGGATCGCCGAGGCCCGTGCCGAGGCCGAGGCCGCGGAGGCCGCCGCGGCGGCGCCCGAGTGGACGCGGGAGTCCGAACCGCAGGAGAAGGAGCCCGAACCCGGCCTGTGGGTCGAAGCGTTCATGAACGGCCTCAAGGGCGACCCGGACCCGACCGCATTCACGATGAACAACCAGGCGGCCCCTGCCGAGGCCGACGACGAGGGGGACCTCAAGTGATCCAGCAGCGAGCCAACTTCGACTGGATGCTCAAGGAGCTCGCCGACGGCGTACCGGGCATCCGGCAGATCGTCGTGCTCTCGGCCGACGGACTGCGCATCGCCCGCTACGGCGGCGAGCCGGACGCCGCGGACCGGGTCGCCGCGGCCTGCGCGGGCCTGCAGAGCCTGGCCGGAGCCGTCGCGGGCGAGATCCCCAACAGCGACGGCCGGATGCGCATGGTCATCATCGAGATCGACGGGGGCTACTTCTACCTGATGTCCGCCGGACCCAACGCCTACCTCGCGGTCCTCGCCAACCAGACCGCGGAGCCCGGACTGATGAGCAACCGCATGCGTGACCTCGTCGTCCGGATCGGCGCCCATCTCACCAGCCCGCCGCGGCGCAACGGGCAGACCGTATGACTCCTCCGCAGCGCCGGCGGCGCCACCCCAAGGAAGAAGCCCCGGATCCTCCGGCACCGGAGTCCCCCCACGTCCAGGAAGGCGCGGAGGGCGCGGACGAGGAGGGCGAGGGCAAGTCGAAGAACCCGGAGCGCCTGTACGTGCTCACGGGCGGCGGCGAGGGCGGTGACCGGGCCGAACTCGACCTGGTCACCCTGGTCGTGGCGCGCGCCGACGCGTCGCCCCCCGTCGCCCAGCCCGAGCAGTCCGCGCTGCTGCGGCTCTGCCAGGCCCCTCTGTCCGTCGCCGAGCTCTCGGCCTATCTCAACCTGCCGTTCAGCGTGGTGACCGTCCTGCTCACCGAGATGCTGGCGGCCGAACTGGTACACGCGCGCGCCCCGATCGTCCGCTCGGCGCTGCCCGACCGTTCCCTCCTCGAAGCGGTGATGCATGGACTTCAAAAGCTCTGACACCATCACGGGCCCTCGCGCCGAGGACCATCTGCCGCACACGGCACAGGCCGCGGTGAAGATCGTGATCGTGGGCGGCTTCGGGGTCGGCAAGACGACCATGGTGGGTTCCGTCAGCGAGATCAAACCGCTGACCACCGAGGAGACCATGACGCAGGCCGGCATCGGCGTCGACGACAACTACGGCTCCGAGAGCAAGACGGCCACCACCGTCGCCATGGACTTCGGCCGCATCTCCATCACGGACCAGCTGGTGCTCTACCTGTTCGGCACGCCCGGACAGGAGCGCTTCTGGTTCCTCTGGAACGGCCTCTTCGAAGGAGCCCTCGGCGCCGTGGTGCTCATCGACACCCGTCGTCTGGAGGTCAGCTTCGACGTGATCGGCCGCCTCGAGGAGCGCGGCGTGCCGTTCGTCGTGGCGATCAACGACTTCCCCGACGCCCCCGGCTACCCGATCGAGGACCTGCGGACGGCGCTCGACCTGCCCGAGGAGATCCCGATCGTGAAGTGCGACGCGCGCCGCAGGGCCTCCAGCCGGGACACCCTGATGACGCTGATGCGCTTCCTGCACTCCCTGGCGATCACCTCGGCACCCGTCTGACGCGACGTCGACGAAGGCGCCTCCCACCCCTTCCGCCACCCCCCAAGACCCGGATCCCCCTCAGTTTCGGAGCGATCACCGTGACGTCTGAATCCCACTCCCCGACCGGTACGGACGACCCCACGCTCGGACCGCCGCCCGGCTGCCCCGCCCACGGCCTCGGCCCCGGCGGGCTGCACCGCCTGTACGGACCCGAAGCGGAGGACCTGGAAGCCCTCTACGAGAAACTCCGCGCGGAACACGGCGCCGTCGCCCCCGTGCTGCTCCACAACGACGTACCCATCTGGGTGGTGCTCGGCCACGGCGAGAACCTGCACATGGTGAACACGCCCCAGCACTACGCGCGGGACAGCAGGCTGTGGACCGCCGTCCAGGACGGCACCGCGGGCGCCGACCATCCGCTCGCCCCGCACATCGCCTGGCAGCCCATCTGCTCCCACGCCGAGGGCGACGAGCACCTGCGGCTGCGCGGAGCCGTCACCGGCGCCATGACCACCATCGACTTCCGCAGTCTGCGGCGCTACATCAACCGAGCGACGCAGCGCCTGGTCAACGAGTTCTGCGAGCTCGGGAAGGCCGACCTGGTCGGGCAGTTCGCCGAGCACCTGCCGATGTCCGTGCTGTGCGAGATCCTCGGCATGCCCGAGGACTACAACGACCGCATGGTGCACGCCGCCCGCGACCTCCTCAAGGGCACCGAGACCGCGATCGCCAGCAACGAGTACGTCATGAGCGTCCTGACGCAGCACACTCTGCGGCGCCGCGCCAACCCCGAGGAGGACTTCACCAGCCACCTCATCAACCACCCGGCGGGGCTCACCGACGACGAGGTCGCCCAGCACCTGCGCCTCGTCCTGCTCGCCGCCTACGAGGCGACCGCCAACCTCATCGCCAACGTGCTGCGCATGGTCCTCACCGATCCGCGTTTCCGGGCCCAGCTCAACGGCGGGCAGATGACGGTGCCGGAGGCGGTCGAGCAGTCCCTGTGGGACGAGCCGCCGTTCAGCGCGGTCCTCGGCTACTTCGCCAAGCAGGAGACGGAGCTGGGCGGCCGGCGCATCCGCAAGGGCGACGGACTGCTCTTCGGCATCGCCCCGGGCAACGTCGACCCGCGGGTCCGCCCCGACCTCGCCGCCAACATGCAGGGCAACCGCTCCCACCTCGCCTTCGGCGGCGGTCCCCACGAGTGCCCGGGACAGGACATCGGCCGTGCCATCGCCGATGTCGGGGTCGACGCGCTGCTGCTGCGGCTGCCGGACACCGAACTGGACTGCAAGGAGGACGAGTTGCGCTGGCGGGCGTCGATGTCGTCGCGTCACCTCGTGGAGCTGCCGGTGACGTTCGCGCCGCGGCCGCCGCAGGACGTCATGCAGCGGCCCTCGGTCAACGCGCTGCCCCGCCAGCGGCCGAACTGGCAGGTCACGACTGAGGCGTCGGAGCCGAGTCCCGCGCCGCAGCCGGTGGCCCCGCAGGCCCCGCCGACGCCCGAACCCGCCGCCCGCCTCGGCGCCTGGCAGCGCTTCCTGCGCTGGTGGCGCGGCTACTGACAGAACGGCACCGCACGATGGTGGCCGGCCGTCGCCCGCGCCGGGCATGGCCGGCCGCCGGTCGGGCCCGGCCGCACGGTGGTGGCCGGCTCCGACGGCCCGGGGGCCCGCCTCCGGATCAGGGCCCGGCAGGGTACGACGCGGCCCCGTCCGCCCCGGCCCACGCCTCGTACGACGTCCAGGCCTCCAGCTCCCGCGCACTGGTGAACCGGTGCTCGTGCCCCGTGATCGGATCCGTGAACTCCAGGACTCGCGCGAGCAGTTGGAGCGGGCGGCTGAAGTCGCCCGCCGGAACCGGGCCGGTCACCACGGGGTAGAGCGGATCGCCGAGGATCGGCACGCCCAGCGCGTTCATGTGCACACGGAGCTGATGGGTCTGCCCCGTGCTGGGCGTCAGCCGGTAGCGGCCCAGCGGGCCGCGCCGTGCGGGCAGTTCGATCCCGCTGACGGCGTTCGGCTCGCCGGGCACCTCACGGGCGGCCAGCACCCCGCGTTCCTTCACGATCCGGCTGCGGACCGTCCGCGGCAGCGCGAGACCGGGGGAGTACGGCGCCACGGCCTCGTACTCCTTGCGGACCAGCTTGTCGCGGAACAGCGTCTGGTACGCGCCGCGTTCCCCGGGGCGCACGGTGAACAGCACGAGCCCGGCCGTGAGCCGGTCCAGTCGGTGCGCGGCACCGAGCGCGGGCAGTTCCAGCTCGCGCCGCAGCCGGGCGAGCGCGGTCTCGGCCACATGACTGCCGCGCGGGGTGGTGGCCAGGAAGTGCGGCTTGTCCGCCACCACGATGTGCTCGTCGCGGTACACCACGTCGAGCGCGAAGGGCACCGGCTCCTCGTCGGGCAGCTCCCGGTGGAACCATACGAACATCCCCGGCACGTACGCGGCGTCGGCCGTCACGGGCCGTCCGTCCTCCCCGACGATCAGCCCCGCGCCGATCATCGCGTCGATCACGCCGGTCCCCGCCGCGAGCCGCTCGACCAGATGGTCCCGGACGGTGGCCCAGCCCCCGTCCCACGGCAGCCTGACCCGCACGGGGTCGACCCCGTCGCGCTGCGGGAGGGGGGAGGGCGGAATCCGGGGCTTGCGTCTCACCTGGTCAAGCGTACGAGGCCGGTACCACCTCGGGAGACTCGGTGACCGTCGCCCGCACCCGGTACGCGCGGTACACCGCACCCGCGAGCACCGTCACTCCGAGGAACAGCAGGGTGAACCACCGGAAGTACCAGTGTCCGCCCGCCGGGTCGTACACGGCGGCTCGCGGCCAGGCGAGGTTGACGGTCATGAACAGGCCGTAGAGCAGCGCGAGGACGTTCACGGGGACGCCCCAGCGGCCGAGCGAGAAGAGCGGGGCGCCGGTCTCGTCGGTGCCGCCCGCCCCGAACCCGCCGCGCAGCCGGCGCACCAGCAGCGGTCCGGTCACCATCGCGTACGCCAGGTACAGCATCACGATGCAGGTGGTGCCGATCGCCAGGAACGCGTCCGGCGAGGCGAAGTTCAGCAGCAGCAGCGCGGCCGCGAGGACACCGACGACGAGGGCGGGCGCGCCGGGCATGCCGGTGCGCGGGGCGACCCTGGCGAGCCGGCCGGAGAAGGGCAGCTGTCCGTCGCGCGCCATGGAGAAGAGCATGCGGCAGGCGGCCGTCTGGATGGCCAGGGTGGCCACCGCGACGGCCACCGCCACGTCGGCGAGCAGCGCGCGCCCGACCCCGTCGCCGAGGCTGCTGGTCAGGACGTAGCTCAGACCGTCCACGCCGAGGCGGCCGTCGGTGAGGCTGGGCGCGGCCAGCAGCCCGCCGAGGACGATCAGACCGCCGAGCAGGCCGGCCGCGCCGAGTGCGGTGAGGATCGTACGGGGCGCGGTACGGCGGGGGTTGTGGGTCTCCTCGCTCATCTCGCCCGCGCTGTCGAAACCGATCATCACGTACGCGGCCATGAACGAGCCCACCATCAGGGCGCCGAAGAGGCCGGTGCCCCCCTCGCCGGTGTGGAACGTGATGCCGGGGGAGCGCTCGGAGTGGGTGAACAGCAGCACGATGATCAGGACGGCGCCGATGATCTCGGCGGTCACGCCGATCCGGTTGACGGCCGACATCACGCGGTTGTCGACGACGTTGACCAGGGTGGTGAGGGTCAGCAGGATCACGCCGAGGACGGCCGCGTTGGCGGCGCCGTCGGCGCTGGTGGGTGCCGGGTCGTCGCCCACCAGCTGGAAGCCCGACCAGATCGCGGGCAGCACCATCTGGAGCGCGAGGGCCGCCGCGGCCACCACCACGATCTGCCCGATCACCATGATCCAGCCGGCGAACCAGCCGAAGGACAGGTTCGACAGCCGGGACGACCACTGGTAGATCGCGCCCGAGAGGGGGTAGCGCGCGGCCAGTTCCGCGAAGCAGGCGGCGACCGCCAACTGGCCCAGGAGCACGGCCGGCCACGTCCAGAAGAAGACCGGGCCCCCGAACGCGTACCCGAAGGCGAAGAACTGGAAGACGGTCGTGAGGACCGAGATGAAGGAGAAGCCGGCGGCGAACGAGGCGTACCGGCCGAGGCTGCGGTGCAGTTCCTGGCGGTAGCCGAACTCGGCGAGGCCCGTGGCCCCGTCGGGCCGCGGCGGGTCGGGGCGGACGTCGGCGGGGGCGGTGCTCGTCATGGCGGCAACCTGCTTTCGCACAGCGGCGCGAGGATTCCTGTCGAGCGACAGAAATTAGGGAGGGGCTGTTTCGCCGGCGTCACGCGTCCGTGTCCGGGGCGCACCTAACTCCTCACGCCCTTGCGGGGGGCCACAGAACGCGATACATCGTGTGTATTGACGGTCCTCGGCCGTCGCGATATGTTCGGCCACGGATATTCGGTGACGAGTTGCCACAGTTCGGTGGCGATCACGCCGGCGAAGGGGGTGGATGCCGTGGCGGCCAAGCGCCGGAAGCTCGGCAACCCGCTGGCCCTCGCGGTCATGGTGCTGCTCACCGAGCGGCCGATGCATCCGTACGAGATCGCCCAGACCCTGCGCCGGCGCGGCAAGGACGCCAGCCTGAAGATCAACTACGGCTCGCTCTACACCGTCGTCCAGAACCTGGAGAAGCACGGGTTCGTCGAGGTCGCCGAGGTGCAGCGGGAGGGCAACCGCCCCGAGCGCACGCTGTACGGCATCACGGACGCCGGACGCGAAGAGGCCACGGAGTGGCTGTCGGACCTGCTCGCCGTCCCGGCGCGGGAGTATCCGATCTTCGAGGCCGCGCTCTCCCTGATGTGCGTGCTGCACCCCGACGAGGTGGCGCGGCTGCTCGCGGAGCGGCTCACCATGCTGGAGGTGCAGGCCGCGAGCCTGCGCGGCGGCCTGGCGAAGCTGTCCGAGACACTGCCCCGGCTCTTCCTCGTCGAGTCCGAGTACCAGCTGCACATGATCGAGGCGCAGGCCGTCTGGGTCCGGGGCTTCCTCACCGAGATCAAGGACGGCACGTTCCCCGGCGTCAAGGAATGGCGGACCTTCCTCGAAACGGGTGAGGCTCCGCCGGAGTTCCAGGATCCGGAGGGCGGCGGCCTCGAAGGAAAGTAACCGAGAGAACAGACCCCGGCAGAGCTGTTGCAGCAGCCCCGCCAGGGTCTCGAACCCCGAACCGGCTCCGCCGTGCGGCAGACCGGGCCATCGAGGTGCGGCACACCCAGGATAGCCCGGCGCTCTTCACGCGGATCGGCTCGGCCCTGCCCGAGAACACCGCTCACTCAGGAGAGCCGTCGACATGAGTACCACCCGCGCGCCCGCCATCGAGGCGCGCCGACTGACCAAGACCTATCCCGGAGACGTCACCGCGCTCAGCGGCATGGACGTCACCGTCGCCACCGGCACCGTGCTCGGACTCCTCGGCCCGAACGGCGCCGGCAAGTCCACCACGGTCAAGATCCTCACCACCCTGGCCCGCCCCGACTCGGGCTCCGCCACCGTCGCGGGCCACGACGTGCGGCGCCACCCGGACCGGGTGCGCCGCGCGATCGGCGTGGTCGCCCAGAACTCCGGTGCCGACCCGGTGGCCACCGGCCGGGAGAACCTCCGGCTCCAGGGCAGGCTGTACGGCCTCAAGGGCGCGGCGCTGAGCCGTCGCGTGGACGACCTGCTGGACCGCTTCACCCTCGCCGACGCGGCGAACCGCCAGGTCAAGACCTATTCGGGAGGCATGCGCCGCCGTCTGGACGTGGCCCTGGGGCTCGTCCACCGCCCCGAGGTGCTCTTCCTGGACGAGCCGACCACCGGCCTCGACCCGCAGGCGCGCACCGCGATGTGGGACGAGATCGCCCGACTCGCCGGGGACGAGGGACTGACCGTCCTGCTCACCACGCACCACCTCGAAGAGGCCGACCGGCTCGCCGAACGCATCGCGATCGTCGACCGCGGCCGGGTCGTCGTCGAGGGCACCCCCGACGGTCTGAAGGGCGAACTGCGCGGTGACGCCGTCCATGTGGAGCTGCGGGAGGCCGTCGGTGAAGCCGGCCGTACGCTGCTGAGCGGCGCCCTCACCGCTCTGCCGGGCGTGCACGAGGCGCTGTTCGACGGCCGGCGCGTCAGCGTCCGCGCCGACGACGGGGCCGGGGCGGTGCCGGCCCTGCTGGGCGCGCTGGAGCGTGCCGGGGTCGGCGTCGCCTCCGCCACCGTCGCCCGGCCCTCGCTCGACGACGTCTACCTGCGCTACGCGGGCCGCCGCTACTCCGAGGCGGACGCTCAGTCCGCCCAGGACCTCGCAGTTGCCGGAGGTGTGCGATGAGCACCGCCGTCTCCCAGACCTGGTACATGACCCAGCGTCAGCTCATGGTGTTCGTACGGCAGCCCGCCTACCTGCTGATCACCCTGATCCAGCCGGTGGTCTGGCTGTTCCTGTTCGGCAGCCTCTTCAAGAAGGTCGTCGAGCTCGGCGGCTTCGGCACCACCTCGTACCTCGACTACCTCGTGCCCGGGGTCGTCGTGATGAGCGCGCTCAGCTCCAACATGTGGGCGGGCATGACCACGCTCGACGAGATCCAGCGCGGCACCCTCGACCGTTTCCTCACGACACCCGTGAGCCGGGCGGCCCTGATGAACGGCAATGTCGTCAACAACGGCGTGGTGACCGCCCTCCAGTCGGTCGTCATCGTGCTGCTCGGACTGCTCGGCGGTGCCGACTACCCGGGCGGCCTCGGTGGCGTCGCGGTCCTGGTCGTCGCCTCGGTGCTGCTCGGCACGGTCTTCGGGGCGCTGTCCAACGCGCTCGGCATGCTGGTCCGGGAGCGGGAGTCGATCATCGGCATCAACACCTTCCTGCTGCTGCCGCTGACGTTCCTGTCCAGCGCCTTCATGGCCCCGTCCCAGATGCCCGGCTGGATGCGGCACATCGCCGACTTCAACCCGCTCGACTGGGCGATGGTCGCGGGCCGCTCGGCGATGTCCGAACACCCCGACTGGGGCGACGTGTTCGGCAGGGGAGGCGGTCTGCTCGCGCTGGCGGTGGTGTCGGTGTGGCTGTCGATCCGCACGTTCCGCTCGTACCAGCGGTCGGTGTAGGACGGGCTGTGGGCTCGCGGCGGCGGTCGGTGCGGCAGGAGTGCACCGGGCGAGCCGGGCCGGCCGGGCGGAGTCCGCAACGGTCCCGCCGGTGCCTGCCGGTGCCTGCCGGTGCCTGCCCGTGCCCACCGGTGCCTGCCGGTGCCTGCCGGTGCCTGCCGGTGCCTGCCGGTGCCTGCCCGTGCTTGCCGGTGCCTGCCGGTGCCTGCCCGTGCTTGCCGGTGCCCGCCGGTGCCCGCCGGTGCTCATCGGGGCGGTCACGTGTGCGTGGCCGCCCCGCGCGGGTTACGCGGACGCCTCCTGCTCCGCCTCCACCTGCGCGTTCCACTCGCGCTTCGACGCCTGCCAGCCGTCCTCGTTGTGACCGAGGCGCCAGTAGCCGGAGATCGACAGGTCCTCGCGCGGGATCTCGCGCTCGACGCGCAGCATCCGGCGCAGCTCCTTCACGAAGCCCGCCTCGCCGTGCACGAACGCCTGCATCCGGCCCGCCGGGAACTCCAGCGCGCGAACCGCCTCCACCAGCGTCTCGCCGATCGGCCGGTTCCCGCGGTGCAGCCAGACGACCTCCACGTCGGAGTCGATCTTCTGCTCCTCCTCCGGTCCCGCGACCTCGACGAAGGCGTGGGCCATGGCGCCGTCGGGCAGTGCCTCCAGGGCGGTCGCGATCGCGGGCAGCGCGCTCTCGTCACCGGCCAGCAGATGCCAGTCGGCGCCCGCGTCGGGGGCGTAGGCACCACCGGGACCCATGAACCGGACGACCTCGCCCGGCCGGGTCCGCAGCGCCCAGGGACCCGCCAGCCCCTCGTCGCCGTGCACCACGAAGTCCAGGGTCAGCTCGCGGTGTTCGGGGTCCCACGCCCGCACCGTGTACGTCCGGGTCACGGGCCACTGCTCGCGCGGGAACTCCGCCCGGACGCGCTCCATGTCGAACGGTTCGGGATACGTGACGCCCTCGGGGCCGAACAGCAGCTTCACATAGTGATCGGTGCAGGAACCCGCGGTGAAGTCGGCCAGACCGTCGCCGCCCAGCACGACACGCTGCATGTGCGGGGTCAGCCGCTCCGTCCGCACCACCTGCGCGGAGTGGGGCTTCCGGGGCTTGCGTGCGGGGCGTTCTGCCATGACGGCCTCCTGGATCACATGCTTAGGTTTACCTAAGTTAGCACCCTCTTCTCTGCGTCACCTATGCGTACGGCGGTATCACCCATGCCGGAAGAGTTCGGCTATGCGTGCAGGGTGGAGAGCAGTCGCTGGAGCGAGCCGCCCAGACCCCAGCGCGTGGCCAGCGCCTCCAAGGCGGCCGGATCCCGCGGCGCGTGCGGCAGCGTCGTGTCCACGTCCGGCAGGGGCACGTCGCCCGCGACCTCGACGACCTTGGGCGCCACCGCGACGTACGGACGCGACTCGTCGAGACGCTTGCGCTGCGACGGCGTCAGCCGGGACGTCGGGTCGTCGACGGCGGCCATGATCCCGGCGAGGTCGCCGAACTCGGCGAGCAGCTTGGCGGCCGTCTTCTCGCCGATGCCCGGCACGCCCGGCAAACCGTCGCTCGGGTCGCCGCGCAGCAGCGCCAGATCCGCATACCCGGCGCCGTCCACGCCGTACTTCTCACGCAGCCACGACTCGTCCGTGAGCTGGAGCGTGCCGACGCCCTTCAGGGGATACAGGACGCGAACGCCCCTCTTGTCGTCCACGAGTTGGTACAGGTCGCGGTCGCCGGTGACGATGTCGACCGGGCCGGTGGCGCGGCCGGTGAACGTGCCGATCACGTCGTCCGCCTCGTACCCCTCGACGCCCACGCGGGCGATGCCGAGCGCGTCCAGGACGGCCTCGATGACCGGGACCTGCGGTGACAGCGTGTCCGGGACCTCCTCCTCGTCCGGCCCTCCCTCGTGCTCCTCGGCCACCCGGTGGGCCTTGTAGGACGGGATGAGGTCGACCCGCCACTGCGGGCGCCAGTCCGCGTCCATGCACGCCACCAGGGCGTCGGGGCGGTGGTCCTTGACGAGGCGGTCGATGAATTCCAGCAGCCCGCGCACGGCGTTGACCGGTGTGCCGTCCGGGGCCTTCACGGATTCCGGGACACCGAAATAGGCGCGGAAATACAGCGAGGCGGTGTCGAGAAGCATGAGTCGTCGCGTCTGCTCTGTCACGCTCCGCATCATGCCGTACGCCACCGACAGTGCCGTGGCACCGACGGTGACGTGGGCCACTCTCGTGTTTGCTCCGCGTAAGCGGGGGCAGGCGCCGCCTCTGAGCGAAGTCGGTTGCGCTTTCAACCGCACAGGCCGTGCGGCCGTGCGGACCGTTCCAACCGTGCGAACGAGAGGTACACGTGTCATCCAGGCTAGAAGCCGAACATCTGCACAAGGTGTTCGGCAGACGACCGAAAGAGGCCGTGGAACGGCTCCGCGAAGGGACCGACCGCGAGGAGCTGCGGGCCGACGGCACCACCGCCGCGGTCATCGACGCATCCTTCACGGTGGAGCCCGGCCAGATCTTCGTCGTCATGGGCCTGTCCGGATCCGGCAAGTCCACGCTCCTGCGCATGCTGAACGGACTGCTGGAGCCCACCGCGGGACACGTACGCTTCGACGGCCAGGACCTCACCGAACTCAGCGCCCGTGAGCTGCGCCAGGTCCGTTCGAAGAAGATCAGCATGGTCTTCCAGCACTTCGCTCTCTTCCCGCACCGCAGTGTCCTGGAGAACGCCGCCTACGGCCTGGAGGTCCAGGGCGTACCGGCCGCCGAACGCCGGAAGCGGGCCACCGAGGCACTCGAACTCGCGGGCCTCGCGGGCTGGGAGAAGTCCTGGCCCGACGAACTGTCCGGCGGCATGCAGCAGCGCGTGGGCCTCGCCCGCGCGCTCGCCACCGACGCCGACCTGCTGCTGATGGACGAGTCCTTCAGCGCGCTCGACCCGCTGATCCGCCGCGACATGCAGGACCAGCTGATCGAGCTCCAGCGCAAGCTCAAGAAGACCATCGTGTTCATCACGCACGACCTCAACGAGGCGATGCGGCTGGGCGACCGGATCGCCGTCATGCGTGACGGCCGTATCGTCCAGATCGGCACCGCCGAGGACATCCTGGTCCGCCCGGCCAACGACTACGTCGCCTCCTTCATCCAGGACGTCGACCGCTCGCGCGTCCTGACCGCGGGAGCCGTCATGGACACCGACGTACGCGGCGACGAGGCGGACTGCTCCTGCGAGACCGCCACGCCCGACACCTCCTTCGTGGACCTGTGCGCCATCAGCGCCAGGCTGTCGCACCCGGTGGCCGTGGTCGACAAGAAGCGCGACCTCGTCGGTGTCGTGCCCCGGCAACGACTGGTCGGCTTCCTCGGCGACGAGCAGGGGGCGCCTCAGCCCTGCGTCACCCCGCGTGACGGAGACGGCAAGCTGAACAAGGCGGTGCAGGCCGATGCCTAGGATTCCCTTCGGCGACTGGGTCAACGACGCGGTCGACTGGCTGCTGCACCACATGGCGTGGCTCTTCGACTTCTTCAAGGTCGTCTTCGAGGGCGCCTACGACGGCATCAACGCCGTCCTCCAGGCGCCTCAGCCGCTCCTCCTCGCCGGCATCTTCGCGGTCGTCGCCTTCTGGCTGCGCGGCGCCTCCGCCGGTGTGCTCGCCTTCGCGGGATTCGCCTTCATCGACTCCCTCGGCCTGTGGGAGGACGCGATGGTGACCCTGTCGCTCGTCCTCGTGTCGACGCTCATCGCACTCGTGATCTCCGTGCCGGTGGGCATCTGGGCGGCGCGCTCCGACCGGGTCAGCGGCCTGGTCCGGCCGGTGCTCGACTTCATGCAGACGCTGCCCGCGATGATCTACCTCATCCCAGCGATCCTGTTCTTCGGCACCGGCGGCCCCGCCGGCATCGTGGCCACACTGATCTTCGCGCTGGCCCCCGGCGTCCGCATGACCGAGCTGGGCATCCGCCAGGTCGACAAGGAACTCGTCGAGGCCGCCGACGCGTTCGGCACCACACCGCGCAGCACGCTGCTGCGCATCCAGCTGCCCCTCGCGCTGCCCACCGTCATGGCGGGCGTCAACCAGGTCATCATGCTGGGCCTGTCCATGGCCGCCATCGCGGGCATGGTCGGCACCGGCGGCCTCGGCGGCGACGTGAACGAGGCCATCGGCCAGCTGAACGTCGGCCTCGGCTCCGAGGCCGGTGTCGCCATCGTGATCCTGGCGATCTACCTCGACCGCATGACCAGTTCGCTCGGCAGCCAGGTCTCGCCGCTGGGCCGCCGAGCCGCCGCCAAGCTCCGTGCCGCGCAGGGCCTGAAGATCTGGTCCTACCGTCCCCGGCCCGCGGTGGCCGTGGTCGGCGTCGTCGTGCTCGCACTCGTCGCGGGCGGCATGAGCGTCTTCGGCGGCGGGGCGAGCGAGTCCACCGCGGCCGACGGCAAGAACGTCGGACAGGGCAAGAAGGTCACCATCGGCTACATCCCGTGGGACGAGGGCGTCGCCTCCACCTTCCTGTGGAAGGAGGTCCTCGAACAGCGCGGATTCCAGGTCGACGCCAAGCAGTTCGACGCGGGCCCGCTCTACACCTCCCTCGCCCAGGGCGACATCGACTTCGAGACGGACTCCTGGCTGCCGACCACGCACGAGCAGTACTGGAAGAAGTACGGCAAGCGGCTCGACGACCTGGGTTCCTGGTACGGCCCGACCTCCCTGGAGCTCACCGTGCCCGCCTACATGAAGGACGTCGACTCCCTGGCGGACCTCAAGGGCAAGGCCGGCCGGTTCGGCGGCAAGATCACCGGCATCGAGTCCAGCGCCGGGATGATGAGCCTGCTCAAGAGCAAGGTGCTCAAGGAGTACGGCCTCGACAAGGAGTACAAGGTCGTCGACAGTTCGACGCCCGCGATGCTGGCCGAGCTGAAGCGCGCGTACGCCAAGCAGGAGCCCATCGTGGTCACCCTCTGGTCGCCGCACTGGGCCTACAGCGACTACAAGCTGAAGAAGCTCAAGGACCCGAAGGGTGCCTGGGGCAAGGGCGACGGGGTGCACACCCTCTCCCGCAAGGGCTTCGCCCAGGACAACCCGGTCGTCGGCCAGTGGCTCAAGAACTTCAGGATGAGCGAGCAGCAGCTCACGAGTCTGGAAGCGGAGATCAACAAGGCGGGCAAGGGCAAGCAGCAGGACGCCGTGCGCGCCTGGCTGAAGAAGAACCCGGGTGTCGTCGACAAGCTGGCGCCGGTCAAGCGCGCGGCCGCCCCGGCCGAGGCGAAGCGCCCGCTGGACGTCGCCTGGTTCCCCTGGGACGAGGACGTCGCCGTCACCTACCTGTGGAAGAACGTGCTGGCCCGTCGCGGCTACACGCTGAACCTCAAGCAGATGGACGTCGGTCCCGTCTACACGGGCCTGGCCTCCGGCGACATCGACCTCAACTTCGACGCGTGGCTGCCGTACGCCCAGGCCAACTACTGGGACCAGCACAAGGACGACCTCAAGGACCTCGGCACCTGGTACCGGCCGACCTCGCTGGAGATCGCGGTGCCGTCGTACGTGAAGGACGTCAAGTCCCTCGCCGACCTCAAGGGGAAGTCCGGCACCTTCGGCGGGAAGATCATCGGCATCGAGCCGGGCACCGGCGAGATGAATCTCCTCAAGAAGAAGGTGCTTCCGGGGTACGGCCTCGACAAGGAGTACAAGGTCGTCGACGGCTCCACGCCCGCGATGCTGGCCGAGCTGAAGCGCGCGTACGCCAAGAAGGAGCCCGTCGCCGTCGTCCTGTGGTCGCCGCACTGGGCCTACAGCGAGTACAAGCTCACCAAGCTCGCGGACGACAAGAAGCTGTTCGGAGAGGGCAACACGATCCGGACGATCTCCAGTGAGAAGTTCCCGGACCAGTACCCGCAGCTCACCGAGTGGATCAAGAACTTCCGGATGACCGAGGACGAACTCGGCAGCCTGGAGAGCGAGATCAAGCAGCGCGGACAGGGGCACGAGGAGGACGCCGTCGCCGCGTGGCTCAAGGAGCACCCGGACATGGTGGGGCGGATGACACCGCAGTAGTTCCACCGGTCGTCCACCGGATGTGATCCACCCAGGGGTGGTCTTCGTCGCACGGGTCCCGTGCCGAAGGCCACCCCGTCCTCGTTCCCGGTCCCGCGCCGCCGGCGGACGCGCGCGAGGGGCGCCGAATGAACGGGCCGCCTCCGCCTCCGCCTCCGACTCCGACTCCGCCTCCGACTCCGACTCCGCCTCCGCCTCCGGCCCCGGCTCGGAGGCGGGCCCGTACTCGCGCCCGACGGCGGCGACGGCGACGTACTGGCGTACGAGAAAGATCCGGACAACCGCATCGCCGGTGCGGCCCCCTCGGACCCGGCCGCACCGGCCCACCCGACGGGACGTCAACTCGCCTGCGTGCGAGGGGACTTCATGAGACGCCGCCCGGGCGTCCGTTCGCCCTCCCGGCCGGTCCTCGGCCCCCGAGGGGCGTCGGCGCTCCGGACGTCGCCCGACGCCCCGAAGCAGGGTGTACGGAGGCGGAGTTGGTCGATGCGGCCCGTGCGGCGAGCGTTGCGGAACCCCTCGCACCCGTGCCTACGATCCCGCGGCCGGGCGGACCTGTCGGAGAACCCGTCGCCCTCGCGGCGCCGGTCCGGTCCCGCCGGACCCGCGACAGACCCGCCGCGCGCCCCGCCGTGCCATCCGGCCCCGCCGGCCAGCCATTTCGTCCCGCCCGACGGGTGCGTGCCGGACGAGTCCGGGCAACTCGTCCGATGGCGCGAACTGTAACCCTGGCCCTGCATCGATGTGACAGCGATGTGACGGGTGCATGAAACGGTTTGCCGAACATGCGTAGGGTGCAAACAACTCATCAGAAGTAGTGGCCCGTCGAACCGGCGGACCGCGGCATCCGTATCGGACCGACGACGCAAGGGAGGGAGCCGGAGCGATGGGCGACCACAAAGATCAGCCCCTTCGGGTGGGCGCGGCCGTCCGGCGGCGACGCCGGGCACTGCGGCTCACTCTCGCCGTCGTGGCCGAGCGCAGCGGCCTGTCGGTCCCCTTCCTCAGCCAGGTCGAGAACGAACGGGCCCGGCCGAGCAGGAGTTCCCTGGAGCGGGTCGCCGACGCGCTCGGCACCACCGCCGTGGAGTTGCTCGCCGCGGCCGACCCGGCGTGCAGCGTCGACGTCGTGCGCGCCGACGTGGGCGCGGAGTTCACCCCCGAGGCCCAGGTGCGCCCCCTGGTGCGCGGTCACCACCAGATGCACGCCACGGAGTTCACGGGTGACCACGACGAGGGACGCGAACTCCAGCACCGCAACGACAAGTTGATGTTCGTCGCCGACGGCGCCGTGGAGGTCGAGGCGGAAGGGCGCGCCCATCGCCTCGGACGCGGCGACACGCTGTACCTGACGGGCGGGGTGCGCCACCGCTGGCGGGCGACGGTGCCGGACACCCGGGTCGTCGTCGTCGAGGTCGCCGACCACATCGACGCGGTCGAGGACCGGCGCAGCTCCGGCAAGCGCTGACCCCGCCGGGCGGCGGCCGCCGCACGTGCCGCGGCCCGCTGCGATACTGACGCCATGTCCGGCCCCTCCGATGACACCGTCCGCACGTCCGCCCGCCCACCGGCGTCCACGCCTGCCGACGAACGGTCCGCCGTTCCGTCGCCCGGCCGCACCCCGCCGCGTGTCGTGTCGCTCGTGCCCTCGCTCACCGAGGCCGTGGCCCTCTCCGTGCCCGGCGCCCTGGTCGGCGCGACCGACTGGTGCAGCCGTCCCGCGGACCTCGACGTCGTGCGCGTCGGCGGCACGAAGAACCCGGACGTCGGCCGGATCGTGCGGCTCGCCCCCGACCTGGTGGTCGCCAACGAGGAGGAGAACCGGGAACCCGATCTGACCGCCCTGCGCGAGGCCGGGATCGAGGTACTGGTCACCGAGGTGCGCGACGTGCCGGGAGCGTTCCGCGAACTGGCCCGCGTGCTGGACGCCTGCCGCCCCGGAACACGTCCGCGCTGGCTCGACGAGGCCGAGGCGGCCTGGACGGAGCTGCCGCAACCGGCCCGCCGCACGACCGCGATCGTGCCGGTCTGGCGGCGGCCCTGGATGGTCCTCGGCCGGGACACCTTCGCCGGCGACGTCCTGGCACGCCTGGGTGTGGACAACGCGTACGCCGGCCACGCGGACCGCTACCCCCGCGTGCCGCTCCCCGACCTCAGGGCCGCGGCGGCGGATCTCGTCGTCCTGCCCGACGAGCCGTACCGCTTCACCGCGGACGACGGACCCGAGGCCTTCGAGGGCCTGCCCTGCGCGCTGGTCGACGGCCGCATGCTGACCTGGTACGGCCCCTCGCTCGCCGAGGCACCCGGCGTGCTCAGCGCGGCGCTGCGAGCAGCTTGGGATGGAGCTTCCCGCGGCCTTGCGGAGGAGGGCTGATGGTTGCCGGAGTGCTGAGTGTGTGCTCTGGCGCTGGTTTGCTGGAACCGTGTGGGTCGTGCCTGTCGTCGTGGAAGCATGGTTCGTTCGCTGATGGTGCGTGAGGGGGCGTCAGATGGGTCGGACGGGGCGTTGGTTGCTGGTGGTTGCTGGTTCGTTGGTGGTGTTCGGGCTGTGTGTGTTGCTGGGTGATCTGTTGTTGCCGTGGGATCAGTCGACGCGGATCGGGACGGGGGCGGGTGCCGGCGCGGTGATTGCAGGTGTGTTGGGTGCCTGGGCTTCGTCCCTGATCGGTTCCTCGACCCCGTCGGCTGCCGCGACGCCCGGAAGGTCGACTGCGTCGGGTGAACGGTCGGTTGCCACTCAGGACAATTCCGGGGTGATCATCACGGGGGACAACGGCACTGTTCAGCGATGACCGAGACACCGGTTCCACCCGCATCCGGTGACCGTTCCGTTTCGGCGGCCAGCAGTTCCGGCGTCATTTCCACCGGGGACCAGGCGCGGATCGAGCAGCGGACCTTGGTCGTGTCTCCGGGAGCCTTGCAGCCGGCGGTCCCGAACGAGGCGATAGCCCAGCTGAATAACCTGCCCGCATTGGACAGCCGTGTCTTCGAAGGCCGTGACAGTGCGCTCAAGGCTTTGCTGAAGCTTCCGTCGGCGGGGACGGGCATCGTCACTCAGACCGTGCGGGGCATGGGGGGAGTGGGTAAGAGCACTCTGGTCCTGCACCATGCCCACGCCTGCTTGGCGGCCGGTCACGGGCCGGTTTGGTGGATCGACGCGTCATCGACCGCCACCATTTCGGCCGGGCTGGCTTCCCTGGCCGCAGCTGTCAATCCGGTGCACGCGGCGCTGCCGTTGGACGAGGGCGCCGACTGGGCCGCCGCCTGGCTGCAGGGCCGCACGGGATGGCTGTTGGTGTTCGACAACGCCGAGGAACCTGCCGACCTTCAGTCCCACCTAGGCCGGTTGAGTACCGGTCAGACCCTGGTTACTACGCGGCGTGACCTGCCCTGGCGCGACCTCGGCACCCCGCTTCGCCTGGATACCCTCACTCCTGAAGCTTCGGTGAAGGTGTTGCAGGAGATCACGGGGCACCAGGCCGACGGCGATGTTGCGGGGCTGGCCGAGTTGGCCGAGGAGCTCGGTCATCTGCCCCTGGCTTTGCAGCAGGCCGGCGCTTACCTGGCGCAGACTCGCAGCAGCGCTGCCAGTTACCTCGCCCGACTGCGTGCCGACCCCGCGGATGTGCTGGCGACCACGGCCCCGGGAGATCCTCAGCAGCGGACCATTGCCCGGCTGTGGGGCGTCACCCTCGACGCCCTGCACACGACCGATCCCCATGCAGTGGAGCTGCTGCGAGTCCTGGCCTACTGCGCGCCCGATGCGCTGCCAAGATGCGTACTGAGCGGTTCCTTGTCCGCGGACCAGGATGTGGATCACGCGCTGGGCGTGCTCGCCGCGTACAGCATGATCACCCTCAACGATGAGGCCGTCACGGTCCACCGCCTCGTGCAGACGGTGCTGCGCAGCAGCACTCCCGCGCCCTCTCCGAGGTTGCGCCCCAGGGGAATCTGGAGATGGCTCCGCTGGTCCCGGCCGGCCGGGACGCCTCACCCGAGCGAAGCCGCCGTAAATTGGCTCCATGCCGCGTTGCCATCGGGTAGTCCCGAGGACGTGCAGACCTGGCCTGAATGGCAACAGCTGCTGCCGCACGTGCAAGCCGTAGACAAGCACCACCCAGGCGGGTCGAAGCTCTCTACCTTCGCCGCTCTGCTGGGTCAGACCGCGTTCTATCTGAGGGCCCGCGGCCAGGCCTCACAAGCGCTGCCATTGGAGGTGCGGGCGCTGGCGGTCACCGAGGCCGTGTTCGGCCCGGATCAGCCCGAGACCGCCCTGCGTCTGGGCAATCTCGCCGCAACGTTCAGCGATCTGGGGCGTCACGCGGAGGCGTTGCCGCTGGAGGAGCGGGCGTTGGCCGTCACCGAGGCCGCGCTCGGTCCCGACCACCCCACCACTGCCCTACGCCTGGGCAATCTCGCTAGGACGCTCAGCGATCTGGGGCGTCATGCGGAGGCCTTGTCGCTGGAGGAGCGGGCGCTGGCGGTCACCGAGGCTGCGTTCGGCCCGGATCACCCCGACACCGCCGTTTGCCTGGGCAATCTCGCCGCGACGTTCAGTGCTCTGGGGCGTCATGCGGAGGCGTTGCCTTTGGCGGAGCGGGCGTTGGCCGTCAGCGAGGCCGCGCTCGGTCCGGAGCACCCTGATACCGCCCTGCGCTTGGGCAATCTGGCGAGGACGTTCAGTGCTCTGGGGCGTCATGCGGAGGCGTTGCCGTTGGCGGTGCGGGCGTTGGCCGTTACCGAGGCCGCGCTCGGTCCGGAGCACCCTGATACCGCCCTGCGGCTGGGCAATCTCGCCACAACGTTCAGCGATCTGGGGCGTCATGCGGAGGCGTTGCCGCTGGAGGTGCGGGCATTGGCCGTTACCGAGGCCGCGCTCGGTCCGGAGCACCCTGATACCGCCATTCGCCTGGGCAATCTCGCCGCGACGTTCAGTGCTTTGGGGCGTCATGCGGAGGCGTTGCCTTTGGCGGAGCGGGCGTTGGCCGTCAGCGAGGCCGCGCTCGGTCAGGACCACCCTGACACTGCCCTGCGCTTGGGCAATCTGGCGAGGATGTTCAGTGCTTTGCGGCGTCATGCGG
>NZ_MLCE01000007.1:0-11963 GCF_002300165.1 Streptomyces sp. Tue6028 | reverse complement strand
GGCCCCGACCACCCCACTACTGCCATCCGCCAGAGCAACCTCAATTCGATCCGCGCACAGCTGGAAGACCCACCGAACGACGAGCCTTAACCACGTCAACCCGTGCGGTCAACACCGGGAAAGGTGGCGAAAAGCTACCTTTGCGAAGGCGCTGCGAGCAGCTCGCCGCTGAACAGCCCACGGACCGTGCACCCGGCGGCCACCCCCCACGCGGCAACGAGCAGCACGTACAGGGCGATCGCGAGGCCGTCGAAGGCGACCAGGCCGGTGTGCCGGGCCAGCCCCTCGGCGCCCGTCACGCACGTCCCGACCGGGAAGGTGAACGCCCACCAGGTCATCGCGAAGCCCATGCCCCGGCGGCGGGCCCGCAGCACCATCGCGCCGGCGAGCCCGAGCCACAGGAGTGCGAAACCGGTCACGGGAACCCCGTAGAGGACGGCGAGGATGCCGAATCCCTGGTCGTACGGGGCGTGCATCACCCCCGGGGCGACGTCGGCGAACTTGCCCGTCGCGGTGGTCGACTGGCCCAGCGGACCCAGCACCAGGAACAGGGTCGGGGTGAGCGCCAGGGGCAGCGGACCCGCCGTGACGAGCCGCGCGAAGATCAGCGGAAGCACCAGGAACGTGGCCAGCAGGCTCAGCCCGAACATCGCGAGGCAGCCGAGCAGCAGGGTCTGGCGGGCCTGCCCGGCCGGCAGATGCGGCACGAGCAGCGGGCCGAGGGCGGCGGAGACCATCGGGGCGACGAGCGGCAGCAGCCACACCGGTGTGGCCTGTCCGGGCTCGATGCGGTGCCGCACGACCATCAGGTACGGGACGGCCACCGCGGCCAGCAGCCCCACCACCGTGCCGACGGTGAACAGGACGACGTCCAGCGCGAGCGCGGCCCGCGGTCCGATCCAGTCCTCGCCGACGACCAGCGCCCCGCCGCCGACGGCCAGCAGGGCCATGGCGAGACAGCCGTAGAAGGGCGCCATGGCCGGGTCGAGGAGATGGGCGCGGGCCTGGTCGCGGTGACGGGTCCAGTGCACGGCGCGGGCGGCGAGCAGGATCACGAGCATCGCGAGCGACAGTGCCCACACGGCGGCGCACGCGGCTTCGAGGCCCGGCACGTGCCCGGGTAGTCCGGCGCCCGCCGTGGCCACGATGGCCGTGCCCATCACCGAGGCGTACCAGTTCGGGCCCAGGTGCCGCACGGTGGCGGCGCGGGGGGTTCCGGCCGTGCGAGGGGATCCCGATGTGCGGACGGCGAGGGGCTGGGCAGCGGTGACCATGGCTCCACCGTCCCGCGCCGAAGGCCTCCCCACCAGGGAGCACCGTTCTATGAGGGCATAAGCTGGGTTTATGGGCAGGACGGAATCGGCGACCGGGAACACCGAGCACGAAGCGGCCGCGGGCAGAGGCGGAGAGACGGCCGGCAGCGGCATCGCGCACCGGGTACCGGAACTCGGCGCGCTGGAACTGCTGCTCGCCGTGGCGCGGCTCGGCAGCCTCGGGCGCGCGGCGCGCGAACTGGGCATCACCCAGCCCGCGGCCAGCAGCCGCATCCGCTCCATGGAACGCCAGCTCGGGGTGGCCCTCGTGGACCGTTCACCCCGCGGCTCGCGGCTCACCGACGAGGGCGCGCTCGTCACCGACTGGGCCCGGCGGGTGGTGGAGGCGGCCGAGGCGTTCGACGCCGGGGCGCAGGCCCTGCGTGACCGGCGGGACTCCCGGCTCCGGGTGGCCGCGAGCATGACCATCGCCGAATACCTGCTCCCCGGCTGGCTGATCGCGCTGCGCGCGCAACGCCCCGACACGGCGGTGTCGCTCCTCGCCGGCAATTCCGCCGCCGTCGCGGAGCGGCTCCTCGCGGGCGAGGCCGATCTCGGCTTCGTCGAAGGGTTGTCCGTTCCGGTGGGCCTCGACTCGGTGGTCGTCGCGCGGGACCGGCTGATCGTCGTCACGGCGCCCGGGCACCCGTGGGCGCGGCGGCGGGCGCCGCTGTCCGCGGGCGAGCTCGCGGCGACGCCGCTCATCCTGCGGGAGGAGGGCTCCGGTACGCGGCAGGTGCTCGACGCGGCGCTCGGAGGGCTCGCCCGGCCGTTGATCGAGCTGTCGTCCACCACCGCGGTCAAGGCGTCAGCGGTCAGCGGGGCCGGGCCCGCCGTCCTCAGCGAGCTCGCGCTCGGGGAGGAGCTGTCGGCCCGTCGGCTGGTGACCGTGGAGCTCGCCGACGTCCGGCTCGACCGTGCCCTGCGCGCGGTCTGGCCGACCGGTCACCGCCCCACCGGCCCGGCCCGGGATCTCCTGTCCCTGACCCGCGCGTTCCACTGACGGCCGCCCCGCCGCCGCTGCCGTCCCCGCAGCTTCGCCCCGGGCCCCGCTCGTCGAGGGGCGGAGCGGCTGGCTTTCCGGCGCGTCGTCAGGCCGCCGCCCGGACCAGCGCCGTCATCGACCCGCGCGTTCCACTGACGGCCGCCCCGCCGCCGCTGCCGTCCCCGCAGCTTCGCCCCGGGCCCCGCTCGTCGAGGGGTGGAGCGGCTGGCTTTCCGGCGCGTCGTCAGGCCGCCGCCCGGACCAGCGCCCTCATCACCCGCACGTCCTCGCCCATCTCCGGGTGCCACTGCACCCCGAGGACCCACCCGGGCCCGGGGAGTTCGACGGCCTCCACCGTCCCGTCCGCGGCATGCGCCGAGGCGAGCAGTCCTGCACCGAGCCGTTCCACCGCCTGGTGGTGATAGGTGGGCACGGCCGAGGCCTCCGGCACCGCACCGGCGTACAACGTCCCCGGCACGGGCGTCACCTCGTGGTGCCCGAAGACCCCGACGGCCTGGGTGTGCCCCTCGATGTGCTGGACGAGCGTGCCCCCGAGGGCGACGTTCAGCAGCTGCATGCCGCGGCAGATCCCGAGCAGTGGGGTGCCGGACGCCAACGCGGCCCGGATCAGGGCCAGTTCCCACGCGTCGCGTGCGGGCGCCGGCGGCCCCGTGCGCGGCGACCGCTCGGCGTCGTAGCACCCGGGGTCGACGTCCGGCCCGCCGGCGACGACCACCCCGTCGAGGCGGGCCACGGCCGCGGCGGCCCGGTCCGGATCGTCCGGCGGCAGCATCACGGCGAGCCCGCCGGCCCGCTGCACGAGCCGCGGATACCCCGCGGGCAGCAGCGCGGCCTCCAGTTCCCACACACCCCAGCGGGCCCCGTCCAGATACGTGCTGACGCCGATCAGCGGCCTGTCCACGCGGCTCTCCCTCGCCTCGATCCCCGACCAATGGAACGCATGCATACCTTTGCGGGACGCGCGACGACAAGGCGGACGGGTGCGCGTCGTGTCCGGCTCACGCGAGGAACCCCCGCAGCAGCGCCGCCGTCCCCGCGCAGTGCTCCCGCATCATCTCCCGCGCCCCGTCCGCGTCCCCGTCGAGCACGGCCTCGACCAGCGCCGTGTGCTGCTGCTGGGAGTGCTCCAGGTTGCGTACCAGCAGGGGGATGCAGTCGAGGAGGTCGTTGACGGAGGCGCGCACGGCCGCGTACTGGGCCGCCAGCGACGGCGAACCGCACAGCTGCGCGAGGGTGAGGTGGAGCCCGGTGTCCAGCCGTCGGTACTCGGTCAGCGGAGCGTCGTTCGTGCGGGCGAGCGCCTCGCGCAGCCGCTTCGCCCGCTCGCCGTCGAGCCCGTGCGCGGCGCACAGTCCGGCCGCGCCCACCTCCAGGACCTCCCGGAAGCGCAGTACGTCCTCGATGTCGACCGCGGCGACCCGGCGCCGCAGCTCCTGCTCGCCGGGCGCCTGCGCGCGCGGCAGCACGAACGTGCCGCCGTACCGGCCGCGCCGCGACTCGACGAGGCCCTGGTCCTGGAGCACCTTGAGGACCTCGCGCAGGGTGACCCGGCTGATCCCGAGCCGTTCCGCCAGGTCCCGTTCGGCGGGCAGCCGTCCGCCGCCGGGCACCAGGCCCAGCCGGACGACCTGGAGGATCTGCTCCAGCGCCTCCTCGAATCCGTTGCCCGCCCGCACCGGCCGCAGCACGGTCGTCAGCCCGTCGCCCGGACCCCTCGCGGCGCGGCCCGGACCGCGCCCCGGGCCGCTGTCTGGACTCGCCTGCGCCATCCGGTCGTGCCCCCTTCCCAAGCAATGGTTCTCGGCAATACCTTATGGCTCTCGGCTGACCCAAGGAGGCTTTTCCGGTGGCAGACCGCACACCCCCGCTCGGCGTAGAGGAACTGCACACCCTCGTCGCGGGCGGCGAGATCGACACGGTCGTCCTGGCCTTCCCCGACATGCAGGGGCGACTCCAGGGCAAGCGGTTCGCCGCACGCTTCTTCCTCGACGAGGTCCTGCACCACGGCACGGAGGGCTGCAACTACCTCCTCGCCGTCGACACCGAGATGAACACGGTCGACGGATACGACATGTCCTCCTGGGACCGGGGCTACGGCGACTTCGCGATGCGCCCCGACCTCGGCACCCTGCGCCGGGTCCCGTGGAACGCGGGCACCGCCCTGCTCATCGCCGACCTCGCCTGGAACGACGGCTCACCGGTCGTCGCCGCGCCCCGCCAGATCCTGCGCCGCCAGCTCGACCGCCTCGCGGAGCTCGGCTACACCGCCCAGGTCGGCACGGAGCTCGAGTTCATCGTCTTCAAGGACACCTACGAGCAGGCCTGGGACGCCCACTACCGCGGCCTGACCCCGGCCAACCAGTACAACATCGACTACTCGGTCCTGGGCACCGGGCGCATCGAGCCCCTGCTCCGCCGCATCCGCAACGAGATGCAGGGTGCCGGCCTCACCGTCGAGTCCGCGAAGGGCGAATGCAACCCCGGTCAGCACGAGATCGCCTTCAAGTACGACGAGGCCCTCGTCACCTGCGACCAGCACGCGATCTACAAGACCGGCGCCAAGGAGATCGCCTCCCAGGAGGGCGTCTCGCTCACGTTCATGGCCAAGTACAACGAACGCGAGGGCAACTCCTGCCACATTCACCTCTCGCTCGCGGACGCCGACGGCAGGAACGTCATGGCGGGCTCCGACCGGGACCCCGACGGGATGTCGCCGGTCATGCGGCACTTCCTCGCCGGGCAGCTCGCCGCCCTGCGCGACTTCTCGCTCCTCTACGCCCCCAACATCAACTCCTACAAGCGGTTCCAGCCGGGCTCCTTCGCGCCGACCGCCGTCGCCTGGGGCCACGACAACCGCACCTGCGCGCTGCGTGTCGTCGGCCACGGCCGCTCGACGCGCTTCGAGAACCGCCTGCCGGGCGGCGACGTCAACCCGCACCTGGCGGTCGCCGGTCTCGTCGCGGCCGGCCTGTACGGCATCGAGCAGCAGCTGGAGCTCCCCGAGGCGTGCGCGGGCAACGCGTACGCCGCCGAGTACGAGCACGTGCCCACCACCCTGCGCGAGGCCGCCGAGCTCTGGGAGAACAGTCCCATCGCCAAGGCCGCGTTCGGCGACGAGGTGGTCGCGCACTACCGCAACATGGCGCGCGTCGAGCTGGACGCCTTCGACGCCGCGGTGACCGACTGGGAGCTGCGCCGCTCCTTCGAACGCATGTGAGGCCCCTCTTGTCGAACGAGCACGAACTCCGCGTCCTCAACCCGGCCACCGAGGAGGTCGTCGCCACCGTCCCGGCCGCCACCGCGGACGACGTGGACGCCGCTGTCGCGCGGGCCGCACACGCCCAGACGGCCTGGGCGGCGCTCGCGCCCGCCGACCGTGCCCGGCTGCTGCGCCGCTTCGCGTCCGCCGTCGACGGGCACATCGAGGAACTGGCCCGGCTGGAGGTCCGCGAGGCCGGCCACACCCTCGGCAACGCCCGCTGGGAGGCGGGCAACGTGCGCGACCTGCTCGACTACGCGGCCGGGGGAGTGGAGCGGCTGACCGGCCGTCAGATTCCGGTCCACGGCGGCCTCGACGTCACCCTCCTCGAACCCCTCGGCGTCGTCGGCGTCATCGCGCCCTGGAACTTCCCCATGCCGATCGCCGCCTGGGGCACCGCACCGGCCCTCGCCGCGGGCAACGCGGTGATCCTCAAGCCCGCCGAGACGACACCGCTGACCGCCCTGCGGCTGGCCGAACTCGCCCTGGAGGCAGGGCTTCCCGAGCATCTCTTCCAGGTGCTGCCGGGCGCCGGACCCGTCGCGGGGAACGCTCTCGTCGAGCATCCGGGCGTCGCCAAGATCGTCTTCACCGGGTCGACGGCCGTGGGCAAGCAGGTGCTGGCGAAGGGCTCCGCCCTCCTCAAGCGTGTCACCCTGGAACTCGGCGGCAAGAGCCCCAACATCGTGTTCGCCGACGCGGACGTCGAGGCCGCCGCTGCCGCCGCGCCCATGTCCTTCCTCGACAACTCCGGCCAGGACTGCTGCGCCCGCACCCGCATCCTCGTCCAGCGCTCGGTGCACGACCGCTTCCTGGACCTGCTCGCCCCCGCGATCGAGTCCGTCCGGGTCGGCGACCCCGCCGACGAGCAGACGCAGATGGGACCGCTGATCTCCCGGGCGCAGCTGGAACGCGTGCGCTCCTACGTCGACGCCGACGCGCCCGGCATCCGTGGCAAGGCCCCGGAGGGACCCGGTTTCTGGTTCCCGCCCACCGTGCTCACCGAGGTCGCGCCCGACGCCCGCGTCGCCGTCGAGGAGGTCTTCGGCCCGGTCGCCGTGGTCATCCCGTTCGAGGACGAGGCGGACGCCGTAAGGCTCGCCAACGACACGCCGTACGGTCTCGCCGGCTCCGTCTGGAGCCGGGACATCGGCCGGGCACTGCGCGTCTCGGGCGCCGTCCGCGCCGGGAACCTCTCCGTCAACTCCCACTCCAGCGTCCGCTACTGGACCCCCTTCGGCGGCTTCAAGCAGTCGGGGATCGGCCGCGAGCTGGGCCCGGACGCGCTCACCGCCTTCACCGAAACCAAGAACGTCTTCATCAGTACGGAGGGCCCCGCACAGTGACCGAAGCCACCGAGGGAAACATCTGCCGCCGTCTGGTCGGCCGTACCGCCGTCGTCACCGGCGCCGGCAGCGGGATCGGCCTCGCCACCACGCGCCGGCTGGCCTCCGAGGGTGCGCGCGTCGTCTGCGGCGACGTCGACGAACAGCGCGGCAAGGCCGCCGCCGAGGAGGTCGGCGGCACCTTCGTCAAGGTCGACGTCACCGACCCGGAACAGGTCGAGGCGCTCTTCAAGGCGGCGTACGACACGTACGGCTCCGTCGACGTCGCCTTCAACAACGCCGGCATCTCGCCGCCCGACGACGACTCCATCCTGGAGACCGGACTGGAGGCCTGGAAGCGCGTCCAGGAGGTCAACCTCACCTCCGTGTACCTGTGCTGCAAGGCGGCCATCCCCTACATGCGGCGCCAGGGCAGGGGCTCCATCATCAACACGGCGTCCTTCGTGGCCCGGATGGGCGCGGCGACCTCGCAGATCTCCTACACGGCATCCAAGGGCGGTGTGCTGGCCATGTCCCGCGAACTGGGCGTGCAGTTCGCCAGGGAGGGCATCCGGGTCAACGCCCTGTGCCCCGGACCGGTCAACACCCCGTTGCTCCAGGAGCTGTTCGCCAAGGACCCGGAACGGGCCGCGCGGCGGCTGGTGCACATCCCCGTCGGACGGTTCGCGGAGGCAGACGAGATCGCCGCGGCCGTCGCGTTCCTCGCCAGCGACGACTCCTCGTTCGTCAACGCCACCGACTTCCTGGTCGACGGCGGGATCTCGGGCGCGTACGTGACACCCCTGTAGCGGACAAAGGTGTACGGTCCACGTCATATGCGACACCTCCTCGTGTGGACCCTGGCAGCGGCCGCCACCCTGGCGGCCGCGCCCACCGCCCCCGTCGCCGCCGCCCCGGCCGCGACCCGCCGCACCGACTGCCCACGGCTGTCCGGCACTTGGTACGGAGACAACCGCGCCCGTCTGCAACAGGTGATCGACGCCCACGGCACCTGCGCGGGCCGCCCCCGGGGCACCCGCCCGGTCGCCGCCTTCGACTGGGACAACACGATCACCAAGAACGACGTCACGGACGCCACCCTCGTCTGGGCCCTCACCCACGACAAACTCCTGCGCCCGGCCCGCTGGAAGGACACCAGCGCCTGGCTCACCACAGCCGCCGACGAGGCCCTCACCGCCGCGTGCGGCTCGGGCGCGGGCACCTCTCTGAGAACTTCCGAGAACCCCCGCTGCGCCGACGAGATCCTCCAGATCCGCGAGAACGGCACCACCGTGAGCGGGGCCCCGGCCTTCGCCGGCACCTGGAACCACCGGCGCACGGTGCCCCAGTACGCATGGGTGCCCCAACTCTTCGCCGGCCGCACCCCCGCGGAGCTCTCCTCCTACGCCCGCCGGGCACGCGAGCGCGCCCTCGCGGCCCCCGTGGGCTCGGTCCAGCGGGTCGGCACCCGCACCGTTCCCGCGTACGTCCGCTACTACGACCAGCAGCGCGACCTGATCCGCACCCTGCAACGGGCCGGATTCGACGTGTACATCGTCTCGGCGGGCTCCGAACCCGTCACCGAGGTCTGGTCCCGCGGGGTCGGGGTCGACGCCCGTCACACCGTCGCGATCCGCTCCGTCCTCGACCGCCATGGCCGGATCACCACCCGGAACGCGGGCTGCGGCGGCGTCCCCGCGAGCAGGGGCGAGGCCATCCCGTACATCGACGGCAAACGCTGCTGGATCAACCAGGAGATCTACGGAGTGCGCGGCGGCGCCGCCTGGCGGCGGCAGGACGCCCGCCACCGCCCCGTCGTCGCGGGCGGCGACGCCGACACCGACGTCACCTTCGTCGGCGACGCCACCGGCGCCCACCTGGTCCTCAACCGCAACAAGAGCGAACTGATGTGCCGGGCGTACGACGACGCCGACGGCCGCTGGGTGGTCAACCCGATGTTCATCGAGCCGCTGCCCCGCAAGCCGGACGCCTACCCGTGCGCGACGACCGCCTACAACGCGCCGGACGGCGGCCGGGGCCCCGTACGCAGACCGGACGGCTCCGTCGTGCCCGACCGGACGGACACCGTGTACTGATCTTCGGGGCCACGTCCTAGAGTGCCGGGATGAGCATGACACCTCCGCCCGGCTGGTACCGCGACCCGTCGTACCCGCTCGTCGAGCGCTGGTGGGACGGAACCGCGTGGACCGACCACCGGCGCCAGCCCGAGGTCCCCACGCAGCCCCCGGCACCCCCGGCACCGTCCGGGAACGGCGGCTCGGGCCGGGCCAAAGCCGTCGCGCTGACCGCGGCCGGAGCGGTCCTCGTCGCGTCGATCGCCACCGGCGCCGTGCTCCTCGGCAAGGACGACGGGAAGGGCGAGGCGGCCACGAAGACCACGCCGACCGCCCCGGCGCCCGCCACCGGGACCGGCTCACCGTCGCCGTCGGCCTCCGCCTCCGCGAGCCCGTCCGAGGACCCGTCGAAGGTCGTGGACGAACTCAACGGCATCACCCTGCCGTTGCTCGACGGCTGGGTCCGGCCCAAGTACGTCGCCGAGGACGACATGGTGATGACGACGCCGGGCACCTACGACTGCCCGGGGGACCCCGGACTCTGCCGCCACGGCCGGGTCCTGTCGCGCACGGTCACGGCCAACGACGAGAAGTCCCCGAAGATCCTCGCCGAGCGGGACATCGAGGACGCGGCGGACGCCTCGTACGACCGCGACCTGGTCGACAGCAGGCCCTACCGCGGCATCACCTCCCACCAGGTGGTGAAGTCGGGCCAGGTCGCCGTCGCGGGGCGGGCCGGCTACTTCGTGCGCTGGCGTGTCAGGACCGGTGTGGGGCCGGGAGGGTACGTCGAGTCGCTGGCCTTTCCCTCCAGCGTCGGCTCGGAGTCCCTCGTCATCGTCCGCTTCGCCTTCGACGCGGGCCCCGACGGACCACCTCTCGCCGACATGGACAGGATCACCAAGGGCATCCGCCCGGTCGGCGACTCGGGCACCGGCGGGGGAGTGGGCAGCAGCATCGGACCGTCGACGTGAGACCCCGCGGAGAGCCGTCCTAGAGGAAGGTGTGCCCTTCACCCCGGTACGTCGGGACCGCGGCCGTCACCGTGTCGCCCTCCACGAGGTGCAGCGTGTCGAACCGCTCGCACAGCTCGCCGGCCTTGGCGTGCCGGAACCACACCTTGTCGCCGATCAGCAGGTCGTCCGCGGGCGAGCCGATCAGCGGCGTCTGCACCTCACCGGGACCCTCCTGCGGGTCGTACCTCAGGCCCTCCGGCAGGTGGGGGACCGGAAGCCGGTCGGCGCCCGGGGCTCCCGAGGCCGGGTAGCCGCCGCCGAGGACCGTCACGATCCCCACGCCCGGCCTGCGGACGACGGGCTGCGCGAACAGCGCGGCCGGACGCCCGCTGAAGGACGTGTAGTTGTCGAACAACCGCGGCACGTACAGCCCGGACCCCGCCGCGATCTCGGTGACCGAGTCCTCCGCTGCCGTGTGCTGGACACTGCCCGTGCCTCCGCCGTTGACGAATTCGAGGTCCGGTGCCACCGCCCGCACGGCCCGGACGACCTCGGCGCGCCGCTGGGCCAGCTCCTTGCGGGCGGTGGCCTGCATCAGCCGGATGGCGCGCGACCGCAGCGGCCGCCCGTCGACGGCGTCGCCCACGCCCGCGATGTGCCCCTCGTACGCCATGATCCCGACGAGCCGGAACCCGGGCCGCCTGGTGACGGCGCGGGCCAGATCGGCCACCTGGGCCGGGGAGTGCAGCGGCGAGCGCAGGGCCCCCACCCGGACCCGCCCGCCGAGCAGCTTGAGGGACGTGTCCAACTCCAGGCAGACACGCACGACTTCGGTGCCGCCCTGCCGGGCCTCGTCGATCAGGGCCAGCTGCGCCGGGTCGTCGATCATGACGGTCACGGCGGCGGCGAGCTTCGGGTCGCCGGTCAGCTCGGCGAAGGCCCCGCGGTCCGCCGACGGGTAGGCCAGGAGCACGTCGTCGAAGCCGGAGCGCGCGAGCCACAGCGACTCGGCGAGGGTGAACGACATGATGCCCGCGAAGCCGTCGCGGCCCAGGACGCGTTCCAGGAGGGCGCGGCAGCGGACGGACTTGCTGGCGACACGGATCGGCTTGCCCCCGGCCCTGCGGACGAGATCCTCCGCGTTCGCGTCGAAGGCCTTCAGGTCCACGATCGCGACAGGCGCGTCGAGGTGAGCGGTGGCCCGGTCGTACCGGGCCCGGTCTGCGGCGCGGGCAGTCATGTCCGAAGCCTGCCAGACTCGATTACCGCAGGGTAGGGGGACGTTCCGGGCAGATGCCCCGGGGCCCCGGACTGGTTCCCTCCGGACGCGCGTCAACCCGTAGAGTGACGCGCACGCAGGGAGGAACGACCTTGCCCCGGCGGGCCCTGCCCGGGGTGACGGTCCACCGGTGCGGGTATGCGTGCCCGTGGCGGGCTTCCGCAGACACGAAACGGCCCCGCCGAGCTCCGCGGCGGACCGAATGCCCGGGTACGAGGAAACGGGGGGTGCATGAGCACGGAAGCGCGCCGCGCCTCCATCCCTCCGCGCCCGACGACCCCGCCGCAGTCGTCCCCGGCCGCGTCGCAGTCGTCCCCGGACGCCCTCCCGGAGCAGGCCGCGCAGACCCCGCCGGCCACCGCGGAGGGGACGGCCCCGCCGCAGCTCCCGGTCCGCGAAGAGACCCGGGAGGCGGGCCCCGCGACCGATTTCCGTGACGAGACGTCCGGCCGTCCGGCCACGTCCGAGGCGGAGCGCCAGGTGCCGCCGCGTCGGACCGATCTCCGTGCGGAGACGTCCGGCCGACGGGCCACGTCCGGCCCGGAGCGCCAGGTGCCGCCCCGTCCCGCCGGCGCTCCCGTGGGGCACACCCCGGCACCGCACCGGCAGGACCGGTTCACACAGGACACCGCGCCGCCCCGCGCGTCGGACGGGTTGCCCGACGGTGCCCCGACGTTCCCGTCCCTGCGTGCGGGCGCGCGGCCGTACACGGCGGCCCCGCCGCGGCCCACCCCGCCCCGCCCCGCCGAC
>NZ_MLCE01000006.1 GCF_002300165.1 Streptomyces sp. Tue6028 | reverse complement strand
GGTGGAACCCCCTTCCACGGGTGCCGGTGCGGCGCCGCGGGCCGGAAGCGCTGCGCGGGTGCCGTCGCCACCGAGCTCGTACGACTTCTTCGCCCCGTCCACCGATGTCGCGGCGCACGGGACCGGCACCCCCGGTGACCGGTCGCCGCGCCGGCCCGGTACGCCGGCCCACGGGCCCGGGGACGGGCCCGCCCGTCCCGCCGGCGCCCCCGAGCGGGACGCGGAGGACTCCACCGGCACGGCGTCCGGCCTGCCCGCCGCGCGCCGGCCGGGCGCCGTCACCCCGCCGCCACCCCCGGCCTCCGCCCGCTTCCCGGACGCTCCGCCGGCCACACCCGGATCCGCCCGGCCCGGCGTACCGCCGCGCACCGGCCCGCCCGAGGAGAACAGCACGGAGACGACCAGGCGGCTGCGGCCCGTCCCGGCCCAGGAGCCGGCCGCGCCCCCGCACACCCCGCCCCGCGCCCCCGTACCTCCGTCGCGCACCCCGGGAGCGGAGCGCCCCTTCGTCTCGTTCGCAGAGCCGGACACCCACGACGGGACCGGCGAGCGTCCACGCACCTCGCGCGGCGGCAGGACCCGTCCCCGCATCGTGGCCGCCGCGGCCTGCGTCGTCCTCGGAGTCGGACTCATCGGCGGCGCGGTGACGGGCAGTTGGCTCACCGGCGGCACCGACGGCGAGGGCTCGGGCGACGCGTTCGCGTCGGCCGGCGACCTGTGGCACAGCGTGCCCGTGGACCGGCTCTTCCCGCCCACCGTGCGGGGCGACGGAGCCGGACCCGGTGGCGCCGACCGCGTCTGGACCCGGATCGCCGTCGCGCCGGACACCGGCTGCAAGGACGCCTTCGACCCGCTCCTGCGCAAGGCCCTCGCCCCGGTCGGCTGTCTGCGGCTGCTGCGCGCCACGTACACGGACGCCACCCGCAGCCATGTCACCACCGTCGGCCTGCTGTTCACCAAGGCCGACGCGGCGGCGATGACCTCCCTCAAGGCCCGCTTCGAGAAGGAGGGCCTGGAGCGCCGCACCGACCTGATGCCCCGCCCGTACGCCGCAGAGGGAACCGTCGCCGACCACTTCGGCACCGCGCAGCGCGCCTCCTGGACGGTGTCGGTGCTGACCGACGCCCCCGTCGTGGTCTACGCCGTCTCCGGTTTCGCGGACGGCCGTGCCGTCACCACGCCGCAGGCGGCCGAGGACGCCATCGAGCCCGGTGCGACCACGACCCCGGCGCAGGCGGGCCTCGGCCACGAGGCGCAGGGCCTCGCCGACCGTGTCGAGCGGGGTTTCCGCAAGACCGTCACCTCGGCCACGGAGAAGCCGTCATGATCCGCAAGGCCGGACCGGTCCGCACGGCGGGGCGGGCCCGCCCGACCGGGGTGACCCGCCGGGCCGGGCTGCTCGGTGTCCTGCTGGCCGGGTCCCTCGCCCTGGTGCCGTCCACCACCGCGTACGCCGACGGCATACGCGCCAAGCAGTGGGCACTGGACGCGATGCACACCCAGCAGGCCTGGCGGACGACCAAGGGCAAGGGCATCACCGTCGCCGTCCTCGACACGGGCGTCGACGCCCGGCACCCGGACCTCGACGGGAACGTCCTCACCGGCAAGGACATGGTCGGCTTCGGCGCGAGCCGTGGCGACCGGGCGTGGGCCAGGCACGGCACGGCCATGGCGGGCATCATCGCCGGGCACGGTCACGGCCCGGGCGACGACGACGGAGTCATGGGCATCGCCCCGGAGGCGAAGGTCCTCCCGGTCCGCGTCATTCTGGAGGACGGCGACTCCGCCCGGACGAAGGCCCGCAACACCCGGGGCAACGCACTCGCCGAAGGCATCCGCTGGGCCACCGACCACGGCGCCGACGTCATCAACCTCTCCCTCGGCGACGACTCCAAGTCCGCCCACCCCGAACCGGCGGAGGACGAGGCCGTCCAGTACGCCCTGCGCAAGGGCGCCGTCGTCGTCGCCTCGGCCGGCAACGGGGGCGAGAAGGGCGACCACATCTCCTACCCGGCCGCCTACCCGGGTGTGATCGCGGCGACCGCCGTGGACCGCTACGGCACCCGCGCCTCCTTCTCCACCCGCCGCTGGTACGCCACGGTGAGCGCGCCCGGCGTCGACGTCGTCATCGCCGACCCGGACGACCGCTACTACGAGGGCTGGGGCACGAGCGCGGCGTCCGCCTTCGTCTCCGGCGCGGTCGCGCTCATCAAGGCGGCCCACCCCGGTCTGTCCCCGGCGCAGATCAAGCAGCTCCTGGAGGACACCGCCCGGAACTCCCCGGCCGGCGGTCACGACGACTCCCGCGGGTTCGGTTTCGTCGACCCCGCCGCCGCCATCAAGGCAGGCGGCCGGCTCAAGCCCGAAGGGCTCCACTCGCAGGCGTACGGCGGGAAGTACTTCGGCTCGGGTCCCGACACCGCCAAGGGCGACGACGACTCCTCGGGCTGGGCGGGCCCCCTCGCGGGCGGCCTCGGCGCGGCCCTGCTGGCGGCGGCGGTCGTGCTGTGGCGCGGCCGCCGTGACCCGGGCCGGTACGGCGACGCCTAGTCGCACGCGTCGGGCGGCGGGACCTGGGCGGGTACGGCGACGCCCAGCGGCACACGCGTCATCGCGGGACCCGGGCCGGCACGGCGACGCCCAGCGCCCTCTGACGGCGGGACCCGAACGGAACCGGTCCTGCCGGAGTTCACCGGTGGGCCGGTCGGGCCCCCTGGGTACCCCGGGCAATCCGTGCAGGCGGTACGGGTGTTGCGGCGCATACCCCCCCCGCAGCGCCCCGAACGACCTGAGCCTCAGCCCGTGTCCGTGTCCCGGAACGCCGACACGGCCGCCCGCGCCGCCGCCTCCACCAGCGAAATCCCCTTCGCCTGCGTGGAGTTGCCGTTCGACAGGGTCGCCACCAGGTAGGAGCGTCCGTCGGCGGTGACCCGTCCGATGCTGTTGATGTCCCACAGCCCGGTCGTGCTGCGCGCCAACCACCCGTTCTTCAGGGCCCACGCGGAGCCGTCCGCCACCGCCGAGACCCCCCAGTGCTGGCCCGCCGCGACACCGCCCATGAGCCCCTGCACATAGGCGCGCGAACTCTTCGAGAGCTCGGCGTCGCCGACGCCGAACACCTGCCGGAGCAGGGTGAGTTGATCGGCCGCCGTGGTCTGCGTCAGCCCCCACAGCACGCCGTCGCCGCCCTGCGTGCCGGACAGGCCGAAGCGGGCGTTCGCGGAGTCCAGGCCGTCCGCCCGCCCGATCTCGTCCCACAGCGCGGACGCCGCCGCGTTGTCGCTGTGCTCGATCATCGCGGTGGCGTACGCCTTCTCCTGGGCCGTGAGATGCCGGTCCGCGTCCTGGACCTGGAGCAGCAGCGCCGCCAGGATGTCGACCTTCACGATGCTCGCGGTGTCGAAGGAGCCGTCGCCGTACATGGAGCTCTCGCCGGACGTGAGGTCGAGGACCGCGACCGACACCTTCGCCCCGTTCTCCGCCGTCACCGACTTCATCGCCACGGCGAGCAGCGCCTCACGATCGACCGAGGGCTCCGCCACGGGTTCCACCGACGCCTCCTCGCTGACGGCGGGCGACGCCGAGGACGCCGCCGGGGACCCGGACGACGATACGGGCCCGGAGCCGTCGTGCGCCTGGGCCTTCATGTAGAAGGTGCCGGCCGCGGTGCCGCCCACCAGTACGGCGGAGGCCACCAGGGCGGACAGCAGCGGCGTGCGTCGGGCGGTGCGGGCGCGGCGCCCTCGGGCTCTGTGACGGTCCATCCCGCGATGCTGGGCGCCGGGGCTGTGCCCGTGGTTAGACGCATGTGAGATGTGTGTCAGGGAAGGCTGAGAAACGCATGAGCCTTGTCACCGCCGGGTTACCGGGGCCGCACAAGCACAGCAGCATCACCCCGATAGGGTCGGGACCGTGGCGAACAAGAACATTCCCGACTCCGGCTTCTCCGACGACGACGGCAGCGCCGACCCGAAGCTCAGCGCGGCGCTCGCGGCCTGGGCCGAGGACCGCACCGCCGTCGGGCCCGTCCTGGAGGCGCTCAAGGGCGCCCGGCTGCTCGTGCCCGTGGTGGCCGTCCTCGGCGAGGTCGAGGAGGACGAGAACGGACTGCGTCACGAGAAGACCAGCGACATGGCGGTGCCGACCCTGAAGGCCGGCCACCGCACGGCGCTGCCCGCCTTCACGTCCACCGAGTCGCTGGCCCGCTGGGACCCCGCGGCCCGCCCCGTCGCCGTACCCCTGCACCAGGCGCTGCAGGCCGCCGCGCACGAGAAGGCCGACACGATCGTCCTGGACATGGCGGGGCCCGTGCCCTACGAGCTGACGGGCCCGGCGCTGCTCGCGCTCGCCGAGGGACGCACCTCGACCGACCCGCTCGCCGACCCGGCCGTCGTGGCCGCGGTGCGGGCCGCGGTCGCCGCCGAGCCGCTGGTGCTGCGCGCCCACCTCGGGCCCGGCCGCGCCGACGGCACCCTCGCCCTCGTGCTCGACCCGTCCGCCGCCCCGGCCGAGGCGGCCCGCTCGGTCGCCGAGCGGCTCGCGGCCGACGAGACACTGAGGGCCCGCCTGGTGCGCGGCCTCGACCTGGCGCTGCTGCCGGCCGAGGCGACGCCGCCGGGCGAGCCCCTGTACGTACGTCGGTGAGTGAAGGTCAGCCGTAGACCGGGCCCGTGTACTTCTCGCCCGGCCCCTGGCCCGGCTCGTCCGGGACGATCGACGCCTCGCGGAACGCCAGCTGGAGCGACTTCAGGCCGTCGCGCAGCGGCGCCGCGTGGAAGGAGCTGATCTCGGTCGCGCTCGCGTCGAGCAGCCCGGCCAGCGCGGTGACCAGCTTGCGCGCCTCGTCCAGGTCCTTGTGCTCGTCCCCCTCCTCGGTCAGACCGAGCTTCACGGCGGCGGCGCTCATCAGGTTCACGGCGACCGTCACGATCACCTCGACCGCCGGGACCTCGGCGATGTCGCGGGCCATGGTGTCGTAGTCGGGAGTCTGGGGAGGGGTGTCACTCATACCTGACACGATAGGCCCAGGTGCGCGGCCGTCCGCGCGGGGGAGCCCGAGGCGCCCGGTTAGCGCGGGCCCGGGGGAGCTGCTAACCTTGTGTAACGACCGGTCGGACACGTATGTGCTCGACCCACAAGTGGAGGCTCCGATCTCCCACCTGACCGTCCTCCGGGGCGGCGGGTCACCCGGTCAGGCGGCCACCACCGTTCCGTACGGACGGTGGAGTCGCCCGATAGTGCGCCCCGCGGTTCACCGCGGCGGTGCTCCGGTAGTCATGGAGCCCCGCCTGTGTTCCGTCACGGGGCATTTTTCATGCCCCGCGGTGGTTGGTCCACGTGTCATCAGAGACATACGCGGCTGTCCGCCAGACCGCCGTGTGGTGCTACCGAGGAGGATCCATCAGCGCCGAGCCCCGCATCAACGACCGGATTCGCGTTCCCGAGGTGCGACTTGTCGGTCCCAGCGGCGAGCAGGTCGGGATTGTTCCGCTTGCCAAGGCCCTGGAGCTTGCGCAGGAGTACGACCTGGACCTGGTCGAGGTCGCGGCGAACGCCCGTCCGCCCGTCTGCAAGCTCATGGACTACGGGAAGTTCAAGTACGAGTCGGCCATGAAGGCCCGTGAGGCGCGCAAGAACCAGGCGCACACGGTCATCAAGGAGATGAAGCTCCGGCCGAAGATCGACCCGCACGACTACGACACCAAGAAGGGTCACGTCGTCCGGTTCCTCAAGCAGGGCGACAAGGTCAAGATCACGATCATGTTCCGTGGTCGCGAGCAGTCCCGGCCCGAGCTGGGCTACCGACTGCTGCAGCGTCTCGCGGAGGACGTCCAGGACCTCGGTTTCGTCGAGTCGAACCCGAAGCAGGACGGCCGGAACATGATCATGGTTCTCGGTCCGCACAAGAAGAAGACCGAGGCGATGGCCGAGGCCCGTGAGGCCCAGGCGGCCCGCAAGGCGGAAGCGAAGGCCAACCCCGGTCGCTCGCAGAACGCCGCCGAGGCCGAGACCGCCGAGGCCCCGGCCGAGGCTTCCGCCGAGGCTCCGGCCGAGGCTCCCGCCGAGGCCTGATCCCAGGACCCACGCCCCGGGAGCGCTCAGGACGGGAGTCCGAGGCGCCCGGGACAGCAGTCCGGGGATGTCAATCGATACATATGACGTTCCATCGTGCCCGGTTTCACGACCGGGCACCGGAACGCCACTGACGAGGAGATAACGGCGCTATGCCGAAGAACAAGTCGCACAGCGGTGCCAGCAAGCGCTTCAAGGTCACCGGCTCCGGCAAGGTGCTCCGTGAGCGCGCCGGCAAGCGCCACCTGCTCGAGCACAAGTCGTCCCGTCTGACGCGTCGCCTCACCGGCAACGCCGAGATGGCCCCGGGCGACGCCAAGAAGATCAAGAAGCTTCTCGGCAAGTGACGCACCGGCGCCTCGGCGCCGCGCGTCTGGACCGGGACCCAATCGATTTCGGGCCGTGTGACGACCACCACGGCCCCGCTACAAGGAGTTAAACAAAGTGGCACGCGTCAAGCGGGCAGTCAACGCCCACAAGAAGCGCCGGGCGATCCTGGAGCAGGCCTCCGGATACCGCGGTCAGCGTTCGCGCCTGTACCGCAAGGCCAAGGAGCAGGTCACCCACTCGCTGGTCTACAACTACAACGACCGCAAGAAGCGCAAGGGCGACTTCCGTCAGCTGTGGATCCAGCGCATCAACGCTGCGGCCCGCCAGAACGGCATGACGTACAACCGCCTCATCCAGGGTCTGAAGGCCGCCAACATCGAGGTGGACCGCAAGATCCTCGCGGAGCTGGCCGTCAACGACGCCAACGCGTTCGCCGCGCTCGTCGAGGTCGCGCAGAAGGCGCTGCCGTCGGACGTCAACGCGCCGAAGGCCGCGTGACGCTGCACCGGCGCTAGGCCGGTGCGACCGGAGGACCCGCAGGCCCGAGGCCTGCGGGTCCTGCTGCGTCCGGACGGGCGGCGCCCCGTGCGCGCGGGCGGCCGGACACGTCGTGCACACGGCGGCCCGCATCCCTGCCCGTACCCGTCGACCGCGGGCCCGCGCCCGACAAGTACCCGTGAACTTCCGAAGGTGAGCCCATGCCCTTTGCCGCCCCCGAGCTGATCTCCCCGCGTTCGCCCCGCGTATCCGCCGCGCGGCGGCTGGCCAAGCGGAACTTCCGGGGCAAGGAGCAGCTGTTCCTCGCCGAGGGCCCGCAGGCCGTACGGGAGGCGGCGGCCCACCGGGCGCACGGTCGGGCCACCCTCGTGGAACTCTTCTCGACCGTCGAGGCGGCGGAGCGGTACGCCGACATCATCGGCGAGGCCCGGGACGCCGGCGCCCGCGTGCACCTCGCGGACGAGACGGTGATCGCCGACATCTCGACCACCGTGACCCCGCAGGGACTCGTCGGCGTCTGCCGGTTCCTCGACACCCCCTTCGAGGACGTCCTCGAAGCCCGGCCCAGGCTCGTCGCCGTCCTCGCCCACGTCCGGGACCCCGGGAACGCCGGCACCGTGCTGCGGTGCGCCGACGCCGCGGGCGCCGAGGCCGTCGTCCTGACCGACGCCTCCGTGGACCTGTACAACCCCAAGGCCGTGCGCGCCTCGGTCGGCTCGCTGTTCCATCTCCCCGTCGCGGTCGGCGTGCCCGTGGAGCGGGCCGTGCAGGGCCTCAAGGACGCCGGGGTGCGGATCCTCGCCGCGGACGGCGCGGGCGACGACGACCTCGACGACGAGCTGGACAAGGGCACCATGGGCGGCCCCACCGCCTGGGTGTTCGGGAACGAGGCCTGGGGGCTTCCGGAGGAGACCCGGGCGCTGGCCGACGCCGTCGTGCGCGTACCCATCCACGGAAAGGCCGAGAGCCTGAACCTCGCCACGGCCGCCGCCGTATGTCTCTACGCGTCCGCCCGTGCACAGCGCGCCTCCGGAGGGTGCCGCTCCGTCACCGACAGCTAGTAGGGTGACGGGCTCGGGGGCCCTGCGCCAGACGAGAGGTGGGGTACGGGGATGAGTGTCGGCACGAGCGGTGCGCAGAAGGCGCCGCGAGCACGGGAGGTGCGCGGCACACCCACGTCCCGGCACGGCGACCCCACCACCGGACGTGTCCCGGCCGACCTGGCCATCGACCCCGACGACCTGCCCGACGGGCTCGTCGTGGCCGACGAGCACGGCGTGGTGATCTGTTTCAACGCCGCCGCGGCCCGGATCACCGCGGTCCCCGCCGCCGACGCCCTCGGACGCGGGCTCGACACGGTGCTCCCGCTGGAGGACCTGGAGGGCCGCAGATGGTGGCAGCTGACCGACCCGTACGGCGGTCTCGCGATCCGCAACGCCCAGCCCGAGCGCAATCTGCTGCTGCCCGGGGCGCGCGAGGTCCTCGTCTCCGCGCGCTACGTGCGGACGCGCCCCACCGGCCCCGTGCACCGCGTCGTCGTCTCCCTCCGTGACACCGAGGCCCGCCGCCGCACCGAGCGCAGCCACGCCGAACTGATCGCGACGGTCGCCCACGAGCTGCGCTCGCCGCTGACCTCCGTCAAGGGCTTCACCGCGACGCTGCTGGCGAAGTGGGAGAGGTTCACGGACGACCAGAAGAAGCTCATGCTGGAGACCGTCGACGCCGACGCGAACCGGGTCACCCGGCTCATCGCCGAACTGCTCGACATCTCCCGCATCGACTCGGGCCGTCTCGAGGTGCGCCGCCAGCCCGTCGACATCGGTGCGGCCGTCGGCCGGCACATCCAGGCGTACGTCGCCTCGGGCCAGTCGGCCGACCGCTTCCTGCTGCGCATCGAGCAGCCGCTGCCCGCCCTGTGGGCCGACCCGGACAAGATCGACCAGGTGCTCAGCAACCTGCTCGAAAATGCCGTGCGTCACGGCGAGGGAACCGTCACCATTGATCTGGCACCCTCGGTGTCCCCGCACGAGCGGGAGGACGGCGAGAACACCGCCACGTCGGTCACGGTGAGCGACGAGGGCACCGGCATCCCGGAGGAGTCCATGAACCGCGTCTTCACCCGCTTCTGGCGGGGCAGCAAGCGCGGCGGCACCGGCCTCGGGCTCTACATCGTCAAGGGCATCGTCGAAGCCCACGGCGGCACCATCACGGTCGGCCGCGCCCCCGGCGGCGGCGCCGAGTTCCGATTTACGTTGCCCGTGGGCACCCCGGCGCATCTCCTCTGACGCCGAAGAGGCCCCACGGGCGCACGCATGAGGGAGCCACCCCTTGGACTGCGCGTCCAAGGCTGTCTCCCACCCCGTTAGACTCGGCCTTTGGCACCTTTGCGTCCCCGTTTCAGGGACGACGCGTCCCCCGAGTCGGGACGGGGACCCTCAGCCAGCCAACCGGAAGCACGGGAAGAGATGTCGGCACCGAATAAGTCGTACGACCCTGTAGAGGTCGAGGCCTTGAAACCGGAAGAGATCGAGCGCATGCGGGACGAGGCGCTCGCCGCCTTCGCGGCCGCCGGTGACCTCGACGCGCTCCAGGAGGCCAAGGTCGCCCACACCGGCGGCACCTCGCCGCTGGCCCTCGCCAACCGCGAGATCGGCGCCCTGCCCCCGCACGCCAAGGCCGACGCCGGCAAGCGCGTGGGCCAGGCCCGCGGCGCCGTGAACAAGGCCCTCGCCGCACGCCAGGCCGAGCTGGAGGCCGAGCGCGACGCCCGCGTCCTGGTCGAGGAGGCGGTGGACGTCACACTGCCCTACGACCGCGTGCCGGCCGGCGCCCGCCACCCGCTGACCACCATGATGGAGCGGGTCGCCGACGTCTTCGTGTCCATGGGATACGAGGTCGCCGAGGGCCCCGAGGTCGAGGCGGAGTGGTTCAACTTCGACGCCCTGAACTTCGGCCCTGACCACCCGGCCCGGCAGATGCAGGACACCTTCTTCGTCGAGGGCCCCAAGGGTGACCACGGTGAGTCCGGTGTCGTCCTGCGGACGCACACCTCGCCCGTGCAGGCCCGCGCCATGCTCGACCGCGAGCCGCCCGTCTACATCGTCTGCCCCGGCCGTGTGTACCGCACGGACGAGCTCGACGCCACGCACACCCCGGTCTTCCACCAGATCGAGCTGCTGGCCATCGACGAGGGCCTGACCATGGCCGACCTCAAGGGCACCCTGGACCACATGGTCCAGTCGCTCTTCGGCTCGGACATGAAGACCCGGCTGCGCCCGAACTACTTCCCCTTCACCGAGCCGTCCGCCGAGATGGACATGCTCTGCTACGTCTGCAAGGGCGAGTCCGTCGGCAACCCCGACCGCCCCTGCCGGACCTGCTCGTCCGAGGGCTGGATCGAGCTCGGCGGCTGCGGCATGGTCAACCCGCGGGTGCTCGTCGCCTGCGGCGTCGACCCGGTGAAGTACAGCGGATTCGCCTTCGGGTTCGGCATCGAGCGGATGCTGATGTTCCGCCACAACGTCGAAGACATGCGAGACATGGTCGAGGGTGACGTCCGGTTCACCCGGCCGTTCGGGATGGAGATCTGATGCGGGTCCCGCTTTCTTGGCTGCGGGAGTACGTCGACCTGCCGGCGACGGAGACCGGGCGCGACGTCCAGGCCAAGCTCATTTCGGCAGGCCTGGAGGTCGAGACTGTCGAGCAGCTCGGCGCCGACCTCAAGGGCCCCCTCGTCGTCGGCCAGGTGCTGACCATCGAGGAACTGGAGGGCTTCAAGAAGCCCATCCGCTTCTGCACCGTCGACGTCGGCACGGCCAACGGCACCGGTGAGCCCCAGGAGATCGTCTGCGGCGCCCGCAACTTCGCGGTCGGCGACAAGGTCGTCGTGGTGCTGCCGGGCGCCGTCCTGCCCGGCAACTTCGCCATCGCCGCGCGCAAGACGTACGGCAAGACCTCGCACGGCATGATCTGCTCCGGCGACGAGCTGGGCATGGGCGACGACGGCAGCGGCGGCATCATTGTGCTGCCGCCCGAGGTCGAGGTCGGCACCGACGCGATCGAGCTGCTCCAGCTCGTCGACGAGGTCCTCGACATCGCGGTCACCCCCGACCGCGGCTACTGCCTCTCGCTGCGCGGCATCGCCCGCGAGGCCGCCATCGCGTACGGCCTGCCGCTGCGCGACCCGGCGCTCCTCGACGTACCGGCCCCGAACGCGTTCGGCTACCCGGTGCAGGTCGGCGACCCGGCCGGCTGCGACCGCTTCACGGCGCGCACGGTGACCGGTCTCGACCCCGAGGCCCGCTCCCCGATCTGGCTCCGCCGCCGCCTGCAGAAGGCGGGCATGCGCCCGATCTCGCTCGCCGTCGACATCACCAACTACGTGATGCTGGAGCTCGGCCAGCCCCTGCACGCCTACGACCGCTCCCGCGTCCAGGGCGCGATCGGTGTGCGCCGCGCCGAGCAGGGCGAGAAGCTCACCACCCTCGACGGCGTCAAGCGCACCCTCGACGCCGAGGACCTGGTGATCACCGACGACCGCGGTCCCATCGGCCTCGCGGGCGTGATGGGCGGCGCCAACACGGAGATCGACGACACCGAGGGCACCACCACCGAGGTCGTCGTCGAGGCCGCGCACTTCGACGCGATCTCGATCGCGCGGACGGCCCGCCGTCACAAGCTGGCCTCCGAGGCGTCCAAGCGCTTCGAGCGCGGTGTCGACCCGCAGGCCGCGTCCGCCGCGGCCCAGCGGACCGTCGACCTGCTCGTGCTGCTGGCCGGCGGTACCGCCGACGCCGGCGTCACCGAGGTCATCGCGCCGTCCGCGCCGCACACCATCACCATCCCGGCGAACCACCCGGACAAGGTCGCGGGCGTCGACTACGGCCGTGAGACCGTCGTCCGCCGTCTCCAGCAGGTCGGCTGCGACGTCTACGGGCAGGACGAGCTGATCGTCACCGTGCCGTCCTGGCGGCCCGACCTGACCGACCCGAACGACCTGGCCGAAGAGGTCATCCGGCTGGAGGGCTACGAGAACCTGCCCTCCACGCTGCCCAAGCCCCCGGCGGGCCTCGGCCTCACCGGCCGGCAGCGCCTGCACCGCCGTATCGGCCGTGCCCTGGCGGGTGCCGGATACGTCGAGGCGCTGAACTACCCGTTCATCGGCGAGCACGTCTTCGACCAGTTCGGCCTCGCCGCCGACGACCCGAAGCGCAAGGTCGTCAAGCTGGTCAACCCGCTCTCCGACGAGGAGCCCGCGCTCCGTACGACGCTGCTGCCGGGTCTGCTCGGCGCGCTGCGCCGCAACGACGGCCGCGGCAGCCACGACCTGGCGCTCTTCGAGACCGGTCTGGTCTTCCACCCGCAGCGGGAGCTGCGCGTCGCGGGACGGCTGCCGGTCGACCGCCGTCCCACGGACGAGGAGATCGCGTCGCTCACCGCCGCGCTGCCCTTCCAGCCCCGGCACGCCGCCGTCGTCCTCGCGGGCGCCCGCGAGCAGGCCGGCTGGTGGGGCAAGGGCCGCCCGGCCGACTGGGCGGACGCCGTCGAGGCCGCGCGCATCCTGGCCCGCGAGGCGGGGACCGAACTCCTCGTCCGCTCCGGTCAGTACGGGCCGTGGCACCCGGGCCGCTGCGCCGAGCTCGCCGTGCTCGTCGACGGCACCGAGAAGGTCATCGGATACGCCGGTGAGCTGCACCCCGGCGTTCTGAAGACCCTGGGCCTGGCCCCGCGCACCTGCGCGATGGAGCTGGACCTGGACGCGCTGGAGGAGGCGAGCGCGGGCCTGCCCAAGGGCCCGAAGATCTCCACCTTCCCGGTCGCCACGCAGGACGTCGCGCTGGTGGTCTCCCGCGAGATCCCGCACGCCGACGTCGAGGCCGCGCTGCGCGAGGGCGCGGGTGAGCTCCTGGAGTCCATCCGGCTCTTCGACGTCTACGAGAGCGAGCAGCTCGGCGAGGACAAGAAGTCCCTCGCCTACGCGCTGCGGTTCCGTGCCACCGACCGCACCCTGACCGTCGACGAGGCCTCCGCGGCCCGTGACGCGGCCGTCGCCCTGGCGGCCGAGCGCACCGGGGCGGTGCTGCGCGGGGCGTGAGCCCGGCACAGTCGAGGGCGTGATGAGGGGTACATCCGGGAGTCCGGATGTACCCCTCACTCTTTGGGGTGACAACTCCGGGCGATCTGGCCCGATCGGGGCATGCGGTCGAAAGAATCGGACCGGTCTCTCGGAGGCCTTCTGCGCTGTCAGGGCCTATTGGGGGGCCAATCGGCATGATCCGTATCAAGGCTGGGGCTCCCCGTAGGGCGAAGCCCCGGACGCATTCGCGGGTGCTGGCCCGGGCGGGCCTGAGGCCGCGGGGCAGGGGCGACGGACTGCGAGCCGGACTCACCCGGGCCGTGCGGCGAAGAGGGCCCCGGATCGGCCGGGGGCGTGTCGCGTATCCGGGCCCCGGGACGACGGTCCGCCGCGACGGGCGGCGCCCGCTGCGCCGGGTGCTGAGCCTGGGGCTGCCCACCGTCTGGGGCGCGATGGCGATCACGTACAAGATGGCCTGCCCGCTCGCGCAGGAGGACGGGCTGGGCGCGCGGATCGTCACCAGCGCGGTCTTCTTCGCGGTGGGCACGGGCCTGATACTGCACGTCAGGGGCGCACTGCTGCGAGAGCTGCGGCAGATCCGCAAGGTCGCGGGCGCCGCCCAGAACGTGCTGTTGCGCCCCCTGCCCTCGCGTATCGACGGGCTGAACGTCGCGGCGGCACAACTGTCCGCCGACCGCGGCGCGAACGTGGGCGGCGACCTGTACGAGGTGATCGCCACCGAGCACGGGGTACGGATCGTCATGGGTGACGTCCGGGGCCACGGTATCGGTGCCATCGGGACCGTCGCCGCCGTCCTCGGCAGCTTCCGCGAGGCCGTGCACGACGAGCCCGAACTCGGCTCCGTCCTCAAGCGGCTGGAACGCGCGCTGGCCCGGTACCTGCGTGAGCGGGCCCGGGCCGAGCACCCCTCGGCCGGGACCGATCCGGACAGTTGGGTCGCCGAGGAGTTCGTCACCGTGCTGCTGCTGGAGATCCGCCGCGACGGCGAGGTGTACGCCCTCAACTGCGGCCATCCCTGGCCCTATCTGCTGCGCAGCCACACGGAACGGGCGGGTGCGCGCGGTCACGTCGAGCGGCTGTCCACGGGCGAACCCCTGCCGCCGCTCGGGCCGTTCCCGCTGCCTGCCGAGCTGCCCGCCGAGCACTGCGGTCGCCTGCAGCCCGGGGAAGGGCTCTTCCTGTACACCGACGGGGTGGAGGACGCGCGCGACGGGCACGGCCGCTTCTTCCCGTTGCAGGCCGTGCTCGCCGACGTGGTCCGTGTCCAGCCCGCCTCACCCCGATCCGTCCTGCGTGGTGTGCTCGCCCGGGTCCTGCGCCATGCCGGCGGATCGCCCGCCGACGACGTCGCGTTGCTCGTGCTGCGCAACGACCGCCGATGCGTCCCTGTGCAACAGGGCGCCTCCGTCGCCCAGCAGGTGAACTGACGCCGCGGCGTGCGCCGTCCGCCCCGCCACGGAGTGTCGGGCAGGCAGCTGGGCGGACGGCGCGGAAGCGGGCCGCCGCACTGTACGAGGGGGAGCCGGCGGCCCGGCCGGCCTCTTGCGAGGCATTTCAGTCAACCGGCCAGAAACGCTCTGCGACAGCGCGCGCACTGCCCGGATACGGGCATTCCTTTCACACCCCGTGTGAAAGCGGACGCACTACTCTGACGGCACCGAGCCACCCGGGGGGCCTCCATGCAGCCCAACACACTGCTCGACGCGATACTCGACGAGGCCGGCATCTCGCACGCGGGACTCGCCGCCCATGTCAATCAGGCGGGCAGAGCACGTGGACTCGCGCTGCGGTACGAACACACGGCCGTGGCGCGCTGGTTGAAGGGGCAGCGCCCCCGTGGCCAGGTACCCGACCTGATCTGTGAGGTGCTCGCGGGCCGGCTGCACCGGCCCGTCACGCTCGACGACATCGGACTGGGCGTGCCCGGTGAACCGGCCACCCCGCACGGCACCTCGCTGTCCGGCTTCGTGGAGCGGGCCACCGCCCTGTGGCGCTCCGACGAGCAGCAGCGCCCGCACATACTCGGCGCGCCCGCCGTCACCGGTACGCCCGCCGTGATGCCGGTGTGGGAATGGGAGAACCCGCCCGAGGACGTGGACGTCTCGCGCGGCGGACGGCACCGCGTCAGCATGGCGGACATCGACATGCTGCGGGCGGCCCGCGCCCACTACGAGCAGATGTACCGCAAGGCGGGCGGTATCGCGACCCGCACCCGGATCGTCGGGTTCCTCAACTCCGAGACGGCGCCGCTGCTGCGCGGCAGCTACACCGATGCCACCGGCCGCCAGCTGCACCGCGCCACGGGCGGCCTGGTCGCCATCGCGGGCATCTGCGCCTACGACTCCGACGCGCACGGACTGGCCCAGCGCTACTTCCATCAGGCGCTGCGCCTGGCGAAGGCCAGCGGGGACAGGGGACTCGGGGCCTACGTCATAGCCCTGCTGGTCAACCAGTCGCTGTTCATGCGCGAGTACCGGCAGGCCGTGGCCTTCGCCGAGGCCGCGCTGCGCGCCGCCGGGCGGCACATCACGCCGGCGCTCGCCTCCGACCTCTACGCGATGCAGGCCAAGGCGTACGCACACCTCGGCGACGGCAGCAGTGCGCTGTCCTGCATACGGCGTGCCGAGCAGGCCGCCGAGCGCATCCGGCGCGGGTACGAGCCCGACGAGACCGGCTATGTCCAGCCGGGCCTGGTCAACGTGCAGGTGGCGGAGGCCCTGCTCAGCCTCGGCGACCTGGTGGCGGCGGGGGAGCACGCCGCGGCCGCCGTGGACAACCCGGCGCACGACCGGGGGCGGGTGCACCGGTTGGCGATGCTCAGCCAGATCGAGCTGCGTCAGGGCAACGCCGACAAGGCGGTGGCCACCGCCGTTCAAATGGCCGAACAGGCGCGGGGGATGGAGTCCCAGCGGCTGCGCGACAGACTGCGCGCGGTGCGCGAGCACCTGGTGCGCAGCGGCTGCGCGGGCACGGCCGAGGCCGCCGAGCTCATCGACGGGGCATTGCGCGTACCGCTGTAGGGAAGGCGCCACGAAAAGGTTCGACCGCCGCTGCACCGTGCCCCGACCGCTGTGAGCCTGCTGTCAGGACGCTCCTGCTGCGATATTGCCATCTACTCGGCGGAAGGTGGCAGAACCGTGCAGTGGACGAAACAGAACGAACAAACTGTGTACGCAAACCGCTGGTTCAGCGTCAATCTCGCAGATGTGGAGCTGCCGGACGGTCGGCACCTCGATCACTTTTTGATACGGCTGCGGCCCGTGGCCGTGGCCACTGTGGTGAATGAGGCCAACGAAGTGCTGCTCCTGTGGCGGCACCGCTTCATCACCGACAGCTGGGGATGGGAGCTTGCGGCGGGTGTCGTCGAGGACGGCGAGGACATCGCCGTCGCGGCGGCCCGCGAACTGGAGGAGGAGACCGGCTGGCGGCCGGGACCCCTGAGGCATCTGATGAGCGTCGAGCCCTCCAACGGGCTCACCGACGCCCGGCACCACATCTTCTGGGCCGACGAGGGTGCGTACATCGGACACCCCGTGGACGACTTCGAGTCCGACCGTCGGGAATGGGTTCCCCTGAAGCTCGTCCCCGACATGGTCGCCCGCGGCGAGGTCCCGGCCGCCAACATGGCTGCCGCACTGCTCCTACTGCACCATCTCAGGCTCGGGCAGGACGCCTTGCCCTGATCCGTCCCCCCCCACGGCGTCCGGGGACCTAGTGGCCCAGAGCCTGCCAGACCGCCACGGCCAGCGCGCCAACGGCCGCGAGGACGGCGAGGGTGGGCAGTGGCCAGCGGGTGTGTTCGAGGGCGACGACCCGTGTGCTCAGGTCGTCGAGATCCTTGGCGGTCTGGTCGTCGCGCTGAGTGAGCAGTGCCAGTCCTCCCTCTATGCGAGTGAGCCCCACTTCGAGGGACCGGCGTAACTCTGCGAGTTCCCCTGGGACCACGGGATGCTCGGGGTCGGCGGTCACGAGTCCGCTCCTTTCCGTAGTCGTGCCATCCCTTACATGCGCACGGAAAGTCAACTCGCCTGGTGGACGCGTGGGGAGCGTGTGCGACGGGCATATGCGGGCCCGGCGCGCACACGGTGTGTGAATGGCGCGGGCCCGGCACCGAAAAGGGTGCCGGGCCCGCGCGAGCCGATGCTCGTGATCAGCTCACGATCCGTAGTCGGCCAGGGGTGTCGGCCGTGGACCGTGCAGTCCGGGTGTCAGCCGTAGGTGTAGAAGCCCGATCCCGACTTCCGGCCCAGGCGGCCCGCGTCCACCATGCGCTGGAGCAGCGGGGGAGCGGCGTACAGCGGCTCCTTGTACTCCTCGTACATCGAGTGGGCGACCGAGGCGACCGTGTCGAGGCCGATCAGGTCGGACAGCTTGAGCGGGCCCATCGGGTGGGCGCAGCCGAGCTCCATGCCGTTGTCGATGTCCTCGCGGCTCGCGATGCCCGACTCGAACATCCGGATCGCCGACAGGAGGTACGGGATGAGCAGCGCGTTGACCACGAAGCCCGAGCGGTCCTGGGCGCGGATGGCGTGCTTGCCGACCGCCTTCTCGGCGAACAGCTGGGCCCGGCTGAGGGTGCCCTCGGAAGTGGTCAGCGCCGGGATCAGCTCGACGAGCTTCTGGACCGGCGCCGGGTTGAAGAAGTGGATGCCGATGACCTGGTCGGGCCGCGAGGTGGCGACCGCGAGCTTCACCAGCGGAATCGAGGAGGTGTTGGAGGCCAGGATCGCGTCGGGCCGCGTCACCACCTGGTCGAGGACCTGGAAGATCTCGGTCTTGACCTGCTCGTTCTCGACGACGGCCTCGATCACCAGGTCGCGGTCGGCGAACTCGCCGAGGTCCGTGGTGAAGCTGAGCCGGTCCTGGGTGGACTTGAGCTCCTCCTCGGAGATCTTCCCGCGCTCGGCGGCCTTGGAGAGGGAGTTGAAGAGCCGGGTACGGCCGATCTCCAGGGCCTCGCCGGTGGTCTCGGCGACCTTGACGTCCAGACCGGCGCGGGCGCACACCTCGGCAATGCCCGCACCCATCTGCCCGCAGCCCACCACTCCGACGCGTTCGATGTCGGTCACATCGTCCCCTTCGCTGATCTGCACGGCCGGCAGGACCTCCGTGTTTCGGTGCCTGCTCCGAACGTGCACGTTACCGCCAAGTATCGATGATCGATCGTCGGGGTCCGGCATCCTGGGGCGAAATGGCGGTCCGTGACGGCGCGGACCGGGTGCGTGAAGGGATGCGGAGATGGGGCTGCTGTCACGCCGGACGTTCGCGGCGACCGCGGTGGCGGCACTGTCGGGACTGGCGGCCCAGGGGGACGCCGGGGCGGGCGCGAACCCCGCCCCGGCCCCGGCGCCGGCTCCGACGCGACCTCACCGGACGGAGAGCGAGTTCCGCGGCATGTGGCTGGCCACGGTCTCCAACCGAGACTGGCCCTCGCGCGGCGGACTGAGCCGCGACCAGCAGCGCGCCGAGCTCCTCGACCATCTCGACACGGCGGTTCGGCTGAGGCTGAACACGGTGATGTTCCAGGTGCGGCCCGCGGCCGACGCGCTGTGGCCCTCGCCGTACGAGCCGTGGTCCGAGGTCCTCACCGGCGTCCAGGGCCAGGACCCCGGCTGGGACCCGCTGGACACCGTGGTCCGCGAGGCGCACGCGCGCGGTCTTGAGCTGCACGCCTGGTTCAACCCGTACCGCGTCGCGAATCACACCGACCCCGCCCGGCTGGCCCCCGCGCACCCCGCCCGCAGGCACCCCGACTGGATCGTGCCGTACGGCGGGCGGCTCTACTACAACCCCGGACTGCCGCAGGTCCGGGCCTTCGTGCAGGACGCGATGCTCGACGCGGTGCGCAGGTATCCGGTCGACGCCGTCCACTGGGACGACTACTTCTATCCGTATCCCGTCGACGGCGAGGCCTTCGACGACGACGCGGCGTACGTGGGACACGGGGCCGGCTTCCCGGACCGGGCCTCCTGGCGGCGTCACAACATCGACCTGCTGGTGCGGGAGATGTCGGAGGCCCTCGCGCGCACCCGGCCCGCCGCGTGCTTCGGGATCAGCCCCTTCGGGGTGTGGCGCAACACGGCGAGCGACCCGCTCGGATCGGCGACGGCGGCCCACATCCAGACGTACGACGACCTGCACGCCGACACCAGGAAGTGGGTCAGGGAGCAGTGGATCGACTACATCTGTCCCCAGCTCTACTGGAACATCGGCTTCGCCGACGCGGACTACGCCGAGCTGCTGCCCTGGTGGGCGGACGTCACCCGGGGCACGCGCGTACGGCTCTACGTCGGGGAGGCGCTGTACAAGGCCGGTGCACCGGGGCAGCCCGAAGCGTGGCGGGACCCGGCCGAACTCTCCCGGCACCTCACCCTCGCCGGTGACTGCGCCGAGGTGCGCGGGCACGCCTTCTTCTCGGCGACGGAGGCCGGCTCCGACCGCATCGGTGCGATGGCGCGGGTCGTCGCCGACCACTACCAGCGGTCGGCGACACCTCCGCGCCGGGCGCGCCGGGCGTGAGAGCCGATGGTCACTGCTGCCTCAGGTCCTTTGCTGCCTCATGTCCTTGTGGCGGATCTCGGAGTCGGGGCCCGGTGAGCACACGGCCTCGTGCCCGTCCTCGAATCGCACGCGGTACGGGGGAGCGCCCTGCGCCCCCATCACCTCGGTGATCTCCGCGACCTTGTCGTGCTGACCGACAACCCTGCCGTGCTGCACAAGCTGGTCGCCCTTGTTTGCACGCATCTGAACGGTCTCCTCGTCGTGTACGGGAGTGTGCGGTCCGTGGCCGCAAGTCTACGGCTGGTGGCGCCGGTTGGACCGGCCCGTGCGTGCCGGTCAGCTCCGCGCCCGCTGGGTGAGCGCGATGCAGACCAGAACGGCGGCGGCCGTCAGGGGTGCGGCCGGTGTGAGCTGCTCGCCCAGGAGCAGTACCGACCACACCAGTGTGAGCAGCGGCTGCGCCAGCTGCAACTGGCTGGCCTTCGGAATCCCGATGGACGCCATGCCCCGGTACCAGACGACCAGGCCGAGGAACTGCGAACCGGCCGCCACCCACAGCAGACCCGTCACGCTGTGCGCGGTCAGCCGGACCGGCTCGTGGGACAGTGCGACCAGCATGCCCGGCACGGTGAGCGGCAGGCACAGGACCAGCGCCCAGCCGATGACCTGCCAGCCCGGCATGACCCGGGCGAGCCGGCCGCCCTCCGTGTAGCCCGCCGCGCAGACCAGCAGCGCGCCGAAGAGATAGGCGTCCGCACCGGTCAGGGCGCCGCCGCTCTGCTGCACGGTGAACGCGATCACCGCCGCCGCTCCCGCGAGGGCCGCGCACCAGAACATCCGCGAGGGCCGCGCGCCGGTGCGCAGCGTGGAGAACAGCGCCGTCGTCAGCGGCAGCAGCCCCACCACCACGGCGGCGTGCGCGGTGGTCGAGGTCTCCAGGGCGAGGGTCGTCAGCAGGGGGAAGCCGAGCACGACGCCCGCGGCCACGACGGCGAGCCCCGCCCAGTGCCGGCGGCCCGGCAACGGCACTCGCAGCGCCATCAGGCAGCCACCGGCGATCATTGCCGCCAGCACGCTGCGGACGGCCACCAGGGACCAGGGGCCGAAGCCCTCCAGGCCCCAGGCGGTGGCCGGGAAGGTGAGGGAGAAGGCGGTGACGCCGAGGGCGGCCTGGAGGGTGCCGGCGCGGCGGGCCGCGCGTCCGGCTCCGCCATCGGCGGTGGGTGCGCTGCTGTCCGTGGGCGCACGGCGGGCGTCGGCTCCGCCCGGCACCTGGTCCCGGCCCGCGGCGGACGTGCTTCCGGCGGTGGCGGTGACAGCGGACGTGCTCCCGGCGGTAGCGGTAGCGGTGGTGCGTGCCGCGGCGACGGGACCGGCGGGGCGGTCGTCCCGGGCGGTCGAGGCACCGCTGTCCGGGGCCTGGAGGCCGTCTCCTGCGGCGCCGGTCCCTGCGGTGGTGACCGCTATCGGGGTTTCGGCAGTAGCGCTATCCTGTGCTCTCATGCAAGAGCGTAGCAGTGTGGCCGACCTGGCGAATCAGCTGCGGCGAGAACTCGACCGCTACTCGCCAGGTGGAAAGCTGCCGTCGAGTCGCGCACTCGTCGAGCGGTTCCGCGTCAGCCCGGTGACCGTGTCACGGGCACTGGCACAGCTCGCCGCCGAAGGGCTCGTCGTCACCCGCCCTGGCGCGGGGGCGTTCCGCGCCCGGCCGCGCGCCGCCGCCGAGCCCACCGGGGACACCTCCTGGCAGGAGGTGGCGCTCAGCGCCGACGCGGCCGCCGAACTCGTACCGCGCACGGTGGACGCGTCCGGAGTCCTGGTCTCCCTGGACGCCCCGGCGCCCGGCGTCGTCGAGTTCAACGGCGGCTATCTGCACCCCTCGCTCCAGCCCGAGCGGGCGATGGGCGCGGCCCTGTCCCGGGCGGGGCGCCGCCCCGGCGCCTGGTCGCGGCCGCCCATGGAGGGACTCGCGGACCTGCGTGAATGGTTCGCGCGGGGCATCGGGGGCGCGATCACCGCGGCCGAGGTGCTCGTCACCGCGGGCGGCCAGTCGGCGCTGACCACCGCCCTGCGCGCGCTCGCACCGCCCGGCGCGCCCGTGCTCGTCGAGTCACCCACGTATCCGGGCATGCTGGCGATCGCCCGCGCGGCCGGGCTGCGGCCGGTGCCGGTGCCCGTCGACGCCGACGGCGTGAAGCCCGCCCTGCTCGCCGACGCCTTCGCCGCGACCGGCGCGCGGGTCTTCGTCTGCCAGCCGCTGTTCCAGAACCCGACCGGAGCCGTCCTCGCCCCCGAGCGCCGGGGCGAGGTGGTGCGCATCGCGCGCGACGCCGGCGCCTTCGTCGTCGAGGACGACTTCGTGCGGCGCCTCGTGCACGAGGACAGCGGTCCGCTGCCGCGCCCGATGGCCGCCGAGGACCCCGATGGGGTCGTCGTGCACGTCGGGTCCCTGACCAAGGCGACCTCGCCGAGCTTCCGGGTCGCCGCGCTCGTGGCGCGCGGTCCGGTCCTGGAGCGGTTGCGCGCCATCCAGATCGTCGACAGCTTCTTCGTGCCACGCCCGTTCCAGGAGGCCGCGCTCGAACTCGTCGGCTCGCCCGCATGGCCGCGTCATCTGCGCTCCCTGTCGGCCGAGCTGAAGGCGCGCCGCGACACGATGACCTCCGCGCTGCGGCTGCGACTGCCCGAACTCGCCCTGCCCCACGTCCCGTCCGGCGGCTACCACCTCTGGCTGCGGCTGCCCGACGGCATGGACGAGGCCACGCTGGTCGCCGCGGCCCTGCGCAGCGGCGTGGCCGTCACGCCCGGCCGTCCCTACTTCAGCGCCGAACCCCCGGCCGCGCACCTCCGGTTGAGCTTCGCGGCGGTCGCGAACGCGGAGGAGATCGCCGAGGGCGTGCGCAGGCTCCGGGCCGCCTGCGACGAGGTGCTCGGCTGACGGCCGGCGCGGGCCCGCGCCGGCCGGGCGGGAACGGAGCCTCGGCGGTCTCCGGGCAAGCGGGCAGGGGACGAAAACGGCTCGACGCCCCGGGCCCGTGACTGCGACCCTCCCCGCCATGAGCGATGTGCACCCCCTCCCCGAGGGCTACGAGATATCCGCCGACACCGCCCGGATCGACGTCGACCGCGTCCACCGGTGGCTGTCCGCGGACGCGTACTGGGCGCTCGGCCGGCCCCGTGAGAAGCAGGACATCGCGATCGCGGGGTCGCTCAACTTCGGTGTGTACGAGGAGGCGTCCGGCGAGCAGGTCGCCTACGCCCGGGTGGTGACCGACGAGGCCACCTTCGCGTGGCTCTGCGACGTCTACGTCGCCCCTTCGGCACGCGGCAGGGGACTGGGCACCGCGCTGGTCGCAGCGGTCCGCGACCACCTCGGCCCGCTCGGGCTGCGCCGCGTCCTGCTCGCCACGCACGACGCGCACGGCGTCTACGAGAAGCTGGGTTTCACGCCGCTCGACCGGCCGGACCAGTGGATGGCGCTGATGCTTCGGTAAGTGCGCGTATACCTTGCGTAACGGCCCTTGACCTGCGGAGTCCCGCGTTCCACGATCTGCCCATGCATCTTCGGGTCACGTTCGTCGCCGCCGCGCGCAGCTCCTCGCTGCTCGCGGAGCGCTTCGAGGACGACAGGCCGTTGGACCAGGCGGGCTGGGACGAGGTGCAGCGTTCGGCCGCCGGGCTGGTGCCGCTGGCGACGTCCGAGCTGCGCTACTGCTCACCGACCCCCCGCAGCAGGGCCACCGGCGACGCCCTCGGCTACGCGCCCCTCGTGCAGCTCGCGCTGCGCGACTGCGACATGGGCCGGTGGCGCGGCTTCACGCTCGGCGAGGCGATGGCCCGCGAGCCCGACGCCGTGGACGCCTGGCTCGCAGACCCGCGCTCGGCCCCGCACGGCGGCGAGTCCCTGCTGGGCTTCATCCAGCGCGTCGGCGGATGGCTCGACACCCGGCCCGTCGACGACGGGAGCCGGATCGTCGCGGTGGCGGAGCCGTCGGTGGTGCGCGCCGCCCTCGTCTACGCGCTCAAGGCCCAGCCGTCGACGTACTGGAACATCGACGTGCGCCCTCTGTCGACCGTCACCCTCACCGGCAACAACCACCGCTGGAACATGCGCCTGGAGGCGGCGTAGCCACGCGCGCAGCGCTCGCACCACCCCTGGACGGGGGATCCCGGCGTTCATGTGTGTCCGCCGGCCCTGTCCGTCCGTCGCACCCCGGCACCCCGCCCCCGGCCGGTCAGTCCCCGCGCGCGTAGTCCGTGGTCAGGACCAGGTCCTTGGCCGGCCCCCCGACCCGCCACACCGTGCGCCAGCGGTCCTGCGCGTACACCGAGAACTCGCCCCGGTAGAGGTCGGCCGAGCAGGGATGGTCGGCGATGTGCCGGCCGGTCGTCAGATCCAGGTCGTGGAAGGGCCGGCCGTCTGAGAACTGTACGAAGGCGGCGGCCGGGACCGCCCCCGGCAGGAACCGCAGCGTCCGCTCGGCGGGCCGGGCGACGCCCTGCCAGGTGAACGTGCCCGACTCGTGGTGCAGCAGCCCCGCGTGTTCCGCGCCCTCCGGCGGTCCGAAAACCGTCGTGCCGATGAAGTGCCCCTCCGCGCCGCTAGCGAGGTCGCGCACGGTGCGCCTCACCCGCCAGCTCCCGGCCAGGTACGAGAGCACATCCGGCACTGGCCAGAACTCGCCCATGGTGTACCGCTCTCCGTCCCGTGCGATGCCGCGCGACCCATTGACGCGCTCCTGCCCCCTCCCTATCTTGCCGTTCGAAGTATTGATCGATGTCCGATATTTCGAACAACTCCACACCACTGAGCCGCGGAGTATTCATGTCATCCACCCGCACCCGCTGGAGACTCGGACTCACCGCCACCGCCCTCCTGGTGGCCTCCACCGTCGTCCCGGGACCGGCGCGAGCCGCCGCGGACGACGTCACCGACTACGCGATCACCGTCCACCCCGAGCGGTCCGGCGCGAAGATCGACGACACCATGTACGGCGTCTTCTTCGAGGACATCAACCGCGCCGCGGACGGCGGCCTCTACCCCGAGCTCGTGCAGAACCGGTCGTTCGAGTACAGCACCGCAGACAACTCCTCCTACACGCCGCTCACCTCGTGGACCGTCTCCGGCACCGCCCGCGCCGTCGGCGACGACGGACGCCTCGACGCCCGCAACCGCACCTACCTCGCCCTGGACGGCGGCTCGTCCGTCACCAACACGGGCTACAACACCGGCATCAGGGTCGAGAGCGGCAAGGCCTACGACTTCTCCGTCTGGGCCCGCGCCGACGCGAGAACGCCCCTCACCGTGACATTGCGGGACGCCGAGGGCACGCTCGCCGAGGCCCGCCGGCTCACGGTGCGCGGCGGCTGGGCCCAGTACCGGGCGCGGTTCACACCCGACCGCACCACCAGCACCGGCCGCCTCACCGTCGCCGCCGAGGGTTCCGTCGCGCTGGACATGATCTCGCTGCTGCCCCGCGACACCTACAAGGGGCACGGCCTGCGCAAGGACCTCGCCGAGAAGATCGCCGCGCTGCACCCGGGCTTCGTGCGCTTCCCGGGCGGCTGCCTCGTCAACACCGGCAGCATGCAGGGGTACGACGAGGCCTCGGGCTACCAGCGCAAGCGCGCGTACCAGTGGAAGGACACCGTCGGCCCGGTCGAGCAGCGCGCCACCAACGCCAACTTCTGGGGCTACAACCAGAGTTACGGGCTCGGCTACTACGAGTACTTCCAGTTCGCCGAGGACGTCGGCGCGATGCCGCTGCCCGTGGTGCCCGCACTCGTCACCGGCTGCGGCCAGAACAGGGCCGTGGACGACGACGCCCTGCTCCAGCGGCACATCCAGGACACCCTGGATCTCATCGAGTTCGCCAACGGGCCGGTGACGAGCGAGTGGGGTGCGCGACGCGCTCGCATGGGTCACCCCGAGCCCTTCCACCTCACCCACCTGGAAGTGGGCAACGAGGAGAACCTGCCCCGTGAGTTCTTCACCCGCTTCGAGCGGTTCCGCACCGCCGTCGAGGCCGCGTACCCCGACGTCACGGTGATCTCGAACGCGGGCCCCGACGACTCCGGAAGCACCTTCGACACGGCCTGGCAGCTCAACAGGGACGCGAACGTCGACATGGTCGACGAGCACTACTACAACAGCCCGCAGTGGTTCCTGCAGAACAACGACCGCTACGACTCCTACGACAGGAACGGCCCCAAGGTCTTCCTCGGCGAGTACGCCTCCGGCGGCAACACCTTCAAGAACGCCCTCTCCGAAGCCGCATACATGACCGGCCTGGAGCGCAACGCGGACGTCGTGAAGCTCGCCTCGTACGCCCCGCTGCTCGCCAACGAGGACTACGTGCAGTGGCGTCCGGACATGATCTGGTTCAACAACCACGCCTCCTGGGGTTCGGCCGACTATGAGGTGCAGAAGCTCTTCATGAGCAACGTCGGCGACCGTGTCGTACCGTCGACCGCCACCGGCACACCCGCGCTGAACGGACCCCTCTCGGGTGCCGTCGGCCTGTCGACCTGGGCGACCACGGCGGCGTACGACGACGTGAAGGTCACCGGAGCGGACGGCGGCACGCTGTTCGGCGACGACTTCGGCGGCGACGCCTCACAGTGGACCCACACGGGCGGCGGCAGCTGGAGCGTGCAGGACGGGCAGTACGTGCAGACCGACGTGGCCGCCGAGAACACCATGGTCACGGCGGGCGACCCGGCCTGGCACGACTACGACCTGCACGTGAAGGCCACCAAGAAGTCCGGCAAGGAGGGCTTCCTCGTCGCCTTCGGCGTCAAGGACACCGGCAACTACTACTGGTGGAACCTGGGCGGCTGGAACAACACCACCTCCGCGGTCGAACAGGCCGTCGACGGCGGCAAGTCGTCGCTGATCTCCAAGCCCGGCTCGATCGAGACGGGCCGCGCCTACGACGTCGACATCAAGATCCGTGGACGCCAGGTGACCCTCTACCTGGACGGCGAGGAGTGGGGGAGCTTCACCGACGACAAGCCCGCCGAGCCGTTCCGCCAGGTCGTCACGCGCGACGCGAAGAGCGGCGACCTCGTCGTCAAGGTGGTCAACGCCCAGGCGTCGGCGGCCCGTACGGCGATCGACCTCGGTGGCGCGAAGGTCGCCCCCAAGGCCCGGGTGACCACCCTCGCGGCCGCGCCCGAGGCGGTGAACACCGAGACGGCCACACCGGTCGCTCCGGTGACGTCCACCCTCGAAGGGGTCGCCGACAGGTTCACGTACACCTTCCCGGCGAACTCCGTCACCTTCCTGCGGATCAGGCAGAGGTAGCGGCGGCCGGCGTGGGCTGCTGTCCGACGGGCAGCAGCCCACGCTCGGCGAACACCTTCTTCGCGACCAGCGTCGCGTTCATCGCCTTCGGTATCCCGCAGTACACCACCGAGTGCAGCATCGCCTCGACGATCTGCTCGGGCGAAAGCCCCACGTTCAGCGACGCGTTGACGTGCACTTCGAGCTGGGGCTCGCAGCCGCCGAGGGCGGTGAGCATGCCGAGCGTCACCAACTGGCGGTCGCGCGCGACGAGTCCGGGCCGGTCGTAGATGTCGCCGAAGGCCCACGCGACGATCTGGTGGCCGAGTTCGGGGCTGATGTCGGAGAGCGAGTCGACGACCCGTTCCCCGACCTCGCCGTCGACCCGCTTCAGGACGTCCATGCCGTGCTCGAAACGCTCTTCGCGGGTGGTGGCGTCGCTCATGTCTCGTCGTCCGTTCCCGGCTGGTCGAGCAGCCGTTCGTAGTGGTCGATCTTGTCGTCGAGGGCGGCGGCGTTGCGGCGCAGCGCGCGCATCCGGTCCGCGAGGTCGGCGCGGTGCGCGCGGAGCATCGCCAGCCGCTCGGGGACGGTGGCCCCGCCCCGCGAGCGCAGCTCGGCGAACCGCTGCATGTCCGCGATCGACATGCCCGTCCCGCGCAGCCGGATCAGGAACTCCAGCCAGGCCAGGTCGGCCGCCGCGTAGCGCCGCTGGTTCCCCGTGGTCCGGCCGACCCGTTCGATGAGGCCGGCCTTCTCGTAGTACCGCAGCGTGTCGTGCGAGAGGCCGGTGCGCTCCACGACCTCGGAGATCGTGAGCGTCGGCTCCTGGCCGCCCGGGAGGGGCTGTCCGCTGGTCATGACAAGACCGTAGAACCTGGAGCGCGCTCCAGGTCAAGCGCCGTCGGCGATCACTTCCGGCGGGCCGGTCGCGAGGCTTTTGGGTCGGGCGGGCGGGTGCTCGGCACCACCCCTCTCCGCGACCGCCCGGGTCAGGAGCGGCGGCCCCTCTCCGCGACCGCCCGGGTCAGGAGCGGCGGCGCGGCTTGCCCCGCCGTGCCCCGCCCTTCGCGCCGCCGGCCCCGCCCTTGGCGCCGCCGCCGCGCCGGCCCTGCCCGCCCGACGTGCCGCCCGCGGACTTCTGCCGCGTGCCGCCACCGCTGCCGGACCGCTTGGGCGACGTCTTGGCGGCGGGCTCGGCCTTCGGCCGGGCGGCGGCCGGAGTGCGGCCGCGCGAGCTGTTCACGGTGCGGCCGCGGACGATCCCGATGAAGTCCTCCACCATGTCGGTGGTCTCGTCCGCGGGCCAGGACAGGGCGACGCGCGACTCCGGCGCGTCCGCGACCGGCCGGTAGGTGAGGTCCTTGCGGTGGTGGAGACGGGCGAGCGACTGCGGCACGACGAGGACGCCGATGCCCGCCGCCACCAGCTCGACGGCGTCCGCCGTGGTGGCCGGCCGCTCGAAGGCGGGCTTCCCCGGCAGACGCTCCCATTCGAGGGTGTCGTCAAGGGGGTGCAGCACGATGTCGTCGGCGAGATCCTCCGTGGTGACCTCGTCGACGGCCGCCACGACGTGGTCCTTGGGGACCACGACCACCGTGGTCTCGGTGTAGAGGGGGATCGCACTGAGGTCGGTCCGGTCGACCGGCAGACGGACGAGGCCCGCGTCGGCGCCCCCGCCGCGCAGCAGCCCGAACGCCTCGGCGGCGGTCACCGCGACCAGGGTCAGGGGGATGTCGGGAAGCCGCTCGTTCCAGATCCGCACCCACTTGGCGGGTGTGACCCCCGGAACGTAGGCGAGCCGGAACGAGGGGGGTGCTTCGGAGCCAGTCACCTCGTCAGGTTACCGGTCGTGAGGGCCGAGGCGGCGGGCAGCGGTCCTGGTCGGCGGCGCCTCGCACGCTCGTTACCCTTGACGCATGACGTCGCACCAGACCACCCAGACGATGAAGCCCGCCACCGCGGCCAAGAAGCTGGGTGTGTACCTCGAGGCCACCCCCGCCGAGTTCCGGGAGGGTGTCGTCTCGCGTGCCGAGCTGAGCGCGCTGCAGGCCGACCCTCCGCAGTGGCTGCGGGACCTGCGCCGTGACGGCCCGCACCCGCGGCCCGTGGTCGCGTCCCGGCTGGGCGTCTCCATCGCCGGTCTCGCCCGGGGCGGGGTCACCGAGGCGCTCACCACCGAGCAGATCGAGGCGCTGAAGGCGGAGGACCCGGAGTGGCTGCGGCGCGAGCGCGCCACGCAGGCGGACGTCCGCAAGGAGGCCGCCCGGATCAAGGAGAAGAAGGCGGAGCAGGCGGCCCGCGCCGCGGGAGCCGGCGACTCGCGTACCTGATCCGTCGCCGTCGACGGGGCGGCGGCGCCCGCGCGCCCCGTCCCGTCGTCCGAGCGCATCCCGCGCCGTGCCCGAGTGCGGCGCGGACTTCTGGGCCGATGATTGTCATGGGCATGCATGACGCTCCCGCGTATTCATGCAGTGGATTGCATAAACGTGCATCGAAACGTATAGTCATGCCATCCAAGAGGAGGGTTCCATGACGGTACGAGCGGCAGTGGCGGGAGCGAGCGGGTACGCGGGCGGAGAGCTGCTGCGCCTGCTCCTCGTGCACCCCGGCATCGAGATCGGCGCCCTGACCGGCAACTCCAACGCGGGTCAGCGCCTGGGCGCGCTCCAGCCGCATCTGCTGCCGCTCGCGGACCGCGTGCTGCAGGAGACCACGACCGAGGTGCTCGGCGGTCACGACGTCGTGTTCCTCGCCCTCCCGCACGGACAGTCCGCCGCCGTCGCCGAGCAGCTCGGCCCGGACGTCCTCGTGGTCGACATGGGTGCCGACTTCCGGCTGAAGGATCCGGCCGACTGGGAACGGTTCTACGGCTCCGCGCACGCCGGGACCTGGCCCTACGGCCTCCCCGAACTGCCGGGTGCCCGCGCTGCGCTGGAGGGGTCCAAGCGCATCGCGGTGCCCGGTTGCTACCCCACGGCCGCCACGCTCGCTCTCTTCCCGGCGTACGCGGCCGGGCTCGCCGAGCCCGAGGCCGTGATCGTCGCCGCGTCCGGCACGTCCGGTGCCGGCAAGGCGCCCAAGGCGCACCTCCTCGGCAGCGAGGTCATGGGCTCCATGTCGCCGTACGGCGTCGGCGGCGTCCACCGGCACACCCCCGAGATGATCCAGAACCTCGGCGGGGCGGCAGGCGAGCCGGTCACCGTGTCCTTCACGCCCACCCTGGCGCCGATGCCCCGCGGCATCCTCGCCACGTGCAGCGCCAAGGCGCGGGACGGCGTCTCGGCCGAGTCCGTGCGGACCGCGTACGAGAAGGCGTTCGCCGACGAGCCGTTCGTGCACCTGCTGCCCGAGGGACAGTGGCCCGCCACGGCGTCCGTCTACGGTTCCAACGCCGTTCAGGTCCAGGTCGCGTACGACGCCGCCGCGCACCGCATCATCGCGATCAGCGCCATCGACAACCTGACCAAGGGCACCGCGGGCGGTGCCGTCCAGAGCATGAACATCGCCCTCGGTCTCGACGAGACCACAGGGCTTTCCACGATCGGAGTCGCACCGTGAGCGTCACGGCAGCCAAGGGATTCCAGGCGGCGGGCATCGCCGCCGGGATCAAGGAGAACGGCAACCCGGACCTGGCCCTCGTGGTCAACGACGGTCCGCGCCGCGCCGCCGCGGGCGTCTTCACCTCGAACCGCGTGAAGGCCGCTCCGGTGCTCTGGTCGCAGCAGGTCCTCAGGAGCGGCGAGCTGACCGCCGTCGTCCTCAACTCCGGGGGCGCCAACGCGTGCACCGGACCGAAGGGCTTCCAGGACACGCACGCCACCGCCGAGAAGGTCGCCGAGTCCCTCACCGCCGCGGGCGCCGGCGAGGTGGGCGCGGGCAGCGTCGCCGTGTGCTCGACCGGCCTGATCGGCGTCCTGCTGCCGATGGACAAGCTGCTCCCGGGTGTCGACCAGGCGGTGGCCCACCTCAGCGCGCACGGCGGCGAGAAGGCCGCCATCGCCATCAAGACCACCGACACCGTCCACAAGACGTCCGTGGTGACGAAGGACGGCTGGACCGTGGGCGGCATGGCCAAGGGCGCGGGCATGCTCGCCCCCGGACTCGCCACCATGCTCGTCGTCCTCACCACGGACGCGGACGTCGACAGCCCGACCCTGGACCAGGCGCTGCGCGACGCGACCCGGGTCACCTTCGACCGGGTCGACTCCGACGGCTGCATGTCCACCAACGACACGGTGCTGCTGCTCGCCTCCGGCGCCTCCGGCGTCATCCCCGACCACGCGGAGTTCGCCGAGGCCGTCCGCACCGTCTGCGACGACCTCGGCCAGCAGCTCATCCGTGACGCGGAAGGCGCCAGCAAGGACATCAAGGTCGAGGTGGTGAACGCGGCGAGCGAAGCCGACGCCGTCGAGGTGGGCCGCTCGATCGCCCGCAACAACCTCCTCAAGTGCGCGATCCACGGCGAGGACCCCAACTGGGGCCGGGTGCTGTCCGCGATCGGCACCACCGGCGCCGCATTCGAACCCGAGCAGCTGAACGTCGCCATCAACGGCGTCTGGGTCTGCAAGAACGGCGGCGTGGGCGAGGACCGCGAGCTCGTCGACATGCGCTACCGCGAGGTCCACATCGTCGCCGACCTGGCCGCGGGCGCCGAGACCGCCACGATCTGGACCAACGACCTCACCGCCGACTACGTCCACGAGAACAGCGCGTACTCCTCATGACGAACGTGACCCGGAAGCACACCGCCCTGCCCAAGGCGCAGACCCTCATCGAGGCGCTGCCCTGGCTGACCCGGCACCACGGCAAGACCGTCGTCATCAAGTTCGGCGGCAACGCCATGGTCGACGACGAACTGAAGGCCGCCTTCGCCCAGGACGTCGTCTTCCTGCGGCACGCGGGGCTCAAGCCCGTCGTGGTGCACGGCGGCGGCCCGCAGATCAGCGCCGCCCTCGACCGGCACGGCATCGTCAGCGAGTTCAAGGCCGGCCTGCGCGTCACCACCGAGGACGCCATGGACGTCGTACGGATGGTGCTCGCCGGACAGGTGCAGCGCGAACTCGTCGGGCTGCTCAACCAGCACGGACCGCTCGCGGTCGGACTGACCGGCGAGGACGCCCACACCATCACCGCCACCAAGCACCGGCCCGAGATCGACGGCGAACGCGTCGACATCGGACGGGTCGGCGAGATCACCGACATCGACACCGGTGCCATCGAGGCGCTGCTCGCCGACGGCCGGATCCCGGTCGTCTCCTCGATCGCCCGCTCCCTGGACGACGGACATGTCTACAACGTCAATGCTGATACGGCGGCTGCGGCTCTCGCTGCGGCACTTGGCGCCGAAACCCTCATGGTCCTCACGGACGTCGAGGGTCTCTACGAGGACTGGCCCGACAGCGACGAGGTGATCAGCCGCCTCACCGCCTCCCAGCTGGAGAAACTGCTGCCCGAGCTGGCCAGCGGCATGGTGCCGAAGATGCAGGGCTGTCTGCACGCCGTCCGCAACGGCGTCACCACGGCCCGCGTCATCGACGGCCGGGTCCAGCACTCGATCCTGCTGGAGATCTTCACCGACGAGGGCATCGGCACGATGGTCGTGCCCGACGCAGAGGGGGACGCCGTATGACCGGCAACGCGACGAACGCCGAACTCACCCAGCGGTGGCAGGGCGCGCTGATGGACAACTACGGCACCCCCCGGCTGCCCCTGGTGCGCGGCGCGGGCGCGAAGCTCTGGGACGCCGACGGCAAGCAGTACGTCGACTTCGTCGGCGGCATCGCGGTCAACGCGCTCGGCCACGCCCACCCCGCGGTCGTCGAGGCCGTCGGCAGGCAGATCGCCTCCCTCGGACACGTCTCCAACCTGTTCATCGCCGAACCGCCCGTCGCCCTCGCCGAACGGCTCCTCCAGCTCTTCGGCCGCGACGGAAAGGTCTACTTCTGCAACTCGGGCGCCGAGGCCAACGAGGGCGCCTTCAAGATCGGCCGGCTCACCGGCCGCACCCATATGGTCGCCACCACGGGCGGCTTCCACGGCCGGACCATGGGCGCCCTCGCGCTCACCGGGCAGTCGGCCAAGCAGGAGCCGTTCCTGCCGCTGCCCGGCGACGTCACGCACGTCCCGTACGGCGACGCTCAGGCACTCGCCGAAGCGGTCACCGAGGACACCGCGCTGGTGATCATCGAGCCCGTCCAGGGCGAGAACGGCGTCGTCGTGCCGCCCGCCGGCTACCTCAAGGCCGCCCGCGCCATCACCGCCGCCACCGGAGCCCTCCTCGTCCTCGACGAGGTGCAGACAGGCATCGGACGGACCGGCCACTGGTTCGAGTACCAGGCCCACGAGGGTGTCCTGCCCGACGTCGTCACGCTCGCCAAGGGCCTCGGCGGCGGGCTGCCCCTGGGCGCCACCGTCGCCTTCGGCCGGGCCGCCGCCCTGCTCAAGCCCGGCCACCACGGCACGACCTTCGGTGGCAACCCGGTCGTCTGCGCCGCCGGGCTCGCCGTGCTCGACACGATCGCGGGCGAGGGCCTGCTCGACAACGTGAAGCGGCAGGGCGAGAAGCTGCGCGGCTCGATCGAGTCCCTCGGCCACCCGTTGGTCGACCATGTCCGGGGTGCGGGGCTGCTCCTGGGTATCGTGCTCACCGAGCCGCTCGCGCCCCAGGTGCAGCAGGCGGCTCAGGACGCCGGTTTCCTGGTGAACGCGCCCGCCCCCGATGTCGTACGGCTGATGCCACCGCTGAACCTCGGCGACGACGAGGTGGAGGCGTTTCTCCAGGCCCTTCCCGGCGTCCTCGACGCAGCCAACGGGGACGGATCCTGAGAAATGGGACGACGACGATGAGTCAGGCGCACGACCACGAGCCCGTCGGGCCTGCCGTGCCGCAGACCCGCACCGCACGCCACCGCCGGATCGTGGACATCCTCAACCGGCAACCGGTGCGATCCCAGAGCCAGTTGGCGAAACTTCTCGCCGACGACGGACTGAGTGTCACCCAGGCGACGCTCTCCCGGGACCTGGACGAGCTGAACGCGGTGAAGATCCGCAACAACGACGGCGACCTCATCTACGCGGTGCCGAGCGAGGGCGGTTTCCGCACCCCGCGCGCCCCGCTGGGCGAGTCGGCGAAGGAGGAGCGGATGCGGCGCCTGTCCGCGGAGCTGTTGATCTCCGCGGAGGCGTCCGCGAACCTCGTGGTCCTGCGCACGCCGCCGGGGGCCGCACAGTTCCTGGCCTCGGCGATCGACCAGGCCGAACTGCACGACATCCTCGGCACCATCGCCGGTGACGACACGCTGCTCCTGATCAGCCGCAACCCCACGGGCGGTCAGGCACTGGCCGACCACCTGCTGCGGCTGGCCCAGAACGGCAACGGGCACTGATCCGTGAGAAGCGGAGGGGCGCTCCCGGACAGGGCGCGTCCCTCCGCTTCCCGCGTTCGTGATCCCGGCCGGGGGCCGTCGGCGCCCACGCGGCGCCGGTCCGCGCGGCCTGCGGGCTCTTCCGCTCACCCCAGGCGGTGGGCGAGACCGCCCGTGCACCTGACCTCGTCGCCCGCCGTGATGAGCAGCGCCTCGACGTCGGGGAGCGATTCCAGCCAGTCCAGAGCCTGCCGCGAGCCCATCGCGAAGGCTGCCGTGGCCCAGGTGTCCACCCAGGTGAGCCGGGGGCCCACCACGGTCACCGCGACGAGATCGGTGACGGCGGACTTGCCGGTGCGCGGGTCGACGATGTGGGCGCCGCGCTCGGCGGTCCCGGACGTGGCCACGGCCAGCTCGGCCGCGCCGGCCGCGGAGACCACCGCGGCGAGCGACCCGGGACGCAACGGATCGGACACCCCGACCCGCCACGGGCGGTGCGGCCCGGGAACGCCGAACAGCTGGACGTCCCCGCCGCCGTTGACACTCACCCCGCTCGCCCCGGCCGCGACGAGACGCTCCGCCGCACGCTCGGTGGCCCAGCCCTTGACGATCCCCGTCGGATCCAACCGCCCCTCGTACGTCGTGCTGAACCAGCCGTCGCTCAGCCGCTCCGCCTCCGCGCCGAGGCCGAGCACCTCGGCGACCTCCGGGTCGCACTCCTCGACGCTCAGCTCACCGCGCACGAGCCGGGTGATCTGGCTGTCGTCGCGGTAGGTGCTGAACACCTCGTCCACCCGGTGGAGTCCGGCGACCGCCTCCTCCAGTGCCGTCCGCACGGCCTGCGGCTCGCCTCCCCGAACGTCGAAGGAGAAGACCGTGCCCATGACCTCCTCGGCGTGGCGCAGCGCGGGCGGCGCCCCGGCCGGCTCAGCCACCGGCCTTGTCCAGGGCGGACTGGAGGGACTCCTTGTAGCCGCCGCTGGTGTAGGTGGCTCCGGAGACCGCGTCGATGTCCGCGCTGCCGGCGGCGACGGCCTCCTGGTCGAGCTTCGGTACGGCATCGTTCGTCACCTCGCTGCTGCGTCCGCCGCTCGGGGCCTGCACGGCCTCCGACTTGGTGATCTTCCCGCCGCTCACGGTGATACGGACCTGGACGGGCCCGTACTGGGTCTTCGCCACGTCTCCGGTGACCGTCTTGGCCTGCGCCGCCGCACCGCCGCCCGCGGGGGAGGACGGCGCGGACGCCGCTCCGCCGCCCGCGGTCTTCGCCTTGTCCAGGGCGGACTGGAGGGACTGCTTGTAGCCGCCGCTGGTGTAGGTGGCTCCGGAGACCGCGTCGATGTCCGCGCTCTGTGCCGCCACCGTCGCCCGGTTCAGCCTGGGCACGGCCAGCTCGGTCTTCTGGTCGCTGGTCCCGCCGCTCGGCGCCTGCACGGCCTCGGCCTTGGTGATCTTCCCGCCGCTCATGGTGATGCGGACCTGGACGGGCCCGTACTGCGTCTTCACCACGTCTCCGGTGACGCTGCCGGACTGTGCGTCCGAGGCACCTCCCTGGGGCGATTCCTGGGCCGCGGCGCTCTGCTGCGGTGCCGCTCCGCCCGCCGCGGACGCGGACGCCGGGTCGGACGCGGGCTTCAGCGACAGCAGCAGGACGATCCCGGACACGGTGGCGGCGGTGGCGAGCACGACGCGCCGAATGGGGTGGCTCTTCTTCATCGCTCCTGACTCCCGTCGCTCACATCTCGAACGACTCGTGATGGATGCGGCGGGCGGGAACGCCCGCCCCGCGCAGTGCTTCGTAGACCTGCTGTGCGAAGCCGGGCGGCCCGCACAGGAACACGTCGTGGCGCTCGATGTCCGGCAGTTTCCGGCGCAGGCTGTCCGGCGAGATGTCCGGACGCTCACCCTCGGGACTGTTCACCGCGTACATCAGGCGGGCCCCGCGCTCCTTGGCGATGGCGGCCAGCTCGTCCCAAAGGGCCAGGTCCTGCGTGCTGTTGGCCCGGTACAGGAGCGTCAGGTCGCCGGACGCGCCGGGCAGCGTCTCGAACAGCGCCCGCATCGGCGTGATGCCGACACCGCCCGCCACCAGGAGCACCTTGCCGCGGCTGCGCCTGGACGCCGTCAGCGCCCCGTACGGGCCCTCGGCCCACACCCGGGTGCCGGGCTCCAGGTCGCGCAGCGCCTCGCTGTGGTCGCCGATCGCCTTCACGGTGATCCGCAGCATGGTGGGTCGGGGCGCCGCGGACAGCGAGTACGGGTGGGAACTCAGCCGCATCCCGGGCGCCAGGAAGCGCCAGCGGAAGAACTGTCCCGCCTCCGCGCCCATCCGGTGCAGCTTGCGGCCGCTGATCAGCACCGACACGATCCCGGGCGTCTCCTCGATCACCGCCTCGACCCGCAGCCGGTGCTTCAGGTTGAGGCGGATCGGCGCGAGGATCCGGTACCAGAGCACGAGCGCGGTCACCGATCCGTACAGCCCGTACCAGACGGTCTTCGCGGTCGGCTCGACGGCGAAGTCGTTCCCGGTGGACAGCTGGTGCCAGAACGTCAGGAACACGGCCGCGTACGTCAGCAGGTGGACGTGGTACCAGGTGTCGTACGGGATCAGGCGGCGGACACCGCCGATCGAGATGAACGCGATGAGCACCAGCAGGCCCGTGCCGATCGCCGCCTTGCCCATGTCGGGCAGCTGGTTGACGGAGTCGACCGTCTGCTGCACGATCCCGCCGAGCCCCTTGCCGGACTGCAGGGCGTAGCCCCACATCGTCAGGAAGAGGTGGGCGAGGACCAGGCAGATCGTGTACCTGCCGCTCATGGCGTGCCAGCGGGCGACCCGGTCCGAGCCCACCCGCCGCTCCAGGGCGGGCACCCGCGCCATCTGGAGCACCACCAGTGCCATCAGATAGCCGGCGAGCAGCCCGGTGATCCGGCCCGCGTTGAGGATCCTGCTGTTGTCGTCCGCGATGGACGGGGTGTTGTTCCACCACAGCCAGACGACTCCTGCCGCACCCGCCCAGACGGCGACGAGCAAGGGGACGGCGGGCGAGCGGCGTGGGCGGATTCGGCGCATGGTCTGGCGCCGCGCGGCGCGACCACCGGCGATCGTGGACACGGTTCCTCCGTGTGCGTCCGTGGGGACGGGGCGAGGGGAGTGGCTCCCTGGCCCAGAGATACGGCCCACGACCGCTGTGTGTTCAGCGGACCGCCGAGGACGTGCCGACCGGAGCTCCGTGCCGCCGGTGCCGGTGCCGGTACCCGTGCCCGTGCCGGGCGGGGCTAGTACTTGCTGATCGCCGTGGGGCCGTCCGCCGTTCCGATCGCGATGTGCGGGTCGCGCGCCGGATCGGCCCACGCGAGCACGCGTCGCATCGCCTCCCGGGACACGGACACGCAACCGGCCGTCGCGCCGCGCCCGTTGACGTGCAGAAAGATTCCGGCGCCGCGCCCGCGCACGGGCCGCGCGTAGTTGAAGCCGATCACGAAGGCGTGCTCGTACTGCGTCGTGTACGCGATCAGGTGCTCGGACTCGGCGGCGCGGCAGTCGGCGGGACGGGGCTCGGTCCAGCGGTTGTACGAGCGGGAGTCGTTGTCCTGGCACCACCAGGAGTCCTGGTGCACCCGGCGGTACGAGGCCCGCGTCCCGCCGGGCGCGGGCCCGATGCCGAAGGCGTAGGGGAGGTCGTACAGCCCCGTGGGGGTGGTGTTCGTGCCCTGGTGGCGTGATCCGCCCTCGGCCAGCCCCTTCGCGCCGAAGCGGGCCGCCGCCGAACCGGACTTCACCCAGTGCCCGTCGCGCAGGTCCCACCAGGTGAGCGTGCCCGACGTGGCGTCGGCGCGGGACGCCTCGGCGGTGATCAGCTGGGTGCCGCCGCCCGTGTCCGCCATCCGCTCGGGCAGGAGCGGCGGACCGCCCGGAGCCATGGCGAGGAGGGACACGGACGCGAGGGCGACGGCTCCGAGGCGCATGATTCAGAACGTACTGGGCGGCAGCGGCAACGGCAGTCCGGGAAGGCCGTCCATGCTGTTCGCGATGTGCTCCTTCTTGGTGAAGTACGCGCTCAGCGAGGCGTCGTCCTCGCGGGCGAAGCGCTTCCCGTGCAGATCGCGGTCCGACTCGTACGCCATGAAGGGCACCGCGTAGCCGCAGGTGTCCCGGACGAGCTCGGCGCTCACCACGATGATCGCGCGCAGGCCGTGCGAGGCCGGGTCGATGTCCGGGAAGTGCCCGAGCAGTTCGCCGAAGCGCGGGTCGTCGCGGAAGACCGGTTCGCCGTGGCCGTGCACCCGGACGATGTTCGGCGGCCCCTGGAAGGCACACCACATGAGGGTGATACGGCCGTTCTCGCGCAGGTGCGCGATGGTCTCGGCGTTGCTGCCCGCGAAGTCCAGATAGGCCACGGTGAGCTCGTCGAGGACGGTGAACGACCCGCTGAGTCCCTTGGGGGAGAGATTGATCGTGCCGTCCCCGGACAGGGGCGCGGTCGCGGTGAAGAAGAGGGGCTGCGCCTCGATGAAGCTGCGCAGGCGGCCGTCTATGCGCTCATAGGTCTTTCCCATGTCTAACGATTATCGGGGAAAGTCTTTCGTCTGTCTAAGGGAATTGTGCGTTCCGATGGTCCGTGGCCGCCTCGGCCGGCGCTCCGCGGGGCGGCCACGGTGCCTGTCACGTCACTTCGTGAGCGTGCAGGGCGCGAGGGAGTCCAGACCTTGCGGCTTGGCGGTGGTGCGTCCGATGGCTGTGGCGATGCGGTTGATGGTGGCGACGCGTTTGTCCTTGAGGGGGCCGAGGATCGCGTTCTGGACGAAGTTGGGTCCGCCTTGGCCCGCGGTGTCGACGAGTCGTTTGTTCGCTTCGGAGATCTGGGTGTCGAGCAGGGTCAGGTTGCGGTCGACCTCGGCCTTCGCGGAGGCGGGAACGGCGGGCAGGCTCGGCGCGACCGCCGGGCAGTCGATGGTCCCGGCGGCGGAGCCACCCGCGTCGCCCGCGTTGCCGGTGGCGCCGGCCGACTGTGCGGGCGCCGTGGCGGTCGCACCCCCGGCCGGCGCCGTGCCGGCCGCGCCGCCGCTCGCGTCGAGCGTGCAGGGCGCGAGGGAGTCCAGACCTTGCGGCTTGGCGGTGGTGCGTCCGATGGCTGTGGCGATGCGGTTGATGGTGGCGACGCGTTTGTCCTTGAGGGGGCCGAGGATCGCGTTCTGGACGAAGTTGGGTCCGCCTTGGCCCGCGGTGTCGACGAGTCGTTTGTTCGCTTCGGAGATCTGGGTGTCGAGCAGGGTCAGGTTGCGATCGACCTCTGTCTTCGCGGAGGCGGGAACGGCGGGCAGGCTCGGCGCGACCGCCGGGCAGTTCACCGTGCCCGCGGCCGCCGCCTTCGTCGTGGCGTTCCGCGCGCCGCTGCCGGGTGTCTCCCCGGCGAGCGCGGAGCCGGCGATCACCGCTCCGGACAACACCACGGCGGACGCGCCGCCGATCAGCGCCACGCGGCGCCTGTGGTACTTCGGAAGAGCCCTGGACATGCGGAAGCCTCACTCTGGTCGGGGGTGGGGGACCGTCCGGCGGTCGTCCGGTCGGTCTGTTCGGTCCTCGGTCGGTCCTGGTCGTTCCGGGGTGCACGGACGCGGCGCCTGCGTCCGGGGGGAGGTACGGGAAAGCGCGTTCCACCGTTCAGACGCCGGTCGAAATCTCGATCCGATGGGTCCGCGGACACCCGCCCGGCCGTCGAGCCGGTGCCCGGGCGGCGGGTCCGACGCGTCCGAGCCGTCACTCGTGCGGCGCATCCCGCCGTGCCCTCGCCGTGGGGCCGTCGGCCCGCACATGACCGCCTGACCTGGCCTTCCGTCATCCCTGGCGGGTCGCTCCTGTCGTCCGGTCCGGCGGACCCGGCCCACCCGAATTGACGAACCATGCAGACTCCTGCATACTCATGCATGTCAGCGAATGCACTGTGAGGAGAAACCCGTGACCGAGCGCGTCGTACTCGCCTACTCGGGCGGCCTGGACACCTCCGTCGCCATCGGCTGGATCGCCGAGGAGACGGGCGCCGAGGTCATCGCCGTTGCCGTGGACGTCGGCCAGGGCGGCGAGGACCTGGACGTCATCCGCAAGCGCGCGCTCGCCTGCGGTGCCGTCGAGGCCGAGGTCGCCGACGCCAAGGACGAGTTCGCCGACGAGTACTGCCTCCCGGCGATCAAGGCCAACGCCCTCTACATGGACCGCTACCCGCTGGTCTCCGCCCTGTCGCGGCCGACCATCGTCAAGCACCTGGTCGCCGCCGCCCAGAAGCACGGCGCCAGCACGGTCGCCCACGGCTGCACCGGCAAGGGCAACGACCAGGTCCGCTTCGAGGCCGGCATCGTCGCCCTCGCCCCCGACCTCAAGTGCATCGCCCCGGTCCGTGACTACGCGATGACCCGGGACAAGGCGATCGCCTTCTGCGAGGAGAAGCAGCTCCCGATCGCCACCACCAAGAAGTCCCCGTACTCCATCGACCAGAACGTCTTCGGGCGTGCCGTCGAGACGGGCTTCCTGGAGGACATCTGGAACGCGCCGATCGAGGACATCTACGAGTACACCTCGAACCCGGCCGAGGTCCGCGAGGCCGACGAGGTGATCATCACCTTCAAGCACGGCGTCCCGGTCGCCATCGATGGCAAGGCCGTCAGCGTCCTGCAGGCCATCCAGCAGCTCAACGAGCGCGCCGGCGCCCAGGGCATCGGCCGGATCGACATGGTCGAGGACCGGCTCGTGGGCATCAAGTCCCGTGAGGTGTACGAGGCTCCGGGCGCGATCGCCCTGATCACCGCCCACCAGGAGCTGGAGAACGTCACCGTCGAGCGCGAACTGGCCCGCTACAAGCGGCAGGTCGAGCAGCGCTGGGGCGAACTGGTCTACGACGGCCAGTGGTTCTCCCCGCTCAAGCGCGCCCTGGACGGCTTCATCGACGAGGCCAACCAGCACGTCAACGGCGACGTCCGGATGACCCTGCACGGCGGTCGCGCCGTCGTCACCGGCCGGCGTTCCGAGTCGTCGCTCTACGACTTCAACCTCGCGACGTACGACACGGGCGACACCTTCGACCAGGCCGCGGCCAAGGGCTTCATCGACATCTACAGCCTGTCGTCGAAGATCGCTGCGAAGCGGGACCTCGGCTAGGGCCCGGCACGGCCTGCGAGACACCTCACACGCACTAGCCTGACAACCGCCTCCTCACTCCTGGGTGGGGAGGCGGCGGCACATCCAGACCTTCCTAGGAGCAACGCAAGTGAGCAGCAACAGCGGTGACGTACGGCTCTGGGGCGGCCGTTTCGCCGACGGTCCCGCCGAGGCCCTGGCCAAGCTGTCCGCGTCGGTCCACTTCGACTGGCGTCTCGCGCCGTACGACATCGCCGGTTCGCGTGCCCACGCGCGCGTGCTGAACCAGGCCGGCCTGCTCACCGAGGACGAGCTCACACGCATGATCGCGGGGCTCGACCGGCTGGAGGCCGACGTCGCCGACGGCTCCTTCGTCGGCACCGTCGCCGACGAGGACGTGCACACCGCCCTGGAGCGCGGTCTGCTGGAGCGCCTCGGCCCCGACCTCGGCGGCAAGCTGCGCGCCGGCCGCTCCCGCAACGACCAGGTCGCGACCCTCTTCCGCATGTATCTGCGCGACCACGCCCGGATCATCGGCGGACTCGTCGCCGAGCTCCAGGACGCGCTGGTCGGCCTGGCGGAGGCCCACCCGGACGTGGCCATGCCCGGCCGCACCCACCTCCAGCACGCCCAGCCGGTCCTCTTCGCGCACCACGTCCTCGCCCACGTCCAGTCCCTCTCCCGGGACGCGGAGCGGCTGCGCCAGTGGGACGAGCGGACGGCCGTGTCGCCCTACGGCTCGGGCGCCCTGGCCGGTTCCTCCCTCGGCCTGGACCCGGAGGCGGTGGCGAAGGATCTCGGCTTCGAGCACGGCAGCGCCGCCAACTCCATCGACGGCACGGCCTCCCGCGACTTCGTGGCGGAGTTCGCGTTCATCACCGCGATGATCGGCGTGAACCTCTCCCGGATCGCCGAGGAGGTCATCATCTGGAACACGAAGGAGTTCTCCTTCGTCACCCTCCACGACGCGTTCTCGACCGGCTCGTCGATCATGCCGCAGAAGAAGAACCCGGACATCGCCGAGCTGGCGCGCGGCAAGTCGGGCCGTCTGATCGGCAATCTGACCGGCCTGATGGCGACCCTCAAGGCCCTTCCGCTCGCGTACAACCGCGACCTCCAGGAGGACAAGGAGCCGGTCTTCGACTCCTGCGACCAGCTGGAGGTCCTGCTCCCCGCCTTCACCGGCATGATGGCCACGCTCACCGTCCACCGCGAGCGCATGGAGGAGCTGGCCCCGGCCGGCTTCTCGCTCGCCACCGACATCGCCGAGTGGCTGGTCAAGCAGGGCGTGCCCTTCCGGGTCGCGCACGAGGTCGCCGGCGAGTGCGTGAAGGTCGCCGAGGCCGAGGGCAAGGAGCTGGACGGCCTGACCGACGAGCAGTTCGCGAAGATCTCCGCCCACCTCACCCCCGAGGTGCGCTCCGTCCTGAACGTGCCGGGCGCCCTCGCCTCCCGCAACGGCCGCGGCGGTACGGCACCCGAGGCGGTCGCCGTCCAGCTCGCCGAGGTCAAGGCGGACGTGGCGGCCCAGCACGCGTGGGCCACGGCGAAGGACGCGAAGCAGGGCTGAGACGGTCGGCACGCGCGCGTGGGGTTCACGGGGCCCACGCGCGCGTGCCGTTCGCATTGCCTCGTACGGGTGTTCGTGGACACCACGCGCGGATGCCGTTCGCCGGACCCCGTACGGGTGTTCGCGGGCCGCACGAGATGTTCCCTTCGGCGACCCCCGTTTGGTGACCCCGTGCGCGTGCGCCGGTCGCGGACCGCGCGCGTACCCACCGCGGACCGCGCGCGTGCCCACCGCGGACCGCGCGCGTGCCCACCGCGGAGCGGGCGCCCACCGCGCGCCGTCGCGGGGCGGCCGCACGGCATTCGCGGGCCCGACCCACGCGTGAAGCACCGTCATCGCGGTTACGTTGGTCATGAGCCGTACCGGAGCCGACCGAAACGGAGCCAGCGATGCCCTTCGCCCGTCTCGCCATTGCGACGACTCCCACCTGCCATATCGGTCTGGGGCTCGCCGCCGTGGGCCGCCCCGGCTACATCAACCTCGGCCGCGAGGCCGACCTGCCCTCCGTGCGCAGCGTCAACGTCCTGCGCGCCCGCACCCACGAGCTCCTCGACGCCGCCTACGCGCAGGGCGTGCGCTATTTCGACGTCGCCCGCTCCTACGGCCGTTCGGAGGAGTTCCTCGCCGAGTGGCTGAACGAACGGCCGGACATCGACGACGTGGTGGTCGGCAGCAAATGGGGCTACACCTACACGGCGGGCTGGACCATCGAGGCCGAGCACCACGAGGTGAAGGACCACAGCGCGGCGACGTACGAGCGCCAGCGCGCGGAGACCGCCGAGCTGCTCGGCGACCGGCTCGACCTCTACCAGATCCATTCGGTGACCCCGGACAGTCCGGCCCTCACCGACAAGGAACTGCACGCCAGGCTGGCCGAGGCCGCCGCGGCGGGCATCACCGTCGGTTTCTCCACCAGCGGGCCCGCCCAGGCGGACGCCGTCCGCGCCGCGCTCGCCGTGACGGTCGAAGGCGAGCCCCTCTTCCGTACCGTCCAGTCGACGTACAACATGCTGGAGACCTCCGCCGCCCCCGCGCTCGCCGAGGCCCACGACGCGGGGCTGACGGTGATCGTCAAGGAGGGCCTGGGGAACGGCCGGCTGGCCGACCCGAACGCGCCGGAGGAGCTGAAGGCCGTCGCCGCCGAGGCCTCCCTGGGCACGGACGCCGTCGCCCTCGCCTGGGTCCTGCGGCAGCCCTGGGCCGGGGTCGTCCTCTCCGGCGCGGTCACCGCGAACCAGCTCGCGTCGAACCTGCACGCCGCGGTCGTCGACCTCGACGACGACCAGCTCGCCCGCCTCGACGGCCTCGTCGAGGGCCCGCAGGCCTACTGGGAGCGGCGCGGCCGGCTGCCCTGGCACTGAGCGACAGGCGTCCCACCCGCACGTATCGGTGAGACGCTCGTATATTCAATGAGACATTCATGTCTCATGTGCGCTATCTTTGTCTCATGGCCGTCGACCGTGAACACGTGCTGCGCAGCGCAGCCGCCCTGCTCACCCGCAAATCCACCGCCACCATGGACGAGGTCGCCAAGGCGGCCGGGATCAGCCGGGCCACCCTGCACCGCCAGTTCGCGGGCCGGGACGCGCTCGTGCGCGCGCTGGAGTCGCTCGGCATCGCCGAGTGCGAGGCGGCCCTGGACGCCGCGCGCCTCGACGAGGGCACCGCTCAGGAGGCCGTGAGCCGCCTGGTCAAGGAGCTCGAGACGGCGGCAGGCCTGCTCGCCTTCCTCTACACCGAGAACCAGCTCTTCGAGGGCGACGGACAGAACGAGGGCTGGGCCCGGCTCGACGCCCGTATCGCCGCGCTGTTCCGGCGCGGCCAGGACAGCGGCGAGTTCCGCATCGACCTCACCCCGGCCTGGCTCACCGAGGCGCTCTACGGACTCATGGCCTCGGCGGCCTGGGCCGTGGCCGAGGGCCGAGTCGCCGCCAAGGACTTCCACCACATGATCGCCGAGCTGCTGCTCGGCGGCGCACTACGGAGAGAGGAACCATGACCAGCACCCTGCAGCCGGCGTTCACGGCGGAGGCGGAGAAGCGTCCGGGCCGCTGGCTCGCGCTCTGCGTCCTCGTCCTGGCCGTGCTGCTGGTGGCCGTCGACGCGACCGTCCTCGGCCTGGCCACCCCGTACATCAGCGAGGACCTGAGGCCCTCGGGCACCCAGCTCCTGTGGATCGGCGACGTCTACTCCTTCGTCATCGCCGGACTGCTCGTCTCCATGGGCAGCCTCGGCGACCGCATCGGCCGCAAGAGGCTGCTGCTCGTCGGTGCCACGGTGTTCGGCCTGATATCGGTGCTCAACGCCTACGCCACGACACCGGAGATGATGATCCTGGCGCGGGCGCTCCTCGGTGTCGCGGGCGCGACTCTGATGCCCGCCACGCTGGCCCTGATCCGCAACCTGTTCCACGACCCGCGCGAGCGCAGCCTCGCCGTCGGCATCTGGGGCGCGACGGCCTCCGCCGGTACGGCGGTCGGCCCCGTCGTCGGCGGGTTCCTGCTCGAACACTTCTGGTGGGGCTCCGTCTTCCTCATCAACCTGCCGGTGATGGTCGTCCTCGTCCTGGTCGGCAGCAAGCTGCTGCCCGAGTCGAGGAACGCGGACCACGGGCCCTGGGACCTGTCCAGCGTCGTCCTCTCGCTGGTCGGCGTGATCGGCGTCGTCTACGCCGTCAAGGAGGCCGCCGCGCACGGGCTCTCCCCGGAGTCGGCCGGCGCGGGCCTGCTGGGCGCCGCCGCCCTCTACTGGTTCGTGCGCCGCCAGCTCACGCTGCCCGCACCGCTGCTGGACGTCAGGCTGTTCCGCAACCGCGGCTTCTCGGGAGCCGTGCTCGCCGACCTGCTGACCGTCCTCGGCATGTCCGGGCTCGTCTTCTTCCTCTCCCAGTACCTGCAACTCGTGCAGGGCAGGGGGCCGTTCGAGGCCGGGCTCGCCGAGATCCCGGCCGCCGTGGGCGCGGTCGCGGCCGGTCTGGTCGCGGGCAGCGTCGCCCGGCGCTTCTCGGTGCGCGCGGTGGTCTCCGGCGGTCTCGCCGCGGTGGGCCTGGCGCTGGGCTCGCTGACCCTGCTGAGCCAGTCGACCGGCTATCCGCTGCTGGGCGCCGCCCTGCTGGTGGTCGGCGTCGGTGCGGGCTTCTCCTTCACCGTCACCGCCGACGTGATCCTCTCCAGCGTCCCGAAGGAGGAGGCGGGTGCCGCCTCCGCGGTCTCCGAGACGGCGTACGAGCTCGGCGCCGCACTGGGCATCGCCCTGCTCGGCTCCATCGTGACGGGCGTCTACGCCGGCTTCGCGGGCCCCGCGGGCACACCGGCCGCGGCTCACGAATCGCTCGGCGGCGCCGTCGAGTCGGCCGCGGAGCTGCCCGCCGACACCGCGGCGGCACTGATGGACTCGGCCCGTACCGCGTTCGTCGACGGCCTCGCGATCGCGGCGGGCGCCGGAGCGCTGGTGCTGCTCGCCACGGCGGTGGCCGCGTGGTTCCTGCTGCGCGGGCAGAAGCTGGAGGCGTGACGGTACGGAACGGGTGAGCCCCGGCCGGCGACTGCCGGCCGGGGCTCACCCGTGAGAATCGCGGTGCCTCGTGCGAGGCGTCAGGCGGCCTTCGCCTTCGTGGCGTACATGTCCACGTACTCCTGGCCGGACAGTCGCATGACCTCGGCCATCACGGAGTCGGTCACCGCCCGCAGGACGTAGCGGTCGCGGTCCATGCCCTCGTACCGGGAGAACTCCATGGCCTCGCCGAAGCGGACCGTGACCCGTCCCGGGCGCGGGATGCCGGCGCCGCCCGGCTGGATCTTGTCGGTGCCGATGATGGCGAAGGGAACGACGGGGGCACCGGTCATCAGGGTCAGACGGGCGATGCCCGTGCGCCCCCGGTAGAGGCGGCCGTCGGGGGAGCGGGTGCCCTCCGGGTAGATGCTGAAGACCTTGCCCTCCTCCAGCACCCGGCGGCCGGTCATCAGCGCCGCGACACCGCCGCGGCCGCCGTCCCGGTCGACCGGGATCATGCCGACGCCGGTGAAGAACCAGGCCATCACCTTGCCCTTGACGCCCTTGCCGGTGACGTACTCGTCCTTGCCGATGAAGAAGACCTGACGGTCGCAGAACAGCGGCATGATCATCGAGTCGATGAACGTGAGGTGGTTGCCGGCCAGGATCACCGGGCCGTCGCCCGGGATGTTCTCCACGCCTTCCACCCGTGGGCGGAACATCAGGCGCATGATCGGTCCGAGCACTGCCTTGATGAGCGCGAAGCGGGACAACGGGCCCTCCGGTGTCAAGGGATCGGTATGAAGTCTGTGCAGGTGAGGACGATACTCGCGGCCCCCCGGTGATTGCACATCGGGTTCACCGAGTGGATACGCACTGTTGACGCCTGTTTACCTGCGGTGCCGCCTCAGCGGGCGGCTGTCACGCCGTCGACACGATGTGACGGACATCGCGCGTCGCGGCGGCGAACGAGTGAACGTGTCGCGGTCGGCCGTCGTCCGCCACTCCCTTCCCGCCTACCCACCGCTGCCGCCGTGAAGCCGACGGACCGTCATCTTCCGCATCCCGTACGACATCCAGGGTCACCCACGTGTTCGACCGCAGGCCTCCCTCCGGTCACACCGTGGCACCTACGATCGTCCCGTTTTCGACAGGCGGGGCCCTACAGCGGGAGGAGCGCTCATGGTGGCGCAGGAGTCGGACGGACAGGGACGGGGTACGGCGCGGCGCGCGCTGCTCGGTGCGGCGGTGCTCGGGGCGGGCGGAGCCGTCCTCGGCGCGACGGGTACGGCGAGAGCGGACGGGCGGCAGGGCTCGGGCGGCTACCGGAGCCTGCCCAAACCGACCGTCATCGGACATCGCGGGGCGAGTGGTTATCGACCGGAGCACACCTTCGGCTCGTACCAGCTGGCCCTCGACATGGGCGCCGACGTCGTCGAGGCGGGCGACCTGGTGCCCACCAAGGACGGCCACCTCGTGTGCCGGCACGAACCGGAGATCGGCGGGACCACGGACGTCGCGGCACACCCCGAGTTCGCCGACCGCAAGACCACGAAGACGCTCGACGGCGTCGCCACCACCGGCTGGTTCACCGAGGACTTCACCCTCGCCGAGCTGAAGACGCTGCGGGCCGTCGAGCGCATCCCCGCCAACCGTCCGCACAACACGCTCTACGACGGCCGCTGGGAGATACCGACCTTCGAGGAGGTGCTCCGCTGGCAGGACGAGCAGACCCGTAAGCGCGGCAAGCAGGTCTGGATCTACCCCGAGACCAAGCACCCCACCTACTTCCGCAAGCTCGGCCTCGGGCTGGAGGAGCGGGTCGCCAAGCTGCTGCGCAAGTACGGCAAGGACGGGAAGAACGCGCCGGTCATCCTCCAGTCCTTCGAGCCGAGCAGCATGCAGCGGCTGAACAAGCTGGTCGACAACCCGCTCGTCGTGCTGCTGTCCGGCGCGAGCAGCCGCCCCTGGGACTTCGTCGAGGCGGGCGACCCGCGCACGGTCGCCGACCTGGTCAAGCCCGAGGGCCTGACGTGGATCGCCTCGTACGCGCAGGGCATCGGCCCCACGCTCGACCTGGTCATCCCCAAGGACGCGAGCGGCAACCTCACCACGCCGACCACGCTCGTCGCCGACGCGCACAAGGCGGGCCTGATCCTGCACCCCTACACCATGCGCAACGAGAACCCCTTCCTCCCCGCGAACTTCCGGAAGGGCACCGACCCGACCGCCTACGGCGACGCGTTCGGTGCCTTCAAGACGTACTTCGCGACGGGCATCGACGGCGTCTTCTCCGACAACGCGGACACCGCGCTGCTGGCCCGCGCCGACTTCGTCAACGGATGACCCGGCGACCCCGGATGGGGTGACAGACGGCCGCCCCGGCAACCTGACGCCGGGGCGGCCGCGTCGTGCCGCACATGACCCACGAGATGGTTTCCACCCTGCGCCCGCTCCTCGTCGCCGAGGCCTCGGCCGAGGCGTACGCCTCCGGCGCCGAGCAGGGAGACCTCGAACAGGCCGTCTGGCTCCGCCTGCTGGAGCGCCTCGACGCGGGCGGTCCGCCCGAGGACCCGCAGGGCTGGCTGCGCCGCGCCGTGCGCTCCGAGGCCCGTCGCAGCCGTCGCACCGCCCGTGTCGAGCAGCCCTTCGCCGCCGAGCCCGCGGACCTCGGCGGGCCCGGGCCCGAACAGCAGGCGATGACGTCCGAACGGCGGCGCGTGCTGCACGACGCCGTGCGCCGACTGCCGGGCCGCTGCCCGAGCCTCATGGCGGCGCTGCTCTCGCCGAAAGACCTCACATACCGGGAGATCGCGGGGGAGTTGGGTATCTCACAGGGCAGTCTGGGCCCGGAACGTTCCAGATGCCTGGGATGTCTGCGGCGATTGCTGACGGTGGAGGTTGCGGCTCGCTGACGGCGGGGATAGGAGTGAGGGACTACCGGCGGAACAGGTGAGCGGGAGGCATGCACACATGGGCATGAGCGTGACCATCTCGGCGGCGACCGAAGAGGACGCCGAACAGATCCTCAAGCTGCAGTACCTCTGCTACCAGAGCGAGGCCGAGCTCTACGGCGACTACGGAATCGAGCCGCTCACCCAGCCGCTCGACTCCCTCAGGGCGGAACTCGCCAGCGGCACCGTCCTCGTGGCGCGGCTCGGGGCGGAGGTGGTGGCCTCGGTCCGCGGCGCGGTGGACGACGACGGCACGGCCCGCATCAACAAGCTCATCGTCCACCCGCGCATGCAGCGGCACGGGCTCGGCGGACGGCTGCTCGCCGCGATCGAGGCACAGCTCGGCGCGGACGGCACGGCCAAGTCCTTCCAGCTCTTCACCGGGCACCGCAGCGACCGCAATCTGCGCCTGTACCGCAAGCACGGTTACGCGCCCGTCTCCACCGAGCGCGTCGACGAGCGGCTCACGCTGGTGACGCTGGCGAAGGGCGCCGACGCGAGCGCGTACGCGACCAGCGCCTGACCGGCCCCGGGCCCCGGTCACCGACCGGGGCCACCGCGGCACCACCCGCGAACGGCCGGGTGGCAGCGCGACTCGGGCCGGCGAGGGGCGGCTCTCCGGTGCGCCCGACTCCCGCCGCCGGGCGGCCTGTCGGACTCGGTGGCCTGCCGGGTTCAGCGGTCAGGCCGGTTCAGGGTCAGGCCTGTTCAGCTTCAGGCCGGCCGGGCCGTCGTGCGGGCCTTGCGCAGCCAGTACATCGCCGACAGCGGCAGCAGCACCGGAATGAACAGATAGCCCATCCCGTAGTCCGACCACACCGTGGCGTCGGGGAAGGCGGAGGGCTCCACCAGCGTCCAGGTGCCCACGATCAGCACGCCCGCGAGTTCGGCGGCACAGCACACCAGCGCCGCCCTGCGGGCCGTCTCGCCGCCGCGCACCAGCGAGTACGTGATGAAGCCGTAGACGACACCCGCCACCGCGGACAGCGAGTAGGCCAGCGGTGCCTTGTCGAACTCCGTGGAGATCTGCACGGCGGACCGCGAGACGGCGCCCACGACCATCACGCCGTACAGCCACAGCAGCAGCATCCCGGGGCCGCTGATGAGCCGTGTCCGCTGCTTCGGCGTCCCGTCCGGCACGCCCGTCCCGCCGGGCACGACGCCGTTCTCGTCCGTGGCCGTCATCTCAGCCTCCCCAGATGTCATAGAGCCGCACCTCGAGGACGGCGAGGACCACACCGCCGGCCGCCACCGTGACCGAACCCCAGCGGGTGCGCTCCGCGAGCGACATGAAGCCCGCGGCGGGAATGCACGCGAAGGCGCCGAGCAGGTACGCCACGAAGATCGTCGTGCCCTGCTCCGGCTTCTCGCCGCGTGCCAGCTGGACGATGCCGATCACCAGCTGGACCAGGGCGAGCAGCGACACCACGGCCATGCCGATGAAGTGCCAGTCCTTCGTGGGCTGATCACGGTAGGCGGCCCAGCCGCACCAGGCGGCGAGCGCGAGCGCGGCGACGGCGGTGGCGACCGTCAGGGCATCAAGCATGCCGTGACCCTATTACGGGCCAAAAGGCCCGATGCGCTCGCCCCCGGGGTGCCCCGTAGGGTCGGCGGCATGAAGATCCATGCAGATGCCCTCCTGTTCGACAACGACGGAACGCTCGTCTCATCCCTCGAGTCGGTGAACCGCTGCTGGAGGCGATGGGCGACGGAGTACGGCATCACGGCTGACGACTTCGCCCGGATCGAGCTGCACGGCCGCCCCGCCGTCGAGATAGCCGCCGACCTGCTGCCCGCCGACGTCGTGCCCGAGGCCCTCGCGCGCATCGAACAGCTGGAGGTCGAGGACGTGCCCGGCGGGGTCGTGGCGCTGCCCGGCACCCTCGCGCTGCTCGACGCGCTGCCCGCCGAGCGCTGGGCCGTGGTCACCTCGGCCACCCGCCGGCTGGCCGAGGCCCGGCTCGAAGAGGTCGGCATCCGCCCCAAGACGATGATCGCCGCGGACGACATCACCCGCGGCAAACCCGACCCCGAGCCCTACCTCCTCGCGGCCCGTGAGCTGGGCGTCGACCCGGCGCGCTGCGTCGTCTTCGAGGACGCCCCGGCCGGTCTCCAGGCGGGCCGCGCGGCCGGAATGACGACAGTGGCATTGACCACAACGCACCGCGCCCACGAGCTGGACGCCGACCTGGTGGTCGAGGACCTCTCCGCCTTGTCCGTCCTGGTCACCGACCACGGCGTGGAGATCTCCGCCTGACGGGACGGTGTGTCCACCGCTGTCCGCTATTCGGACAGCGGTGGCAGGCCCCGCCTGTGGGTCTGCTTTACTTGCACCCATGACCACGACGAGCAGCCGCATCCTTGCGACCGAGGCGACCATGACGCCCGGTGCTCGTTGTATGTGTCGAATGTGCGCCTTCTAGAGGGCCCCCGCACCACCGCCTGATCTCGCGCCCCGAAGCGAGACCGCCGCGCCCTGTCCCGTACCGCGTACGTGACTCCGGCTGCCCCGCGCACACGTTTCTCCTTCCGGTTCCTTCGCCATCGCGAGAACCGTGCCGCGTTCCCGACCGCATGCACCCGTGCCCGGCGCACACCCACGCCCTGCACTCGACAGTGACGGAAACCCCAGTGATCACGACAACGGGCCTCACCAAGGTCTACCGTTCGCGCGGCCGGGAGGTCATCGCCCTCGACGGCGTCGATCTGCACGTCCGCGAAGGCGAGGTGTACGGCGTCATCGGCCAGTCCGGCGCCGGCAAGTCCTCGCTCATCCGCTGCGTCAACCTCCTGGAGCGCCCCACCTCCGGCACGGTCACCGTCGCGGGACAGGACCTCACCGCACTCGCCGGCCGCGGCCCCCGCGCCGGCAAGGAACTGCGCCAGGCGCGCAGTGGCATCGGCATGGTCTTCCAGCACTTCAACCTGCTGTCCTCGCGCACCGTCCAGGACAACATCGAGCTGCCGCTCGAGATCCTCGGCGTCTCCGGCAGGGAACGCAGCCGCAAGGCCCTCGAACTCCTCGACCTGGTCGGCCTCTCCGACAAGGCCAAGGCCTACCCGGCGCAGCTCTCCGGCGGCCAGAAGCAGCGCGTCGGCATCGCCCGCGCCCTCGCCGGCGACCCCAAGGTGCTCCTGTCCGACGAGGCGACCAGCGCCCTCGACCCGGAGACCACCCGCTCCATCCTCCAGCTGCTGCGCGACCTGAACCGGCAGCTGGGCCTGACCGTCCTGCTCATCACCCACGAGATGGACGTCGTCAAGAGCATCTGCGACTCGGCCGCGCTCATGGAGAAGGGCAGGATCGTCGAGTCCGGGACCGTCAGCGAACTGCTCGCCACGCCCGGCTCCGAGCTGGCCTCCGCGCTCTTCCCGGTCAGCGGCGACGCCTCCGGCGAGGACCGCACCGTCATCGACGTCACCTTCCACGGCGAGGCGGCCACCCAGCCCGTCGTCTCGCAGCTCGCCCGCACGTACAACATCGACATCTCGATCCTCGGCGCCGCGATGGACACCGTCGGCGGCAAGCAGGTCGGCCGCATGCGCATCGAACTGCCCGGCCGCTACGAGGACAACGTCGTACCGATCGGCTTCCTCCGCGAGCAGGGCCTGCAGATCGACGTCCTGGGCCAGGAGCCCGTACTGGTCGGGGAAGGTGCCAAGTGACCTGGTCCGAGATGCAGCCGCTGCTGTCCCAGGCGTGTTGGGACACGCTCTACATGGTCGGCTGGTCCACGCTCATCGCCGTCCTCGCCGGCCTTCCGCTGGGTGTCCTGCTGGTTCTCACGGACCGCGGCGGCCTGGTGCAGAACACCGTGGTGAACAAGGTCATCGGGCAGGTCGTGAACATCGTCCGCTCGATGCCCTTCATCATCCTGATGGTCGCTCTGATGTCCTTCACCCGCTGGATCGTCGGTACGACCATCGGCCGCGAGGCCGCCATCGTGCCGCTCGCCGTCGGCGCCATCCCGTTCTTCGCGCGGCTCGTCGAGACGTCCGTGCGTGAGGTCGACGGCGGTCTGGTCGAAGCCGTGCAGTCGATGGGCGGCAACACCTGGACCGTCGTCCGCAAGGTGCTCGTGCCCGAGTCCCTGCCGTCGCTGATCTCGGCCACCACGACCACGGTCGTCGCCATCATCGGCTACTCCGCGATGGCCGGCACCGTCGGCGCGGGCGGCCTCGGCGACCTCGCGATCCGCTACGGCTACCAGCGCTTCGAGTCCGAACTGATGTGGCTCATCGTGGCCGTCCTCGCCGTCGTCATCGCCGTCATCCAGTTCGCGGGCGACTCCGGTGCCCGCGTCCTGCACCGCCGCGCGGGCAAGGGCGGCGAGCCGCTCCGCTTCCGTGTCCTCGCCGGATTCCTGCCCGGCGGCCCGGTCGGCGCCACGCCCACCAAGACCCGCTGACCCCCGACGTCCCGCCCCACCCGGTGGCCCGGCCGGCGCACGCCGGCCAGGAGCCGCCGCAACCCCGACTCCCCGTCCCACCCGGCGGGTTGCACCACCCATGGAGAAAGGCACTTTTCGTGCGTAACACCACCAAGATCACCGCAGCTGTCCTCGCCACCGGCGCCCTCACCCTGGGCCTGACCGCCTGCGGCTCCGACAAGGCCGACACCAAGGCCAAGGCGTCCGACCCCCTCGTCGTCGCGGCCACCCCCGTGCCGCACGCCGAGATCCTCGAGTTCGTCAAGGACCACCTGGCGAAGAAGGCCGGCCTCAAGCTGGAGGTCAAGGAGTTCACCGACTACGTCACGCCGAACACGGCGACCGAGGACGGGTCCGTGGACGCCAACTACTTCCAGACCCAGCCGTACCTGGAAGACTTCAACAAGAAGAACGGCTCGCACCTCGCCTCGGTCGCGACGGTTCACCTGGAGCCCCTCGGCCTCTACTCCGAGAAGGTCAAGAAGGCCGACGACCTGAAGAAGGGCGGCACCGTCGCCCTCCCGAACGACGCCGACAACGAGGCGCGAGCCCTCCGCTTCCTCGCGGCCAGCGGCATCATCACGCTCAAGAGCGGCTCGGAGGGCACCGCGACCCCGCAGGACATCGCGAAGAACCCGAAGGACCTTCAGTTCAAGGAGATCGAGGCGGCCCAGACCCCGCGCTCCCTGAAGGACGTCGACGCCGCGGTGATCAACGGCAACTACGCCATCGGTGCCGGTCTCTCGCCCGCCAAGGACGCCCTCGCGCTGGAGTCCACGAAGAACAACGCGTACAACAACGTCCTCGCCGTGAAGCAGGGCAACGAGAAGGACCCGCGCGTCGAGAAGCTCGCCAAGCTCCTCACCTCGCCCGAGGTCAAGAAGTTCATCGAGGACAAGTACGCCGGTTCCGTCCTGCCGTCGTTCTAGTCGTCCCGCACGGCCGCCGCGCCACGGGGACGGCCCCTGAGCCGTCCCCGTCGTCCGGCCCCTCCGTCACCGCACGGGGTCCACTCCCTGCCCGGGGTGGACCCCGTGGTGCGGTTCAGTGCTTTCATGCTGCATGCTGGGCAGTTCAGCAGGCCCGACGGTTTTGAAGGCCCGAAGTTCCCGACGGTTACGGAGCGGCGCATGACGAGCACCTTCCCCAACATCTCCATCAGCACGGAGCGGTTGGTGCTGCGTCCCCTCGACGAGGACGACGTCCCCGCACTGGCCGAGATGATGAACGACGAGCAGGTCGCGGCCTGGACCGACGTGCCGCAGCCCTTCAGCGAGGACGGGGCCCGCAACTGGGTCACCGAGTACGCGCCCGCCGAACGCGCCGCGGGCCGTGGCCTCGACCTCGCCGTCACCGAGTTCCTCACCCAGCGCCTCGTGGGCATCGTCCAGCTCGGCAAGACGAACTGGCACATCCGCTCCACCGAGCTGTCGTACATCATCGCCCCCTGGGCCCGCGGCGAGGGCTACGCCTCCGAGGCGGCGCTCGCCACCGCCCAATGGCTGTTCGGCGACCAGAAGTTCGAGCGGATCGAGGTCCGCACCGCGGCCGACAACACCGCGTCCCAGCAGGTCGCTCAGAAGATCGGCTGCATCAGCGAGGGCGTCCTGCGCAACGCCTGCATAGTGCACGTGCGGACGGACGACGGCTGGGCCGACGTCCGTACCGACTTCATCGTGTGGAGCCTGCTCCCGGAGGACCTCGAAGGCGTGGCCGATCAGCTCACCGACGCCGGCGGATTCACGTCGTTCTCCGACTGGAACTGACACCGGTCCCGGACCACGGGACCGCTCCCACCGGCCCGGACCCTCGCGGCGCCCGCCCAGGCGCACCAGGTACCCTCACGGAGCCCGCCCTCGGGCTGCCCGACTACCTGCGAAGACCCTCTGGAGACTGACGACGATGGCCGACCGGGTCACGGTGATCGGCTGGGACGGCTCGCCGCTGACCGCCGCGGCGCGCTCCGCCCTCGGTGCCGCGACGCTGGTGGCCGGCGCGGCCCACCATCTGGCGCTGCCCGAAGTCCCCGGGGCCGCCGAGCGCATCCGCCTCGGCAGCGTCGCCCTGGCCGCCCGCCGGATCGCGAACCACCGGGGCACCGCCGTGGTCCTCGCCGACGGCGACCCGGGCTTCTTCGGCGTCGTACGGACCCTGCGGGCCCCCGAGTTCGGCCTGGAGGTCGAAGTGGTGCCCGCCGTCTCCTCGGTGGCCGCCGCATTCGCGCGGGCCGGCATGCCCTGGGACGACGCTCAGGTGGTCGTCGCACACCCCCGCACCCTGCGACGCGCGGTGAATGTGTGCCGAGCCCACACCAAGGTCGCCGTACTCACCTCGCCGGGCGCCGGGCCCGCCGAACTCGGCCTGCTCCTCGAAGGGGTGCACCGCACCTTCGTCATCTGCGAGGAACTCGGCACCGCCCGCGAACAGGTCACGATCCTGACCTCGGACAAGGCCGCCGACCACACCTGGCGCGACCCCAACGTCGTCATCGTCATCGGCGGCTTCGTGGCCGCGGCGGAGGACGGCGGCTGGATCGCCGGACGCGATCCCGCCCAGGGACTGCGCGGCTGGGGACTGCCCGCCGCGGCGTACGGCGGCGCGCTCGGCGAAGGCGAAACGGATCTGCTCCGTGCCGCCCAACTCGCCCGTCTGGGACCGCGCGTCGGCGACCTCGTCTGGGACATCGGTTCCGGCAGCGGAGCCTTCGCCACCGAGGCCGCACGCACCGGCGCCGCCGTCATCGCGGTCGACCGCAGTCCGGGCGCCTGCGCGCGCACCGAGGGTTCCGCCCGCCGCTTCGGCGTCCAGATGCAGATCGTGCACGGGACCGCCCCGCACGTCCTGGAGAACCTTCCCGAACCCGACGTAGTACGCGTCGGTGGCGGGGGAGCGGCGGTCGTCTCGGCCGTCGCCGACCGGCGTCCCCAGCGCATCGTGACGCACGCCGCGACCCGCGACGACGCCGAACTCGTCGGCCGGAACCTGACCGAACACGGTTACGAGGTCGAGTGCGCGCTCATCCAGTCCGTCGAACTCGACACGAGGGCCTGGACGGAGAAGGAACGGAGCGTCGCGTTCCTGCTCAGCGGCCGTCTGCCGGATCGCGCCCCGTGATCCTGTTGTCCTACTGCGCGCGGTAGGCTGGCCGATCGTTGTACCGCTCCCGGGTGATCAGCCTTTCGTAGGCCAATGTCCGGAAAACGCGCCCGTTTTGAGGTGTGTGTGGTACGGCAGAGCCGGAGGGCGCGCAACGTGGCGCAGTCCACAGCGGGCACTCGCGGATCACGCTGTCGCGAGGGCGGAACGACCGGGACAATGCCAGTTAATGGCTTTGTCGTCTTTGTTGGCCGGTCGTTCGTGCCGCTGGGCACGCACGCTCGTTCTTCACTGTGGGGCGGTCGGTGCGCCGTTCCGGGCGAGCTGGACTTGGAAGCACTAACCGATGGGCGAGGGGTACGCATGACCGACACCGGCCAGGTCCCGGGCGACGGGCTGCCGGAGAGCGCAGGCATGGTGGAGCAGCCGGGCGTCTCCGCGCCGGGCGCGTACACCTACCTCGACCCCTCCGAGACCCCCGCCGAGGACGACGACCTGCTCCTGATGCCCGGAGCGCAGGGCGCGTGGGGCAACGAAGTGGCGCCCCCGGCGCCGATGCCCCCCGTCCACGAACCCGGCCCGCACGAGGCCTCCGGCCGGGACAGCGGCGCGGTCGACCTCGGGGCCGTCCGCGCGCAGGAGCCGGGGCCCGCCCCGCAGCCGGTGACCCCGCGCCGCCCGCTGCACCTCGGACCGCCCACCCCGGACGTCTCCGCGAGCCCGGTGCGCTCGCTAGCCGACCGCGGGCCCGCGGGTTCGGTGAACGCCATGGCTCCCGCCACTCCCGCGCCGCCCGTCCGGCACGCCGGTCCGCCGACGGTCGGGCCCGAGTACCTCGACGTTCCGCAGCTGGGCGAGACCCCGCCGCAGGGCGCGGTTCCGTGGGGCGCTCCGCCGGTGGCCCCGCAGGCGGGTGCCGCGGAAACGGTCGTCCCGGAGGCGGCCCAGATGCCGGAACGGATGCCGGTCCCGGAGTCCGTGCCGGGCACCGAGACGCCGCAGGCCCCGCAGGCCCCGCAGGCCGCCGAAGGCACCCCGGCGCCCGGGTTCGAGCAGACCCCCGAGGTCCAGATCCCGGTTCAGGGCCAGGTCCCGGAGGCCGCCGAGGCTCCCGTGCCGGGCGCCGTCGAGGTTCCCGTCCGGATCCAGGCCCCCGACTCCGTCCAGGCCGCGGACGGTGCGCCGGTCGCCCAGGACGTGCCGGACGCGCAGGCACCCGTCGCCGACGGGCCGCAGGACCCGCACACGGCGCCGCCGGCCGCGGAGACGTACCACGCCGCGGACACCTCGGCCCCGCAGGACCCGCGCCTCGTCCAGGACCCGCGTGTCGCGCAGACTTTCGAGCCGATGGCCTTCCCGGCCACGGACGCTCCGCTCCTCCCGCCGGTACCGCAGGAGACGGGGCACACCGACGGCGTCCACATCGCCGTGCCCGGTCTGCTTCCGCCCGAGGGCGAGCACTTCACGCCCGCCCAGGGCGCCCCCGTCCAGGACTTCGCACCCGCCGACGCGGTGCACCAGGCCCCGCCGCAGGACCAGGCACCGGTGGCCGAGCCGGTGGCCCAGGCCGATCAGCTCGGGGCTCCTGCCGTCCACGACCCGGAACAGGCCGTCCAGTACCCGGACGTCGCCGCCCACGCCGAGGCCGCACAGACGTTCCCGGCGGCTGTCGCGCACGCCCCCGAGGCCGTGCAGCACGCGCTCTCCACCGACCCCTCGCACGGGCAGCCGGTCCCCGGCCTCGAAGCCGTCGCGGCCCAGCAGTTCGAGGACCCCGCCGTGTTCGCGCAGGGCGAGCCCGCCGAGTCGCTGCACGGCGTTCCGGTGGGTGTGGCCGCCCACGGACAGACCCACCAGGCGTCGGCCGGCCGGCCGCACGGGGAGCCGTACGTCTCCGGCGAGAGCTCCGGTGGCGCCGGTCTCCCGCTCGCCACCCCGCCGGAGGTCCAGGAGGACCACACGCTCGGCCAGTTCGTGCCCGTGGAGGGCACCGTGCCGACGACCCCGCACCTGGCCCCGACCCCGCCGCACGCCATGACCGTGCCGCCGCTCCCCGAGGAGGAGCAGCCGACGGCCGAGGAGCCGGCCGACGAGATGATCGTGGTCGCACCCGCGCCCGTGCCGGTGGAGGAAGCCGCCGGAGACCTCGCCGAGGCCCCCGCCGCCGAGCCGGAGACCATCGCTCCGGTCGTCGTGCCGGCGCCCCGCGAGGGCGAGCCCGAGACCGGGGCCGACGCCCCGGCCGAGGCACCCACCGCCGAACCCGAGCCGCTCACCGCGGACCCGGAGCCCGTAGTCGCACAGCAAGCGGACGACCTGGACACCCAGGTCGCCGACCAGGAAGAGAGCACGGCCGCAGTGGAAGACGTACGAGAGTCCACCGGCCCGGCGGCCCCCGGCTACGACGACGCCGAGCGCGAGGCGGTACTCCGCGTGATGCGCGAACGCCGCGACATCCGCAACGGCTTCCGCAACGACCCCATCCCGCACGACGTGCTGCTGCGCGTCCTGGAGGCCGCGCACACCGCACCCTCCGTCGGCCACTCCCAGCCGTGGGACTTCGTCGTCATCCGCTCCGCCGACACCCGGCGCGCGATGCACGAACTCGCGGCCCGTCAGCGCGAGGCGTACGCGAAGTCGCTGCCCAAGGGGCGCGCCAAGCAGTTCAAGGAACTGAAGATCGAGGCCATCCTCGACACCCCGGTGAACATCGTCGTCACCGCCGACCCGACCCGCGGCGGCCGCCACACGCTGGGCCGCCACACGCAGCCGCAGATGGCCCCGTACTCCTCCGCGCTCGCGGTCGAGAACCTCTGGCTCGCCGCCCGCGCCGAGGGCCTCGGCGTCGGCTGGGTCAGCTTCTTCGACGAGCGCGAGATGGTCCGCGCCCTCGGCCTGCCCGAGCACCTCGAAGTCGTCGCCTACCTGTGCGTCGGCTACGTCGACGAGTTCCCGGACGAGCCCGAGCTGATGCAGGCCGGCTGGTCCAAGCGCCGCCCGCTGTCCTGGGTCGTGCACGAGGAGACCTACGGCCGTCGCGCGCTGCCCGGCGAGGAGCCGCACGACCTGCTCGCCGAGACCGTCTCCAACATCCGCCCCCTGGACGCCAAGGCGCTCGGTGAGGCATGGGAGCGCCAGAAGCGGATGACCAAGCCCGCGGGCGCCCTCGGCATGCTGGAGATCATCTCCGCGCAGCTGTCGGGCCTGTCCCGGATGTGCCCGCCGCCCATCCCGGAGCCGGCCGCCGTCGCCATCTTCGCGGGTGACCACGGCGTGCACGCCCAGGGCGTCACCCCCTGGCCGCAGGAGGTCACGGGGCAGATGGTGGCCAACTTCCTGGGCGGCGGAGCCGTCTGCAACGCGTTCGCCAACCAGGTGGGCGCCGAGGTCTGCGTCATCGACGTGGGCGTCGCCTCCGACCTGCCGGCCACGCCGGGCCTGCTGCCCCGCAAGGTCCGCGCGGGCACCGCCGACATGACGACGGGCCCCGCGATGACCCGCGAGGAGGTCGTCGCCGCCATCGAGGTGGGTATCGAGACGGCCCGCGACCTGGTGGCGGCAGGCAACAAGGCACTGCTCACCGGCGAGATGGGCATCGCCAACACCACCGCGTCCGCCGCCCTCATCTCGGTGTTCACGGACACCGACCCCTCCGAGGTGACCGGCCGCGGCACCGGCATCAACGACGAGACCCTGGCCCGCAAGACCGAGGTCGTGCGCCGCGCCATCGAGCTCCACCAGCCGGACCCGGCCGACCCCATCGGTGTGCTCGCGGCCCTCGGCGGCCTCGAACACGCCGCGATGGTCGGGCTGCTCCTCGGCGGCGCGTCCCTGCGTACGCCGGTCATCCTGGACGGCGTCAGCGCCGGCGCCGCCGCCCTGGTGGCCCGCGCCATCGCCCCCGAGGTCCTCGCCGCCTGCATCGCGGGTCACCGCAGCGCCGAACCGGGCCACGTGGCCGCCCTGAACAAGCTGGGCCTGCGCCCGCTGGTCGACCTGGACCTGCGCCTCGGCGAGGGCACCGGCGCCCTGCTCGCCCTGCCGGTCGTGCAGAGCGCGGCGCGCGCGATGCACGAAGTGGCGACGTTCGACTCCGCGGGAGTAACTGAGAAGTAGGCGATCGGCGGTGCTGTCCGGGCGCTTCACGCGAAGCACCCGGACAGCACCACGCGCCCGTCCGTACCTGCGGAGCCCCGGGCGCGATCCCGCGGTCCGGGAAGGGACGGTCCGGCGGGTGAAAAATCCCACCCGCCCCCGCCGCTCACCGGCTCGCACCATAAAATCCGCACGTCAGGGGCCACTCCAACGCCGCAGCGGCCTCACCCCGCACCGCCCTGCACGAGGAGCCGCACCTCCCATGGCCGAACACCCCGCCTACCCCGTAGGCCTCCGCCTCGCCGGCCGCCGCGTAGTCGTCCTCGGCGGCGGTCAGGTGGCCCAACGCCGTCTCCCGGCGCTCATCGCGGCAGGCGCGGACATCCACCTCGTGTCCCCGCAGGCGACCCCGTCCGTCGAGGCGATGGCCGACGCGGGCGAGATCGCGTGGACGCGGCGACCGTACGAGGACGGCGACCTCGCCGACGCCTGGTACGCGTTGATCGCCACGAGCGACCACGGGGCGAACACGGCCGCCTCGGCCGAGGCCGAGCGGCACCGTGTGTGGTGCGTCCGCTCGGACGACGCGGACGCGGCGACCGCCTGGACCCCGGCGACGGGCCACAGCGAAGGCGTCACGGTCGCCGTCCTCACGACGGACGCCCGGGGCCGCGACCCCCGCCACACCGCCGCGATCCGGGACGCCGTGGTCGAGGGCCTGCGCGACGGAACCCTGGTCGCGCCGCACCACCGGACCCGCACACCGGGCGTGGCCCTGGTCGGCGGCGGCCCCGGCGACCCGGACCTGATCACCGTCCGCGGCCGTCGGCTGCTGGCCGAGGCCGATGTGGTCATCGCGGACCGGCTCGGTCCCCGCGACCTGCTCGCCGAACTCCCGCCGCACGTCGAGGTGATCGACGCGGCGAAGATCCCCTACGGCCGCTACATGGCCCAGGAGGCCATCAACAACGCGCTGATCGAGCACGCCAAGCAGGGCAAGTCCGTGGTCCGGCTCAAGGGCGGCGACCCGTTCGTCTTCGGCCGCGGCATGGAGGAGGCGCAGGCGCTGGCCGAGGAGGGCATCGCCTGCACGGTCGTCCCCGGCATCTCCAGCTCGATCTCGGTGCCGGGTGCGGCCGGCATCCCCGTCACGCATCGCGGTGTCGCTCATGAGTTCACCGTGGTCAGCGGGCACGTGGCCCCCGACGACGAGCGCTCCCTGGTCGACTGGCCGTCCCTGGCCAAGCTGACCGGCACCCTCGTGATCCTCATGGGCGTCGACAAGATCGGCCGGATCGCCGAGACCCTCGTCGCGCACGGCAAGCCGGCCGACACCCCCGTCGCCCTGGTCCAGGAGGGCACGACCGCCGCGCAGCGCCGCGTCGACGCGACCCTGGCCACCGTCGCCGAGACCGTCCGCGAGCAGGACGTGAAGCCCCCGGCGGTGATCGTCGTCGGGCAGGTCGTGAACGTGGGCGTGCAGAGCTCCCCGAAGACATCCGAGTAACCACGGGTAACCCAACCCGTTCCCAGCCGTTGGCACCGAACCCAGGACAAGGCAGTATCACCCTGTGGCCGATCTCATCACCGTCGAGAACCCCGACGACCCGCGTCTGAGCGACTACACGGGCCTCACGGACGTGGAGCTGCGCCGCAAGCGCGAACCCGCCGAAGGCCTGTTCATCGCCGAGGGCGAGAAGGTCATCAGACGGGCCAAGGACGCCGGGTACGAGATGCGCTCGATGCTCCTGTCCGCGAAGTGGGTCGACGTCATGCGCGACGTCATCGACGAGCTCCCGGCACCCGTGTACGCGGTCAGCCCGGAGCTCGCCGAGCAGGTCACCGGCTACCACGTGCACCGCGGCGCGCTCGCCTCCATGCAGCGCAAGCCGCTGCCGACGGCCGAGGAACTGCTGCGGTCGGCGCGCCGCGTCGTCGTCATGGAGTCGGTCAACGACCACACCAACATCGGCGCGATCTTCCGCTCCGCCGCCGCCCTCGGCATGGACGCGGTCCTGCTCTCGCCGGACTGCGCGGACCCGCTGTACCGGCGGTCCGTGAAGGTCTCGATGGGTGCCGTCTTCTCCGTCCCGTACGCCCGCCTCGACTCCTGGCCCAAGGGTCTGGAGACGGTGCGCGACGCGGGCTTCACGCTGCTCGCCCTCACCCCGGACGAGAAGGCCAGGTCCCTCGACGAGGCCGCCCCCCACCGCATGGACCGGGTCGCCCTGATGCTCGGCGCGGAGGGCGACGGCCTGTCCACCAAGGCCCTGATGGCCGCCGACGAGTGGGTCCGCATCCCGATGGCCCACGGCGTCGACTCCCTCAACGTGGGCGCCGCGGCGGCCGTCGCCTTCTACGCGGTGGCCACGGGCCGCCCCCAGGCCTGACGCCCTCGGACCCACCGGACGTTCGCCCCCGACCGTGGTGCGGCCGGCTGTCACTCCACGACAGCGCGCCGCGCCGGTCAGGCGTCCTCGTGGTACCGCTCGGCCGTCGTCCCTCCGGCGGACAACGCCGGGGGTGACGCCTGCTCCTGCCGTACGTCCTGGCGCCCGCCGTCGCCGTCCAGGCCCCGGGCGGGCCCCTGGCAGCCCTGCGCCGCCGCGATGCCCAGCGCCACGAGCAGGGTCACGACGACGAACACGAACAGCCGCTGGCGCAGCAGCCGCGGGTTGGCGGGCCGCCTGCCGGTGCCGGTGGTCCGGGGCGCGGGGCGCCCGGCACCGCTGCGCGGGGCGGGCCTGGCCCCGGAGCGGCCGGTGTTCCGCACCGGCGTCGGCCGCGAGCCCGACCGGGAGCCGCCGTTCGTGCCGCCCGTGCGCGGCGGGGGAGTGCCCTGCGTACGGCGCTGGGTGCGCTGCTCGGCGTACTGCTCCGCCAGACGGCCGGTCGGCCGGTCGGGGTCCGTGCGGGGCGCGGGCGGCCGTGCGTCCGGCATCCCCTGGGCCTCGCGGGCCGCGATCTCCTTGAGCCGCAGGGACAGTTGGAGCGTGCTGGGCCGCTCCTCGGGGTCCTTCGCCAGACAGGCCCTGACCAGCGGGGCCAAGGCGTCCGGGACACCCTGGAGATGGGGCTCCTCGTGCACCACCCGGTACAGCATCACTTCGGAACTGCCGTGACCGAAGGGTGAGTCGGAGGTCGCGGCGTAGGCCAGGGTGGCGCCCAGCGCGAAGACGTCGGTGGCCGGGGTGACCGCGGCGCCGCGCACCTGTTCGGGGGCGAGGAAGCCGGGGGACCCGACCGCCGTGCCGACGTGCGTGAGCGTGCTGGCGCCCGTCGCCCAGGCGATGCCGAAGTCGATGATCCGCGGTCCCTTCGGGGACAGCAGGATGTTGGAGGGCTTGAGGTCGCGGTGCACGACGCCGGCCTCGTGCACGGCGACGAGACCCTCGGACAGCGCGGCGCCCACGGCGGCGACGTCCGCGGCCGCCATCGGTCCTTCCTCGGCGACCTTGTCGTGCAGCGAGGGGCCGGGCACGTACTGGGTGGCGAACCAGGGGCGGTCCGCCTCCAGGTCGGCGGCGACGAGCCGTGCCGTACAGCCGCCCCTGATGCGCCGGGCCGCCGAGACCTCGCGGGCGAAACGCGACCGGAACTCCTGGTCCTCCGCCAGATCCGGCCGGATCACCTTCAGTGCGACCCGCTGGCCACGCCGGTCGGAGCCCAGGTAGACAACGCCCATCCCGCCCGCGCCGAGCCGCCTGTGAAGCCTGAACGAGCCGACGACACGCGGGTCCTCGCGCCTCAGGCGCATCATCGCCATGTCCATCCCCGCTGCCCTGTCCGTTTGACGAGCCACAGCTTACGTTTTCGCGGCCGGGTGCGCGCAGAGGCCGCGCCCTCTCGGCCCGATCGATTGTCAGTGCCGGGTGGGAAACTTGAAGGGTGGTCAGGGAGCTTGCGGGCAGCACCGCTTTGGGCTGCCTGTGATCCCAACCGTCCGTCGCAGAAGGGGGATTGGGCCCGTGAAGGGTGACCGTGTGGAGATAGTCGTGGACGCCGGAGACACGACGCGTACGTACGAGGTGGTGGCGAGCAGGGCAGGCCGCCGGGTGGAGACGGCGGTACGCCGAGGTGTGGTGGAAGTGAGCGAAGTCACCCGAAGCGGATCGGTGGTGCGTACCGCCCGCTTCATGGCGACCCGGGTGCTGGCTCTGGTGGAGCAGCCGGTCCCCAGGGAGGACAGCTCGGAACAGTCGGGGCAGACCGGACGTCCCCTCGGGGAAGACCCTGAGTCCTAGGTCCTCATCTCCACCCTGGGGAGTACACCGCAGGTCATCGCTCATCCTCCGGGAGGCCCGGCAATCGGTACGAAGGCATGACGACCCCCGGGTGCCGTGCCCCTAGATTTGAGGTCAAGCGGCGGGTGCAGCACTCGTCCCCCGAGGTCAGACGCCCGCCGCTGCCAACCACAACTGAAATTCGGTCAGGAGAGGGACCATGGCCCAGACGGCACCGCGGACAGCGATCCGCACGCAGGGACGCAAGGCGTACGCCGCGGCGTTCGGCGACAGCCGCCAGGGCCGCCGCCACCCGCTGGTGGCGACAGCGATGGTCCTTCCTCTGGCGGCCCTGCTCGTGGTCGTCTTCGGCGGCTGGGATGCAGTGGTCACACAAGCGTCGTCCGTGGGCGTGATGCTGGGGCGCTGAGCGGCGCCCCAGGCCCGGAAGAGCGGTCCGGGCGGGGACATCCGGCCATGAAACCCCGTGGGGACGGGGGTGCGGCGGACGGCACAAATGCCCGCGCAGCTGGGGAGCTGCGCGGGCATTTTCTTTCCCTGTGCCCGGGTGGCGCGTTCTTGCCCCGCGCCCGGGCGGCGCGCGACGAGCCCCTCCCGCACCGGACGCCGCGGCCTGATCCGAACGGCGCTCCCTGACCCTCGCCCGGTCCGCCGCCCCGCTCACCGACGGACTCTCCTCCGTCGGGGGGAGCCCGGCCTGCGCGTACCGTGTGGTGCTCGCGACGGCCCACCGGACAGGGCGTGCGACCGGTGCGGTGCGGTGCGGTGCGACCGCCCGCACGACGGCTGCGTACGCTCGGCGACGGAGTCGCACCAGCCAGGGGGATCCGTGACCACAGACGCTCTGCCCACCGGGCTCGCCGCACTCGTGCGCCGTGCGGCGCATCCAGGTGCCCAGGACTGCTCCTGCGGGGTCACGGACACTGTTCTCGCGGACCGGGACGACGGCACCGTCGTCCGGCACGGCGACACCGTGGCCAAGGCCCACGCCCCGGGTACCGACCCCGAAGAGCTCGCCGTCCGCGTCTCCGTGGCCGCCGCACTCCCGGACGTCCTCCTCCCCCCGCTGTCGTCGGCGTCGGCCCGCGTGCACGACCGCACGGTGACCCTCTGGCCGTACGGCACGCCGGTGGACCCCGAGACACCCGAAGCCGCCCCCTGGGAGGCGGTGGGTGCCCTCCTGGCACGCCTGCACCGGGCCGCGGCCCCCGCGGGGCTGCCGCCGATGCGGGGACCCGCGAAGGCGGCCCGCGCGGTCGCGCGGCTCGGAGCGGCCGGCCCGCACCCGGCCGCCGCACCGGTCCTGCGCGCCTGGGCCGCGCTGCCCGGCTGGGCCCGCGCCGAGGCACCCATGCCCGACACGACGACCCTGTGCCACGGAGACCTGCACCTGGGCCAGCTCGTGCGCCGGCCCGAGCCCGCCGGACCCTGGCTGCTCATCGACGTCGACGACCTGGGCGTCGGCGTCCCGGCCTGGGACCTGGCCCGACCGGCCGCCTGGTACGCCTGCGGCCTGCTGCCGCCCGACGAGTGGCACCGCTTCCTGGCCGCGTACCGGCGGCACGGCGGCCCGGCCGTCCCCGCGGACGGCGATCCCTGGCCCGCCCTGGACGTCGCGGCCCGCGCGCTCACCGTGCAGACGGCGGCCCTGGCGATCGCCAAATCGATGGCCGCGGGGCAGCCGTTGGACGAGGTGCAGCAGGCGGTGATCGACGCCTGTGACCGAATGGGCACCGTCCCGCCCGAGTTGGCACGCGGTTTCGCGTCGTAAGGTGCAACCGACCGAGGCCGGGTGGTGTCTGTCCTGGCGAAAGCAGTACCGAGCGGCGAGGAGTTGAGCCGAGCATGCAGTGTCCGAAGTGCCACGCGCCGATGCACACGTACAACCGCAACGGCGTCCAGATCGAGCAGTGCAGCGGCTGCCGCGGGATATTTCTCGATTACGGCGAGCTGGAGGCGCTGACCCGCGTCGAGGCGCAGTGGTCGCAGCCCGCGCCGCCCCCGGCCGCGCCGCAGGCCTACCCGTCCGCGCCCGCGCCCGCCTGGGGCGCCCCGCAGCACGGCGGCCACGGCGGTCACTACGGCGGCCACCACCGCCACAAGAGCTTCGGGCACATGCTCTTCTCGTCCTGAACCCCTGCCGTCTCCCGAGCCCCGCGCGTCCCGGACGAGAGAGCCTGTCCCGTCCGGGACGCGCGGGGTCGCGGGAGACCTGCCGGCGGAGGGGCCCCTCTCCCTGAGCCGAGGGGCCCCTCCCCGTGCGTGCACGACGAAGCCCCCGACCGTACGAGACGGCCGGGGGCTTCGGCTGGTGCGCGATACTGGGATTGAACCAGTGACCTCTTCCGTGTCAGGGAAGCGCTCTCCCGCTGAGCTAATCGCGCAGGTCACGCGGCCGGAGCCACGCTTGCTGCTGGTACTGCGTGCGCGATACTGGGATTGAACCAGTGACCTCTTCCGTGTCAGGGAAGCGCTCTCCCGCTGAGCTAATCGCGCGGGGGATCCTTGCGGACCAGTGGACGATACTGGGATTGAACCAGTGACCTCTTCCGTGTCAGGGAAGCGCTCTCCCGCTGAGCTAATCGTCCTTGGAGGTGGAGACGGGATTTGAACCCGTGTAGACGGCTTTGCAGGCCGTTGCCTCGCCTCTCGGCCACTCCACCAGGAGTGCGGGGTTCGGGAAGATCCCCCACTTCCTGCGAGCGGACGACCAGGTTCGAACTGGCGACCTCAACCTTGGCAAGGTTGCGCTCTACCAACTGAGCTACGTCCGCTTGTCGTTTCCGTTTCGCTTGCGCGTCCCGGCGACGTGTTGAACTCTAGCGGATTCCCGGGCCAGCACAAAAACGCGTTTGTGCAGCGTGCTGCGGTCCGACCGCCCGAGGACATGGTCAGGGCACCCGCAGGTCACCCGCCCTAGACTCGTCAGCGTGCTCGACCTCCCTCCTCTCGCCCGCTTCGGCGGCCTCGTCGCGACCGGTCTCATCGACGTCACCAGCGACCCCGCCGCCCTGGACTCCACCGGTTTCTGGGCCGTCTCGGCCGACTTCGAAGGCCGTCTGACCTGCGCCCGCTTCCGGGACGTAAGGGAGGAGGCCGTACCCGCCCCGGTGCCGGGCCGCTGGCGGGGACCCGCCGCCGGTGACTGGACGTCGTCCCTCGACCGCGCCGCGTACACCGCGGGTGTGCGCCGCATCCGCGAGCACATAGCGGCCGGCGAGGTCTATCAGGCGAACCTCTGCCGGGTGCTCACCGCGCCCGTCGCGCCCGACGCCGACGTCGACGCGCTCACCGCACTGCTGGCGCGCGGCAACCCGGCCCCGTACGCCGGAACGATTCGGCTGCCCGCGCACGGCGTGGAGATCGCCACCGCGTCCCCCGAGCTCTTCCTGCGCCGCCGCGGCCGGAGCGTCGAGTCGGGCCCGATCAAAGGGACCGGCCGCACCGAGGCGGACCTCCTGGAGAAGGACTACGCCGAGAACGTGATGATCGTGGACCTCGTCCGCAACGACATCGGCCGGGTCTGCGCCACCGGCACCGTGAGCGTCCCCGACCTCTGCGTCGTGAAGAAGCACCCGGGGCTGGTCCACCTCGTCTCCACCGTGCACGGCGAGTTGCGCGACGACGCGGGCTGGCCGGAGCTCCTCGACGCCGCGTTCCCGCCCGGCTCGGTCACCGGCGCCCCCAAGTCGAGCGCCCTGCGGATCATCGACTTCCTGGAGACCGCGCCCCGGGGCCCCTACTGCGGCGGTATCGGCTGGGTCGACGCCGACCGCGGCACCGGCGAGCTCGCCGTGGGCATCCGCACCTTCTGGATCGCCCGGGAGGAAGGCGTCCTGCGGTTCGGTACCGGCGCGGGCATCACCTGGGGCTCCGATCCCGACGGGGAGTGGCGGGAGACCGAACTGAAGGCCGCCCGCCTGCTCGCGGTAGCGTCGGGTGAGTACGAGGCAAGTGGAGGGACCCTTTCGTGAAGATCTGGCTCGACGGCGGGCTGCAGGACACCGAGTCCGCCCGCGTCTCCGTCTTCGACCACGGACTGACCGTGGGCGACGGCATCTTCGAGACCGTGAAGGCGGTCCACGGGCGGCCGTTCGCGCTCACGCGCCACCTCGACCGGCTCGCCCGTTCGGCACACGGCCTCGGCCTGCCCGAGCCCGACCGCGACGAGGTGCGCCGCGCCTGCGAAGCCGTCCTGGACGCGAACCCGATGCCGCTCGGCCGGCTGCGCATCACCTACACCGGCGGGCACGGCCCCCTCGGCTCGGACCGCGGCGAGCACGGCCCGACCCTCGTCGTCGCCGTGGGGGAGTCCACCCGGCGCCCCGACACCACCGCCGTCGTCACGGTCCCCTGGACCCGCAACGAGCGCGGCGCGCTCACCGGCCTGAAGACGACCTCGTACGCCGAGAACGTCGTCGCGCTGGCCCGCGCCCGCGAACACGGCGCCACCGAGGCGCTGTTCGGCAACACGGTGGGGCAGCTGTGCGAGGGCACCGGCTCGAACGTCTTCGTCGTCCTCGACGGCGAGATCCACACCCCGCCGATCGCCTCCGGCTGCCTCGCCGGCATCACCCGCGCGCTCACCGTCGAATGGACCGGCGCCAAGGAGACCGATCTGCCGCTGGACGTCCTGGAGCGCGCCGACGAGGTCTTCCTGACTTCCACCCTGCGCGACGTGCAGGGCGTGCACCGGGTCGACGGCCGTGAACTCCCGGGCGCGCCCGGGCCGGTGACCGCGAAGGCCATGCGGATCTTCGACGAGCGGGCCGGGCACGACCTCGACCCCGCCTGAGAGGAAAATCGGCTGCTCCCGGTCGCGGCAACGGGTAGAACACCCGTGATGACGACCACCCTGCGGCCGACCGAGCCGCTTCAGCGCTCCGCCGACGGGACGCGTTCACGTCACTACAACGTGTGCGTGAACAGTCGTCCCGTCGGGGCGATCCACCTCGAGACCGACCCCGTCGTGCCGTCCGTCGCCATGATCCGGGACCTCCGCATCGAGGAGCCGGACCGCGGCCGCGGCCGCGGGACCGTGGCCGCGCTGGCCGCCGAGGAAGTGCTGCGCGGCTGGGGCTGCGAGCAGATCGAGGTGGCCGTTCCCGGCGACGCCGTGGCCGCGCTCCGGCTCGCCGGGGCACTCGGGTACGTCACGCGCAACCGCACCATGGAGAAGGCGCTCGGCGACACCCCGCCCGAGCTGCCCGCGGGGAGCGTCGGCCGCCCCATGACGGCCGCCGAGTACGAGGTCCGCGACCGGGAACGCCGGGAGGCCTACGCGCAGGACTGGATCCGGCGGGGCATGCCGGAGGGCGAGGCGTACGCCAAGGCGCACCGGGACCACGACCTGCTGCTGCCGCAGGGGACCGCCACCGACGGCGTGCGGCTCAGCGTCCTGGAACACGACGGCGTGCCGGTCGGAAACCTCTGGCTGGGCCGGCGTGCCGGGAACGCCTTCGTCTACGACGTCGAGGTCGACGAGGCCCGTCGGGGCCGGGGTCACGGCCGTACGCTCATGCTCCTCGCCGAGGCCCAGGCGGTGGCGGCGGGGGACCGCCGGATCGCCCTCGACGTGTTCGCCGGGAACGCCCCGGCCGAGCGGCTCTACGCGTCGCTCGGCTACGGGACGACGACGCACTACCTCTACAAGAGCCTGCTGTAGGTACAAGGGCCTGCTGTGGACGCGTCACGTCCAAAGGCTTGGATCCACCCGGCCTGGTGTCCCGCCCGGTCCGGGTCTCCGGCAGGGCCCTCGCCGGCCTTCGGCGTCAGGCCTGCTGCTCGGCCAGCAGACGGTCGGCGATCTCCTCGATGCGCTCGCGCAGGCCCTCCTGGCTCTTGCCGCCGTCGAGACGCTCACCGCCGATGACGTACGTGGGAGTGCCCGTGACCCCGATCGCCTTGCCCTCGGCCTGGTCGGCGTCGACGATCAGGATGTGCCGGCCGTCGATCAGCGCCGTGTCGAACTCCTCGGCGTCCAGGCCGAGTTCCCGGGCGACCTCGATCAGGAAGGGCTCTCCCTTGCGGTCCAGCTCCTCGACGCGGCCGAGCACCGCCTCGACGTACGCCCAGGAGCGGCCCTGCTCCGCGGCCTCCTCGACGGCCTGGGCGGCGGCGAAGGCGTGCTTGTGCTTCTCCAGGGGGAAGTGCCGCAGCCGCAGCTCCAAGCGGTCGCCGTAGCGGTCGCGCAGCGCGCGCAGGTCGGCGAGGGCACCGCGGCAGTCGGGGCACTGGAGTTCGCACCAGACGTCCAGGACGACGGGGCGCGCGGAGGAGGAGTCGTTCATGACGGCCAGTCTCCCAGCCCCGCCGGGGTCGCCCCAACCGGGACCCCGCGCACCCGTACGGCTCCCCGACCGGGACCTGGGGAGGACTGCGACCCGGAGATGTCCCTGAGGTGTACCTGGACCATGGCATATCGGGCACCGGGCGGTGCACGATGGAAGGGACGAACCGCCCTGCCCGACACGCATGCCCGCCTGGAGGCCCGGATGATTGCCGAGACCGTCTGTTCCGCCGTCGCCGCGGCCGGCCTGGGCATCGCCGCGGTCACGGCCTATCGCAAGCGCTTCCTGTCCGCCGCCCGTATCGCCGCGTACTCGCTGGTGCCTCTCGGGCTCGTGATGACGGGCGTCGTCGGCTGGCTGGCCGACACCGCGTTCAGCCCGACCGCGTGGGCCGGCTTCGCCGTGCTCGGTGTCTCCTGGGTGCTCTTCATGACCACGCGGGCCGTGGAGCGGCGCGGCGGCGGGACCCGTAAGGAGCGCAAGGCGGCGAAGGCCGCCCAGCGCGACGCGGTGGCCCCCGCGGCGTCCGCGCCGTCGCTGGCGCCGAGCACCCGCCCGGCCGCCCGTCCCGCGGCGAAGCCCGCCGCCGGCTCCTCGTCGGACGACTTCAGCGACATCGAGGCCATTCTCAAGAAGCACGGCATATGACCGGCTGAAACGACACAAGGCGGCACGCGTCCGGCGCGGAACCGATCACGTTCGGATCCGCTCGTAACATGATCCAGCGAACTCCCGTACATTCCGGGCGTGTTGATCGCGCGAGGGGTGTCGCCTGGGTCATCATCGCCGCGAGATGCTGGACACAACACAGAGCGACACCGCCGCTCCTCCCGAGGAGCGGCGTGGTTGTCTCTTCGCGCTCTCCCAGCCGCCGCTGATGATCTTCCTTGCGGTGATCGGCTGTTTGCTGCTCATGGCTTCGCTGCACGACCTGCTGCTGCTCTGAGCCGTACACGGAGCCCCTGGCGCCACCCGCCGAGGGCTCCGTCAGTCCACCCCCGCCGCAGCCCGGCCGTCAGGGCGCACCCATGTCCGAAACGAGCCGTCGCGTCCTTGCGTACGAACCTGTGGCGCGTGAGCGTCCGGTCAGCTCGCCGCTTCCTTGCGACGCGCCCTGTAGGCGGCGACATGCAGACGGTTCCCGCAGGTGCGGCTGTCGCAGTAGCGGCGTGAACGGTTGCGGGAGAGATCCACGAAGGCGCGCCGGCAGTCCGGGGCCTCGCAGCGGCGCAGCCGCTCCTGCTCCCCGGCGACCACGAAGAAGGCCAGCGCCATGCCGCAGTCCGCCGCGAGGTGGTCGGCGACCGAGGCGCCCGGGGCGAAGTAGTGCACATGCCAGTCGTAGCCGTCGTGATCGGTCAGCCGGGGCGTGGTGCCGGCCGCGGCGACCAGTTCGTTGATCAGCGCGGCGGCGGTCCGCGGATCGTCGGCGGCGAAGATCCCCGCGAACCGGCCGCGGATCTTGTGCACGGCCGCCAGGTCGTGCTCCGACAGCACTCCGACATCACTGATTTCGTGCTTTCGTACGAAATCGGTAAGGGACGCGACATCCGCGAGCGTGTCCGTCGTCTCCTCGTCCGGCGCGGAGTTCACCAGATCCACCACGGCGTCGAGCGCGCACCGGGTGTCGTGGGTGATCAGCACGTTTCGCTCCCTGGCCTGGGGGGTCGGGCCGGCGCCCGCCCGATGCAGGCCGATGGTAGTGCGTTCCGGCGCGGGAGAGTCGGTGCGGGGCGTGGGGGGCGGGGGAATCGGCCGGAAGCGGGGGAGCCGTGCGGCCTGGGGTGTGGATCACGCTGTGTCACGTTGAGGTGCGGCACAGTGATGGGTGGTGAGGGCGGGGCGTGCAGGGCTGCGGACGCGCACCGGCGCCGCCTCCGTGGTGGTCCCACGGCGACGGCGCCGGTGTGTGCCCTATGCGGTTGTCTAGGCCCGAGCCGTCTCCCCGAGTGGACGGCGCCGGGCGGCTCTGTGGGGCCTCCTCAGCTCTCCGCCAGGATGTGGGAGAGCTCGGTGTCGAGATCGAAGTGCCGGTGCTCCGTGCCCGGGGGCACGGCGGCGTCCGTCCGCTTCAGGAACGACTCCAGGGCCCGCGCCGGGGCTTCGAGCAGGGCCTCGCCCTCCGGGGAGCTCAGGGCGATGCATACGACGCCCTGACCATGGCTCCGGGACGGCCAGACTCGGACGTCTCCGGTACCGGTGGGCCGGTGCAGGCCCTCGGCGAGGAGGTCGCGGGCGAACACCCACTCGACGGTTTCCTCGGCTCCGGTGTGGAAGGTTGCGTGCACGGCGTAGGGATCGGCCGTGTCATACCGCAGTCCTGCGGGTACAGGCAGTGAGGACTCGCTCGACACAACGAGGCGCAGGTGCAGCTCGCAGCTGACCGTGGTGTTCATAAGCGCCAGGGCCTTTCGCTCAGTGTGCGCTCGGGGATTCGCACGTCGGCGAAATCGACATGCCACCTACGGTGCCGTTGTAAACCCCTCTGAGTGTTTTGCGTGCCTTTACGTAACTCATCCGGCCGAGAGTGCGTTCGTCGGATAGGGCCATTCCGGTGACCGGTTTCCCTCCGGTAGGGTTTGGCCGTATGAATACGGGGAGTGACGGGCCGGGCTGGATCGCCATGGCCGACGACGGGGAGAACTCCGAGCGACCGCTCGGTTCGCGGGCGCCGGAATTCATCAAGGCGCGCCGTGCACTGCACCTGAGCTGGCAGGTCGGCGTTTTCGTGGTCGGGCTCGCGGTGGTCGTCGCGGGCGTGATCATGCTTCCGCTGCCGGGTCCCGGTTGGCTGGTGATCTTCGGCGGCATGGCGATCTGGGCGACCGAGTTCGTCTGGGCGCAGCTGGTGCTCCGCTGGACGAAGCGCAAGGTCACGGAGGCCACACAGCGCGCGCTCGACCCGAAGGTGCGGCGCCGCAACATCATCCTGACGACCGTCGGGCTCGTGATCGTGGCCGTGCTCGTCGGCGTCTACGTGTGGAAGTTCGGCATCGAGATGCCCTGGAACATCAAGGAGTGACGAGGCTCGCCCGGACGTCGTTCCGGCGCTTCGCCGCTGGTCGGGGCACCCCCTGACATGGGGTAATGTTCTCTCTGCGCCCGGGCGATTAGCTCAGTGGGAGAGCGCTTCGTTCACACCGAAGAGGTCACTGGTTCGAACCCAGTATCGCCCACCAGTACGACAGGCGGCCGGGTCCACGCACGACGTGGACCCGGCCGCCTTCGTCGTTCCCGTGTGCCCGGCTCGCACCGGGCACGACCCTCGCCACCTGCGCGTTCGCGCGGACGGGCAGGTGGTCGGTGGGCGGTCGGCGGGGGCCGGGCGAGGCCCGCGCCGCGGTGCCGGTGCGCGGGCCCGGCCGCTTCATGAGCGTGCCTGCCGACGCCTCCGTGGAGTCCTTCGCGTCACCTGATCGGCATACGGGGAGTGACATGTCGGCCGTCGCCGGACGTCCTCGGCACCCGAGGGGTCGACGGGACGGGCCGTGGCCGCTCGAATCCGGCCACCGGAGCGGGTGGGGTCGCCCGACCCGTGGCCCTGACGGCGCCGGGTGTCTGTCCGTGCCGTGCTCCGGCGTCTGGTCGCCGACGGGTCCGGGCCGGGCGCTGCTGACGGCGCTGTGGGTCCCTCAGGGCTGCGCCCTACGATCGGGAGCGACCTGGCGGCGCGTGTCTTGGGCGCGTCGGTGAGGAGCCCGCCGGCGCCCAGCCCCGCAGGCGGCTGTGGGAGGCACGGCCGGGAGTGCCGGCTGCGTCTGCGAGTGACCTGCCGATGGCGTGCCGCCGAAGCCGGTGACGTGCCCGCGAAGCGTCCCGGCGCTGGTGAGCGCCCCTCGGTGAATCCGGGCGCTCCGCTCCGTGGAGATGCGCCCCGCAGTGACGGCAGCCCCTCCACGAACTCGGCTCCGGCCGCGATGAGCATCCCCCTCGCCTCCGACGACGGGAATCCTCCTCACCTCCGACAGCGGGCAACCTCCTCGACGGTGGGCAACCTCCTCACCTCCCGCGAGGCTGAGCTCCCTTTGCGACGTACCCCGGGCTCGGCACCGTTCACAACCCGCAGCACGGTCCCGTCGCGTTCGACCGGTCGGCCGCGGGCGTGCGACCTGCGAGGTCAGGTGCCCCTTCGCGCTCCGTCCCGGCACGCCCGTCGTCGAGCCGGAGGGCCGCGGCACATCAATTCCTGTCCGAATCATTGACGCGCCCCGAAGCCCTCCGTACCTTGTGCCAGCAAGCGCTTACTTGAAACGATTCATGCAGGCGGAGACGACGCTGCGGGGAGGCCCGACTGTGGGAAACAACGGGAGTGTTGAGAGGCGGACCGTCCTCAAGGCGGCCGGAGCTTCGCTGGCCACGCTGGGGCTGGCCGCGACGACGGGCTGCGGCGGGGACAGCGGCGGCGCCGGGGACGGGACGGTCACCATCCGCTACGCCTGGTGGGGCGCCGACGAGCGGGCGAAGAGGATCAACGAGTCCATCAAGCTCTTCGAGAAGAAGTACCCGAAGATCAAGGTGAAGACGGACTTCCAGGATTACGTGGCGTTCTGGGAGAAGTTCCAGACCCAGGCCGCGGGCGGGAATCCGCCGGACGTTTTCCAGAACGCCGTCGGATTTCTTCGGAAGTACGACAAGCGGGGCGTACTGCTCGACCTCAGGTCGCAGATCGACGCGGGAAATCTGAGCCTCGACAACTTCCGTGCCGGAGTCGAGAAGGTCGGGCAGGTCGACGGAAAGCAGCTCGGCATTCCCGTCGGATCCAACACCATGTCACTTGTCATCGACGAGAAGGTCTTTGAGAAGGCGGGAATCAAGCCGAAGCAGGGCTGGACCTGGGACGAGTACTTCGCCGCGCTCAAGACGATCCACGACACCCAGAAAGTGCCGGGCGACACCGGCTACTTCAGCATCATGTACCTCTACGACCTCTACCTCCGGCAGAACGGCAAGGCGTTCTTCACCAAGGACGGACTCGGTTTCGACGAGGCCGATCTGACGGAGTGGTGGACGGACGGCTACAACCGCGTCAAGGCCGGCATCGTCACCGACCCCAAGCGGGTGGAGCAGGACAAGCCGAAGTCGTCGCTCTCGGCGGGCCACGCCGCCTCCGAGTTCACCTGGGACAACTTCACGGTCCGTTACACGGCGGAGGGCGACAGCAGTTACGGTCTCGCCCCGATCCCGACGACCGACGGCAAGCAGACCGGTCAGTACCTCGCCTCCCTGATGCTGAGCGCGTCCGCGCGCACCGAGCACCCCAAGGAAGTCGCACAGTTCATCGACTTCATGGTCCACGACCCCGAGGTCGGCAGGATCATGGGCTACGACCGCGGCATCCTCGCCACCACCGAGCAGTTCGAGGCGTACAAGCCGACCGACGCGCCCAACAAGGCGATCGCGCAGTACGAGACCGATGTGGCCGGCGCCGGAGTCCTCGGCGCCATCACCCCGCACCCGGCCGGGGCCGACACCGTCGAGGCCGCGTTCCTGCGCATCGGCGGCGACATGTCCCAGGGGACGACCAAGGTCTCCGACGCGGTGAAGCAGTTCTTCTCCGAGGCGAAGACCGCCCTCGCCGCCTGATGGGAACCGCCGTGACGCTCGTCAAGGACTCTCCGCCCGACGCCCCGGAGAAGCGCCCCGCAGCCCCCGCCGCCGGAAAACGGCGGGGCCGCCGGGAGAATCTCGCCGGCTACCTCTTCATGTCCCCGTGGATCGCCGGTTTCCTGCTGCTGACGGCCGGCCCGATGGCCGCGTCCCTCTACTTCGCGTTCACCGACTACAACCTCTTCAATTCGCCGCGGTGGATCGGCTTCGACAACTTCACCAAGATGTTCGACGACCCTCGGTGGCAGAAGTCGGTGGAGGTGACGGCCAAGTACGTCGTCATCGGCACCCCGCTGAAACTGCTCCTCGCGCTCGGGGTCGCCCTGCTGCTCGCGCAGAGCCGCCGCGGCCAGGCCTTCTACCGCGCCGCGTTCTACGCCCCCTCGCTGATCGGTGCGAGCGTCTCCGTCGGCTTCGTCTGGCGCGCGCTGTTCTCCGACGACGCCGTCGTGGACCGTACGCAGTCCTTCCTCGGCTTCCACACGGGCGGCTGGGTCGGGGACCCGAACTGGGTGCTCTACAGCCTGGTCGCCCTGACCGTCTGGCAGTTCGGCGCGCCCATGGTGATCTTCCTCGCCGGGCTCAAGCAGGTCCCGAAGGAACTGTACGAGGCAGCCGAGGTCGACGGTGCGGGACCGCTGCGCCGCTTCTGGAACATCACCCTGCCGATGATCTCGCCGGTGCTGTTCTTCAACGTGCTCCTGGAGACCATCCACTCCTTCCAGATCTTCGGTTCGGCGTACGTGGTCTCCAATGCCACCTGCGGACCGGCCGACGCCACGCTCGTCTACACCTGCTACCTGTACCAGAAGGGCTTCAAGGAGTCCCAGATGGGCTTCGCGTCCGCCATGGCCTGGATGCTGCTGCTGGCCGTGGCGCTGGTGACGGCCGTCCTCTTCTGGTCGCAGAAGCGGTGGGTGCACTACGAGGAGGACGCCCGATGAGCATCACCACGACCACCGCGCGCAGGCCCCCGCGGCTCGGACGGAGGCACGGCGGCTCGCTCGCCTGGCACCTCGGTGCCCTGCTGGTCCTCGCCGTGGTCCTCTATCCCGTCGTCTGGGTCGTCGGGGCCTCGTTCAAGCCCGGCCGGGAGATCATCGGCAGCCTCGACCTGTTCCCGACCCGGCCCATCCTGACCAATTTCGAGGGACTGGCCGACGGCATCGCCGACATCTCCATCGCGACCTTCTTCCAGAACTCCCTCTTCTACGCGCTCGGTTCCGTCGTCGGCATCCTGATCTCCTGCTCGCTGACGGCGTACGCCTTCGCCAAGATCCGGTTCGCCGGCCGGAACCTGCTGTTCTCGTTGATGATCGGCACGCTCCTGCTGCCGTACCACGTGCTGCTCATCCCGCAGTACGTGATGTTCCAGAAGATGGAACTGGTCAACACCTACGTGCCGCTGCTGATCGGCAAGTACCTGGCCACCGAGGCGTTCTTCGTCTTCCTCATGGTGCAGTTCATGCGGAACCTGCCCCGGGAGCTGGACGAGGCGGCCCGGCTCGACGGCTGCGGGCACCTGCGGATCTACTGGTCGATCGTGCTGCCGCTGTGCCGCCCGGCCCTCATCACCAGCGCGATCTTCACCTTCATCAACGCCTGGAACGACTTCATGGGCCCGCTGATCTACCTCAACGAGCCGAGCAAGTACACGGTCTCGCTGGGCATGATGATGTTCCGCGACCAGGAGGGCGTCGCCAACTACGGCGGAATGATCGCGATGTCGCTGGTGGCGCTGCTGCCGGTGCTCCTCTTCTTCCTCGCCTTCCAGAGGTATCTGATCGACGGCATGGCGACGTCCGGACTGAAGGGCTGACATGGCCACCACCCAGCCACGGGCGCGGGCCGGGGCCCGCGCGGGGCGCACGCCCAGGGAGTCCGTCCTCGCCGAACGCTTCGCCGTCTTCGCGGAGTGCCTGCTCACCGGGGTGTGGATCGCGGTGGCCGCGCTGCCCCTGGTGACGTACCCCGCCGCCTTCGCGGCCGGGGCCCGGCACCTGCGGCGGCGAACGACCCACCGAGCGGGCGGCTGGAAGGAGTTCGCCGCCGACTTCCGGGCGGCCGTCCGGGGCGGCTGGATCGCCGGTCTGGCCGGATGGGCCGGGGCGGTCGCGGTCTGGGTGGACGTCCAGGCCGTGCGCGCCGGGCTGCCCGGCGGACCGGTCGTCGGGGCCGTCGGCCTCTTCGCCCTGATCGCGGGTGCCGTCGCCGGACTGCGCGCGGCGGCGTCCTGGGAACCGGGGGCGTCCTGGCGCGAGCTGCTCGCGGCCGCGGGTCGCCGCACCGTGCTCGATCCCGCCGGTTCCTTCCTGCTCGTCGGCGGACTGGCCGTGGTGGCCTCCTCCGCCTGGTTCGTCGCGCCGTTGGCGGTGCCGGTGCTCGGGTTCGTCGCGGCCGCGGCCGTCGCGGTGGAGGAGCGACACCGGCACCGCCACTGACCGACGGCCCGGAGAACGACCGCACGCACGGCCGGTGCCTCGCCACAGCGCCGGGAACAGCACGCACCGCCACTGACCGACGGCCCGGAGAACGACCGCACGCACGGCCGGTGCCCCGCCACAGCGCCGGGAACGTCACGCAGACCCGGCGCCCCGTGCCGCACCTCGCGACGGCACCGGGAACTCCACGCAAGGCCGGCGCCCCGGGCGCCGCGCCCCTCTCTGTCATGCCCCTGACCTCCCCGCTCGGAAAGGAAAGGCCATGTCCCCCATTCCCCGCAGATCCCTCCTCAAGGCGGCCGCCGTCGCCGCCGCCGCCGCGCAGTTCAGCTGGGCGCTGGGCACCCAGGACGCCCAGGCAGCGCCCGCGGCCGCGGCCACCGGCACGGACCCCGTCACCCTGGAGTGGCTGGAGGACGGCGGCCTCGGCGCCGCCCCAGGCTCCACCGTCGGCGTGCCCTGGCCGAAGGGAGTCCACCGGGAGGACCAGACCTTCGCGCTCACGGACGCCGACGGCAAGGCCGTCCCCGTGCAGACGTGGCCGCTCGCCCACTGGCCGGACGGCTCCCTCAAGTGGACCGCGCACGCGGTGAGTTCCGACGCCGGGAAGTACACGCTCACAGCCGGCGCACCGGCCGCCCCCGACAAGAAGGTGACCGTCGACAGGAACGGCGCCACCGTCGACGTGTCCACCGGCGTCATCACCGCGAAGATCGGCAAGAGCGGCTCGGTCCTGGTCAAGTCCGTGACCCGGGGCTCCACGGAGATCGCCAGGAACGGCCGCCTGGTCCTCGTCCGCCAGCCGGAGATCGAGGACGAGGACCAGGGCGCGGAGAAGTACGAGCGCTTCGAGAGCGCCATCTCGCGGACCGAGGTCGAGCAGGACGGCCCGGTGCGCGCCGTGGTCCGTATCGACGGCAAGCACCGCAAGGGCGACCGGAGCTGGCTGCCCTTCTCGATCCGGCTGTACTTCTACGCGGGCGCCGACTCCTTCCGCATGGTGCACACCATCACCTTCGACGGGAAGCAGGAACCGGGGAAGCCGAGCGGCGACTTCATCCGCGGCCTGGGCGTGCGCTTCGGCGTTCCCCTGCGCGACGCGTCCTACGACCGGCACATCAGGATCGGCGGCGACGACAGCGGTCTGCTGCGCGAGGCGGTCAAGGGCGTCACCGGACTGCGGCGCGACCCGGGTGCCGCCGTGCAGGCCGCCCAGTTCGCGGGTCAGAAGCTGCCCGACCCGTCCACCTGGGACCAGCGGGTGACGACCCGGCTCCAGTACATCCCCGAATGGGGCGACTACACCCTCGCCCAGCTGTCCGCAGACGGCTTCACCCTGCGCAAGCGCACGAAGAAGGGGCACGGCTGGATCGGCGCGGGAGGCGGCCGGCGTGCCTCCGGCTTCGGCTACGTCGGCGGTCCCACCGGCGGACTCTCCTTCGGCCTCAGGGACTTCTGGGAGAAATACCCCGCGCAGCTCGACATCCGCGACGCCCACACCGACGAGGCCGAGGTCACCCTGTGGCTCTGGTCGCCCGAGGCGCAGCCCATGGACCTGCGCTTCTACCACGACGGCATGGGCCAGGACACGTACGCCGAACAGCTCGAAGGCCTCAACATCACCTACGAGGACTACGAGCCGGGCTTCGGCACCCCGTACGGCATCGCCCGCACCTCCGAACTCCTTTTCTGGGCCAACGAGTCGACACCCGCGCCGGAGAAGCTCGCCGAACAGGTCGCGGCCGTCCGGGTGCTGCCGCAACTGGCCGCACCGCCCAAGCAACTCATCGGCGCGAAGGTCTTCGGCCCCGGCCTCTACTCCGAGCCCGACCGCTCCACGCCCGCCAAGGCCAGGATCGAGGAGCACCTCGACTTCCTCTTCACCTACTACAAGGACCAGGTGGAGATGCGCCGGTGGTACGGCTTCTGGGACTACGGCGACGTCATGCACTCCTACGACCCGGTCAGACACCAGTGGCGCTACGACGTCGGCGGCTACGCCTGGGACAACTCCGAACTGTCGCCGGACCTCTGGCTCTGGTTCGCCTACCTCCGCAGCGGCCGCGCGGACATCTTCCGCTTCGCCGAGGCGATGACCCGGCACACCGGCGAGGTCGACGTCTACCACCTCGGCCAGTGGGCGGGCCTCGGCACCCGGCACGGCGTCCAGCACTACGCCGACAGCGCCAAACAGCAGCGCATCGCCAACACCACGTACCGGCGCTACTACTACTTCCTCACCGCGGACGAACGCGTCGGCGACCTCATGCACGCCAACGTCGACTCCGACGAGACGTTCCTGGTCCTCGACCCGATCCGCAAGATCCGCACCGAGCCCTACACACCCGACCGGCACGCGCTGTCCATCGGCTTCGGCACGGACTGGAGCGGACTCGTGTCCGCCTGGCTGACGGAGTGGGAGCGCAAGGGCCCGAAGTGGGAGAAGGCCAAGGCACGCGTGCTGTCGACGATGGAGACCATCGCCGCCCAGCCGAACGGCTTCGTCCAGGGCACCGGGCTGTACGACCTCGACACGGGCAGGTTCGCCGTCGCCGCGGCGCCCGCGGTCGGCGTCTCGCACCTCTCCGCGGTCTTCGGCCTCAACGAACTGTGTGCCGAGCTCATCGACCTCGTCGACATGCCCGCCTTCAAGGAGGCCTACCTCGACTACTGCCGCTACTTCAACGCCACCAAGGCCGAACAGAAGGCGCGCTACGGCTCCGACTTCGGCTCCCTGCTGCTCTTCCAGGGCCACTCCCGCCTGGACGCGTACGCCGCCGTGCAGACCGGTGACGCGAAGCTCGCCACGCGCGCGTGGACGAAGTTCTACAGCTCCGACGGCTACACCGAGTCCTCGCCCTGGAGGACCACGAAGCTGAGCGGTCCGGTCACCCTGGTGCCGGGCAGCGAGGCCGACTGGGTGTACACGAACGACACCGCGCTCTACGGGCTCGCCGCCATCGAGAATCTGGCGCTGCTCGGCGACAGGATGCCGTAGGCCCCACGGCCGTCAGCGCATCTTCCCCAGCACCTCCCGCACCCGCCGCGCGTCGCGGATCCGCTGCTCGTACGTGGCACCCAGCGCGAGCAGCAGCAGACCGGCGAGTGCGGGAGGCGCCCAACGGGGGAGCGCGCCGACCACCTGCACCAGATACGGGGCGAGTTCGTGCAGCGCGTCCAGCGCCAGGACCGCGCCGCCCACCACGAGTGGCGCCTGGAGACGGTGCCGGGCACCCACCAGGGTGACGAGCAGGGACGCGGTGCCGAGCAGCAGCGGGCGGAGCCAGTGCGTGTCGCCCCATGCCGCGAAGAGACTCGGCACCAGCGTCGCGGTCAGGCCCGGCCCGTACGCCGTCCACGACGAGACCGTCCCGTCCCGGCGGCGCCTGACCACACCGACGACCAGCGCCGGAACACTCACCACGACCGTGTACGCCTCCGGAGAGCCGACGTCCCAGGACGCCAGGCGGACCCAGGTGGCGAGCACGAACAGCGCCGCGGCCGCGTACCCCACCGGGCGCCGGTCCTCCCGTACGGCCGTGCCCGCGGCGATCACCCCGCACAGAGCCAGGACCAGGGCCAGCGTCGGCAGATCGGTCACCGCGAGTCCGATGGCGAGCAGCCCGGCGGCGGCCCCCGTCACCTCGGACGCCACGGTCGTCGCCACGTCGTCCGTACGCGCCGCCGACACCGCGGCGGCCACCGGCACGACGAGCACCAGCAGGGCGATCCGATGCGTGGGAAGGTCCAGGGACGCGCCCGCGGCGCAGGCCAGCGCGGTCGCGTACACGAGCGAGACCGGTGCGGCGACCGGACCGAGGCCAGGCCGCAGGGCGGCGGCCGCGAACAACAGGACCAGCGCCCCGAGGACAGTGAGGGTCGCACCCTCCGAGGCCAGGGAGAGGAACGCGAGGCTCGCGGACGTGAGGACGGCGAGCACGAGAGGCGTCACCACGGGCCGCGCACGGGTGGCCAGGGCCAGGGCCGCCACCGCCGTCAGACCGTGCACCGACAACCCTGCCTCGTAGGGGAGTTCGAGCGAGGCCGGGACGACGGACACCGCGGCCCAGACCAGCGCCGTCGCGGCGGCCAGGGCCCGCGGACGCCAGTCCGTCCCGCGGACCGCCATCACCAGGACGCCGGCCACCAGCGCGAGCACGAGGGGCGCCGTGATCGCGTGCGCGGGCCATGGGACGTCCGTCGTGACCGCTTCCCGGACGGTCGCCGGGGCACCGGACCAGATCCGGCCGGTCCAGTCGGCCGGGCCCAGCAGGGCGAGGCCGACCGGAGGCAGTGCCCACACCACCGCGACAGCCTGCACCGCACCCGAAGCCCACGCGAGGCCCCGCTTCATCGGCTCGGCGAGCGGCGTGCGCATCGCGCCCAACAGGGCGACGGCACACACGAGATGGGCCGTGACCGTCCAGTCCGCCGGCAGCGATGCACGCAGTACGCCGCCGACCGCGGCGACCGTGAGCAGACCTCCCGTCAGCGCGCCGCCGGCCGCGACGCCCGGCTTCGGGGTGCGCCACGCCGCCACGAGGGCGATCGACGCGGCAAGGAGGAGGAGCGCCGCCGCACGGGCGGCGGCGCTCGGGCCGGAGGCCGTCCAGGACAGCCAGCCGGCGGCAAAGGCGCCCCACCCGCCCAGTCCGTACGCACCGACGACGGCGACGGCACGGACCGGCTTCACGGGGACGAGGAGCGCGACAGCCGTGTCGAACGCGGCCGTCGCCAGCAGCGCGGCGGTGACGGCGTGGGCGCCCCCGTCGGCCGCCGCCACCCACAGCAGCAGCGGCAACTGGGCCGTGACCAGCGCCGCCGGCAGAGGCAGCCGCAGCGGGAGACGGACCCGGGTGCCGGCCGGTCCCTCGCCGGCGCCCACGGGCTTCTCGCCCGGGGTGGTGACCGCCGAAGGTCCCGCCGGCAGGTGAAGCGTGCCCACGGCGAGGCCGTACGCGGCCCACACCGCGGCCAGCACCGCCGACGTGACAGCGGCGTACCCGAGCCCGTCGGCGTCCGGGACGGCGACCTCGTACAGCGCGTAGGCGTCCAGCACCGTCAGCGCCAGACCGAGGCCCGCCACCGCCTCGGCCGTGGAGCGCAGCCCGCGCCGGAGCAGGGGCAGCGGTGCGCCGAGCGCGGTCAGCGTCAGCGCGGCGAGCACCAGCGCCCGGCCCGCGATCCCCAGGTGTCCCCAGCTGACGACCGTGAACGCGACGGCGGCCACGGTCAGCAGGATGCCGCCGAGCAGCAGGAGCACGTTCTGCACGCCGGGAGCCGTGGCCTCCGGCCGGTGCGCGGGAGCGGCGAACGGTCCGGGAGCGGCGGCCGACGGCGGGCCGGACGGCGCCGGAGCCGTCCGGAGGGCGCTGATCAGCCAGGCACGACGCGTCAGCAACAGAGCCCGGCGCGCGTCGAGTTGCCGCAGCTCGGCGTCCAGGAGCCGCAGCTCCTCCGCCGGGGGCGGAATCGAGGTCATGCCTGGGAGTGTGGTCCCGGTCACCCTTCACGGCATGAGTGCGCGTACTCACGACGTACTCATATCCGCGAGCGGGCACACTCCCCACATGGACTGGAGCCACTACCGCTTCCGCAGCGAGTGGGAGCTGCCCGCACCGCCCGCCGCCGTCTACGTCGTGCTGGAGCACGCCGAGAACTACCCGCACTGGTGGCCCCAGGTGCGCGAGGTCACTCGCATCGACGACCGCAGCGGCGTCATCCGGGTCCGCTCGCTCCTCCCGTACGGCATGACCTTCACCGCGCGCGAGGTGCGTCGTGATCCGGCGGGCGGCGTCCTGGAGATCGCGCTGTCCGGCGACATGGAGGGCTGGGCACGCTGGACGCTCACCGCGCACGGCACCGGCACCCGCGCCCGGTACGACCAGGAGGTCGACGTGCGCAAGCCGCTGCTGCGCCGGCTCGCGGTGCCCGGACGGCCGTTGTTCCGTGCCAACCACGCCCTGATGATGCGCGCCGGACGCCGGGGACTGACGGCTTGTCTCCAAGCGGTTTGAACCACACCCGTCGGGACCTGTATTGTTCAGTCCGTTCCCGGGCGATTAGCTCAGTGGGAGAGCGCTTCGTTCACACCGAAGAGGTCACTGGTTCGAACCCAGTATCGCCCACCGGGAGAAGGCCGGTCCGTCACCGACGGACCGGCCTTTCCGCATTCCCGGTCCTTCTGCGCTGCGTGTCCCCGGCCGACGGGCGTCCTCACGCCGCCGCGGGCAGCTCCGGACGCAGCGGCCACGCCGGGTCCACCGCCTCCTCCGAGCCGCTGCGCGCGAACCACGCCTGGAGCCCGCGGGCCTGTGCCGCGTGCCACACCGCCTGGAGCGTGTGCAGTTCGGCCGGGGAGAGCCGCTCCAGACGCGCCGCGAAACGGCGCCCCACCGCCCGTACGACATCCAGTGCGGCCTGCGCGTCGGCCGCCGCGTCGTGCGCGCCCTCCAGCGCCACGCCGTAGTGCGCGCACAGATCGGTGAGGGTGCGGCGGCCCTTGCGGTAGCGGTCCAGATGCTTGTCCAGCACCCGGGGGTCGAGCACCGTCAGCGGCGTCGACCCGAACCACCGGTCCAGCGACGAGGCCCGGTGACGACGCAACTCCCGGTCCAGGAGCGTCAGATCGAACGGAGCGTTCATCACCACGAGCGGGCGCCCGGCCGCCGCGTGTTCGCCCAGCTCCCGGGCTATCTCCTCCATCACCGGCGACGGCCAGCGGCCGTTGTGCTGCAGATGCTCGTCGGTCAGACCGTGCACCTCCGTCGCCCCCGCGGGCACCGGCACCCCGGGATTCACCAGCCACCGGGACACCCGCGGACGGGAACCGGGGGCGTCCTGGACCACGACGGCGGCCGACACGATCCGGTCGGTCTCGACGTCCACGCCCGTGGTCTCCGTGTCGAACGCGGCCAAAGGGCCCTCGTACCAGCACGTCATACGTACACAACTCCTCGTTCACCCACGGCAGCTGACGCACCGTCTTCTGCCCGTTTGGTGATACCCGGGCTGTTTGCGGCGTACGCCGGAAGGAGACAACAGAGGTACGGGTCTTTGCAGTTCAGCGGCCCGTCACGGGGAATCTCTTGGTCTGGAAGGCTGTTGGACTCATGGCACTCGCCCAGCCCGAACGGGGCGGGCTGCTGCCCCAGCGGACGGCACCCCATCGCGGCTCACTCGCCACCACCGCCTGCATGGAGACGTTGCAGGTCGGCTATCTGCACGCGGTCGCCGCGGCGGCGGGCTGCTCGCTGTCCCAGCCCTTCCCGGACAACGGCATCGACTGGCACGTCAGCCACAGCGCCCCCGGGCACACGGTCGACGACGAAGTCACCATCAAGGTGCAGCTCAAGTGCACGTACCAGATCCCGCCGAACCCGCCCGGGCCCGCCTTCTCCTTCACCCTGGACAACGAGCACCTGGCGAAGCTCGCCCGCACCCCGGTCTCGGTGCACAAGATCCTGGTCGTGATGCTCGTGCCGCGCTCCCAGGACGACTGGCTGCGCGCCAGCCACGACCGCCTCGACCTGCGCCACTGCTGCTACTGGATCAACCTCGCCGGGCACGCCGTCACCGGCCGCCGCAGGACCACCGTCCGCATACCGACGGCCCGCATCTTCGACGACCGGGCGCTCTGCGAGATCATGACCCGGGTCGGGACGGGAGGCAGACCATGACCCACCGCCCCCTCGACGAGTCGCTGCGACCGGTCAGGCCGCATCCCGTCGACGCCCTCTGGAACGACCCGCCGACCCCCGACCAGGTCGATCCGGCGGTCCTCAGCGCGCTGCTGCACCGGCACGGCTGGCAGCGGCGCGGCGGAGCCGCGGGACGGTACGGCCGGTGGACCCCACCCGGGCCCGGTGGCGGCGGCACCAGCCTGCTGGTGCCGGAGAGCCGGGCCTTTCCCGACAGCGACGACCTGTTGAGCGAAGCCCTGGTCGCGCTCTCCCGCAGCGGCTCGCCCTCCGCCCGTGACGTGCTGGTCGCGCTCGCCGTCCCCAGTGACGAGATCCGCTGGTGGCGCGACGTGCCGACCGGTCCCGTGGGCGCGGCGCCGTGGACCGTCGAGGAACAGCTGCGCGCCGCGGCCCGGCAGATGCTCCTCGCCGCCGCGCTCGCCACCCGCGCGCGTGCCGGCTACTACGGCGCCCGCCACCGCAGGTCCGCCGCGGCCTTGTTGGAGAACGTCCTGGTCGGTGCCGAACCGGGCGGACGCCGGCTCACCGCCTTCGTGCCCGTCACCGCGGGCCGGCCGCTCGCCGTACGGCTGCATCAGGCGCTGTACGCCGCCCGCGAGGCCATCGACTACCAGCGGGCCACCGGAGGCATGGACGCCTTCGACGCCGCCGTCGAGGCGGGCGTCAGCCATGAGCTCATGGAGGCCCTGGTCGCCCTCGTCCGGGGCACCGAAGGCGCCAGGATCGCCGTCGAGTGGGCGCCCTCGGCGGGCGTCCCCGAGGGCGGCGCGGCCCCCGCCGAACCCGTCGAGTTCTCGCCCGGCGACCTGCCCGTGCTGCGCGAGGCCGGCGCCCGCTACCTGCGCGAGGAGCCGTCCGTCCCGGTGCGCCTCACCGGGGCCGTGGTGCGGATGCGTCGCTCCGGACCGCGCGGGGAGGGCACCGTGCGGCTGCGCGTCCTCGCGGGCGCCGAGGTGCCGCACGTCCGTATGACGCTCGACGAGGAGGCCTACCGGATAGCGGGCCACGCCCATCTGGTCGGGCTGCCGGTGCGGGTGCACGGACGGCTGGAGAGCCGCGGCGGCTTCCGCAGGCTCACCGATGCCTCCGGGGTCGTGCCCGTGCAGGTCGACGAGGCGGAACGGGACCGGCTGATGAAGTCGCTCCAGGAGAACCTGGACTTCTTCGAGGAGGCGTGCAGCGCCGACTGACGGGGAGCGGGGGAGCGAGGACCCCGGCCGGCGCCATGGCGGGCCACGGCCGGCGCCGACACTTTCCCGGCGGCACCGACGAGAACCGTTTCGCGGAGGGCACCCCCGGCTCGGTACGATCGCCTGTATTGCGTGCGCGACCGACGATGCGCACGTCCCCTTCAGGCAGGAGAGTCCGGTGTCAGACGTCCGTGTGATCATCCAACGCGATTCCGAGCGGGAAGAGCGCGTGGTGACGACGGGCACTACGGCCGCCGACCTCTTCGCAGGCGAGCGCACCATCGTCGCGGCCCGCGTGGGCGGCGAGCTGAAGGACCTCGCGTACCAGGTGCGGGACGGCGAGGAGGTCGAGCCCGTCGAGATCTCCTCCGAGGACGGCCTCAACATCCTGCGCCACTCCACCGCGCACGTCATGGCCCAGGCCGTGCAGGAGCTCTTCCCCGAGGCCAAGCTCGGCATCGGCCCGCCGGTCAAGGACGGCTTCTACTACGACTTCGACGTGGAGCGCCCCTTCACGCCCGAGGATCTCAAGGCCGTCGAGAAGAAGATGCAGGAGATCCAGAAGCGCGGTCAGCGTTTCTCGCGCCGCGTCGTCACCGACGAGGCCGCCCGCGAGGAGCTCGCCGACGAGCCGTACAAGCTGGAGCTCATCGGCCTCAAGGGCTCCGCGTCCTCGGACGACGGCGCCGACGTCGAGGTGGGCGCGGGCGAGCTCACCATCTACGACAACCTGGACGCCAAGACCGGTGACCTGTGCTGGAAGGACCTCTGCCGCGGTCCTCACCTGCCCACCACCCGCAACATCCCGGCGTTCAAGCTGATGCGCAACGCCGCCGCGTACTGGCGCGGCAGCGAGAAGAACCCCATGCTCCAGCGCATCTACGGCACCGCGTGGCCCTCGAAGGACGAGCTGAAGGCGCACCTCGACTTCCTCGCCGAGGCCGAGAAGCGCGACCACCGCAAGCTGGGCAACGAGCTGGACCTCTTCTCGATCCCGGACCAGATCGGCTCCGGCCTCGCCGTCTTCCACCCCAAGGGCGGCATCATCCGCCGGGTCATGGAGGACTACTCGCGGCGCCGCCACGAGGAAGAGGGCTACGAGTTCGTCTACACCCCGCACGCGACGAAGGGGAAGCTCTTCGAGACCTCGGGCCACCTGGACTGGTACGCCGACGGCATGTACCCGCCCATGCAGCTCGACGAGGGCGTGGACTACTACCTCAAGCCCATGAACTGCCCGATGCACAACCTGATCTTCGACGCGCGCGGGCGTTCCTACCGTGAGCTGCCGCTGCGCCTGTTCGAGTTCGGCACCGTCTACCGGTACGAGAAGTCCGGCGTGGTGCACGGTCTGACCCGTGCCCGCGGCTTCACCCAGGACGACGCGCACATCTACTGCACCAAGGAGCAGATGGCGGAGGAGCTCGACAAGACGCTCACCTTCGTCCTGAACCTGCTGCGCGACTACGGTCTGACCGACTTCTACCTGGAGCTGTCCACCAAGGACCCGGAGAAGTTCGTCGGCTCCGACGAGGTCTGGGAGGAGGCCACCGAGACGCTGCGGCAGGTCGCCGAGAAGCAGGGTCTCCCGCTGGTCCCGGACCCGGGCGGCGCCGCGTTCTACGGCCCGAAGATCTCCGTGCAGGCCAAGGACGCCATCGGCCGCACCTGGCAGATGTCGACGGTGCAGCTCGACTTCAACCTGCCGGAGCGCTTCGACCTGGAGTACACCGGCCCCGACGGCTCCAAGCAGCGCCCGGTCATGATCCACCGCGCTCTGTTCGGCTCCATCGAGCGCTTCTTCGCCGTGCTCTTGGAGCACTACGCGGGCGCCTTCCCGGCCTGGCTCGCCCCCGTCCAGGCGGTCGGCATCCCGATCGGCGACGCCCACGTGGACTACCTGCACACCTTCGCCGCCGAGGCGAAGAAGCGGGGCCTGCGCGTCGAGGTGGACTCCTCCTCGGACCGCATGCAGAAGAAGATCCGCAACGCCCAGAAGCAGAAGGTGCCCTTCATGGTCATCGCGGGCGACGAGGACATGGCCAACGGCGCGGTGTCGTTCCGCTACCGCGACGGCTCGCAGGAGAACGGCATCCCGGTCGACGAGGCGATCGCCAAGATCGCGAAGATCGTCGAGGAGCGGGCCCAGGTCTGATCCGGGACGCTGCGAACGCGCATGCCGCCGGGACGCTCAGCGTCCCGGCGGCTTCTCGTCGCCCTCCCTGGTGAAGGTCTGCAGCAGCCAGGACGAGAACGACCCCGTCACCGCGCCGAGCAGCGCCAGCCCGCCGGCCATCATCGCGACCGCGATCGTCCTGCCCAGCGGGGTCACCGGGGTGATGTCGCCGTAGCCGACCGTGCTCAGGGTCGAGCAGGCCCACCACACGGCGTCGCCGAAGGTCCGCATGTTCGCTCCGGGCGCCCCCCGCTCCTGCTGGTAGACCGCGAGGGATCCGGCGAATCCGAGCAGCAGGGTGGACAGACCCGCGTAGGAGATCACACGCGCGTACAGCGCCAGCCGGGGCTCCCCGCGCTTCTTCTGGAGGACCTCGTACAACGGCACGATCCGCAGCGGGCGCAACAGGGGCAGGATGACCGAGACCGTGGTCACCACGTGGCCGAGGACGAACCGCCACCAGTGCTGTCCGCTGAGCCGCCAGCGGACCACGTAGTCCGCGGCGAACAGCAACCAGAGGACCAGCAGCACCAGACCGCACAGGTCCCGCCAGAAGGGTGGGAGGCCGGTCGCCAGGACGCGCGTCGCGTAGGTGGCCATGAACACCAGCGACGCCGCGAAGAGGGCGACCTCGGTGCGTTCCGCCCAGCGGGCCTCGGGGCTGTCATCGTCCACCGGCCCAGCTTGGCCGCTGAGCGCCCTCGTGCCGCCCCGCCGACACGCCGCGATCGGGCGAAGCCATATGCTGCACAACATGACGAGTGAGCCGGAGCAGCAGATCGGAGTGGGAACGCAGGACGCGTTCCAGCGCCTGTGGACACCCCATCGGATGGCCTACATCCAGGGCGAGAACAAGCCCACCGGCCCGGGGGCCGACGACGGCTGTCCGTTCTGCTCGATTCCGGCCAAGTCCGACGAGGACGGGCTGATCGTGAAGCGCGGCGAGCAGGTCTACGCCGTGCTCAATCTCTACCCGTACAACGGCGGCCACCTCATGGTGGTGCCCTACCGTCACGTCGCGGACTACACGGACCTGACCGGCCCGGAGACCGTCGAGCTCGGTGAGCTGACCAAGCAGGCCATGACCGCCCTGCGCACCGCCTCGGGCGCCCACGGCTTCAACATCGGCATGAACCAGGGCACCGTCGCCGGCGCCGGCATCGCCGCCCACCTCCACCAGCACATCGTGCCGCGGTGGGGCGGCGACACGAACTTCATGCCGGTCGTGGGGCACACCAAGGTGCTGCCGCAGCTGCTCGCCGACACCCGCAAGATGCTGGCGGAGGCCTGGCCGACGGCCTGAGGCCGCATGGGCCGCCCGGCTCCGGCACGGGCCGCCCCGTCGCCACACTCCGCCCCGCCCCCGCGCGGACCGGTGCGCCGCCGGGCTCCGGAGCAGGGGCCGGTCCGGGGGGAGCGGCGCACCGCTCTCCCCGCCGGTCCGCGGCTACGCGTCGTACACGTCCGCCTTCCGCGGCATCGGGTCCTGGACCGCCGTGCTGAGGAACGCCGAGCGGTTGCCGAACTTCTCCGTGTCGACGCCGTTCTCGTCGAGGACCTTGATCGCCGCCGCGTGTACCACGCGCAGCACGGGGGTCGCGGCGCGCAGGGCGTCGTCGGCCATGAACCGGTGCCGCCACGGCTGGTCGGCCCAGGCGTGCCGCAGGCCGAACGGCTCGGGCAGCGCCACGGTGCCGCCGAGCCAGTTCAGGAAGGGCGGGTACCAGGTGAAGGGGGCCCGCGCCGCGAGCCGCACGACCTCGTCCGTGGTGACCAGCGGCAGATTCACCTTGCGGGTCTCCCAGAACTTCACCGCCTTGGCGACCTCCTTCGTGGGCGCCTCCGGCTTGGTGGTGAACAGCGGGTTCACCGGACCCAGCGCATGCCCGGTGACCTCGATGCGCAGCGTCTCGTGCAGCACGGTCACCGTGATCAGCATCGTGATGATCAACTGACCGTCCCAGAGCGTCCACTGGACCCCGAGGTAGTGCCGGTCACCGCTGCCGAACTGCTGCTTGTTGCAGATGTCCTGTATCGCGTGGGTCTTGATCGTGTACGCGTCCACGTCCGTGCCGGCCGGCCGGGACACCGCCTTCGCGTTCTCACCGATCGGCGTGACGATCCAGTGCTTGATCGAAGGGGCGGGGAAACCACCGGTGTTCAGCGGACCGCGCTCCAGCATGCGCAGCTGGTCGTGGATGGAGCGGATGACGTCCCAGCTGCGGAACGGGTGGATCTCCTTGTCCGCGTCGCGCGGCACCAGCTCCTCGGCGAGCTGCCAGCTGCCCCACCGGGTACCCATGCCGAGTATGCCCTTGGGGCCCGCGTAGAAGACCGAGTTGGACTGCTGCTCGGCGCTGAGCCGGGCGAGGGACTGGCGCAGCCGCTCCGCCGCGGTCTCACCGGGGCTGCCGGGCACCGCCTCGGGGATCTTCGCGCCGATGCCGCCGCCGGACAGCAGCCCGTCCCAGCGGTCGCGCAGGTTCTTGGCCGTGCGCTCGCAGATCTGCCGGGCCCACAGCCAGCCGACGACCGGCAGCACGACCGAAGCGCGCGCGTACCAGGCCCAGAAGCCGGAGAAGGGCATACGGAGGAGGAAGAGCACCGCGAGGGCGCCGACGGCGACGAGGAGCGTGGTGCCGAGGGCGGAGGCACGCTTGTCCTCGCGCTTGGCTATCTGGGTGCGGATCTGGAAGACGAGCAGCCAGACGACGAGTCCGGGCAGGAAGAGCAGCCCGCACAGCACCATCACGGCCGCCAGCCAGTTGTCCCGCTCGCGGCGGATGTTGTTCGCCGCCAGGCAGTGCTCCACCACGACCTGCGGCTCGGTGCCGAAGGACTGGATGAGCGGCTTGCGGCCGGCGCCCAGCATCCGGTCCACCACGGCCCGGGCGAAGGCCTCGCCCAGATTCGGTGCGAACAGCTTGACCTTGCCCGTCTTGACGGTGGACTTGTGCCATTCGTTGTCGGCCTTGAGGATCTCCTCGATGCCATTGTCCCGGTAGGCCGCGGAGGCCAGGGCGAAGGTCGCCGCCGTCTGGCCCGCGGAGCCCGTGAGCGGCACTTGCGCCCCGGGAGTGAAATCGAAACCGTCGAATGCCACTTCCGCCCCCATCGCCGCCGTCCGCTGCTGCGGCTTTTCCCGACTTCCGCCCCTCGCACACCTGTTGATCAGGTCATTGCCTTGATCAGGTTCTCAGAGTATCGGCCCCGACCGACATTCGTCGGCGGACGGCCGAAGCCGTCCGCCGACGGGTGACCCGGCGAACCCTCAGGTGTCGCGGGCCTGTTCGCGAATCCTCTCGGCCACCTGAGGCGGCATCGGCTCGTGCCGTGCGTAGCTGCGGTTGAAGCGCGCGGTGCCGTGGGACAGGGAGCGCAGATCGACGGCGTACCGCCCGATCTCGATCTCCGGGACCTCGGCCCGTACGAGGGTGCGCCCGCCGCCCGCCTGCTCGGTGCCCACGACCCGGCCGCGGCGGCCCGACAGGTCGCTCATGACGGGCCCCACGTAGTCGTCGCCGACCAGGACGGTCACCTCCGCCACCGGTTCCAGCAGGTGGATCTTGGCGTCGGCCGCGGCCTCGCGCAGGGCGAGCGCGCCCGCGGTCTGGAACGCGGCGTCGGAGGAGTCCACCGAGTGCGCCTTGCCGTCGAGCAGCGTGACCCGGACGTCGATGAGCGGATAGCCGGCGGCCACACCCTTGGCGGCCTGGGCCCGCACGCCCTTCTCGACGGACGGGATGAACTGCCGCGGCACGGCGCCGCCGACGACCTTGTCCACGAACTCGATGCCCGAGCCGTTCGGCAGCGGCTCGACCTCGATCTCGCAGATCGCGTACTGACCGTGCCCGCCGGACTGCTTCACATGGCGCCCGCGCCCGCCGGACCTGCCCGCGAACGTCTCCCGCAGCGACACCTTGTGCGGGACGACGTCGACCTGGACGCCGTACCGGCTGCGCAGCCGCTCCAGGGCGACGTCCGCGTGGGCCTCGCCCAGGCACCACAGGACGACCTGATGCGTGTTCTGGTTCTGCTCCAGGCGCATCGTGGGATCCTCGGCGACCAGCCTGGCGAGCCCCTGCGACAGCTTGTCCTCGTCGGCCTTGCTGTGCGCCTGGATGGCGAGCGGCAGCAGCGGGTCGGGCATCTGCCACGGCTCCATGAGCAGCGGATGTTCCTTGGCGGAGAGGGTGTCCCCGGTCTCCGCGCGGTTCAGTTTCGCCACGCACGCGAGATCGCCCGCGATGCAGTGCGACAGGACGCGCTGCTGCTTGCCGAACGGCGTGGACAGGGCGCCGATGCGTTCGTCGACGTCGTGGTCCTCGTGACCGCGGTCGGACAGCCCGTGCCCGGAGACGTGCACCGTCTCGTCGGGTCGCAGCGTGCCGGAGAAGACACGGACCAGGGAGACCCGGCCCACGTACGGGTCGGACGCGGTCTTCACGACCTCCGCGACCAGTGGTCCGGTCGGGTCGCAGGCCGACACCTCGCGCGCCGCGCCGTCCGGTGTGGTCACGACGGGCGCCGCCCGTTCCAGCGGGGTGGGGAAGCCGCCCGTGACGAGTTCGAGCAGTTCGACCGTGCCGAGCCCCTGACGGGCGCCGTCGGCGGCCGGAGCCGCGGCCAGCACCGGGAAGAAGGTCCCGCGGGCCACGGCCCGCTCCAGGTCCTCGACCAGGGTCTTGAGGTCGATCTCCTCGCCGCCGAGATAGCGGTCCATGAGGGTCTCGTCCTCGCTCTCGGCGATGATCCCCTCGATCAGCCGGTTGCGGGCCTCCTCGATCAGCGGCAGCTGCTCAGGACCCGGCTCCGCCTCCTTGCGTTCCCCGGACGCGTAGTCGAACAGCCGCTGCGACAGCAGCCCGATCAGTCCCGTCACGGGCGCGTGCCCGTCGGGTGCCTCCGCGCCGCGCAGCGGCAGGTACAGGGGCAGGACGGCGTCGGGGTCGTCCGCGCCGAAGGCCTCCGCGCAGATCCGCGTCATCTCCTCGAAGTCCGCCCGCGCCGATTCGAGATGGGTGACCACGATGGCCCGTGGCATCCCCACGGCCGCGCACTCCTCCCACACCATGCGGGTCGAGCCGTCCACGCCGTCCGAGGCCGAGACGACGAAAAGGGCCGCGTCCGCGGCTCGCAGACCGGCCCGCAGCTCCCCGACGAAGTCGGCGTATCCGGGGGTGTCCAGAATGTTGATCTTGTACCCGTCCCATTCGACGGGGACCAGCGAGAGCTGCACCGAGCGTTGCTGCCGGTGCTCGATCTCGTCGTAGTCCGAGACGGTGCCGCCGTCCTCGACGCGGCCCGCCCGGTTCACTGCTCCCGCGGTCAGCGCGAGAGCTTCCACCAGAGTCGTCTTGCCCGATCCGCTGTGGCCGACCAGCACCACATTCCGTACGGACGCGGGGTGGTCGGCCGCCGTAGCCCTGCCGGCGGCTCCGGGGTGTGCATTCGCCTTGTCGCCCATGGCCTTGCCTCCCGTGCACGGTGAGGTCTCTGTGGGCGCGGGCGTTACGGATCCGCGTGCGGTGGCGGCTCCGATGACGCCCGCGGTGTCTTCGAGCTTTGCACTCGTGTCACGGTGCGTCCATACGGCGGACGCGATCCCGCCGTGCCACCGACGGCATCCCGTCATGACGCGGGGCGTGCGGGTGCCCGACGGTCGCACACGCGCGCGCGTGGCTACGATGGGCCAGCCGGCGGCCAGCAGGGGCCGCGCGGCGACACCGACCCTCGGGAAGGCCATGCTGAACAAGTACGCGCGTGCATTCTTCACGCGTGTCCTCACACCGTTCGCCGCGTTTCTCATCCGCCGGGGGGTAAGCCCCGACACGGTGACCCTCCTGGGCACGGCAGGAGTCATGGCGGGCGCGCTGGTCTTCTACCCCCGCGGAGAGTTCTTCTGGGGCACGGTCGTCATCACGCTCTTCGTGTTCTCCGACCTCGTCGACGGCAACATGGCGCGCCAGCTCGGCCGCTCCAGCCGCTGGGGCGCCTTCCTGGACTCCACGCTCGACCGGGTGGCCGACGGCGCGATCTTCGGCGGCTTCGCCCTCTGGTACGCGGGCAACGGCGACGACAACATCCTGTGCGCCGTCTCGATCTTCTGCCTGGCCAGCGGCCAGGTGGTCTCGTACACCAAGGCGCGCGGCGAGTCGATCGGCCTGCCGGTTGCGGTCAACGGCCTGGTCGAGCGGGCCGAGCGGCTCGTGATCTCGCTGGTCGCGGCCGGTTTCGCGGGCCTTCACAAGTTCGGTGTGCCCGGTATCCAGGTGCTCCTGCCCGTCGCACTGTGGATCGTCGCCGTCGGCAGCCTCGTCACGCTGATCCAGCGTGTCGTCACGGTGCGCCGCGAGTCCGCCGAGGCGGACGCCGAGGCCGCGGCCCACAACAGCGAGGCCACCTCGTGACCAGGTTCCAGGACAGGCTGGTCGACGGCGCCTACGCACTCGGCTGGAGCACGGTCAAGAAGCTCCCCGAGCCGGTCGCCGAGCGGCTCGGCCGCACGATCGCCGACATCGCCTGGAAGCGCCGCGGCAAGGGCATACAGCGTCTGGAGAGCAACTACGCGCGCGTGGTGCCCGATGCGACGCCCGAGCGGCTGGCCGAGCTGTCCAAGGCCGGCATGCGCTCCTACCTGCGCTACTGGATGGAGTCCTTCCGGCTGCCCGCCTGGAGCGAGGAGCGGGTGAAGACGGGCTTCGACCCGAAGGACGTGCACCACCTCACCGACGCGCTCGCCTCCGACAAGGGCGTGATCCTCGCCCTGCCGCACATGGGCAACTGGGACCTCGCCGGCGCCTGGGTCACCACGAAGCTCCGTACGCCCTTCACGACGGTCGCCGAGCGCCTCAAGCCGGAATCGCTGTACGACCGCTTCGTCGCCTACCGCGAGGGCCTGGGCATGGAGGTCCTGCCGCACAGCGGCGGCAGCGCCTTCGGCACGCTGGCCCGGCGGCTCCGCGACGGCGGGCTGATCTGCCTGGTCGCCGAGCGCGACCTGTCCTCGTCCGGCGTCGAGGTGCAGTTCTTCGGCGAGGCCACCCGGATGCCCGCGGGACCGGCACTGCTCGCGCAGCAGACCGGCGCCCTGCTCCTGCCCGTGACACTCTGGTACGACGACTCGCCCGTGATGAAGGGCCGTGTGCATCCCCCCGTCGAGATTCCCGAGACAGGCACCCGCGCCGAAAAGACGTCTGTCATGACACAGGCGCTGGCCGACGCCTTCGCCTCGGGGATCGCCGACCACCCGGAGGACTGGCACATGCTGCAACGGCTGTGGCTGAAGGACCTGGATCCCGCCAAGGACCCCGCGGCGATCCGGAGCGACGGCGCCGGTCGGGAACCCGGGGAGGTGACCCCGTGAGGATCGGCATCGTCTGCCCGTACTCCTGGGACGTCCCGGGCGGCGTCCAGTTCCACATCCGCGACCTCGCCGAGCACCTCATCGGCCTCGGGCACGAGGTCTCCGTCCTCGCCCCGGCGGACGACGAGACGCCCCTGCCGCCCTACGTCGTCTCGGCCGGCCGCGCGGTCCCGGTGCCCTACAACGGCTCCGTGGCCCGTCTGAACTTCGGCTTCCTCTCGGCGGCCCGGGTACGGCGCTGGCTGCACGACGGCACCTTCGACGTGATCCACATCCATGAGCCGGCCTCCCCGTCGCTGGGTCTGCTGGCGTGCTGGGCCGCGCAGGGCCCCATCGTCGCGACCTTCCACACCTCGAACCCGCGCTCCAGGGCGATGGTCGCCGCGTACTCCATCCTCCAGGCGGCACTGGAGAAGATCAGCGCGCGGATCGCGGTGAGCGAGTACGCGCGGCGCACCCTCGTCGAGCACCTGGGCGGCGACGCCGTCGTCATCCCGAACGGCGTCGACGTCGACTTCTTCGCACGGGCCAAGCCCAAGCCCGAGTGGCAGGGCGACACCCTCGGCTTCATCGGCCGCATCGATGAGCCCCGCAAGGGCCTGCCCGTCCTCATGAAGGCCCTCCCGAAGATCCTCGCCGAGCGTCCGCAGACCCGGTTGCTGGTCGCCGGACGCGGCGACGAGAAGGAGGCCGTGGAGTCCCTGCCCGCCGAGATGCGCTCGCGCGTCGAGTTCCTCGGCATGGTCAGCGACGAGGACAAGGCCCGCTTCCTGCGCAGCGTCGACGTGTACGTCGCGCCCAACACCGGTGGCGAGAGCTTCGGGATCATCCTGGTCGAGGCGATGTCGGCGGGGGCACCGGTGCTCGCGTCGGACCTCGACGCGTTCGCCCAGGTCCTCGACCAGGGCGCCGCGGGCGAACTGTTCGCCAACGAGGACGCGGACGCGCTGGCCGCCGCCGCGGTCCGGCTCCTGGACGACCCCGCGCGCCGCGCCGAACTGCGCGAGCGGGGGAGCAGCCACGTAAGGCGCTTCGACTGGTCGACCGTCGGCGCGGACATCCTGTCCGTGTACGAGACCGTGACGGACGGGGCGGCGGCGGTGGCCGCCGACGAACGCACGGGGCTCCGGGCGCGCTTCGGACTCGCCCGGGACTGACCGCGCCGGCCGCGTTCGGTGAGCGTGCGGGACGGGAGCGACGAGGGTGCGTGCCGAAGGGTGCCCGGTGAGCGTGCGGGACGGGAGTGACGAAGGCGCTGCGGGTGCCCGGTGAGCGTGTGGGACGGGAGTGACGAAGGCGCTGCGGGTGCCCGGTGAGTGTGCCGGACGGGACCGGTGAGCGTGCGGCACCTGTCCGGTGATCCGGGACCGTCGGGAGCCGTCACCGCGCAGAGGTAGCCTTGCCGCCCGTGACCGCAACCCTGATCTGGATCGTCGTCGGCCTCGTCGCGATCGGCCTGTACCTGAGCTGGACCGCCGGCCGGCTCGACCGGCTGCACGCCCGCATCGACGCCGCCCGCGCGGCCCTCGACGCCCAGCTGCTGCGCCGCGCCTCCGTGGCACAGGAACTGGCCACGTCCGGGGTGCTCGATCCGGCCGCCTCCATCGTGCTGTACGAGGCGGCCCACGAGGCCCGGCAGGCCGAGGAGGACCAGCGCGAGGTGGCGGAGAGCGAGCTGAGCCAGGCCCTGCGCGCCGTGTTCGGGGAGGCGCAGCAGGTCGACGCGGTACGCGAGGCGCCGGGCGGTGAGGAGGCCGCCCACGAGCTCGCGCAGGCGGTGCGCCGGGTGCCGATGGCCCGGCGGTTCCACAACGACGCCGTACGCGCCGCACGGGCCTTGCGCCGTCACCGCAAGGTGCGCTGGTTCCGCCTCGCGGGCCACGCGCCGTTCCCGATGGCCTTCGAGATGGACGACGAGCCCCCGGCGGCACTGGCGGAGCGCCAGGCGGCCTGACCCGGACGGATCGTGACGGTCCGGCCACCCGGTGGCATGGGCGAAAAAAATCCACCGCCTCTCCATTGGCCCTTGCAGTGGCCTGGTCGCCTCACGTTTCCTCGGTGCAGCACAAACCCTCTTTCACCGAGTGAGGTCAACCCGTGTCCAGCACGCTCTCCAACCCCGCCCAGACCCCCGAGACCGGCACCGCCCGCGTGAAGCGCGGCATGGCCGAGCAGCTCAAGGGCGGCGTGATCATGGACGTCGTCACGCCGGAGCAGGCGAAGATCGCCGAGGACGCGGGCGCCGTCGCCGTCATGGCCCTGGAGCGGGTCCCCGCCGACATCCGCAAGGACGGCGGAGTGGCCCGCATGTCCGACCCGGACATGATCGAGGGCATCATCGACGCCGTCTCGATCCCGGTCATGGCGAAGTCCCGCATCGGCCACTTCGTCGAGGCCCAGGTTCTGCAGTCCCTCGGCGTCGACTACATCGACGAGTCCGAGGTCCTCACCCCGGCCGACGAGGTCAACCACTCCGACAAGTGGGCGTTCACCACCCCCTTCGTCTGCGGCGCCACCAACCTCGGTGAGGCCCTGCGCCGCATCGCCGAAGGTGCCGCCATGATCCGCTCCAAGGGCGAGGCCGGCACCGGCAACGTCGTCGAGGCCGTCCGCCACCTGCGCCAGATCAAGAACGAGATCGCCAAGCTGCGCGGCTTCGACAACAACGAGCTGTACGCCGCCGCCAAGGAGCTGCGCGCCCCGTACGAGCTCGTCAAGGAGGTCGCCGAGCTCGGCAAGCTCCCGGTGGTCCTGTTCTCCGCCGGTGGTGTCGCCACCCCGGCCGACGCGGCTCTGATGCGTCAGCTCGGTGCCGAGGGCGTCTTCGTCGGCTCCGGCATCTTCAAGTCGGGCGACCCGGCCAAGCGCGCCGCCGCCATCGTGAAGGCCACCACCTTCTACGACGACCCGAAGATCATCGCGGACGCGTCCCGCAACCTGGGCGAGGCCATGGTCGGCATCAACTGCGACACCCTCCCCGAGACCGAGCGCTACGCCAACCGCGGCTGGTAATCACCTCATGAACACTCCTGTCATAGGCGTCCTGGCTCTCCAGGGCGACGTACGGGAGCACCTCATCGCCCTGGCCGCGGCCGACGCCGTGGCCAGGCCGGTGCGGCGCCCCGAAGAGATCGCGGAGGTGGACGGCCTCGTCATTCCCGGCGGGGAGTCCACCACCATCTCCAAACTGGCCGTCCTCTTCGGAGTGATGGAGCCCCTGCGCGCGCGTGTGCGCGACGGCATGCCCGTCTACGGCACCTGCGCCGGCATGATCATGCTCGCCGACAAGATCCTCGACCCGCGGTCCGGTCAGGAGACCTTCGGCGGCATCGACATGATCGTGCGCCGCAACGCCTTCGGGCGTCAGAACGAGTCCTTCGAGGCGGCGGTCGACGTCCGCGGTGTCGAGGGCGATCCTGTAGAGGGCGTCTTCATCCGCGCCCCCTGGGTCGAGTCCGTGGGCGCCGAGGCCGAGGTGCTCGCCGAGCACGGCGGCCACATCGTCGCCGTACGCCAGGGCAACGCGCTCGCCACGTCGTTCCACCCGGAACTGACCGGCGACCACCGCGTGCACGGGCTGTTCGTCGACATGGTGCGCGCGAACCGGACACCGGAGTCCTTGTAGGATCTGGGGGTCCCCCAGATCCTTAAGGTGTGGGGGAGTTCGTACGGGATGGGTTACGCGAAGGAGACAGGCAGATGTCCGGCCACTCTAAATGGGCCACGACGAAGCACAAGAAGGCCGTGATCGACGCCAAGCGCGGCAAGCTCTTCGCGAAGCTGATCAAGAACATCGAGGTCGCGGCGCGCATGGGCGGCGTGGACCTCGACGGAAATCCGACGCTGTACGACGCCGTGCAGAAGGCGAAGAAGTCGTCGGTCCCGAACAAGAACATCGACTCCGCGATCAAGCGCGGCGGCGGTCTCGAAGCCGGTGGCGCCGACTACGAGACGATCATGTACGAGGGTTACGGCCCGAACGGCGTCGCCGTGCTCATCGAGTGCCTCACGGACAACCGCAACCGTGCCGCCTCGGACGTCCGCGTCGCGATGACCCGCAACGGCGGCTCGATGGCCGACCCGGGCTCCGTCTCGTACCTGTTCAACCGCAAGGGCGTCGTGATCGTCCCCAAGGGCGAGCTGGCCGAGGACGACGTCCTGGGTGCCGTGCTCGACGCGGGCGCCGAAGAGGTCAACGACCTCGGCGAGTCCTTCGAGGTCATCTCCGAGGCCACCGACCTGGTCGCGGTGCGCACCGCGCTCCAGGAAGCCGGCATCGACTACGACTCCGCCGACGCCAACTTCGTCCCGACGATGCAGATCGAGCTGGACGAGGAGGGCGCCCGGAAGATCTTCAAGCTGATCGACGCCCTGGAGGACAGCGACGACGTGCAGAACGTCTTCGCCAACTTCGACGTGAGCGACGACGTCATGGAGAAGGTCGACGCCTGATCGCACAGGCTGGGCGACGGGCCGACGGGAACACACCCCGTCGGCCCGTCGCTTTGTCACGGCACCCGATAGCCTGCACGAACTGGGGGCAGAGCCCGGCGATTGCCGGGCCGGATCGAAGGAGGGGGCTGGGTGCGGGTACTGGGTGTCGACCCCGGATTGACCCGGTGCGGTGTGGGAGTCGTCGAAGGAGTCGCGGGCCGGCCCCTGGCCCTGCGCGGCGTCGGTGTCGTGCGCACCCCGCCCGACGCCGAACTGGGACTGCGCCTCGTCGCGATCGAGCAGGGCATCGAGCAGTGGCTCGACGAGCACGAGCCCGAATTCGTCGCCGTGGAGCGCGTCTTCAGCCAGCACAACGTCCGCACGGTGATGGGCACCGCTCAGGCCAGCGCGGTCGCCATGCTGTGCGCGTCCCGCCGGGGCATCCCCGTCGCCCTGCACACCCCGAGCGAGGTCAAGGCCGCCGTCACCGGCAACGGACGGGCGGACAAGGCCCAGGTAGGTGCCATGGTCACGCGCCTGCTCCGGCTCGACGCACCTCCCAAGCCCGCCGACGCGGCCGACGCCCTCGCCCTCGCCATCTGTCACATCTGGCGCGCCCCCGCCCAGAACAGGCTCCAGCAGGCGGTCACCGAGAACAGGCTCCAGCAGGCCGCCGCACGCAACCGCCTCCAGCAGGCCGCCGCCGAGCACCAGCAGCCCCACGCACAGCCCCACGCATCGAAAGGCCGTACCGCATGATCGCCTTCGTCAGCGGCCCGGTGGCCGCCCTCGCCCCCGACTCCGCGGTGGTCGAAGTCGGCGGTATCGGCATCGCCGTCCAGTGCACGCCCAACACCCTCTCGGCGCTGCGGACCGGCCGGCAGGCCAAGCTCGCCACCTCCCTCGTCGTCCGCGAGGACTCCCTCACGCTCTACGGCTTCGCGGACGACGACGAGCGGCAGACCTTCGAGCTGCTGCAGACCGCCAGCGGCGTCGGCCCCCGGCTGGCCCAGGCGATGCTCGCCGTGCACAGCCCCGACGCCCTGCGCCGCGCGGTGTCCACCGGGGACGAGAAGGCGCTCACCGCCGTGCCCGGCATCGGCAAGAAGGGCGCCCAGAAGCTCCTCCTGGAGCTGAAGGACCGGCTCGGCGAGCCGCTCGGCACGGGCGGCCCCGCCATCGGGACGGCGGTGACCACCGGGTGGCGCGACCAGCTGCACGCCGCGCTCATCGGTCTCGGGTACGCGACCCGGGAGGCCGACGAGGCGGTCAGCGCCGTCGCCCCGCAGGCCGCGGCCGCCGAGGGCGCCCCGCAGGTGGGACAGCTCCTCAAGGCCGCCCTGCAGACCCTGAACCGCGCCCGCTGAACCGCCGGCACCCACCACACCCCGAGGCACTTCACATGAACTGGGACGACACGACCGACGCGACCGCCGCCGAGCGGCTCGTCGGCCCCGCCGAGGAGCGGCTGGTGGACTCGGTCGCCGACCGCGAGGACCAGGCGGTCGAGGCCGCGCTGCGCCCGAAGGACCTGGACGAGTTCATCGGCCAGGAGAAGGTCCGTGAGCAGCTCGACCTGGTCCTGCGGGCCGCACGCGCGCGTGGCGCCACCGCCGACCACGTGCTCCTCTCGGGGGCCCCGGGACTCGGCAAGACCACCCTGTCGATGATCATCGCGGCCGAGATGGGCGCCCCGATCCGCATCACCAGCGGCCCCGCCATCCAGCACGCCGGGGACCTCGCCGCGATCCTCTCCTCCCTCCAGGAGGGCGAGGTGCTCTTCCTCGACGAGATCCACCGCATGTCCAGGCCCGCCGAAGAGATGCTCTACATGGCGATGGAGGACTTCCGGGTCGACGTCATCGTCGGCAAGGGCCCCGGCGCCACGGCCATCCCGCTGGAACTGCCGCCGTTCACCCTGGTCGGCGCCACCACGCGCGCGGGCCTGCTGCCGCCCCCGCTGCGCGACCGCTTCGGCTTCACCGCCCACATGGAGTTCTACGAGCCCGCCGAGCTGGAGCGGGTCATCCACCGTTCCGCGAGCCTCCTCGACGTCGAGATCGACCCGGACGGCGCCGCGGAGATCGCCGGACGTTCCCGGGGCACGCCCCGTATCGCCAACCGCCTGCTGCGCCGCGTACGCGACTACGCCCAGGTCAAGGCGGACGGAGTGATCATCAGGGAGATCGCGGCGGCGGCCCTCCAGGTGTACGAGGTGGACGCCCGCGGCCTGGACCGCCTGGACCGCGGTGTCCTCGAAGCACTGCTCAAGCTCTTCGGCGGCGGCCCGGTGGGCCTGTCGACACTCGCCGTCGCGGTGGGGGAGGAGCGTGAGACCGTGGAAGAGGTGGCCGAACCCTTCCTCGTCCGGGAAGGACTGCTCGCCCGTACGCCCCGTGGCCGGGTGGCCACACCGGCGGCATGGGCGCATCTCGGCCTCACCCCGCCCCGCCAGGCCACCGGTGGAAACGGACAACAGGACTTGTTCGGGGCGTGACGGCGCGGGGATGTGTCGGGGCAGGAACCCCGGTGCCATGCTGAGCGTTGTTCACTGAGTGCGGACTCGCTTAGACTCCGCCGATGCCGCCCTTGTCGACGGCATACATACCCCCAACCAGCAGGCCGCCCCCCATTGCGGTCGTAGAAGGAAGTTCCGACCCGTGAGTCTCGTGACCCTCCTCCCGTTCATCGTGCTCATCGGGGCCATGTTCCTGATGACCCGGTCGGCCAAGAAGAAGCAGCAGCAGGCTGCGCAGATGCGCAACGACATGCAGCCCGGCTCCGGTGTCCGCACGATTGGTGGCATGTACGCAACCGTCAAGGAGGTCAACGAGGACACGGTCCTCCTTGACGCCGCCCCGGGGGTCGAGCTGCTCTTCGCGAAGAACGCGATCGGCGCCGTCCTCACGGACGACGAGTACAACCGCATCGTCCACGGCATCGAGCACGATCTGAAGGCCGACGGTGCCGTCGTCCCGGACGACGCCTCCTCCCTCACCGAGACCGACGAGCCCGCCGCCGACGCCTCTTCCGACGCCTCCGACGACAAGCCGCTCGACCTCGGCAAGAAGGACGTGGCGGACGAGCCGGCCGACAAGCCCGCCGAGGCGAAGGCCGACGACGCGGGCGCAGCGGAGCCGAAGAAGACCGACGGCGAGGCCGACGCGAAGTAGTCACGCCCCGGGAGCGCGGCGCGACCCGCTCGCGCCCCGCGCATCCGGGACGTGCTGTTCTCGCACGGAGTCCCGACACCATGTCATGGCCGCCCGCGCGCTGACCCGGCGCACGGTGGCCCGAGAGGGAGTACGAGAAGGTGGCAGCACCGAAGAAGGGCCGGAGCGCGAGCGCCCAGAGCAGGCCGGGGCGCTCGCTGGCCCTCATCCTGATCGCCATCGCGGCGCTCACCGGGGGGATGTTCCTCTCCGGGCACCCCACCCCGCGTCTCGGCATCGACCTCGCCGGCGGCACCAGCATCACGCTCGAGGCGAAGAACGAGCCCGGTCAGCCCAACGCGATCAACAAGACCAACATGGACACAGCGGTCGACATCATGAACCGCCGTGTCAATGGTCTCGGCGTGTCCGAGGCGGAGGTCCAGACGCAGGGCGACAGGAACATCATCGTCAACATTCCCAAGGGCACGAATTCCAAGCAGGCCCGGGAGCAGGTCGGCACCACCGCAAAGCTCTACTTCCGTCCGGTCCTGACCACCGAGGTCTCCGGACCCGGCGCGAAGGCCAGCCCGTCGCCGAGCAGCAGCTCGTCGAACAAGGCCACCGACAAGGCGACGGACAAGGCGACGTCGTCGAGCTCCGCGACGCCGACGGCCAGTGCCACCTCCCAGGGCCGCGCGGTCAGCGACGCCCTGAAGGCCGACACCACGCCGTCCGCGACCGGCTCCGCGAGCACGTCGCCCTCCTCCAGCGCCTCGCCGTCGGCGAGCAGCAGCGTGGACCCGGGCACGGCCAAGCTCCAGGCCCAGTACGCCGCCCTCGACTGCACCGACAAGGCGGTCCGCGCGACGGCCGGTGACGGCGTCAAGCCGTCCGACCCCACCGTGGCCTGCGGCCAGAACTCGTCGGGCCAGTGGCAGAAGTACATCCTCGGCCCGGCCGAGGTGTCCGGCACGGACATCAAGAAGGCCGCCGCGGTCTACGACACGCAGAGCGCCGCGGGCTGGAAGGTCACCATGGACTTCACGTCCGGTGGCTCCAAGAAGTTCGCCGCCATCACCGGCAAGCTCGCCCAGAACCAGTCCCCGCAGAACCAGTTCGCCATCGTCCTCGACGGTGAGGTCGTCTCCGACCCGTACGTCAACCAGGCGCTGACCGGCGGCAACGCGGAGATCTCCGGAAGCTTCAGCCAGACCGAGGCCCAGGACCTGGCCAACATGCTGAAGTACGGCGCCCTGCCGCTCACCTTCAAGGAGGCGAGCGTCACCACCGTGACCGCCGCGCTCGGTGGTGAGCAGCTGCACGCCGGTCTGATCGCCGGTGCGATCGGCCTCGGCCTGGTCGTCATCTACCTGGTGGTCTACTACCGGGGCCTGTCGCTCATCGCGATCGCCTCCCTGATGGTGTCGGCGGTCCTCACCTACGTGATCATGTCGCTGCTCGGCCCGACCATCGGCTTCGCGCTGAACCTGCCGGCCGTCTGCGGTGCGATCGTCGCGATCGGTATCACGGCGGACTCGTTCATCGTGTTCTTCGAACGCATCCGTGACGAGATCCGCGAGGGCCGCACCCTGCGGCCCGCCGTCGAGCGCGCCTGGCCGCGCGCGCGGCGCACCATCCTGGTCTCCGACTTCGTGTCGTTCCTCGCCGCCGCGGTGCTCTTCATCGTCACGGTCGGCAAGGTCCAGGGCTTCGCGTTCACGCTCGGCCTGACCACCCTGCTCGACGTGGTCGTCGTCTTCTTCTTCACCAAGCCGCTGATGACGATCCTCGCCCGCAGGAAGTTCTTCTCGAGCGGCCACAGCTGGTCGGGTCTCGACCCGAAGCGACTGGGCGCCCAGCCGCCGCTGCGCCGCACCCGTCGCGCGTCCGCCCCCGTCGACACGAAGGAGGCGTGAGATGTCGAAACTCGGCACCCTCGGCGCCCGGCTCCACCGCGGCGAGATCGGCTACGACTTCGTAGGCAAGCGCAAGATCTGGTACGGCATCTCGATCCTGATCACCATCACGGCCATCCTCGGCCTGACGGTGCGCGGCCTGAACATGGGCATCGAGTTCCAGGGCGGAGCCGTCTTCACCACCGAGAAGACCAGCGTCTCGGTCACGCAGGCGGAGACCTTCGCGGAGGAGGCCTCCGGCCACGACGCGATCGTGCAGAAGCTCGGCAACGGCGGCCTGCGCATCCAGATCGCCGGCATCGACACCGACAAGTCCGACCAGATCAAGGACACGCTGGCCAAGGACCTGAACGTCAACGCCGAGAAGATCAACGCCGACCTGGTCGGCCCCAGTTGGGGTGATCAGATCGCCAACAAGGCCTGGCAGGGCCTGGCGATCTTCATGGTCCTCGTGGTGATCTACCTGGCCATCGCCTTCGAGTGGCGCATGGCCGTCGCCGCGCTGGTCGCCCTGATCCACGACATCACCATCACGGTCGGCATCTACGCCCTGGTGGGCTTCGAGGTCACCCCGGGCACCGTGATCGGTCTGCTGACCATCCTCGGTTACTCGCTCTACGACACGGTCGTCGTCTTCGACAGCCTCAAGGAGCAGACGAAGGACATCACCAAGCAGACCCGCTTCACCTACAGCGAGGTCGCCGACCGCTCGATCAACGGCACCCTGGTCCGTTCGATCAACACCACGGTGGTCGCGCTGCTCCCGGTCGCGGGCCTGCTGTTCATCGGTGGCGGTGTCCTCGGCGCGGGCATGCTCAACGACATCTCGCTGTCGCTGTTCGTCGGCCTCGCCGCCGGTGCGTACTCGTCGATCTTCATCGCCACGCCGCTCGTCGCCGACCTCAAGGAGCGCGAGCCGCAGATGAAGGCCCTGCGCAAGCGGGTCCTCGCCAAGCGGGCGCAGGCCGCGGCCAAGGGCGAGTCCCTGGAGCCCCAGGCCGCCGGGGTGCCGGCGGACGACGAGCCGGACGACGTCGCGGCGGCGGTCGTCGGCCCGCGCAACCAGCCCGCGTCCCGCAACCGCGGCCGCGGCCGTCCCTCGGGGAAGCGCCGATGACGGGCATCGAAGAACTGCTGCTCAGCCGCATCCGCGATGTGGCCGACTACCCGGAGCCGGGTGTGATGTTCAAGGACATCACCCCGCTCCTGGCGGACCCGGCCGCTTTCGGGGCCCTCACCGACGCCCTCGCCGACATCGCCGTGCGCAACGGCGCCACGAAGATCGTCGGCCTGGAGGCCCGGGGCTTCATCCTCGGCGCTCCGGTCGCGATCCGTGCCGGGCTCGGCTTCATCCCGGTCCGCAAGGCGGGCAAGCTGCCCGGTGCGACGCTGTCGCAGGCGTACGACCTGGAGTACGGCTCCGCCGAGATCGAGGTGCACGCCGAAGACCTGAGCGCGGGCGACCGTGTGCTCGTCGTCGACGACGTCCTCGCCACCGGCGGCACGGCCGAGGCCTCCCTCCGGCTGATCCGCCGGGCGGGCGCCGAGGCCGCGGGCGTCGCCGTGCTGATGGAGCTCGGCTTCCTGGGCGGCCGGGGCCGTCTGGAGCCGGCGCTCCAGGGAGCTCCGCTGGAGGCGCTCCTCAAGGTCTGAGCGGACCCAGGACGCCGAGTCCGGCCACTCCGTGGGAAAAACCCCCGGGAAAGGCCCTGGAAAGCCCTGAGACACCCGTAGGACACCGCGGAGGCGGGCCCGGAGGAATCCGGCGCCCGCCTCTTGCGTTGCTTCTGTATGAGGCCGTCCCAACGGCCGACAGCGAGTCCGACGCCCAGGATCGCTACCATGGGGTCTCCGGAGCCTGACCGGGGGACCCGGAACGCGCACGAGGAGCCCTCTTGCCAGACGAGGCCCAGCCACTCGCCCCCAGCGCCGAACGCCTGGGAGTCACCCCGTCCGCGAAGCCCGAGCGTGCCTCGGCGCCCGCGGACAGGCCCGCCAAGAACACCACCGGCGGGCCGGTCGAGCATGCCCAGGCGGCGCCCGACCGCAAGGCGGCCGAGCAGTCACGTCCCAAGCCCGCTCCTCCCGAGCGCCCCTCCGGCACGTCGGCGGTCCGTCCCGCGCCGGGCCAGCCCGCGCGCAGCGGCGGTTCCTCCAACCGCGTACGCGCCCGCCTCGCCCGTCTCGGCGTCCAGCGCTCCAACCCGTACAACCCGGTTCTGGAGCCGCTGCTGCGGATAGTGCGCAGCAACGACCCGAAGATCGAGACGGCGACCCTCCGGCAGATCGAGAAGGCCTACCAGGTCGCCGAGCGCTGGCACCGCGGCCAGAAGCGCAAGAGCGGCGACCCGTACATCACGCATCCGCTCGCCGTGACCACCATCCTCGCCGAGCTCGGCATGGACCCGGCGACGCTGATGGCGGGCCTGCTGCACGACACCGTCGAGGACACCGAGTACGGCCTGGACACCCTGCGCCGCGACTTCGGCGACCAGGTCGCCCTCCTCGTCGACGGCGTCACCAAGCTCGACAAGGTCAAGTTCGGCGAGGCCGCGCAGGCCGAGACCGTGCGCAAGATGGTCGTCGCCATGGCCAAGGACCCTCGCGTCCTGGTCATCAAGCTCGCCGACCGCCTGCACAACATGCGCACCATGCGCTACCTCAAGCGCGAGAAGCAGGAGAAGAAGGCCCGCGAGACGCTGGAGATCTACGCTCCGCTGGCGCACCGCCTGGGCATGAACACCATCAAGTGGGAGCTGGAGGACCTCGCCTTCGCGATCCTCTACCCCAAGATGTACGACGAGATCGTGCGCCTGGTCGCCGAGCGCGCCCCCAAGCGCGACGAGTACCTCGCCATAGTGACCGACGAGGTCCAGTCCGACCTGCGGGCGGCCCGGATCAAGGCGACGGTCACCGGCCGCCCGAAGCACTACTACTCCGTCTACCAGAAGATGATCGTCCGCGGCCGTGACTTCGCGGAGATCTACGACCTGGTGGGCATCCGCGTCCTGGTCGACACCGTCCGGGACTGCTACGCCGCTCTCGGCACCGTGCACGCGCGATGGAACCCGGTCCCCGGCCGGTTCAAGGACTACATCGCGATGCCCAAGTTCAACATGTACCAGTCGCTGCACACCACGGTGATCGGCCCCAACGGCAAGCCGGTCGAACTGCAGATCCGCACCTTCGACATGCACCGCCGCGCCGAGTACGGCATCGCCGCGCACTGGAAGTACAAGCAGGAGACCGTCGCCGGCACCTCCAAGATCCGCACGGACGTGCCCCGGGCCGCGAAGGGCAGCGCCGGCCAGGACACGGTCAACGACATGGCGTGGCTGCGCCAGTTGCTCGACTGGCAGAAGGAGACCGAGGACCCGAGCGAGTTCCTGGAGTCCCTGCGCTTCGACCTGTCCCGCAACGAGGTCTTCGTCTTCACTCCCAAGGGCGACGTCATAGCGCTCCCGGCGGGTGCCACGCCGGTCGACTTCGCGTACGCGGTCCACACGGAGGTCGGCCACCGGACGATAGGCGCACGCGTCAACGGACGCCTGGTGCCGCTCGAATCCACCCTGGACAACGGCGACTTGGTGGAGGTCTTCACCTCCAAGGCCACCGGCGCGGGCCCCTCCCGCGACTGGCTCGGCTTCGTGAAGTCGCCACGCGCCCGCAACAAGATCCGCGCCTGGTTCTCCAAGGAGCGCCGCGACGAGGCGATCGAGCACGGCAAGGACGCCATCGCGCGTGCGATGCGCAAGCAGAACCTGCCGATCCAGCGCATCCTCACCGGCGACTCCCTGGTCACCCTCGCGCACGAGATGCGCTACCCGGACATCTCGTCCCTGTACGCGGCGATCGGCGAGGGCCACGTCACCGCGCAGAGCGTCGTGCAGAAGCTGGTGCAGGCACTCGGCGGCGAGGAGGCGGCCACCGAGGAGATCGACGAGGCCGTTCCGCCGGCCCGCGGACGTGGCCGCAAGCGCCGCTCCAACGCCGATCCCGGTGTGGTCGTCAAGGGCGTCGAGGACGTGTGGGTCAAGCTCGCCCGCTGTTGTACGCCGGTGCCGGGCGACCCGATCATCGGGTTCGTCACACGCGGCAGCGGCGTCTCGGTGCACCGCAGCGACTGCGTCAACGTCGACTCGCTGTCCCGCGAGCCGGAGCGCATCCTCGACGTCGAGTGGGCGCCCACGCAGTCCTCGGTCTTCCTGGTGGCCATACAGGTCGAGGCCCTGGACCGCTCGCGGCTCCTGTCGGACGTCACCCGTGTCCTGTCGGACCAGCACGTGAACATCCTGTCCGCGGCCGTGCAGACGTCCCGCGACCGGGTCGCCACCTCGCGCTTCACCTTCGAGATGGGCGACCCCAAGCACCTGGGGCACGTCCTGAAGGCGGTCAGGGGTGTCGAGGGCGTGTACGACGTCTACCGCGTGACCTCGGCCCGCAGGCCGTAACGGCGGGCCGCGCCCGGACGGCACACGAGAGGGGCTCCCGTACGCACCGTACGGGAGCCCCTCTCGTGTCGCCGACGTGTCAGCCGCCGAACTCCTGCAGACCCTTCAGGGCCTGGTCGAGCAGCGCCTGACGGCCGTCGAGCTCCTTCTGGAGCTTGTCGGCCTTCGCGGTGTTGCCCGCGGAGCGCGCGGCCTCGATCTGGCCCTGGAGCTTGTCCACGGCGGCCTGGAGCTGTCCGGTCAGACCCTCGGCACGCGCGCGTGCCTCCGGGTTGGTCCGGCGCCACTCGGCCTCCTCGGACTCCTGGAGAGCCCGCTCCACCGCGTGCATCCGGCCCTCGACCTTCGGGCGGGCGTCGCGCGGCACGTGACCGATGGCCTCCCAGCGCTCGTTGATCGAGCGGAAGGCGGCGCGGGCCGCCTTCAGGTCGGTCACCGGGACGAGCTTCTCGGCCTCCTCGGCCAGCTCCTCCTTGAGCTTCAGGTTCTCCGACTGCTCCGCGTCGCGCTCGGCGAAGACCGAGCTGCGGGCCGCGAAGAACACGTCCTGGGCGCCGCGGAAGCGGTTCCACAGGTCGTCCTCGTGCTCGCGCTGCGCCCGGCCCGCGGCCTTCCAGTCCGCCATCAGCTCGCGGTAGCGGGCGGCCGTCGGACCCCAGTCCGTCGAACCGGACAGCGCCTCGGCCTCCGCGACCAGCTTCTCCTTGGCCTTGCGGGCCTCCTCGCGCTGCGCGTCCAGCGACGCGAAGTGCGCCTTGCGGCGCTTGGAGAACGCCGAGCGCGCGTGCGAGAAGCGGTGCCACAGCTCGTCGTCCGACTTGCGGTCGAGCCGCGGCAGGCCCTTCCAGGTGTCCACCAGCGCGCGCAGCCGCTCGCCGGCCGCCCGCCACTGGTCGCTCTGCGCGAGCTCCTCGGCCTCGACGACCAGCGCCTCCTTGGCGTGCCGCGCCTCGTCGGACTGCTTGGCCCGCTGGGCCTTGCGCTCCTCGCGGCGCGACTCGACCGTCTCGACGAGCTTGTCCAGCCGTCCGCGCAGCGCGTCCAGATCACCGACCGCGTGGTGGGCGTCCACCTGCTCGCGGATGTGATCGATGGCGGTCTGGGCGTCCTTCGCCGACAGGTCGGTGGTCTTCACTCGCTTCTCGAGGAGGCCGATCTCGACAACCAGGCCCTCGTACTTGCGCTCGAAGTAGGCCAACGCCTCCTCGGGGGAGCCGGCCTGCCAGGAACCGACGACCTGCTCGCCGTCGGCCGTACGCACGTACACGGTCCCCGTCTCGTCGACGCGGCCCCACGGGTCGCTGCTCACAGCGCCTCCTCCACATGATGCCTGCGAGGGGCGTCGTAGCCCCCTGGCATCGTCCACAGTTTCGTCACCGCCAACATAGGCGACCAGCGGGTTGCCTGTCCGCATCCCGCGCGACCGAAGTTCCCCTGTTGACGGTCAGGATTTGGTGATGGTCGCCTTGTCGATCACCACGGTCGCGTTCGGTGCGGTGTTGCCGGTCTGGGGATCGGCGGGCTGCGCGCCGGCGGCGGCGATCTTCTTGAGGACCTTCATCCCCGCCTCGGACACCGTGCCGAACGGTGTGTAGTCGGGCGGCAGCTGACTGTCCTGGTAGACCAGGAAGAACTGGCTGCCACCGGTGTTGCGGCCCTTCTGCGTCTGGGGGTTGTACTGGTTCGCCATCGCGACGGTGCCCGCCGGATACACGTTGCCCTTCAGGCTTTTGTCCTTCAGGTTCTCGTCCGGGATGGTGTACCCGGGGCCGCCGGCGCCGGTGGCCTGCGGGTCGCCGCACTGGAGCACGTAGATGCCGTCGGTGGTGAGCCGGTGGCACTTGGTGTGGTCGAAGTAGCCCTTGCCGGCGAGGAAGTCGAACGAGTTGACCGTGTGCGGGGCCGCCGAGGCCTTCAGCGCGATGTCTATGTCACCGCAGGTCGTCGCCATCTTCATCGTGTAGTCCGCGGACCTGTCGATGGTGAGCGCCGGCTCCTTCTTCCAGCTCAGCTGCTTCACCTTGCCCTCCGCGGGCTTCTCGCACGGGTCGGGCGCCTTGCTCGTCGCCGAGGGGGTCGGCGTCACCTCCGCGCCCGCGTTGGCCTTCTTGTCGTCGTTCTTGAAGACCCCGGTCGCGTACGACACGACACTGCCCACCACGACCACGCCGAGTACCGAGGCGACGATCGCGTTGCGCGTGTGCGTCTTGCGCCGTGCGGCCGTACGCCGCTGCTGCTGTCGCAAGAACTTCTCCCGGGCGAGCTGACGCCGCCGCTGTTCCTGGCTGACCACCGGGTTTTCTCCTCATGCGTCTCGTACGTCAAGTGGGACGCGTGCGTCTTGTGAGCCGACCGCCTGCGTGTGCCCCGTACCGTATATGGGTTCGCTGAGGAATCGGCAGCGCCGGTAGGCTCTGACCACAGCCGCCCACCCCGTACGACACCAGCGCGTACGCCACCACGAAGGACGATCGTGCTCATTGCCGGGTTCCCCGCCGGGGCCTGGGGGACCAACTGTTACCTGGTCGCCCCCGCCGCGGGTGAGGAGTGCGTGATCATCGACCCGGGCCATCAGGCCGCCCAGGGAGTCGAGGACGCACTCAAGAAGCATCGGCTCAAGCCCGTCGCGGTCATCCTGACCCATGGCCACATCGACCACGTCGCCTCGGTCGTCCCGGTCTGCGGAGCGCACGACGTACCGGCCTGGATCCACCCCGAGGACCGGTACATGATGAGCGACCCGGAGAAGTCGCTCGGCCGTTCCATCGGCATGCCGCTGATGGGCGAGCTGACCGTGGGGGAGCCCGACGACGTCAAGGAGCTCTCCGACGGCGCGCGGCTGGAGCTGGCGGGCCTCGACCTCTCCGTCGCGCACGCGCCCGGCCATACCAAGGGGTCGGTGACGTTCCGGATGCCGGAGGCCGCGGACATCCCGTCCGTGTTCTTCTCCGGGGATCTGCTCTTCGCCGGCTCCGTCGGACGCACCGACCTGCCCGGCGGCGACATGGCCGACATGCTCGACTCGCTGGCCCGTGTGTGCCTGCCGCTCGACGACTCGACCGTGGTGCTGTCCGGCCACGGCCCCCAGACGACCATCGGCCAGGAGCGCGCCACCAATCCGTATCTGCGGCAGGTGGCCGCCGGCCAAGGGAGCGTGGACGCTCCCCGACGAGGAATGTGACGAGAGACTTTCCGTGAGCACCTTCAAGGCCCCCAAGGGCACGTACGACCTGATCCCGCCGGAGTCCGCGACGTATCTGGCCGTCCGCGAGGCCATCGCCGCACCGCTGCGCAACTCCGGCTACGGCTACATCGAGACGCCCGGCTTCGAGAGCGTCGAACTGTTCGCGCGCGGCGTCGGTGAGTCCACCGACATCGTGACCAAGGAGATGTACGCCTTCGAGACCAAGGGCGGCGACCGGCTGGCCCTGCGTCCGGAGGGCACCGCCTCCGTACTGCGCGCGGCGCTGGAGGCGAACCTGCACAAGGCGGGCAACCTCCCCGTCAAGCTCTGGTACTCGGGCTCCTACTACCGCTACGAGCGCCCGCAGAAGGGCCGTTACAGGCACTTCTCGCAGGTCGGTGCCGAGGCGATCGGTGCCGAGGACCCGGCTCTGGACGCCGAGCTCATCATCCTGGCGGACCAGGCCTACCGGTCGCTCGGACTGCGCAACTTCCGGATCCTGCTGAACTCGCTCGGCGACAAGGAGTGCCGCCCCGTGTACCGGGCGGCCCTGCAGGACTTCCTGCGCGGCCTCGACCTGGACGAGGACACCCTGCGCCGTGCGGAGATCAACCCGCTGCGCGTCCTCGACGACAAGCGGGACGACGTGCAGAAGCAGCTGGTCGGCGCGCCGCTCCTGCGGGACTACCTCTGCGACGCGTGCAAGGCGTACCACGAGGAGGTGCGCGAGCTGATCACCGCCGAGGGCGTCTCCTTCGAGGACGACCCGAAGCTGGTGCGCGGGCTCGACTACTACACCCGGACGACCTTCGAGTTCGTCCACGACGGCCTGGGCTCCCAGTCCGCGGTCGGCGGTGGCGGGCGTTACGACGGTCTCTCCGAGATGATCGGCGGTCCCGCGCTGCCGTCGGTGGGCTGGGCGCTGGGCGTCGACCGCACGGTCCTCGCCCTGGAGGCCGAAGGCGTCTCGCTCGAACTCCCCTCGTCGACCAGTGTGTTCGCGGTGCCGCTCGGCGAGGAGGCCCGCCGGGTGCTCTTCGCCAAGGTGACGGAGCTGCGCAGGCGTGGCGTCGCCGCCGACTTCTCGTACGGCGGCAAGGGGCTGAAGGGCGCGATGAAGAACGCCAACCGGTCCGGGGCCCGTTACACGGTCGTGGCCGGTGAGCGTGATCTCGCCGAGGGCGTCGTGCAGCTCAAGGACATGGAGTCAGGCGAGCAGGTCGCGGTGGGCCTCGACGACCTGGTCGCCGAGCTGACGTCCCGGCTGGGCTGAACCGCCTCCCGGTGCCTCGGCCCCGGACCTCGCTCCGGGAACGCCGGAGGGGCCGAGCACCGGCCCCTCCGGCGTTCGGGAGCCGGCAGGAGCGCCGGCGGGATTCATCCGTCGCGCCGGTTCGTCCACCGGAAGGTCAGCAGGCACAGCAGCAATCCGCCGACGCACCACGCCCCGAGCACCAGGGCGATCCGCCCGAACTCCCAGTCGCCCGCCTGTTCCAGGACCTTCGCGGACTCGGGCAGGAACACCCCGCGCAGTCCCTGGCACATCCACTTGAGCGGGAACGCGGCGCCGATGTTCAGCATCCAGTCCGGGATGGTGTCGATGGAGATGTACACCCCGGAGATGAACTGGAGCACCAGGAAGGGCAGGACGACGACCGAGGTGGCGCTCTTCCCGGACTTGGGCACCGAACTGATCGCGATGCCGAGCAGGGCGCACGCGGTGAGTCCCAGCACGAAGATCCAGCCGAACTCGGCCCACTTGCCGGGGTCGGAGGGCAGCTCGACGTCGTACAGCGTGGTGCCCACGGTGAGCAGTACGGCGGTCTCCAGCGCGCCGGTGACCAGGACGAGCCAGATCTTGCCGAGGAAGTACGCGGCCGGCGGCATGGGTATGCCGCGCAGCCGGCGCAGCACCTTCTCGTCGCGCTCGATCGCGATGGAGATGCCGAGGGACTGGAAACTCGTCGACATGATGCCGGCGGCCATCATCGCGGGGACGTAGAGCTGGGAGGCGGTGATGCCCGCGCCCCGCACGTCGTCGCTGAAGATCGACGCGAAGAGGAAGAGGAACACGACCGGGAAGGCGAAGGTGAACACGACCTGGTCGCGCTGACGGAAGAACTGCCTGATCTCCAGGGCGCCCCGGTGCAGGCCGAGCCCCCAGGCCCCCGGCAGCCGGTCCGAGCGGGTCCCACCACGTGGGCGCACGGCGGTCGTGGTCATCGCGCGTTCTCCTGCCCGGTCAGCCGCAGATAGACGTCCTCCAAGGTGGGGCGGGTCACCCGCAGCCCCGGGATCTCCCCGTCGAAGCGGTGCATGAGCTCGGCGACGGTCCGGGTCGGGGTGGCGGTGCGTTCGGCGCGCGGGGTGCCGTCGTGCTCGACCCACGCGACCGTCGCCTCCGTGCCGAAGCGCTCCCGCAGGGCGGCCGGTTCGCCCTCGGCGACGACCCTGCCCCGTGCGACGACGGCGAGCCGGTCCGCGAGCGCCTCCGCCTCCTCCAGGTAGTGCGTCGTGAGCAGGATCGTCGTGCCTTCGTCGGCCAGCAGTCGGATCAGATCCCAGAACTGCCGCCGCGCGGCCGGGTCGAAGCCGGTGGTGGGCTCGTCCAGGAGCAGCAGTTCGGGCCCGCCGATCACGCCGAGGGCCACATCGAGCCGCCTGCGCTGGCCGCCCGAGAGCGACTTGATCCGGCTGTCGGCCTTCGCCTGGAGACCGACCAGCGCGATGACCTCTTCCGGATCACGGGGATTCGGGTAATACCGGGCGAAATGCCGCACGGATTCGCGCACCGTCAACTCGGCGGGCGCCGATTCGTCCTGCCAGACGATCCCGACCCGCGAGCGCCACGCGCGCGTGCCCGTAGCGGGGTCCGAACCGAGCACCGACACCTCGCCCGCGTCCCGCCCGCGGTTGCCCTGGAGGATCTCCACCGTGGTGCTCTTGCCGGCGCCGTTCGGCCCGAGCAGGCCGAACACCTCGCCCTGCCGTATGCCGAGATCGATGCCGTCGACGGCGGTCACGTCCCCGTACTGCTTGCGCAGCCCCCGTACGTCCACCGCGAGTTGCTTCGCGTCTGCTGTCATGCCGACGAGCCTCCCCCCGAACCGAACGTTCCGGGGCCTCCGTGCGTACCTCCTTATGTCCAGCGAACGGTGGACACGGGGGAGGGTGCGGCACAATGACCGTGCCCGCAGGCCCCCTTCGATCTACGGAAACGGCGTGATGAGCAAGACGACAGTGAAGGACGTCTCGACCGGCCGGGAAGACAGCGTCGCCCCCCGCACGACCGGCGGCAGCCGCGCGTTCGCCCTGATGCTGGTGATCACCGGAGCCGCCGGGCTGCTCGCCGCCTGGGTCATCACGATCGACAAGTTCAAACTGCTGGAGAACCCGAACTTCGTGCCCGGGTGCAGCCTGAACCCGGTCGTCTCCTGCGGCAACATCATGAAGAGCGACCAGGCCTCCGCCTTCGGGTTCCCCAACCCGATGCTCGGACTCGTGGCCTACGGCATCGTCATCTGCGTCGGCATGAGCCTGCTCGCCCGCGCGACCTTCCCGCGCTGGTACTGGCTCACCTTCAACGCCGGCACACTCTTCGGCGTCGGATTCTGCACCTGGCTGCAGTTCCAGTCGCTCTACCGCATCAACTCGCTCTGCCTGTGGTGCAGCCTCGCCTGGGTCGCCACGATCATCATGTTCTGGTACGTGACCTCGTCCAACGTGCGCAACGACTTCCTGCCCGCCCCGCGCTGGCTGAAGAGCTTCCTCGGCGAGTTCACCTGGGTCCTGCCGACCCTGCACATCGGCATCATCGGCATGCTGATCCTGACCCGCTGGTGGGACTTCTGGACCAGCTGACCCCGCCCCGGTCCCCGAGACCCGGGCCGGACGGCATTGTCAGTGGCGTGACATAGGGTTTTCCCGTGGAGCCCGACCTGTTCACCGCCGCAGCCGAAGAACGCCAGGAGAAGGACCCGTCCAGCAGCCCCCTGGCCGTCCGGATGCGCCCGCGCACCCTCGACGAAGTCGTGGGCCAGCAGCACCTGCTGAAGCCGGGCTCCCCCCTGCGCAGACTCGTCGGCGAGGGGAACGGCGGGCCGGCCGGTCCCTCCTCGGTGATCCTCTGGGGCCCGCCCGGCACCGGCAAGACCACCCTCGCGTACGTCGTGTCCAAGGCCACGAACAAGCGCTTCGTGGAGCTGTCGGCGATCACCGCGGGCGTGAAGGAGGTACGCGCCGTCATCGACGGGGCACGCCGCGCCACCGGCGGCTTCGGCAAGGAGACGGTCCTCTTCCTCGACGAGATCCACCGCTTCAGCAAGGCACAGCAGGACTCCCTGCTCCCGGCCGTGGAGAACCGCTGGGTCACGCTGATCGCCGCCACCACCGAGAACCCCTACTTCTCGGTGATCTCCCCCCTGCTCTCCCGCTCCCTGCTCCTCACCCTCGAACCCCTCACCGACGACGACCTGCGTGGTCTGCTGCGCCGCGCCCTCGCCGACGAGCGCGGCCTCAAGGAGGCCGTCACCCTCCCCGAGGACACCGAGGACCACCTGCTGCGGATCGCCGGCGGCGACGCCCGCCGCGCCCTGACCGCCCTGGAGGCCGCCGCGGGCGCGGCACTCGACAAGGGCGAGACGGAGATCGGCCTCCAGACCCTGGAGGAGACCGTCGACCGCGCCGCCGTGAAGTACGACCGCGACGGCGACCAGCACTACGACGTGGCGAGCGCCCTGATCAAATCCATCCGCGGCTCCGACGTCGACGCCGCGCTGCACTACCTGGCCCGGATGATCGAGGCCGGTGAGGATCCCCGCTTCATCGCCCGGCGCCTGATGATCTCCGCCAGCGAGGACATCGGCCTCGCCGACCCGAACGCGCTGCCCATAGCCGTCGCCGCCGCCCAGGCGGTCGCCATGATCGGCTTCCCCGAGGCCGCGCTCACCCTCAGCCACGCCACCATCGCCCTCGCCCTGGCCCCCAAGTCCAACTCCGCGACCACGGCGATCGGCGCCGCGATGGAGGACGTGCGCAAGGGGCACGCGGGCCCGGTGCCGCCGCACCTGCGCGACGGCCACTACAAGGGCGCGGCCAAGCTGGGCCACGCCCAGGGGTACGTGTATCCGCACGACCTGCCCGAAGGCATCGCGGCCCAGCAGTACGCGCCGGAGGAGCTCAAGGACCGCGAGTACTACACCCCGACCCGGCACGGCGCCGAGGCGCGGTACGCGGACGCGGTGGAGTGGACCCGCAAGCATCTCGGGCGGGGCAGACCCTGACATCGGCCCGGCGCACCCTCCGGTCGAGAGGGGCCCGGAACCCCCTGTAGGATGACCCGCAGCGCTGCGTCCCGTGTCCGGCTCCGGTCGGCACCACCAGAACGGGACATCCAGCCGGAGCCCCCGCCTCCACGGGGGGATTCCAGGAGCGTCGCGCACCGTCGAAGGTGTCGCGGGCCGCCCACCACCACCCGGTCACCGGGACGGTCGGTGGGCCACTCGCGTGCTGCACGTATGTGCCCAGACCAGGGAGCGGCTGCCCGGCAGGTCCGCAAGGACCCGCAGGGTTTCCCAGGCTGCGGATGCGACCTCCCCTAACCCTGGTGAAGCCGTATTCAGATCAGAAACATGAGGTGTTTGGTTCATGGCGAACCAGTCCCGCCCCAAGGTCAAGAAGTCGCGTGCCCTCGGCATCGCGCTGACCCCGAAGGCCGTCAAGTACTTCGAGGCCCGTCCCTACCCGCCGGGTGAGCACGGCCGCGGCCGCAAGCAGAACTCGGACTACAAGGTCCGTCTGCTCGAGAAGCAGCGTCTGCGCGCGCAGTACGACGTGTCCGAGCGCCAGCTCGTCCGCGCCTACGAGCGTGCCGCCAAGACTCAGGGCAAGACCGGTGAGGCTCTGGTCATCGAGCTCGAGCGCCGTCTCGACGCGCTGGTCCTGCGTTCGGGCATCGCCCGCACGATCTACCAGGCCCGCCAGATGGTCGTCCACGGCCACATCGAGGTCAACGGCCAGAAGGTCGACAAGCCCTCGTTCCGTGTCCGTCCCGACGACGTCGTGATGGTCCGCGAGCGCAGCCGCGAGAAGCCGCTGTTCCAGGTCGCGCGTGAGGGTGGCTTCGCCCCCGACGGCGAGACCCCGCGCTACCTCCAGGTGAACCTCCGTGCCCTGGCCTTCCGCCTGGACCGTGAGCCGAACCGCAAGGAGATCCCGGTGATCTGCGACGAGCAGCTCGTCGTCGAGTACTACGCCCGCTGATCCACCTGCGGACGTAGCACCACCTGCGCGTCAGCCCGTCGTCTCCCCGCCCTTCGAGGTGGGCGAGACGGCGGGCTCGCGCATGTCCGGGGGCAGCCGGGGCGGCGAGGGGACCGCACCGAGCGGCGGCGGCCCCGTCCGGCCCAGCGCCCGGACCACCGCCGCCTCCCGTCCGAGCTGCGCACCCTCCCGCACGCACTCCGCGTACCGCGTGTCCCCCAGGCGCTCCCGGGCCAGCGCCTCGCACCGCTCGTGCGGCGCGTTGTAGTACGTCGAGCCGAAGAGCGGCAGCCCCACCGACGGCCACATCCGCGACGCCGCCCCCTGGAGCACCGCCGCCTCGGCCGGATCGCCCTCCACCGCCGTGACCAGGGCGAGCACCTCCACCGCGAGGACGGTGCCGAGCAGATCGTGGAAGGTGTGCGCGATGGCCAGGCACTCCCGCAGCAGGTGCCGGGTCCGCGCCGCGTCGCCCTCGGTCAGCGCCTGGTACGCGAGGACGTACAGCGCATAGGCCAGGGCCCAGCGCTCCCCGTGGTCCTCGCAGACCCGCCGGACGTCCTCGCACAGCCTCACCGCGCCCGGCAGATCGCCCTGGAAGGCCAGTGTCATCGCGAGTTCGACCTGGCCCATCAGCACATTGCTGTTCAGCTCGCCGATCTCGTGATACCGGTCCAGCGCCGAGCGCAGCAGGGTCTCCGCGCGCGCCATGTCGTCGGTGACCAGCGCCAGACAGCCGGTGCGATGCTCGGCGTAGGCCACTGCCGTGGCGTTCCCGGTGCGCTCCGCCTCCTCCCGGCACTCCTGGAGCGCGGACAGCGCGGGCACCGTGTCGCCCTGGAGGACCGCGACGTAGCCGAGCACCCACAGTGCCTTCAGCCGGGACTGGTCGCGGTCGCCGTCCAGGTCCACGCTGCGCTCCAGCCAGTGCCTGCCCTCCGAGAGCCGCCCGCAGCCGACCCAGTAGAACCACAGGGTGCCCGCCAGATACTGGCCCAGATGCGCGTCGCCCGGCTCGGTCAGACAGTGCTCCAGGGCGCGGCGCAGATTCGGCAGCTCCGACTCGACGCGCGCGGCGACCTCGCCCTGCCGGGGCGAGAACCAGTCCAGCTCGCACCAGGTGGCCAGACCCATGTACCAGTCGCGGTGGCGGCGGCGCAGCCGGTCGGCGTCGCCCGTCGCCTCCAGCCAGTCAGCCCCGTACGCGCGGACCGTCTCCAGCATGCGGTAGCGCACACCCGCCACCGTCTCCTCGCGCGACAGCACGGACTGCGCGAGCAGCTCGCCCAGCACGTCGAGGACGCAGTCGGCGGGCAGTCCCTCGCCGCTGCACACGTACTCCGCGGCCTCCAGGTCGAACTGCCCGGCGAACACCGACAGCCGTGACCACAGCAGCCGCTCCTCGGGCGTGCACAGCTCATGGCTCCAGCCGATCGCCGTGCGCAGCGTCTGGTGCCGCGCCGGGGCGTCGCGCGCACCCCCGGTCAGCAGCCGGAAGCGGTCCTCCAGCCGGGAGAGCAGCTGCGCGGGGGAGAGGGTGTTCAGACGTCCCGCCGCCAGCTCGACGGCGAGCGGGATCCCGTCGAGGCGCCGGCACAGCTCCGCCACCTCGGACCGGTTGCCGTCGTGCACCGCGAAGCCCGGCAGCCGGGCCGCGGCCCGGTCCGCGAACAGCTCGGCGGCGTCCGGCCCGGGCAGCGGCGCCAGCGGGAACAGCCGCTCGCCCGCGACACCCAGCGGTCTGCGCCCCACGGCCAGCACCCGCAGCCCGGGCGCCCCGCGCAGCAGCCCGCCCACCAGCGAGGCACTCGCGTCCACCAGATGCTCGAACCCGTCGAGGACCAGGAGGAGTTGGCGTTCGGCGAGGTGGTCGAGGAGCGTCTCGCGCGGCGGTCGCGACGTCTGGTCCGTCAGGCCGAGGCCCTCGACGACCGCGTACTCGACGAGGCCCGGGTCGCGGATCGCGGAGAGGTCCACGCGCCACACCCCGTCGCGCAGCTCGGCCCGGGCCGCGGCACGCGTCGCCAGTCTCGACTTGCCGACGCCTCCCATACCGGTGACGGTCACCAGCCGCGCCGTGTCCAGGGCCCCGGCCAGCCCGGCCAGTTCGGCCGAGCGCCCCACGAACGCGTCGAGTTCCAGGGGCAGATTGCCGGGCACCGGACCACCGGCGCCCCGAGGGCGGTGAGAGCGCTGCATGGGACACGGAGAGTACTGATCCGTAAGCGGTCCGTACAATCACTTCCCGCAACTCCGCACGGGGCGGGCGGTAATGCGGTACGGAGCGGCGGCCCCGGCGCGATAGGCTCGGGGGACGACTTTTCGATGTTCAGGCATGCAGTCAGGGAGCGGGTGCACAGTGTCCGGTGGAGAGGTGGCCGGGATCCTCGTGGCCGTCTTCTGGGCGATCCTGGTCTCCTTCCTCGCCGTCGCTCTGGCGAGGCTGGCCCAGACGCTCAGGGCGACGACCAAGCTCGTCGCGGACGTGACCGAACAGGCAGTCCCGCTCCTGGCCGACGCGTCCGCCGCGGTGCGGTCCGCGCAGACGCAGATCGACCGGGTCGACGCCATCGCGTCGGACGTCCAGGAGGTCACGTCGAACGCGTCGGCGCTGTCGACCACCGTCGCCTCCACCTTCGGCGGCCCCCTGGTGAAGGTCGCGGCGTTCGGCTACGGCGTGCGGCGTGCCATCGGAGGCCGTCGTGAGAATGTGCCCGAGAAGGCCCCCCGACGTACCGTGATCGTGGGCCGCACCGTCCCGTCCGCGCGACGGAGCAAGCGGAAGAAGGACTGACGCAGCGATGTTCCGCCGTACGTTCTGGTTCACCGCCGGCGCAGCCGCGGGTGTGTGGGCCACCACCAAGGTCAACCGCAAGCTCAGGAAGCTGACCCCGGAGAGCCTCGCGGCGCAGGCCGCGAACAAGGCGATCGACGCGGGCCACCGGCTCAAGGAGTTCGCGCTCGACGTCCGCGACGGCATGGCCCAGCGAGAGGCCGAACTCGGCGACGCCCTCGGTCTGAACCACCGCACCGACGCCGAGCTCCCCGCGCAGCGGGGCATCGCCGCCATCGGCAACGACAAGCAGATCAAGTACATCGAGAACACGACGTACTCGTACAACCGGAATGAGGACCACTGATGGAGTCGGCTGAAATCCGCCGCCGCTGGTTGAGCTTCTACGAGGAGCGCGGTCACACCGTCGTCCCTTCGGCGTCGCTCATCGCGGACGACCCGACTCTGCTCCTCGTCCCCGCCGGCATGGTGCCCTTCAAGCCGTACTTCCTCGGTGAGGTCAAGGCGCCGTGGCCGCGCGCCACCAGCGTGCAGAAGTGCGTGCGCACGCCCGACATCGAAGAGGTCGGCAAGACCACCCGCCACGGCACGTTCTTCCAGATGTGCGGCAACTTCTCCTTCGGCGACTACTTCAAGGAAGGCGCCATCACCTACGCCTGGGAGCTACTCACCACGCCCCAGGACAAGGGTGGTTACGGACTCGACCCCGAGCGTCTGTGGATCACGGTCTACCTCGACGACGACGAGGCCGAGACGATCTGGCGCGACAAGATCGGCGTCCCGGCCGAGCGCATCCAGCGCCTCGGCAAGAAGGACAACTACTGGTCCATGGGCGTCCCGGGCCCCTGCGGCCCGTGCTCCGAGATCAACTACGACCGCGGCCCCGAGTTCGGCGTCGAGGGCGGCCCGGCCGTCAACGACGAGCGGTACGTGGAGATCTGGAACCTGGTCTTCATGCAGTACGAGCGTGGCGAGGGCACCTCGAAGGAGGACTTCGAGATCCTCGGCGAGCTGCCCAGCAAGAACATCGACACCGGTCTCGGCATGGAACGCCTCGCCATGATTCTGCAGGGCGTGCAGAACATGTACGAGATCGACACCTCCATGGCCGTCATCAAGAAGGCCACCGAGCTGACCGGCGTCGAGTACGGCGCCGCCCACGACTCCGACGTCTCCCTGCGCGTGGTCACCGACCACATGCGGACGTCCGTGATGCTCATCGGCGACGGCGTGACCCCCGGCAACGAGGGCCGCGGCTATGTGCTGCGCCGCATCATGCGCCGCGCCATCCGCAACATGCGCCTGCTCGGTGCCACCGGTCCGGTCGTCAAGGACCTGATCGACACCGTGATCGCGATGATGGGCCAGCAGTACCCCGAGCTCATCACCGACCGCGAGCGCATCGAGAAGGTCGCCCTCGCCGAGGAGGCCGCCTTCCTCAAGACCCTGAAGGCCGGCACCAACATTCTCGACACCGCCGTCACCGAGACCCAGCAGTCCGGTGGCACGGTCCTCGCCGGCGACAAGGCGTTCCTGCTCCACGACACCTGGGGCTTCCCGATCGACCTCACCCTGGAGATGGCCGCCGAGCAGGGCCTCTCCGTGGACGAGGACGGCTTCCGCCGCCTGATGAAGGAGCAGCGGGAGCGCGCCAAGGCCGACGCCCAGGCCAAGAAGACCGGCCACGCCGACCTCGGCGCCTACCGGCAGATCGCCGACGCCGCCGGCGAGACCGACTTCATCGGCTACGACCGCACCGAGGGCGAGTCGACGATCGTCGGCATCCTCGTCGACGGCGCTTCCTCGCCGGCCGCCACGGAGGGCGACGAGGTCGAGATCGTCCTCGACCGCACCCCGTTCTACGCCGAGGGCGGCGGTCAGATCGGCGACACGGGCCGCATCAAGGTCGACTCCGGCGCCGTCATCGAGATCCGCGACTGCCAGAAGCCCGTCCCGGGGGTGTACGTCCACAAGGGCGTCGTCCAGGTGGGCGAGGTCACCGTCGGCTCCAAGGCCCAGGCCTCCATCGACGTCCGCCGCCGCAAGGCCATCGCCCGCGCCCACTCGGCCACGCACCTCACGCACCAGGCCCTGCGCGACGCCCTCGGCCCGACGGCCGCCCAGGCCGGTTCGGAGAACCAGCCCGGTCGATTCCGCTTCGACTTCGGCTCCCCGTCCGCCGTACCGACGGCCGTGATGACCGACGTCGAGCAGCAGATCAACGAGGTGCTCGCCCGCGACCTGGATGTCCAGGCCGAGGTCATGAGCATCGACGAGGCCAAGAAGCAGGGCGCCATCGCCGAGTTCGGCGAGAAGTACGGCGAGCGCGTCCGCGTCGTCACCATCGGTGACTTCTCCAAGGAGCTGTGCGGCGGCACGCACGTGCACAACACCGCCCAGCTCGGCCTGGTCAAGCTGCTCGGCGAGTCGTCGATCGGCTCCGGCGTGCGTCGCATCGAGGCCCTGGTCGGCGTCGACGCCTACAACTTCCTCGCCCGCGAGCACACGGTCGTCGCCCAGCTCCAGGAGCTGATCAAGGGCCGTTCCGAGGAGCTCCCGGAGAAGGTCTCCGCCATGCTCGGCAAGCTGAAGGACGCCGAGAAGGAGATCGAGAAGTTCCGTGCGGAGAAGGTCCTCCAGGCCGCCGGCGGTCTCGTCGACTCCGCCAAGGACGTGCACGGCGTCGCCCTCGTCACCGGCCAGGTGCCGGACGGCACGACCGCCGACGACCTGCGCAAGCTGGTCCTCGACGTGCGCGGCCGCATCCAGGGCGGACGGGCCGCGGTGGTCGCCCTGTTCACCACGGTCAACGGCAAGCCGCTGACGGTCATCGCCACCAACGAGGCCGCCCGCGAGCGCGGCCTCAAGGCCGGTGACCTCGTCCGCACGGCCGCCAAGACCCTCGGCGGCGGCGGTGGCGGCAAGCCGGACGTCGCCCAGGGCGGCGGCCAGAACCCGGCCGCGATCGGTGAGGCCATCGACTCGGTCGAGCGCCTCGTCGCCGAGACCGCCAAGTAGAGAACGGTCAGGACCATGCGCAGAGGACGTCGACTCGCGATCGACGTCGGGGACGCCCGCATCGGGGTCGCCTCGTGCGACCCCGACGGGATCCTCGCCACTCCGGTGGAGACGGTCCCGGGGCGTGACATCCCCGCGGCCCACCGCCGGCTGAAGCAGCTCGTCGAGGAGTACGAGCCGATCGAGGTCGTCGTGGGGCTGCCTCGCTCCCTCAAGGGGGGCGAGGGCCCGGCCGCGGTGAAGGTCCGCGCCTTCGCCCAGGAACTGGCCCGGGGGATCGCACCCGTCCCGGTGCGGCTCGTCGACGAGCGGATGACCACGGTGACCGCGAGTCAGGGCCTGCGCGCCTCGGGTGTGAAATCCAAGAAGGGCCGGTCGGTCATCGACCAGGCGGCAGCGGTCATCATCCTGCAGCAGGCCTTGGAATCCGAACGGGTGTCAGGTAAATCTCCCGGCGAGGGCGTCGAAGTGGTCATCTGATCGCGATACGGTAACGTTCCGCGCGATGCGGTGGTGTTCGAACAGCCGCCGCACAGCAAAGAGGCGGACGGGAGCCGGGCTCACCGCACCAGCAGCCGCCGTCTCGCGGCTCGTAGGGGATCGATGACTGAGTATGGCCGGGGCGCAGGCTCCGAACCGTGGCATCCGGAGGACCCGTTGTACGGGGACGGCGGATGGGGAGGACAGGCCGCCGACGGCCAGTCCCCCTACGGCGGCCAGCCACAGCACCACCCGCAGGAGCCGCAGCAGCAGGCGCAGTACGGCGGCTGGGGCACGGGTCAGCAGGACGCGTACGGCCAGGGGCAGCAGCAGTATCCGCACCAGGGCCAGCAGCAGTTCTCCGGCCAGGGGCAGCAGCAGTTCTCCGGCCAGGGCCAGCAGCAGTACCCGGACCAGCACTACGCGGGCCAGGGGCAGCAGTACGTCGACCACGGGCAGCAGCAGTACGCCGGTCAGGGGCAGCAGCAGTACAACGACGGCAGCTGGAACACCGGGTCGCACACCCAGGTCCCGTACGCCGCCGATCCGGCCGACCCGTACGGCGGGCAGTACAGCGGTGGGCAGCCCGACTACTACAACACTCCGGACGCCTATCCGCCTCCGGAGCCGCCGGCCCGCCGACGCGCCGAACCCGAGCCGAAGACGGACTGGGACCCCGGTCCCGACCAGGGCGAACACGCCTTCTTCGCCGGTGGCGGAGACGATGACGACGACGACTTCGACGACGATCCGCAGGGCCGCCGGGGCCGCGGCGACCGCCGCGGCAAGGGCGGGAGCAAAGGGAAGAAACGTCGCAGCGGCTGCGCCTGCCTCGTGGTCGTACTGGTCTTCGGAGGAGGACTCGGCGGAGTCGGATATTACGGGTACCAGTTCTACCAGAATCGTTTTGGCCCGGCGCCGGACTATGCGGGCGAAGGTACCGGCGAGAGCGTGAACGTCCAGGTGCCCAAGGGTGCGGGCGGTGCGGAGATCGGGCGCCTCATGCGGGACGCCGGCGTCGTCAAGAGCGTCGACGCCTTCGTGTCGGCGTTCACCCAGAACTCCGAATCGGGCTCCATCCAGGCCGGCGCGTACACCATGAAGAAGCAGATGTCCGCCGCGAGCGCCGTGAAATGGATGCTCGACCCCAAGAGTCAGAACAACCTGACCATCAGCGAGGGGCAGCGGAACTCCGCGGTCTACGAGGCCATCGACAAGAAGCTCCACCTTCCGGGCGGTACCACCGGCAAGGTGGCCCAGAAGGATTACAAGAACCTCGGGCTGCCGGACTGGGCGAAGGCCGGCAAGGACGTCAAGGACCCGCTGGAAGGGGTTCCTCTACCCGGCCACGTATCCGGCCGCCAAGGGCATGAAGCCCGAGGATGTCCTGAAGAAGATGGTCGCCCAGGCCAACCAGAGGTACAACGAGCTCGACCTCAAGGGGAAGGCCAAGAGTCTCGGCCTGGAGAGCCCGTACCAGCTCGTCACGGTCGCGAGTCTGGTCCAGGCCGAGGGCAAGACGCACGACGACTTCCGCAAGATGGCCGAAGTCGTCTACAACCGCCTCAAGCCGACCAATACCGAGACCAACCAGCTGCTGCAGTTCGACTCGACCTTCAACTACCTGAAGAAGCAGAGCAACATCGACATCAGCGAGTCGGAGATCAACAGCAACCAGGACCCGTACAACACGTACACGCGCAAGGGGCTGCCGCCCGGTCCGATCGGAAACCCGGGCGACGAGGCGCTGCGGGCCGCGCTCAACCCGACGGACGACGGCTGGATCTACTTCGTGGCGACCGACGGCCAGAGCAACACCGAGTTCGCCAAGACCTACGCCGATTTCCAGAAGCTCAAGGAAAAGTTCAATGACAGCTCGGGCAAGAACTGACGCCCGTCGGGCCGCCGTCCTCGGTTCCCCCATCGCGCACTCGCTGTCCCCGGTGCTCCACCGGGCCGCGTACACGGAACTGGGGCTCGGCGACCGGTCGTACGACCGCTTCGAGGTCGACGAGGAGGCGCTGCCCGGGTTCTTCGCGGAGCTCGGCCCGGAGTGGGCCGGGCTGTCGCTGACCATGCCGCTCAAGCGGGCTGTCATGCCGCTGCTGGACGAGATCAGCGACACGGCGGCCTCCGTCGAGGCCGTCAACACGGTGGTGTTCACCGAGGACGGGCGCAGCGTCGGCGACAACACGGACATCCCGGGCATGGTCGCCGCCCTGCGTGAGCGGGGCATCGAGGAGGTGGACTCCGCCGCCATCCTCGGCGCGGGCGCCACCGCGTCCTCCGCGCTGGCCGCACTGGCCCGGATCTGCACCGGTGAGGTCGTCGCCTACGTCCGCAGCGAGGGGCGCGCCGCGGAGATGCGGCAATGGGGCGAACGACTCGACGTCGAGGTGCGAACCGCGGACTGGGCGGACGCCGAGCAGGCGCTGCGCGCGCCGCTGGTGATCGCCACGACTCCGGCCGGGACCACCGACGCGCTGGCCGCCGCGGTCCCGGAACGGCCCGCGACCCTCTTCGACGTGCTCTACGACCCGTGGCCCACGGACCTCGCGGCGCGCTGGTCCGCCTACGGCGGGGCCGTGGTCAGCGGACTCGACCTGCTGCTGCACCAGGCGGTCCTTCAGGTCGAGCAGATGACCGGGCGCTCGCCCGCTCCGCTCGACGCGATGCGCAAGGCGGGCGAGCACGCGCTCGCCGCCCGCTAGGTCTCGTCCGGCAGTTCCCGCCCGCCTCACGCGACGCCGGGAATTGCCGGATCAGGCCCCGGGCGCCGGGGGTTTTCCCGAACGCCCGCACCGGCTGGCGGCATTGCGCCAGTGCCCGTGATCGCAGAACCGTCACCGCGACGGCCTCCTACTGTTCCCAGCGGATGTTGCATGGACCATCCGTTTCCCGCGTGACCCGCGGGCCGACAGGGAGCAGGACGGCTGACAGGTGAAACTCCGAACGGCAAGAAAGAGATGGGCCGTCGTACTGACGTCGGCCCTGACCGTGGGCATGCTGCCCTCGGCGTACGCCCTCGCCGCACCCCAGGCGCCGGGCGACGGCGGGGCCTCGGCGGGCAAGGCCCCGAACACGGCCGCGCTGACGGCCGGGACGACGACTGATCCGTCGGGTCCGTCCCAGGTCGCCGATCCGGACCGTACGCTGCCGAAGGGCTGGCGGACGTCGGACGACCGGGCCGTCACCGTGGCGGGCGACGCGCGCGGACTGCACGTCCTGGTCGCCGACAGCGCCGACGCCTACCGGTGGCAGGAGGCGGCCACGCTGCGGGAGGACGGGTTCGACGCGGACGCGTGGATCGGCAACGTGTGCGTCTCGGGCTCCGGCAAGCGGGCCGTGGTGGCCTATGCGCCGCGCACCTTCACCAACACTCCCGCGCTGTTCGACCGCGGCGCCTTCGCCGCGGTGGTCGACCTCGGCACCCACAAGGTGACGAAGCTGCCGCAGCAGGTCTCGCTCGCCTACTTCAACCCGGGCTGCGGCACGGGGGAGACGGCGGTGCTGACCCAGGCCGCCGACGAGGAGGTCGGCAAGACGCGGCTGCTGCGGCTGAACACCGTCACCGGCAAGGTGAGCGGCACCGTCACCGTGCGCGGCGAGGCGACGTCCGCCGTCCCGGTCGGGGACGCGACGGTCGCGGCCCTCGGCAACCGGCTCACCCGCATCACGGGCAACGGTTCCACCAAGCTGATCGGCCGGACGTCGGGTCCCGCGTTCCGTCTGCACCCCGACGCGGACGGCGGCGTCGGCTTCCTCGACCGGCACGGCAACGATGTCGCCGTCCGCCGGGCCGCGGGCGGCAAGGTCACGGAACTGGCGCACGGAACCCTCGGCAAGGTGGGACTGTCCGCCGGCACCGGCGGGCGGTTGTTCCTCACCGGGAAGCCGCAAGGCGTCGCCCAACTGCCCAGCGGCATACGGCGACTGGAGGCCGACGCCGGTACGGAGGTCTCCTCGCACGGCCGTCTGGTCATCGAGCGGGCCGTCTCCGAGGGGCTGCGTTCCCATGTGACCAGCCCGCTCGCGGCCACCGGTGACGACAGCCCGCTGCCGTTCACCATCGAGGCCCGGGTACCCGCCACCGACAAGAAGGTGGACTTCACCGTCCCGCCGGACACCACCAGCGGGGCCGGGCAGCACTCGCCCGCGCTGCGGACCGCCACCGCGGGCGGCAGCACCAAGCAGGCCCTCGCCGCCACCGCGGCCTCGTCCAACACGACGTCCGACCCCGAGCGGACCTGCTCCGTCCCGCGCAACGACGAGTCGCAGCAGGCCCTCCAGCCCACCCCGAACCAGGTCGAGTGGGCCGTGGACATGGCGATCCGCGGAAACCTCACCAGCGGCTACATCACCCAGGGCGGCTGGCGTTCGGCCGACGGCCTCGGTTCCTCGGTCTCGCCGTCGACGATGTTCCCGGTGCCCGCGCTGAAGGGAGCCGCCTCGGGTTCGCGGATCCCGGCGCAGGTGCTGCTGGGCATCCTGGCGCAGGAGTCCAACCTGTGGCAGGCGTCGTACCACGCGTTGCCGGGCCAGACGGGCAACGCGCTGATCGGCAACTTCTACGGCACGAACATCTACCCGGGCACCACCGGCTACGACCCGACCAAGATCTGGTCGATCGACTGGGCCAAGGCCGACTGCGGTTACGGCATCGGCCAGCAGACCGACGGCATGAGCGTCGCCACCCGTCAGCAGCCCGGCAAGCCGGGCGCCCTCCCCGCGGACCAGCAGCGGGCCATCGCGCTCGACTACGCCGCGAACGTCGCCGTCGCCGCGCAGACGCTCGCGAACAAGTGGAACGAGCTGCACACCGACGGCCAGACGATCAAGATCAACGACGACGACCCCAAGTACATCGAGAACTGGTTCGCCGCCGCCTGGAACTACAACCTCGGCTACAACACCCCAGACTCCAGCGGCAAATGGGGCCTCGGCTGGCTGAACAACCCGGCCAACCCCAAGTACCCGGCCGACCGGTTCGCCTTCCTCGACAACAACCACTACGCGGACGCCGCGCAGCCGCAGAAGTGGCCCTACCCGGAAAAGGTGATGGGCTGGGCCGCCTTCCCGATCGACACCGGCCGCTCCTACAGCGACGCCGGCGTGCAGGACAGCGGCAACACCCACGGCTTCCAGGCGGCGTGGTGGGGCAACGCGGGAGCCCGCACACGGGTCAAGCCGTCCCTGGACACCTTCTGCAACGGCAGCAACGGCTGTGACTCGGGCAACCCGCCGCAGTGCACCACGGAGGACTGCTACAAGCAGTACTGGTACCACGCCAACGCCAGCTGGAAGACGACCTGTTCCCTCGAGTGCGGCAACGAGACCCTCACCTACAAGACGCTGCGTGCCGAGCTCGGCCGGGGCAACAGCGGCCAGCCCAACTGCTCCACGAGCGGACTTCCCTCGGGCGCCCGGATCGTCGACGACGTGGCCGCCGGCATACCGACCATGCGCACCGACTGCTCCAAGACCTGGAGCAACGCCGGAACCATGTCCTGGGACTTCGCCGACACCCCGGGGACCGTCACCACGTACGAGGGCAAGGAGGACTTCCACCAGGTCGGCGGCGGCTTCGGCGCCCACTTCTGGTTCGCGCACACCCGTAACAGCGCCAACCGCATCACGCAGATGAAGGTCACCGGCACCTGGACGCTGACCCAGCGGCTCGACCAGTGGGCACGGGTCATGGTGCACCTCCCGTCCACCGGCTCCGAGTCGCAGCAGGCCAGGTACGACATCACCCTCGGCGACGGCACCACGCGGCACCGCACGATCAACCAGGTCACGTCGAAGAACGAGTGGTACCCGCTCGGCACGTACCACTTCGTCAACGGCTCCAAGCCGCAGAGCGTCTCCCTGAGCAACGCCGCGGGCGACGGCACGGCCGACGACGACGTGGCCTGGGACGCGGTGGCGTTCGTGCCGCTGTCCGCGAAGCCCAAGGACTTCGTCGTCGCGATGGGCGACTCGTTCTCGTCCGGTGAGGGCGCGGGATCGTACGCCCCCGAGTCGGACATGGACTACGGCAAGCGGACGTGGAACGCCTGCCACCGCAGCGCCAACGCCTGGAGCCGCAAGGCCGTCCTGCCGGGCCGCTCGTCCTCCGTCGGCGCGCTCGCCGACGCGAACGACCCGACCCTGGACTACCAGTTCGTCGCCTGCTCGGGCGCGTACACGGACAACGCGCTCGGCAAGTACTCGGCGGGCCGCGACGACCAGACGGCCCCCTGGGGCTGGGGGAACGACGGGGAGTTCGGGGAGATCCCGCAGCTGGGCTCCGGTGTGCTCAGCGCGGACACGACCCTGGTCACGATCTCCATCGGCGGCAACGACGCGCGGTTCTCACCCCTGGCGGCGGCCTGCGCGGCCACGGACTGCTCCGACAGCGGATACACGTACAAGAGCGACCCCAAGCCGCTCACGGAGTACGAGCCGGAGTTCATCGCCAACAGTGTCGGACCCTGGGTCTCGGAGACCCTGACCGAGATCCGCTCGCAGGCGCCGAACGCCAAGATCGTGCTCATGGGGTACCCCCGGCTGTTCAGCCCCACGGCGTGCGCGGTCGAGTACAACGACCGTGAGGTCGCGATCTTCAACTCGTGGGCGGACAAACTCGCCACGGTGATGAAGCAGTCGGCGACGAGTTTCGGCGACCCGAAGATCGTCTACACGAACCCGCAGTACAAGTTCGAGGGCCACGCCTTCTGTGACGGGCCCCACTACATCAATCCCATTCAGATGAGTCCGAACGGTCCGGGAGATTTCCAGGAGGCCGCGATGCCCAGTCGTGGATCCATTCATCCCAATGATCTCGGCACCACCGCTTATGCGCAGGTGCTGGAGGACGCCCTGAACGGCACCCTGCACTGACGGCAGGCGGCCGGGGCGTGGCCCGCACCATGGGCGCACACCCCGGCCGCGCAGGTCAGAAGACGAACCAGCCGCCCCCGAAGGCGCTTCCGAGCAGGTACGAGACACCGGCTCCGACCAGCAGGAACAGAAGCAGCACCGCCAGCGTCGCGAGAAGGAACTGGCCGCCGACCGATCTCAGGAAACGTCTCGCATTCACGCCCCACAGACTAGGCCCGGAGCGACTCGCGGTACGGCCGAGCGCCGCCCTCGACGAGCGACCTGCATTCTCCTCGCGGGCCGGACTCGGGAATCCCTTCGCGTGCATCTGACCGTCTTTTCCGTCAGGGGAATGCGCGAGGAAAGGGCCGGGTTTGCCGGAATGTGGCCGGAATTCGCCGGTCGCGCACAGGTGACGTCCGGTCGAGCTCACGTGACGATGTGCGTCCGCCTGATGGACCTGCGACCGGATCCGAGCCCCGGACGTGGGAGGATCGGAGGTGGCGGGCCAGGGCCGCGCACCCGGTCACGCCGTCGCCGTACACGAGGACGCGCGTACGCAGCAGCAGTACCAGGGCGCGAGCATGAGGAGCACCGTTGAGCAGGTTGCGCTGGCTGACCGCGGGGGAGTCCCACGGTCCCGCACTTGTCGCGACGCTGGAGGGCCTTCCCGCCGGCGTGCCGATCACCACGGAGATGGTGGCCGACCACCTCGCCCGGCGGCGCCTGGGCTATGGACGCGGTGCCCGCATGAAGTTCGAGCGCGACGAGGTCACCTTCCTGGGCGGCGTGCGCCACGGCCTCACGCTCGGCTCGCCGGTGGCCGTCATGGTCGGCAACACCGAGTGGCCCAAGTGGGAACAGGTCATGGCCGCCGACCCGGTCGACCCCGAGGTCCTCGCCGAACTGGCCCGCAACGCCCCGCTGACCCGGCCGCGCCCCGGTCATGCCGACCTCGCCGGCATGCAGAAGTACGGCTTCGACGAGGCCCGGCCGATCCTGGAGCGCGCCTCCGCCCGCGAGACCGCGGCCCGCGTGGCACTCGGCGCGGTGGCCCGCTCGTACCTGAAGGAGACGGCCGGGATCGAGATCGTCTCGCACGTCGTCGAGCTGGCCCAGGCGAAGGCCCCTTACGGCGTGTACCCGAAGCCCTCGGACGTCGAGCGCCTCGATGCCGATCCGGTGCGCTGCCTCGACGCCGACACGTCGAAGGCGATGGTCGCGGAGATCGACCAGGCCCACAAGGACGGCGACACCCTCGGCGGCGTCGTCGAGGTCCTGGCGTACGGCGTGCCCGTCGGCCTCGGCTCCCACGTCCACTGGGACCGACGTCTCGACGCCCGGCTCGCCGCCGCGCTCATGGGCATCCAGGCCATCAAGGGCGTCGAGGTCGGCGACGGCTTCGAGCTCGCCCGTGTGCCCGGCTCGAAGGCCCACGACGAGATCGTCCACACCGAGGACGGCATCCGGCGCAGCTCCGGCCGCTCCGGGGGCACCGAGGGCGGTCTCACCACCGGCGAGCTGCTGCGCGTCCGCGCCGCGATGAAGCCGATCGCCACCGTGCCCCGCGCGCTCGCCACCATCGACGTCGCCACCGGCGAGGCCGCCAAGGCCCACCACCAGCGCTCCGACGTCTGCGCGGTCCCGGCCGCCGGCATCGTCGCCGAGGCGATGGTCGCGCTCGTCCTGGCCGACGCCGTCGCCGAGAAGTTCGGCGGCGACAGTGTCCCGGAGACCCGCCGGAACGTGCAGTCGTACCTTGAGAACCTGGCCATCCGGTGACCGCCCCGCGCGTTGTCCTCGTCGGGCCCATGGGCGTCGGCAAGTCCACGGTGGGCGCGCTCGTCGCCGAGCGGCTCGGCTGCGTCTACCGTGACACGGACGACGACATCGTGGCCGCGCAGGGCCGCACCATCGCCGACATCTTCGTCGACGAGGGCGAGCCGGCCTTCCGCGCGATCGAGAAGCAGGCCGTGCACAAGGCGCTCGCCGAGCACGAGGGAGTCCTCGCGCTCGGCGGCGGCGCGATCCTCGACGAGGACACCCGCACGCTGCTCGCCGCGCACCTGGTCGTCTATCTCTCGATGGACGTCGAGGAGGCGGTCAAGCGCACCGGCCTCAACACCGCCCGGCCGCTGCTCGCCGTCAACCCGCGCCGCCAGTGGCGCGAGTTGATGGACGCACGCCGCCACCTGTACACCGAGGTCGCCGGGGCCGTCGTGGCCACCGACGGCCGCACCCCCGAAGAGGTCGCCCAAGCGGTCCTCGACGCACTGGAGTTGAAGGAAGCATGAGCGAGGCAGTGACCCGTATCCAGGTCGGCGGCACGGCGGGCACCGACCCCTACGAGGTCCTGGTCGGCCGTCAGCTCCTCGGTGAACTGGGCGCACTGATCGGCGACCGTGCCAAGCGCGTCGCGGTCATCCACCCCGAGGCGCTCGCCGAGACCGGTGACGCGCTTCGCGCGGACCTGGCCGAGCAGGGCTTCGAGGCGGTCGCCGTCCAGGTGCCCAACGCGGAGGAGGCCAAGACCGCGGAGGTCGCCGCGTACTGCTGGAAGGCCCTCGGCCAGTCCGGCTTCACCCGCACCGACGTCATCGTCGGCGTCGGTGGCGGCGCCACCACCGACCTGGCGGGCTTCGTCGCGGCGACCTGGCTGCGCGGCGTGCGCTGGATCGCCGTTCCGACCACCGTGCTCGGCATGGTGGACGCGGCGGTGGGCGGCAAGACCGGCATCAACACGGCCGAGGGCAAGAACCTCGTCGGCTCCTTCCACCCGCCCGCCGGCGTGCTCTGCGACCTGGCCGCGCTCGACTCGCTGCCCGTCAACGACTTCGTCTCCGGGCTCGCGGAGATCATCAAGGCCGGCTTCATCGCCGACCCCGTGATCCTGGAGCTCATCGAGGCCGACCCGCAGGCGGCGCGCACCCCCGCGGGCCCGCACACCGCCGAGCTCATCGAGCGCTCCATCAAGGTCAAGGCCGAGGTCGTCTCCGGAGACCTCAAGGAGTCGGGGCTGCGCGAGATCCTCAACTACGGGCACACGCTCGCGCACGCCATCGAGAAGAACGAGCGTTACAAGTGGCGGCACGGCGCCGCCGTCTCCGTCGGCATGCACTTCGCCGCCGAACTCGGCCGTCTGGCGGGCCGCCTGGACGACGCGACCGCCGACCGCCACCGCACCATCCTGGAGTCCGTCGGCCTCCCGCTGAGCTACCGCTACGACCAGTGGCCAAAGCTCCTGGAGAACATGAAGGTCGACAAGAAGTCCCGCGGCGACCTGCTGCGCTTCATCGTCCTCGACGGGCTGGCCAAGCCCACCGTCATGGAGGGACCGGACCCCGCCGTGCTGCTCGCCGCGTACGGCGAAGTGGGCGAGTAAGTCCCCGCGAGGCACCGTCCGTCCGATTCGCCTTGCGGCACGGGCACTTCGGGCCGACCCCGGCCGTTCACCAAACGACGGCCGGGGACGGTACCGTTCGGTAGCGAAGCGGGGTTCGCGCCCCGCTGCCAGCGCGCATTGCCTGCGGCGAGTGAGCCGAAGGGTCGCGCCGGTGCGGAGGGGACGAGCGTGCGAGGGCCCGTGGGGTCGCGCACGGCCGGACTCCCGACACCGGCTCCTGCGCCCGGACGTGAACCGAGCCCGAGAAGAACGAGACGGAGTGGCACCGGATGCAGGACGCAGTGGGGGCTCCGCTGCCGCCGCCCCACCAGCCGGGGCACGGACCGGTCGCCGGCTGGTCGTCGGCCGGACACCACCCGGGACACCCGGGTCCCGCCCCCGCCCCGGGTTTCGCCGGAGCGCCCGTACCTCCCGGGGTGCCACCCGCCCCGGCCCCGCAGCACGTGCCCCCGCACCACGCTCACGCGCAGCCGCCCCACCAGGGCGCGCCGCAGCATGCGCACCACGCACCGGTCCCGCCGACGCCGGACACCACCGGGCATGTGCGGCTGCCGTCCGGTGCTCCGGTGCCGGTGCCCGCGCCGTCGCCCGCCGCGGAAGCGCCCGACCCCGCGGCCACCACGCTCGCGGTCCTGCTCATCGGCCCCGCGGGCGCCGGCAAGACCAGCGTCGCCAAGTACTGGGCGGACCACCGGCGGGTCCCCACCGCGCACATCAGCCTCGACGACGTACGCGAATGGGTGCGCTCGGGCTTCGCCGACCCGCAGTCCGGGTGGAACGACAACTCGGAGGCGCAGTACCGTCTCGCCCGCCGCACCTGCGGTTTCGCCGCACGGAACTTCCTGGCCAACGGCATCTCCTGCATCCTGGACGACGCCGTCTTCCCGGACCGCCCGGTGGTCGGCCTCGGCGGCTGGAAGCGGCACGTGGGGCCGGGCCTGATGCCGGTCGTCCTGCTGCCCGGCCTGGAGATAGTCCTGGAGCGCAATGCCGAGCGCTCCGGAAACCGCCGTCTGTCCGACGAGGAGGTCGCCCGCATCCACGGCCGCATGGCCGGGTGGTACGGCTCCGGGCTGCCCATCATCGACAACTCCCAGCTCGACGTGCCGACGACGGCCCGCGTCCTGGACGACGTGCTCGCCCGATCGATCGCCAGCCCGCCGCAGTGGTGACGCGCTCCTCCCCGCAGCACGGGTGAGCTGTGCGGGTCCGCCGCGCTGAGGGCCCCCGGTCCGCCGTCGCGACGACGGGCGGCGACCCGCGTCCACGGCGGTGGTGGGCAGCCGCCGCGACGGCTCCTGCGGGCGCCGTCCGGCCCCGCCCACCAGGCCCGCGGCGGCGAGGTGCCCGGCGCCTCCGCACTCCGGCCGGCCGGTCCCCGCGCACTCCCGCCGACTCACCGGAACGGCCCTTCTGGACCCGTCCGGCCTCTCTTGACCGGCGACATCCGGCCACCGCTCGTACGCTCGGTTCATGCCAGAGGTGTACGCGGCCCGCAGAGAGCGGCTCCGGGAGCGGTGTGCGGCCGGCGGGAGCGAGACGGCGCTCGTCACCCGCCCGGCCAATGTGAGGTACCTCGCCGGCGCGGCCCCGGCCGGTGCCGTGCTCCTGCTGGGAGTGACCGAGGACCTCCTGCTGTGCGGCAGTCCGCCGAGCGGCGAGGCCGGGGAAGGACGCCCCGACGAGACCCTGCTCGTACGGGTGCTGCCGCGCGCCGGCGGTGATGCCGCCGTCGCCGCCGCCGAGGTCGCCGCGGCCCAGGGCGCCGAGTCCGTCGCCGTCGAGGAGCACCATCTGACCGTGGCACGGCACCGCGCCATCCTCTCCGTGGCGCCGCGGCTGCGCCTCGGAGACCTGGGCGCAGCGGTGGAGCAGCTGCGGGTGATCAAGGACGAGGAGGAGATCTCCTCGCTGCGGATCGGCGCCGAGATCGTCGACCAGGCGCTGGGGGAGCTCCTGGAGTCCATCCTCGTCGGCCGCACGGAGCGGCACCTCGCCCTGGAACTGGAGCGCCGCCTCGTCGACCACGGTGCCGACGGCCCGGCCTTCCCGACCGCCGTCGGCACCGGCCCGAACTCCGGGCGGCGCGGCCACCGGCCCACCGACCGGCGTGTCGAGGAGGGCGACTTCCTCTCCGTCTGCCTCGGCGCGACCTACCGCGGCTACCGCTGCGAGATCGGCCGCACCTTCGTCATCGGCACCTCGCCCGCGGACTGGCAGATCGAGCTCTACGACCTGGTCTTCGCCGCCCAGCGAGCCGGGCGGGAGGCGCTGACACCCGGCGCCGCCTTCCGTGACGTGGACCGGGCCGCGCGTCAGGTACTGGACTCCGCGGGGTACGCGGAGGCACTTCCTCCGCTGACCGGGCACGGTGTCGGGCTCGAAATCGACGAGGACCCGCAGCTGGCCCCCGCGGCCATGGGTAAACTGGACGCTTGTGTGCCGGTCACCGTCGAACCGGGGGTCCACCTCCCGGGCCGGGGCGGTGTCCGGATCGATGACACGCTCGTCGTCCGCCCCGAGGCGGACGGCGGACCCGAGCTACTCACCATCACGACCAAGGAGCTGCTCGCGCTCTAGCTTCGAGCTGTGCGCGTGTCCCGGGGTCGTCCACGTCAGTCCAGGAGATTCCGCAACCGTGGCTTCCACGAACGACCTCAAGAACGGCATGGTGCTCAAGCTCGAAGGCGGCCAGCTCTGGTCCGTCGTCGAGTTCCAGCACGTCAAGCCCGGCAAGGGCCCGGCCTTCGTGCGCACCAAGCTCAAGAACGTGCTCTCCGGCAAGGTCGTCGACAAGACGTTCAACGCCGGTGTCAAGGTCGAGACGGCCACTGTCGACAAGCGCGACATGCAGTTCTCGTACATGGACGGCGAGTACTTCGTCTTCATGGACATGGAGACCTACGACCAGCTGCACGTCGACCGGAAGGCCGTCGGCGACGCCGCGAACTTCCTGATCGAGGGCTTCACCGCCACCGTCGCGCAGCACGAGGGCGAGGTGCTCTTCGTCGAGCTGCCGGCCGCTGTCGAGCTCGTCATCCAGGAGACCGAGCCGGGCGTCCAGGGCGACCGTTCCACCGGTGGCACCAAGCCCGCCACCCTGGAGACCGGCCACCAGATCAACGTGCCGCTCTTCATCACCACCGGCGAGAAGATCAAGGTCGACACCCGCACGAGCGACTACCTCGGCCGGGTGAACAGCTAACCGTGGCTGCCCGCAACACGGCACGCAAGCGCGCCTTCCAGATCCTCTTCGAGGGCGACCAGCGCAGCGTGGACGTCCTGACGGTCCTCGCGGACTGGATCCGGCACTCCCGGACCGACACCCGGCAGCCTCCGGTGAGCGAGTACACGATGGAGCTGGTCGAGGGCTACGCCGAGAAGGCGTCGCGGATCGACGAGCTCATCGCGCAGTACGCCGTCGGCTGGACGCTGGACAGGATGCCGGTCGTCGACCGCAACATCCTCCGCCTCGGCGCCTACGAGCTGATCTGGGTCGACGAGACCCCGGACGCCGTGGTGCTCGACGAGGCGGTGCAGCTGGCCAAGGAGTTCTCCACGGACGACTCGCCCTCGTTCGTGAACGGCCTGCTGGGCCGGCTGAAGGACCTGAAGCCGTCGCTCCGCCGCGACGAGGCCTGACCGCACGACGCGCACCCGGGCGTGCGCCCGCAAGGGCCGTGCCCGCAGGTGTGCGCCACCAGATGCGTGGCGCACACGCAGGCGCTGTACCACGCACGCCACGCGCGCGAAGGTACGGAACGCCGGAGGGCCCGCAGCAGATCATGCTGCGGGCCCTCCGGCGTCCTGGTGCCCGGGAGGCTTCCGAGGCGCTCAGAAAGCCGCCGGGGTGGCCGGAACACCATGGTTCCGGCCACCCCGGCGGCACGTTTCTGCTGAGTGGTGCGAAGGGCTCAGGCCTCTTCGTGGGTGACGGCGCGACGCGCGTCCGCGTCCAGGACACCCCAGCTGATCAGCTGCTCGGTGAGGACCGAGGGCGACTGGTCGTAGATGACCGCGAGGGTGCGCAGGTCGTCCTGGCGGATCGACAGCACCTTGCCGTTGTAGTCACCGCGCTGCGACTGGATCGTGGCCGCGTACCGCTGGAGAGGACCTGCCTTCTCCGCCGGGACGTGGGCAAGACGCTCCAGGTCGAGGACGAGCTTCGGCGGCGGCTCGGCGGCTCCGCCCGGGGTGGTGCCCGGCAGCAGCTCCTGCACCGGCACTCCGTAGAAGTCCGCCAGCTCCGCGAGGCGCTGCACGGTGACCGCGCGGTCTCCGCGCTCGTACGATCCGACCACGACCGCCTTCCAGCGACCCTGGGACTTCTCCTCGACGCCGTGGAGGGAAAGGCCCTGCTGGGTGCGGATGGCGCGGAGCTTGGCCCCGAGCTGTTTGGCGTATTCGCTGGACATATAGCTCCCCGGACCTGTATCAACGTGCGGCTCCGCCGCGCGGCTGGTGACTCTGGTGACTCACTGTGAGGTTACGCAGCGTTACTCTTCCCCGTCAAGCCGAACGGTTCGCACCGACCCTTCCGTGGGAGTCACGCGCGGTGGCTCAAAGGGATGTGATCAGGGACGTTGCCGGGCTGGTATGGTCGATGGCGCAATTCCGACGTCCTTTAATGATCCGTCCCGTGAGGCGGAGAAGGAGGTCCGTTTCGTATGGACACAGAGCAGGACAAGCAGCAGCACGAGTCCGATGCCCGGCCCGTTCTCGAAGGCCCCGACATCGCGCGGGTGCTGACCCGTATCGCCCACGAGATCGTCGAGCGCGCCAAGGGCGCCGACGACGTGGTGCTCCTCGGCATTCCGACCCGAGGCGTCTTCCTGGCCCGCAGGCTCGCGGCCAAGCTCGAAGAGATCACCGGCCGAAAGATCCCGGTCGGCTCCCTCGACATCACCATGTACCGCGACGACCTGCGCATGCACCCGCCGCGCGCGCTGGCCCGCACCGAGATCCCCGGTGACGGCATCGACGGCCGCCTGGTCGTCCTCGTCGACGACGTGCTCTTCTCCGGCCGCACCATCCGCGCCGCGCTCGACGCGCTGAACGACATCGGCCGTCCGCGTGCCGTGCAGCTCGCCGTCCTCGTCGATCGCGGCCACCGCGAACTGCCCATCCGTGCCGACTACGTCGGCAAGAACCTCCCCACGTCGTTGCGGGAGGCGGTCAAGGTCCAACTCGCCGAGGAGGACGGTCGCGACACCGTGCTGCTCGGCGCGAAGCGGACCTCCCCGGGCGAGCGGCAGTAGCACTCCCCCGTACGGCACCGCGCCGTACGCCCGACGAGTGCCCTGCGCGCCCCCGCATGCCCGAATCCTCCTGAACTGCCTTACGGAGCCTGACAGATGCAGCGTCATCTCATCTCGGCCGCCGACCTCACCCGCGACGACGCCGTCCTGATCCTCGACACCGCCGAGGAGATGGCCCGGGTCGCCGACCGGCCGATCAAGAAGCTGCCGACCCTGCGCGGCCGCACCGTCGTGAACCTCTTCTTCGAGGACTCGACCCGGACCCGGATCTCCTTCGAGGCCGCAGAGAAGCGCCTCTCGGCGGACGTCATCAACTTCACCGCCAAGGGGTCGAGCGTCTCCAAGGGCGAGTCCCTCAAGGACACCGCCCAGACCCTCGAAGCCATGGGTGTCGACGCCGTCGTCATCCGGCACGGCGCCTCCGGAGCCCCCTACCGGCTGGCCACCTCCGGCTGGATCGACGCCGCCGTCATCAACGCCGGCGACGGCACCCACCAGCACCCCACCCAGGCCCTGCTCGACGCCTTCACCATGCGGCGCCGCCTCGTCGGCCGTGACGCCGGCATCGGCCAGGACCTGTCCGGCAAGCGCATCACGATCGTCGGCGACGTCCTGCACAGCCGCGTCGCCCGGTCCAACGTCGACCTGCTGCACACCCTCGGCGCCGAGGTCACCCTCGTCGCCCCGCCGACCCTGGTGCCCGTCGGTGTCGAGTCCTGGCCGTGCGAGATCTCGTACGACCTCGACAGCACCCTGTCCAAGTCCGACGCCGTGATGATGCTGCGCGTCCAGCGGGAGCGGATGAACGCGGCGTTCTTCCCGACCGAGCGCGAGTACTCGCGGCGCTACGGCCTCGACGGCGACCGCATGGCGCGGATGCCCGAGCACGCCATCGTGATGCACCCCGGCCCGATGGTCCGCGGCATGGAGATCACCGCCGAGGTCGCCGACTCCGATCGCTGCACCGTCGTCGAGCAGGTCGCCAACGGCGTCTCCATCCGGATGGCCGTCCTGTACCTGCTGCTCGGCGGCAACGAGCCCGCCGTCACCCACACCCGCCCGCCCGTCTCCCACCACCACCCTTCCAACGAGCGCTCCGCGCACACCATTTCCGCGGACGAGGAGAAGTAAGACCATGAGCAAGATCCTGATCCGTGGTGCGAAGGTGCTCGGGGGCGAGCCCCAGGACGTCCTGATCGACGGCGAGGTCATCGAGGCCGTCGGCACCGCACTGTCCGCCGAGGGCGCGGAGGTCGTCGAGGCCGACGGCAAGGTGCTGCTGCCGGGTCTGGTCGACCTGCACACGCATCTGCGCGAGCCGGGCCGCGAGGACTCCGAGACCGTGCTCACCGGAACCCGCGCGGCGGCGAGCGGCGGGTTCACGGCCGTCTTCGCGATGGCCAACACCTTCCCCGTCGCCGACACCGCCGGCGTCGTCGAGCAGGTCTACCGGCTCGGGCAGGAGCACGGCTACTGCGACGTGCAGCCCATCGGCGCCGTCACCGTCGGCCTGGAGGGCAAGAAGCTCGCCGAACTGGGCGCCATGCACGAGTCCGCGGCCGGCGTGACCGTGTTCTCCGACGACGGCAAGTGCGTGGACGACGCGGTGATCATGCGCCGCGCGCTGGAGTACGTGAAGGCCTTCGGCGGCGTCGTCGCCCAGCACGCCCAGGAGCCTCGCCTCACCGAGGGCGCCCAGATGAACGAGGGCGTCGTCTCGGCCGAGCTGGGCCTCGGCGGGTGGCCGGCGGTGGCCGAGGAGTCGATCATCGCCCGGGACGTCCTGCTCGCCGAGCACGTCGGCTCGCGCGTCCACATCTGCCACCTCTCGACCGCCGGCTCCGTCGAGATCGTCCGCTGGGCCAAGTCCCGCGGCATCGACGTCACCGCCGAGGTCACCCCGCACCACCTCCTGCTCACCGACGAGATGGCGCGCACCTACAACCCGGTCTACAAGGTCAACCCGCCGCTGCGCACCGAGCGCGACGTCATGGCCCTGCGTGAGGCCCTCGCCGACGGCACGATCGACATCGTCGCCACCGACCACGCGCCGCACCCGCACGAGGACAAGGACTGCGAGTGGGCCGCGGCGGCCATGGGCATGGTCGGCCTGGAGACCGCGCTGTCCGTCGTCCAGCAGACGATGGTGGAGACCGGACTGCTCGACTGGGCCGGTGTCGCCGACCGCATGTCCGTCAAGCCCGCGCGGATCGGCCGCGCCGCCGGTCACGGACGTCCCGTCTCGGCTGGTGAGCCCGCGAACCTCACGCTGGTGGACACGGCATACCGTGGGGCCGTGGACCCCGCGGGCTTCGCCTCGCGCAGCCGCAACACCCCCTACGAGGGCCGCGAGCTGCCGGGCCGGGTCACGCACACCTGGCTGCGGGGCAAGGCCACCCTCGTCGACGGGAAGCTCGCGTGACACCTCTCATCTCGATGGCCGCCGAACAGAAGTCGGCGGAAGTGACCGACTGGGCCGCCCGGATCGGCTGGCTCGTGGGCCTCGCCCTGTTCGTCGCACTCGTCTACTGGCTGATGCGCGAGGGCTGGAAGTGGCGCGGCACCCTCCAGGGAGACCTGCCCGAGCTGCCCACCCGCCCGTCGGCCGGCACCCTCGACGGAGGCGGCGAGCCGCAGGCGCCTGGAGTGCCGGAACACCCCGGCCCGGCGAGACTGAGCATGAGCGGCCGCTACCACGGCTCCACCACCGCCGGGCAGTGGCTCGACCGGATCGTGGCGCACGGCCTGGGCACCCGCAGCCGGGTCGAGCTCACCCTGACGGACGAGGGACTGGACGTCGTGCGCCCGGGCGCCACCGACTTCTTCGTCCCGGCCGCCGCGCTGCGCGAGGCCCGGCTCGACAAGGGCATCGCGGGCAAGGTCCTCACCGAGGGCGGGCTGCTGGTCGTCACCTGGGCGCACGGCGAGAGGCTGATCGACTCCGGCTTCCGCTCGGACCGCTCGGCCGAGCACGGCGACTGGGTCGACGCAATCAACTCCATGATCAACAAGACGGAAACGGAAGGCGCACGATGACGACCTCCACAAGGGGAGCCTCGAAGGTTCCCGCGGTACTCGTCCTGGAGGACGGCCGGATCTTCCGCGGCCGTGCCTACGGGGCCGTGGGGGAGACCTTCGGCGAAGCGGTGTTCTCCACCGGCATGACCGGCTACCAGGAGACCCTCACCGACCCGTCGTACCACCGCCAGGTCGTGGTGATGACCGCCCCGCACGTCGGCAACACCGGCGTCAACGACGAGGACCCCGAGTCGCAGCGCATCTGGGTCTCCGGCTATGTCGTACGCGACCCCGCGCGCGTGCCCTCCAACTGGCGGGCCAAGCGCTCGCTGGACGAGGAGCTGCGCCACCAGGGCGTCGTCGGCATCAGCGGGATCGACACCCGCGCCCTCACCCGCCACCTGCGCGAGCGCGGCGCCATGCGCGTCGGCATCTTCTCCGGCAACGCCCTGCCCGACGAGGGCACCATGCTCGCCGAGGTGCGCCAGGCGCCCGAGATGAAGGGCGCGAACCTCTCCGCCGAGGTCGCCACCAAGGAGACGTACGTCGTCCCCGCGATCGGCGAGAAGAAGTTCACCGTCGCCGCGGTCGACCTGGGCATCAAGGGCATGACCCCGCAGCGCATGGCCGAGCGCGGCATCGAGGTGCACGTCCTGCCCGCGACGGCCACGGCCGAGGACGTCTTCGCCGTGAACCCCGACGGCGTGTTCTTCTCCAACGGCCCGGGCGACCCGGCCACCGCCGACGGCCCGGTCGCGGTCATGCAGGCGGTGCTGGAGCGCAGGACCCCGCTCTTCGGCATCTGCTTCGGCAACCAGATCCTCGGCCGTGCCCTCGGCTTCGGCACCTACAAGCTGAAGTACGGCCACCGCGGCATCAACCAGCCGGTGCAGGACCGCACGACCGGCAAGGTCGAGGTCACCGCGCACAACCACGGCTTCGCCGTCGACGCCCCGCTCGACAAGGTGTCCGACACCCCCTACGGCCGCGCCGAGGTCTCCCACGTCTGCCTCAACGACAACGTGGTGGAGGGCCTCCAGCTGCTCGACCAGCCGGCCTTCAGCGTCCAGTACCACCCCGAAGCGGCAGCCGGCCCGCACGACGCCGCCTACCTGTTCGACCGCTTCGTATCCCTGATGGAGGGCCAGCGTGCCTAAGCGCACCGATATCCAGTCCGTCCTGGTCATCGGCTCCGGCCCGATCGTCATCGGCCAGGCCGCCGAGTTCGACTACTCCGGCACCCAGGCGTGCCGGGTCCTGAAGTCCGAGGGCCTGCGGGTCATCCTCGTGAACTCCAACCCGGCGACGATCATGACCGACCCGGAGATCGCCGACGCCACCTACGTCGAGCCGATCACCCCGGAGTTCGTCGAGAAGATCATCGCCAAGGAGCGCCCCGACGCGCTGCTGCCCACCCTCGGCGGCCAGACGGCGCTCAACACCGCGATCTCCATGCACGAGCAGGGTGTGCTCGCGAAGTACGGCGTCGAGCTCATCGGCGCCAACGTCGAGGCGATCAACAAGGGCGAGGACCGCGACCTCTTCAAGGGCGTCGTCGAGGCCGTGCGCGAGAAGATCGGCCACGGCGAGTCCGCCCGGTCCGTCATCTGCCACTCCATGGACGACGTCCTGGGGGGCGTCGAGACGCTCGGCGGCTACCCCGTCGTCGTACGCCCCTCCTTCACCATGGGCGGCGCCGGCTCCGGCTTCGCCCACGACGAGGAGGAACTGCGCCGCATCGCCGGCCAGGGCCTCACGCTCTCCCCGACCACCGAGGTGCTCCTGGAGGAGTCCATCCTCGGCTGGAAGGAGTACGAGCTGGAGCTGATGCGCGACAAGAACGACAACGTCGTGGTCGTCTGCTCCATCGAGAACTTCGACCCGATGGGCGTGCACACCGGCGACTCCATCACCGTCGCGCCGGCCATGACGCTGACCGACCGCGAGTACCAGCGGCTGCGCGACATCGGCATCGCGATCATCCGCGAGGTCGGCGTCGACACCGGCGGCTGCAACATCCAGTTCGCGGTCAATCCCGACGACGGCCGCATCATCGTCATCGAGATGAACCCGCGCGTCTCGCGCTCCTCGGCGCTCGCCTCCAAGGCGACCGGCTTCCCGATCGCCAAGATCGCGGCCAAGCTCGCCGTCGGCTACACGCTCGACGAGATCCCGAACGACATCACCGAGAAGACCCCGGCGTCCTTCGAGCCGACCCTCGACTACGTCGTCGTGAAGGCCCCGCGTTTCGCCTTCGAGAAGTTCCCCTCCGCCGACTCCACGCTGACCACGACCATGAAGTCGGTCGGCGAGGCCATGGCGATCGGCCGCAACTTCACCGAGGCGCTCCAGAAGGCGCTGCGCTCCCTGGAGAAGAAGGGCAGCCAGTTCACCTTCGTCGGCGAGCCCGGCGACAAGGCCGAGCTGCTGCGCGAGGCGGTCCGGCCCACCGACGGGCGCATCAACTCCGTCATGCAGGCCGTGCGCGCGGGCGCCACGCCCGAGGAGGTCTTCGAGGCGACGAAGATCGACCCCTGGTTCGTCGACCAGCTCTTCCTGATCAAGGAGCTCGCGGACGAGCTGGCCGCCGCCGAGAAGCTGGACCCGGAGCTGCTCGCCGAGGCCAAGCGGCACGGCTTCTCCGACGCCCAGATCGCCGAGATCCGCGGGCTGCGCGAGGACGTCGTCCGTGAGGTGCGGCACGCGCTCGGTGTGCGCCCGGTGTACAAGACGGTGGACACCTGCGCCGCCGAGTTCGCCGCGAAGACGCCGTACTTCTACTCCTCCTACGACGAGGAGACCGAGGTCGCCCCGCGCGAGAAGCCCGCGGTGATCATCCTGGGCTCCGGCCCGAACCGCATCGGGCAGGGCATCGAGTTCGACTACTCCTGCGTCCACGCCTCCTTCGCGCTGAGCGACGCCGGCTACGAGACCGTGATGGTCAACTGCAACCCGGAGACCGTGTCGACCGACTACGACACCTCCGACCGGCTGTACTTCGAGCCGCTGACCCTCGAGGACGTCCTGGAGATCGTCCACGCGGAGTCGCTGGCCGGCCCGATCGCGGGTGTGGTCGTACAGCTCGGCGGCCAGACCCCGCTGGGCCTGTCGCAGGCGCTCAAGGACAACGGCGTGCCGGTCGTCGGCACGTCCCCCGAGGCGATCCACGCCGCCGAGGACCGCGGCGCCTTCGGCCGCGTCCTCGCCGAGGCGGGCCTGCCGGCCCCCAAGCACGGCACGGCCACCACCTTCGCCGAGGCCAAGGCCATCGCCGACGAGATCGGCTACCCGGTCCTGGTGCGCCCCTCGTACGTCCTCGGCGGGCGCGGCATGGAGATCGTCTACGACGAGACCCGGCTGTCGTCCTACATCGCCGAGTCCACCGAGATCAGCCCCTCCCGGCCGGTCCTGGTCGACCGGTTCCTCGACGACGCGATCGAGATCGACGTCGACGCGCTCTACGACGGCGAGGAGCTCTACCTCGGCGGCGTCATGGAGCACATCGAGGAGGCCGGCATCCACTCCGGCGACTCGGCGTGCGCCCTGCCTCCGATCACGCTCGGCGGGTTCGACATCAAGCGCCTGCGGGCCTCCACGGAGGCCATCGCGAAGGGCGTCGGCGTCCGCGGTCTGATCAACATCCAGTTCGCGATGGCGGGCGACATCCTCTACGTCCTGGAGGCCAACCCGCGCGCCTCGCGCACCGTCCCCTTCACCTCGAAGGCGACCGCGGTGCCGCTGGCGAAGGCCGCCGCCCGCATCTCGCTGGGCGCGACCGTCGCCGAGCTGCGGGCCGAGGGCCTGCTGCCGGCCAACGGCGACGGCGGCACGCTGCCGCTGGACGCGCCGATCTCCGTCAAGGAGGCCGTCATGCCGTGGTCGCGCTTCCGCGACATCCACGGGCGCGGCGTCGACACGGTGCTCGGCCCGGAGATGCGCTCCACCGGCGAAGTGATGGGCATCGACTCGGTGTTCGGCACGGCCTACGCCAAGTCGCAGGCGGGCGCGTACGGTCCGCTGCCGACCAAGGGCCGCGCCTTCATCTCGGTCGCCAACCGCGACAAGCGCTCGATGATCTTCCCGGCGCGTGAACTCGTCGCCCACGGCTTCGAGCTGCTCGCGACGTCCGGCACCGCCGAGGTCCTCAAGCGCAACGGCATCAACGCCACGATCGTGCGCAAGCAGAGCGAGGGCGAGGGCCCGAACGGCGAGAAGACCATCGTCCAGCTGATCCACGACGGCCAGGTCGACCTCATCGTCAACACGCCGTACGGCACCGGCGGCCGCCTCGACGGCTACGACATCCGTACGGCCGCGGTGGCCCGCTCCGTGCCCTGCCTCACCACGGTCCAGGCGCTCGCCGCCGCCGTCCAGGGGATCGACGCGCTCAACCACGGCGACGTGGGCGTGCGCTCGCTCCAGGAACACGCCGAGCATCTGATCGCGGCCCGCGACTAGCAGCCCCGAGGGGGACACCGGAAACGGTGTCCCCCTCTTCATGAGGCTCCTCATGAGGTCCCGGTCCACGGGTCTCACGAGGGCACGTCTGACGAGGACACAGAGATGTACAAGCTTTTCTTCCGTCTGGTTTTCAAACGGATGGACCCCGAGCAGGCCCACCACCTCGCCTTCCGCTGGATCCGTCTGGCCGCCCGCGTCCCGGTGCTGCGGACGTTCGTCGCGGCGGCGCTGGCGCCCCGCCACGAGGAACTGCGCACGGAGGCGTTCGGCCTGCGCATGCACGGCCCCTTCGGGCTGGCGGCCGGCTTCGACAAGAACGCCGTCGCCATCGACGGCATGTCGATGCTGGGCTTCGACCACATCGAGATCGGCACCGTGACGGGGGAGCCGCAGCCCGGCAACCCCAAGAAGAGGCTGTTCCGCCTCGTCGAGGACCGGGCACTGATCAACCGCATGGGGTTCAACAACGAGGGCTCCGCGGCCGTCTCCGAGCGCCTGGCCGCCCGCACGCCCGTCTTCAGGACGGTCGTCGGCGTCAACATCGGCAAGACCAAGGTCGTCCCCGAGGAGGAGGCCGTCGGCGACTACGTGAAGTCGACCGAGCGACTGGCCCGGCACGCCGACTACCTCGTCGTCAACGTCAGCTCCCCGAACACACCCGGTCTGCGCAATCTCCAGGCGACCGAGGCACTGCGCCCGCTGCTGAGCGCCGTGCGCGAGGCCGCCGACCGCTCGGTCACCGGCCGCCGCGTGCCGCTCCTGGTCAAGATCGCTCCCGACCTCGCCGACGAGGACGTCGACGCGGTCGCCGACCTCGCAGTGGAGCTCGGACTGGACGGCATCATCGCGACCAACACCACCATCGCGCGCGAGGGCCTCGGTCTGAAGTCCGACGCCTCCCTGGTCAAGGAGACCGGCGGCCTCTCCGGAGCGCCCCTGAAGGCGCGCTCCCTGGAGGTCCTGCGCCGCCTCTACGCGCGCGTGGGCGACCGGATCACCCTGGTGGGCGTCGGCGGCATCGAGAACGCCGAGGACGCCTGGCAGCGCATCCTGGCCGGCGCCACGCTGGTCCAGGGCTACAGCGCCTTCATCTACGAGGGTCCCTTCTGGGGCCGCGCCATCCACAAGGGGCTCGCCGCGCGCCTTCGTACGAGCCCGTACGCCACCCTCGCCGACGCGGTCGGCGCCGACGTGAGGAAGTCCGCATGAGCCTGGAACCCTTCGGCGCACGACTGCGCCGCGCGATGGACGAGCGCGGGCCCCTGTGCGTGGGCATCGACCCGCACGCGTCCCTGCTCACCGACTGGGGCCTCGGCGACGACATCGCGGGCCTGGAGCGCTTCAGCCGCACCGTGGTGGAGGCGCTGGCCGACCGGGTGGCGGTCCTCAAGCCGCAGAGCGCGTTCTTCGAGCGCTTCGGCTCACGCGGGATCGCGGTGCTGGAGAAGTCGGTCGAGGAGGCCCGTGCGGCCGGCGCCCTGGTCGTCATGGACGCCAAGCGCGGCGACATCGGCTCGACCATGGCCGCGTACGCGGAGACCTTCCTGCGCAAGGACGCGCCGCTCTTCTCGGACGCGCTGACCGTCTCGCCGTATCTCGGCTACGGCTCGCTGAAGCCCGCGGTGGAACTGGCCCGCGAGAGCGGCGCCGGGCTCTTCGTGCTCGCGCTGACGTCCAACCCGGAGGGCGGCGAGGTCCAGCACGCCGTCCGTGCCGACGGCCGGAACGTCGGGGCGACCGTGCTCGGGCACCTGGCCGCCGAGAACGCGGGGGAGTCGCCGCTCGGCTCCTTCGGCGCCGTGGTCGGTGCCACGCTCGGTGATCTGTCCTCCTACGACCTCGACATCAACGGCCCTCTCCTCGCGCCCGGGATCGGCGCCCAGGGGGCGACGGCGGGCGATCTGGCGGGTGTCTTCGGAGCGGCCGTGCGCAACGTCGTCCCGAACGTGAGCCGGGGTGTTCTGCGTCACGGTCCCGACGTCGTCGCGCTGCGGGAGGCCGCGGAGCGTTTCGCTGAGGAGATCAGGGCCGCCGTCGAGGCCGCCTGAGGGCCTTCGCCGGCCGCTCGCCGGACCGCCGGGACGGTCCGGCGAGCACTCCGACCCTCGATCTGCAGTCCTCCGATGAGTGTCCGCGGAGCGCCTTGAGTCTGAATACATTCTCAAATCCGGGGCAGTATGTCGGAAATGTCTGGCTCCAGGGAGGCTGACCAGGACTTTTCCGCTGTTCTCGCTGACTCTGGCGCACTTGCCCGCTAGTCTCCGTCGAGTGGGGGCACCTCCCACGCTTCAAGGCAGTGGGGGAGAACGGGCAAGCGTGTTGCTCGTAGCTCCCCAGGTGTGGGGCGACTAGGTTCCTCACCGGTCCGTATCCGACAGTTCGACATCCGAGGTGACGTAGGCGTGGCTCTTCCGCCCCTTACCCCTGAACAGCGCGCAGCCGCGCTCGAAAAGGCCGCCGCGGCTCGCCGGGAGCGGGCCGAGGTCAAGAATCGACTCAAGCACTCCGGCGCCTCTCTTCACGAGGTCATCAAGCAGGGCCAGGAGAACGACGTCATCGGCAAGATGAAGGTCTCCGCCCTCCTTGAGTCCCTGCCGGGCGTGGGCAAGGTCCGCGCCAAGCAGATCATGGAGCGACTCGGGATCTCCGAGAGCCGCCGCGTGCGTGGCCTCGGCTCGAACCAGATCGCCTCCCTGGAGCGCGAGTTCGGCGGCTCCGGCGCCTGAGTCCTGGGCACTCCGGGATTGCTGGAATAATCGCTGCATGAGTGAACGTCCGCGGCTGACCGTGCTCTCCGGCCCCTCCGGGGTCGGCAAGAGCACGGTCGTCGCCCATATGCGCAAGGAACACCCCGAGGTCTGGCTCTCCGTGTCGGCGACGACACGCAAGCCGCGCCCCGGTGAGAAGCACGGAGTCCACTACTTCTTCGTCTCCGACGAGGAGATGGACAAGCTCATCGCCAACGGTGAGCTGCTGGAGTGGGCCGAATTCGCCGGCAATCGCTACGGGACGCCGCGTGCGGCCGTCCTGGAGCACCTGGAGGCCGGCGTGCCGGTCCTCCTGGAGATCGACCTCCAGGGCGCACGTCAGGTTCGCGAGTCCATGCCGGAGGCTCTGCTCGTGTTCCTGGCTCCGCCCTCCTGGGAGGAGCTGGTGCGCAGGCTCACCGGGCGGGGCACGGAACCGCCCGAGGTGATCGAGCGCCGCCTGGAAGCCGCCAAGATCGAGCTGGCGGCCGAGCCGGAGTTCGATGTCACCCTGGTCAACACCTCCGTCGAGGACGTGGCGCGCGAGCTGCTAGCCTTGATGGACGTTGTGTGATCTTCACTGATCAATCCCACCTTTCGGAAGGCAGAGCGTGTCCTCTTCCATCACCGCGCCCGAGGGCATCATCAACCCTCCGATCGACGAGCTCCTTGAGGCCACCGACTCGAAGTACAGCCTCGTGATCTACGCGGCCAAGCGTGCCCGCCAGATCAACGCGTACTACTCGCAGCTCGGCGAGGGCCTCCTCGAGTACGTCGGTCCGCTCGTCGACACCCACGTCCACGAGAAGCCGCTCTCGATCTCCCTGCGCGAGATCAACGCGGGTCTGCTGACCTCCGAGGCCATCGAGGGCCCGGCGTAGTCGGCAATCTCACACCGTAAGCAAGATCTGCAGATTGCAGAAGTCTTTTCCACAGGCCCGGCAGCGCGACTGTCGGGCCTGTGGTGTGTCATGGGGTTGTACGTAGTCGAGTGTGGGGAGGCCCGGTGGACAAGCCGAAGGTCGTTCTGGGGGTCAGCGGCGGCATCGCCGCCTACAAGGCGTGTGAGCTGCTGCGACAGCTGACGGAGTCCGGTCATGACGTACGTGTCGTGCCCACCGCGTCCGCGCTGCACTTCGTCGGCGCCGCCACCTGGTCCGCCCTCTCCGGCCACCCCGTGTCCACCGAGGTCTGGTCGGACGTCCACGAGGTCCCGCACGTCCGCATCGGACAGCAGGCCGATCTCGTCGTGGTGGCCCCCGCGACGGCCGACACGCTCGCCAAGGCGGCCCACGGCCTGGCCGACGACCTCCTGACCAACACCCTGCTCACCGCCCGCTGCCCGGTCGTCTTCGCGCCCGCCATGCACACGGAGATGTGGGAACACCCCGCCACCCAGGAGAACGTGGCGACGCTCCGCCGCCGCGGCGCCGTCGTCGTCGAACCCGCGGTCGGGCGGCTGACCGGCGTCGACACCGGCAAGGGGCGGCTGCCCGAGCCCGCGGAGATCTTCGAGGTCTGCCGTCGGGTGCTGGCCCGCGGCGTGACGGAGCCCGACCTCGCCGGACGGCATGTCGTCGTCAGCGCGGGCGGCACCCGCGAACCCCTCGACCCGGTCCGCTTCCTCGGCAACCGTTCCTCCGGCAAGCAGGGGTACGCCCTCGCCCGCACCGCCGCCGCGCGCGGAGCCCGGGTCACGCTGATCGCCGCGAACACCGGCATGCCGGACCCCGCGGGCGTGGACGTCGTCCAGGTCGGCACCGCCGTACAGCTGCGCGAGGCCGTGCTGAAGGCGGCCCCGGACGCCGACGTCGTCGTGATGGCGGCGGCGGTCGCCGACTTCCGCCCGGCGGCGTACGCGGCGGGGAAGATCAAGAAGAAGGACGGCCAGGAGCCCGAGCCCGTCGCCCTGGTCCGCAACCCCGACATCCTCGCGGAGATCTCCGCCACGCGGGCCCGCCCCGGCCAGGTCGTGGTCGGCTTCGCCGCCGAGACGGACGACGTCCTCGCGAACGGCCGGAAGAAGCTGGAGCGCAAGGGCTGCGACTTCCTCGTGGTGAACGAGGTGGGCGAGCGCAAGACCTTCGGCTCCGAGGAGAACGAGGCCGTCGTGCTCGGAGCCGACGGCAGCGAGACCCCGGTGGCCCACGGGCCCAAGGAAGCGCTGGCCGATACCGTGTGGGACCTCGTGACGCGCCGATTGGAGTAGCTTTCTCACCCGTCCCGGCAGATGCCTCCCGGCGCGCAAAAACAGGTGCGGTGGCCCTGGCGGAGGCGGATCGCCATGGCGCAGAATGCCCGTGCCGCAGGTCACAGCGCTTCCGACAAGCGAGACAGGGGGACCTGCCGGTGGGCACGACAGATAAACTGTTCTCGGACGACGCCGGGCGCAGCCCCCGTCCCGTCCACCAATGATCAGCCAGCAGCCGCTGCAACCACAGGGAGCGTTGTGTCCCGTCGCCTGTTCACCTCGGAGTCCGTGACCGAAGGTCACCCCGACAAGATCGCTGACCAGATCAGCGACACCATTCTCGATGCGCTCCTGCGCGAGGACCCCACGTCCCGCGTCGCCGTGGAGACGCTGATCACGACCGGCCTGGTGCACGTGGCCGGCGAGGTCACGACCAAGGCGTACGCGCCGATCGCGCAGCTGGTGCGCGACAAGATCCTCGAGATCGGCTACGACTCGTCCAAGAAGGGCTTCGACGGAGCCTCCTGCGGCGTCTCGGTGTCGATCGGCTCGCAGTCCCCGGACATCGCGCAGGGTGTCGACACGGCGTACGAGTCCCGGGTCGAGGGCGACGAGGACGAGCTGGACAAGCAGGGCGCCGGCGACCAGGGTCTGATGTTCGGTTACGCGACCGACGAGACGCCGAACCTGATGCCGCTTCCGATCCACCTGGCGCACCGGCTCTCGCGGCGCCTGTCCGAGGTCCGCAAGAACGGCACCATCCCCTACCTCCGCCCCGACGGCAAGACCCAGGTCACCATCGAGTACGACGGCGACAAGGCGGTCCGTCTGGACACGGTCGTCGTCTCCTCGCAGCACGCGAGCGACATCGACCTGGACTCGCTCCTGGCCCCCGACATCCGCGAGTTCGTGGTCGAGCCGGAGCTGAAGGCGCTGCTGGACGACGGCATCAAGCTGGAGACCGAGGGCTACCGCCTGCTGGTCAATCCGACCGGTCGCTTCGAGATCGGCGGCCCGATGGGTGACGCCGGCCTCACCGGCCGCAAGATCATCATCGACACGTACGGCGGCATGGCCCGCCACGGCGGCGGCGCCTTCTCCGGCAAGGACCCGTCCAAGGTCGACCGCTCCGCCGCCTACGCCATGCGCTGGGTCGCGAAGAACGTCGTCGCCGCGGGCCTCGCCTCCCGCTGCGAGGTCCAGGTCGCCTACGCGATCGGCAAGGCCGAGCCCGTCGGCCTCTTCGTCGAGACCTTCGGCACCGCCAAGGTCGAGGCCGAGAAGATCGAGACCGCCATCAGCGAGGTCTTCGACCTCCGCCCGGCGGCCATCATCCGCGACCTCGACCTGCTGCGCCCGATCTACTCGCAGACGGCCGCGTACGGCCACTTCGGCCGCGAGCTCCCCGACTTCACCTGGGAGCGCACGGACCGCGTGGACGCGCTGCGCCGGGCCGCGGGTCTGTAAGGTCCGACCGGTACTGTCACGAGGCCCGGCTGCCCTTCGGGGGAGCCGGGCCTCGGTGTTCGTGACGGGACCGGTGTCCGGCCGGCCCGGGTCGCGGGGCTCGGGCTCCGGGCCCGTGCCGGTGGGGGCCGGGACGGCCGTCCCGTGTCAGTGGGGTCTGGTAGGAATGCTGCTGTGAGCAGCGAGAACGGTCAGGGGGAAGGCGGCGCGGAGAGTGCGCCGCCCGAGCAGCTCGCGCTGATCCGGGAGGCCGTGCGCAAGGCCAAGGCACCGAAGGCCAAGCCGCGTACCTGGCGGGGGGCCGCGCTGGCCAAGGAGCTGCCGGTGGCGCGGGTGCTGGTCGACAAGGGCGTGCTGCATCTCGACCGGTACTTCGACTACGCGGTGCCCGAGGAGCTCGACGAGGCCGCGCAGCCGGGCGTCCGGGTCCGGGTCAGGTTCGGCGCCGGCGGCCGCAATGTCCGCGACGGGCGCCGTGAGGGCGGCGGACTCATCGACGGGTTCGTCGTCGAGCGGATCGCCGAGTCCGACTACAGCGGGCCGCTGGCCGCGCTCGCGCAGGTCGTGTCGCCCGAACCCGTCCTGGACCCCGAACTGCTGGGGCTCGCCCGGGCCGTCGCCGACCGCTACGCCGGCTCCCTCGCCGATGTGCTGCAACTCGCCGTCCCGCCCCGGCACGCGCGGGCCGAGGCCCGGGAGTCCACCCCCGCACCGCCTCCGCCCCCGGCGCCCGCCCCGGGCACCTGGCAGCGGTACGGCCGCGGGCCGGACTTCCTCGCCTCCCTCGCCTCCGGCGGTGCACCACGGGCCGTGTGGACCGCGCTCCCCGGGCCCCAGTGGGCCGAGGAGATCGCCCGGGCCGTGCAGGCGACGCTGGCCTCCGGGCGCGGGGCACTGGTCGTCGTACCGGCGGGCCGGCCCGCCGCCCGCGTCGACGCCGCCCTGACGGCACTGCTGGGGGAGGGGCAGCACGCCGTGCTGACGGCCGACGCCGGGCAGGAGCGCCGCTACCGCGAATGGCTCGCCGTACGGCGCGGGGCCGTGCGGGCCGTCGTCGGCACCCGCGCCGCCATGTTCGCGCCCGTGAGGAACCTGGGGCTCGTCGTCGTCTGGGACGACGGCGACGCCGGACACAGCGACGACAACGCCCCCTTCCCACACGTCCGGGAGGTGCTGGAGCTGCGGGCCTCGCGCGACCGGTGCGGCTTCCTGCTGGGCGGCTGGAGCTGCACGGTGGAGGCCGCGCAGCTCGTCGAGAGCGGATGGGCGCTGCCACTGGTCGCGGACCGCGACCAGGTCCGTGCGACGGCACCCCTCGTACGGACCGTCGGCGACGGTGACCTCGCGCGGGACGAGGCGGCCCGCGCGGCCCGGCTGCCCACGCTCGCCTGGCAGACCGTCAGGGAGGGCCTGCGGCACGGCCCCGTGCTGGTGCAGGTGCCGCGCCGCGGCTACGTACCCCGGATGGCCTGCGCGCAGTGTCGGGCCCCCGCGCGCTGCCGGCACTGCGCGGGGCCGCTCCAGGCGCAGGACGCGGGGGAGCTGCGGTGCGACTGGTGCGGGCGCGGCGAGCCCGCCTGGCACTGTCCCGAATGCGGAGGCTTCCGGCTGCGGGCACAGATCGTGGGGGCGCGGCGCACCGCCGAGGAGCTGGGACGGGCCTTCCCGGCCGTCCCGGTCCGTACGTCCGGGCGGGAGCAGGTGCTGGACACCGTCTCCGAGGCGCCCGCCCTGGTCGTGAGCACTCCGGGCGCCGAACCGGTGGCCGAGGGCGGGTACGCGGCCGCGCTGCTCCTGGACGGCTGGGCCATGCTCGGGCGGCCCGATCTGCGGGCCGGCGAGGACGCGTTGCGGCGCTGGCTGGCAGCGGCGGCGCTCGTCCGTCCACAGGGCGTCGGCGGGACCGTGGTGGTCGTCGCCGAGCCGACGTTGCGTCCGGTACAGGCACTGGTCCGCTGGGATCCCGTCGGGCACGCCGTGCGGGAACTTGCCGAGCGGGCCGAGCTGGGCTTCCCGCCGGTGTCGCGGATGGCCGCGGTGTCCGGTGCGCCGGAGGCGTTGGCGGAGTTCCTCACGGCCGCCCAACTGCCCCATGATGCCGAGGTGTTGGGGCCCGTCCCGGTGCCCGGTACGGAGGCGGGGCGGCCTCGGCGGGCCGGTGGGCCGCCGCCCGGGGAGCACTGGGAGCGGGTCCTCGTGCGGGTGCCGCCGGGGAGCGGAGCCGCGCTGGCGGCCGCGCTGAAGGCCGCGCAGGCGGCGCGGTTGGCGCGCGGCGGGAGCGAACCGATACGGATCCGCATCGATCCGCTCGACATCGGGTGAGTGCCGCTCGGCGCGATGCGTCGGCGGTCGCCGCGGCCGTCCGGGTCGGTGTGGGGTGGGTGCTCGTGTCGGCCGTTCGGGTCGGCGTGGAGCGGGCGCTCGCAACGAGCGTTCCCCGCGGCAGGAGGCGGGCTCGGTCCGTGTGGTCCGCCGGGGCCCTCGACCGGTGCTCGCCCGACGGTCTGCACGCCGTGTGCGCGTCCGGCCCGGGGCGACTGCGGGTGGGTGCCCGGCGGGCCTGTACCCCGAGCGCGCCCCCGGCGCGGGCCGACTTCAGGTGTGTGCCCGGCGGGCCTGCAGCCCGGTGAGCGTACAGCGAGCCCACTACAGGTGGGTGCCCGGCACGACTTGGCGCGGGCATGCGTCTGCCTCCCGGGTCGGCTGTGGACACCGGGAGGCGGTGACGGGCGGATCAGCCGTTGCGCGGGCCCGGGAACGCCGTGGGCCTGACCTCTTCGCGGAGGGTGGGACTTCCCGTCGGCTGGGTCGGCATGGAGCGGGCCGCGGGGACCGTCGGCACCGTGGGGATGCCGGTGTTGACGGCCACCGCCCGGGGGCCCGCCGTCTCCGTGGCGCGCTCCGCCTCCGCGGCGGCCTGGGCGGCGGCGCGGCGGGCGCCGTAACGGCGGTGCACGGCCTGCTTGGTGACCCCCAGGGCCGAGCCGACCGCGTCCCACGAGAAACCGAGTGAGCGGTCGAAGTCCACGGCGGCCGTGACCAGGGTCTCGACGCTGTCCCGCAGCTCCTGCGCGAGACGGACGGTCGGGGCGGGGGCGCGCCCGTAGACGACGAAGCCCGCGGAGGGGCCGGAGCGGCGCGGGCGGTAGACGTTGCCCAACTGGGCGGTGAGCGTGCGCAGTGCGTCCACCTGCCGGCGGACCCGCTCGATGTCGCGCACCAGCAAGTGCAGGCTGGCCCGAGCCTGGGCGTCGTGGGTTGCGTGGTCGGCCATGAACAAGCCTCTCGAACCGGCGTTGAAAAGGGATCGGGCCGCACATGCGGCCCTTGTGGTCAACTCTTTCTTGACCAACGCGTTTCCGGGTGAGTGGTCACGCTGCGGGCGCGTAAGGGCATATGCACGGGGCGCGTCTTGACGCGTACGCCCCCAGGAGGCGGACGGGGCGGCACGCCGTCCGGTCCGCCTCCCGGGGGCGTACGTGCCCCGCGCGGATACTCCCGAGCCGCGGGCCCCCGTGCCGCATAGACTGGTGAGTTGCCCCGCACGACCCGGTTCGCCGGCTGTCGCGCGAGCCGATACGAACTCCCGCCCGAGAGGCCAGCCGCCACCCATGAAGCTCGTCTTCGCAGGTACCCCCGAGGTCGCCGTTCCCGCCCTGGACGCCCTGATCGCCTCCGGGCGCCACGAGGTGGCCGCCGTCGTCACGCGGCCCGACGCCCCGGCCGGACGGGGCCGCCGGCTCGTCGCCAGCCCGGTCGCCCAGCGCGCGGAGGAGGCCGGGATCGAGGTGCTGAAGCCGGCCAAGCCGCGTGACGAGGACTTCCTGGCCCGGCTGCGGGAGATCGCTCCGGACTGCTGCCCCGTCGTCGCCTACGGCGCGCTGCTGCCCCGGGTCGCGCTGGACGTCCCGGCGCACGGGTGGGTCAATCTGCACTTCTCGCTGCTGCCCGCATGGCGCGGCGCGGCCCCCGTGCAGCACGCGATCATGGCGGGGGACGAGATCACCGGCGCCTCCACCTTCCTGATCGAGGAGGGCCTCGACTCGGGCCCGGTGTACGGCACCGTCACCGAGGAGATCCGGCGCACGGACACCAGCGGGGATCTGCTCACGCGGCTCGCCTTCGCCGGGGCGGGGCTGCTCTCCGCGACGATGGACGGCATCGAGGACGGCACCCTCAAGGCCGTGCCGCAGCCGGCCGACGGCGTCACCACGGCGCCGAAGATCACCGTCGAGCTCGCCCACGTCGACTGGTCCGCCCCGGCGCTCCGCGTCGACCGGCTGGTGCGGGGCTGCACGCCGGCGCCCGGCGCGTGGACCGTCTTCCGCGGCGAGCGGCTCAAGCTCATCCAGGTCGCCCCGCTCCCGGACCACACCGACCTCTCCCCGGGCGAGCTGGCCGTCGGCAAGAACAACGTGTACGCGGGGACCGGTTCGTACGCCGTGGAGCTGCTCTGGGTCCAGGCCCAGGGCAAGAAGCCGATGCGCGCCGCGGACTGGGCGCGCGGCGTGCGCATCCCCTCCGGGGAGCGGCTCGGCGTCTGACGACGACGTCCCCGCGGACCGGGTGCGCGCACGCGGGCGCACCCGGCCCGCGGGGTCGGCCGTGCCCGTACGGACGTAGGCTGGACGGGTCGAACCATCCAGGATCCGGAGCACCTTTTTCGTGAGTGAGCAGTCCCGTCGGCCGCGCAAGCCCGGCAAGCCCTACCGCCGTCCCCAGAAGGACCCGGTCCGCATGCTCGCCTTCGAAGCGCTGCGGGCCGTGGACGAGCGTGACGCGTACGCGAACCTCGTCCTGCCGCCGCTGCTGCGCAAGGCCCGCGAGAAGGGCGACTTCGACGGGCGGGACGCGGCGCTGGCCACCGAGCTGGTCTACGGAACGCTGCGCCGGCAGGGCACGTACGACGCCGTCATCGCGGCCTGCGTCGACCGGCCGCTGCGTGAGGTCGACCCGCCCGTGCTCGACGTGCTCAGCCTGGGCGTGCACCAGCTGCTCGGGACGCGGATCCCGACGCACGCCGCCGTCTCCTCCGCCGTCGAACTCGCCCGGGTCGTGCTCGGCGACGGGCGCGCCAAGTTCGTGAACGCCGTGCTGCGCAAGGTCGCGCAGCAGGATCTGGACGGCTGGCTGGAGCAGGTCGCACCGCCCTACGACGAGGACCCCGAGGACCATCTCGCCGTCGTGCACTCGCACCCGCGCTGGGTCGTCTCCGCACTGTGGGACTCGCTCGGCGGCGGCCGTGCCGGAATCGAGGACCTGCTCGAAGCGGACAACGAACGGCCCGAGGTGACGCTCGTCGCCCGCCCCGGCCGTCTCGGCGCCGACGAACTGCTCGACGCGCTCGGCGAGGAATCGGCGCTCCCGGGCCGCTGGTCGCCGTACGCGGTACGGCTCACCGAGGGCGGCGAGCCGGGCGCCATCGACGCCGTGCGGGAGGGGCGCGCGGGCGTCCAGGACGAGGGCAGCCAGCTGGTCGCGCTCGCCCTCGCGAACGCGCCGCTGGACGGGCCCGACCGGACCTGGCTGGACGGCTGCGCCGGCCCCGGTGGCAAGGCCGCCCTGCTGGCCGGGCTAGCCGCCGAACGCGGCGCGGTGCTGCTGGCCTCCGAGAAGCAGCCGCACCGCGCGGGTCTGGTGGCGAAGGCCCTCGCGGGAAACCCCGGGCCCTACCAGGTCATCGCCGCCGACGGCACCCGGCCGCCGTGGCGGCCCGGCACCTTCGACCGTGTGCTCATGGACGTCCCCTGCACGGGTCTGGGCGCGCTGCGCCGCCGTCCCGAGGCCCGCTGGCGGCGTCGCCCCGACGACCTCGACGGTTTCGCCCCCCTCCAGCGCGGGCTGCTGCGGACGGCGCTCGACTCGGTGCGGGTCGGCGGTGTCGTCGGGTACGCGACGTGTTCGCCGCACCTCGCGGAGACCCGCGCGGTCGTCGACGACGTGCTCAAGCACTACGACGCCGGCTCCGCCGAACTGCTCGACGCCCGCCCGTTCCTGCCGGGCGTACCGGCCCTGGGCGACGGCCCCGACGTTCAGCTGTGGCCGCATCTGCACGGCACGGACGCGATGTACCTCGCCCTGATCCGCCGGACCGGGTGAACGCCACCGGACGCTGACGCCGGTTCACGCGGGACGGTGGCGTCGGATCCCCTGCCCGGCCGCGACCCGGTTGCCGCCACGGCGCTCGGGCGGGTCGGCCGCGCCCCCCGGGACGCTGCCGCGCGGCCTACTCCTGCCGCGCCGCCGGTTCCGGGGCCGCGGAGGAGTCCGGCTCCGTACGCGCGGAACCCTCCTCGTGGGCGAGGCGGTTCGGCCACCACACCTTCTCTCCCACGTCCAGGAACAGGGACGTCACGAGGACCGAGCGCACGACGAAGGTGTCCAGCAGCACCCCCAGCGCCACGGCGAAGCCGATCTCCGCGAAGGCGACCATCGGCAGGGTGCCGAGGGCGGCGAACGTGCCGGCCAGGACGAGGCCGGCGGACGTGATGACGGCGCCGGTCGCGGCCAGGCCCGTCACCACACCCGTGCGGGTGCCGTCGCGGGCGGCCTCTTCGCGGATCCGGGTGGTCAGGAAGATGTTGTAGTCGATGCCCAGGGCCACCAGGAACACGAACACGAAGAGCGGGAAGTCGGTCTGCTCGCCCGCGTAGTCGAAGACGTGCCGGAAGAACAGCGCGCTCGCGCCGAGTGCCGCCGCGAAGGACAGCACGACGGTGCCGATCAGCAGCAGCGGGGCCACCAGAGCGCGCAGCAGGACCGCCAGGATCAGCAGCACGACCACCAGGACCGCCGGGATGACCAGCATGTTGTCGTGGGTGGTCGCCTCGTCCATGTCGAGGAGGGACGCGGTGCCGCCGCCGACCTCGGCGTGGGCGCCGGGCACCGCGTGCACCGCGTCGCGCACCCGCTCGACGGTCCGTTTCGCCGCGTCGCCGTCCGCCGGGTCGGTCATCGTCGCCTCGAACAGCACCTTGCCGTCGTACGAGGGTTTCGTGCCCTCGGGCACGGCGATGCTGTCCGGCACCACGCCCTTGGTGCCGGCCACCGCTGCGCGCACCCGGTCCGCACGTGCCTGGTCGGCGATGACGACCAGGGGGTCGCCGCTGCCGGCCGGGAAGTACCGCGCCGAGACCTCCTGGCCGGTGATCGAGTCCGGTTTGCCGGTGAACGCGTCCGCGTTGCCGATCCCACCGGCGCGGAGCTGGAGCAGACCGAGCGAGAGGACGGCGAGGGCGAGCGCGGTGGCGACCCACACCAGGCGCGGCCCGCGTGCGATGCGCCCGCCCATGCGGGCCCACACGCCGCTCGCGGTCGGGTCGGCCGAGCCGAGGTGCGGGATCACCGGCCAGAAGACCCAGCGGCCGAAGACGAGCAGCAGGGCCGGGAAGAGGGTCAGCATGGCGAGCAGGGCGATCGCCACACCGATCGCGGCCACCGGACCGAGGCCGCGCGTCGAGTTCATCTCGGCGGCCAGGAGCACGAGCATGCTGAGGACGACCGTGGCGCCGGAGGCGAGCACGGCGGGGCCCGCGCGGTGCAGGGCGAGCGCCATCGCCTCGTGGCGGTCCTCGTGGCGGCGCAGCTCCTCGCGGTAGCGGGCGACCAGCAGCAGTGCGTAGTCGGTGCCCGCGCCGAAGACGAGGACGGTGAGGATGCCCGCGCTCTGGCCGTTGACGGTCAGTCCCGCGTGTTTCGCGAGGAGGTAGATCAGCGCCTGGGCCGCGAAGAGCGCGGCGACCACACCGATCAGCGGTACGAAGATCAGGGTCGGGCTGCGGTAGGTGAGCAGCAGCATCACGATCACGACGGCCATCGCGGAGAACAGCAGCGTCGAGTCGATGCCCTCGAAGGCCTTGGAGAAGTCGGCGGAGGTGCCTCCCGGGCCCGTGATGTGCACGCTGAGCCCGGCGCCGCTGCGGCCGACCCGGTCGCGCAGCGAGTCGACCGCGGGCGCGATCTCCTCCCAGCCCTTCTCGTCCATCGTGATCGGGACGAAGATCTGGGCGGCCTCGGGGGCGGTCGGTGTGTCGTAGACGGGACCGCGGGTCTCGGCGCCGCGTACACCGTGGGCCGTGAGCGCCTTGATCTCCCGGACGTCCTCGGTGATCCGCTGCCGGTCCGCGTCGGTGAGCCCGCCGTCGCGCGCGTAGACGACGACCGCGGGGATCTGCTCGGGCCTGAACCGGTTGGACGCGTCCAGGACTTGGGTGGACTCGGCGGAGCCGGGCAGCCAGGAGGCCGCGTCGTTGTCCTGCGCGTCGGTGAGCTTCGAGGCGAGCGGCGCCGCGACCACGAGCACCACGAGCCACAGTCCGACGATCAGCCACTTGCTGCGGCGACCGCACACGAAGCCGATGAGTCCCTGGCGCACATGGCGCCCCTGTCCGTCCGTCATGGCCACCCCCGTAGCCCTTTCTGGATCCGGTCGGCGGCCAGCATGGCATGACGGAGGGCCCCGCAACATCCGCCTGAGGGTCCAGGTACGGACCGGGGAGAGCAACCGGTCCGGGGCATGGCAGGCTTGGGGCATGGCCGTGCAGATCAACCCCAGCATCCTGTCCGCCGACTTCGCCCGTCTTGCCGAGGAGGCAAAAGCGGTGGAAGGGGCGGACTGGCTCCATGTCGACGTCATGGACAACCATTTCGTCCCGAACCTCACGCTCGGTGTGCCGGTCGTAGAGTCCCTGGCCCGTGCGACGGACACGCCCCTGGACTGTCATCTGATGATCGAGGACGCAGATCGGTGGGCACCGCAGTACGTCGAAGCGGGGGCGGGTTCCGTCACCTTCCACGCCGAGGCCGCCGCGGCCCCGGTCCGGCTGGCCCGGGAGATCCGCGCCAAGGGCGCCCGCGCCTCGATGGCGCTGAAGCCCGCGACCCCCATCGAGCCGTACGAGGATCTGCTGCCCGAGCTGGACATGCTGCTGATCATGACGGTCGAGCCGGGCTTCGGCGGCCAGGCCTTCCTCGACATCATGCTCCCGAAGATCCGTCGCACCCGTGAGCTGATCAGCAAGCACGGCCTCGAACTGTGGCTCCAGGTGGACGGCGGCGTGTCGGCCTCCACGATCGAGCGGTGCGCGGAGGCGGGGGCCGATGTGTTCGTCGCGGGCTCGGCTGTGTACGGGGCGGCGGACCCGGCGCAGGCGGTACGTGCATTGCGCACCCAGGCCCGGGACGCCACGGCCCAGGCGGCATGGGCGTGCGACCACTGAGCCACGGGAACGTGAACGGCGCCCATCCGGGCTGATCAAGTACGCCGGATCTGCAAGGATGAACGGCGAATCCAGAATGTGAACAGCAGTGAGGAGATCGCCGTGTCGGGTATGTCGGCGGGCCGGTCAGCCATGCGGATGGGACCCGCTGAGCTGGTGCAGGCGGCGGCCATGGCCCGCCGCTTCTACCTCGAGGGCAAATCCAAGATCCAGATCGCGGAGGAGTTCGGCGTCAGCCGCTTCAAGGTGGCCCGGGTCCTGGAGACCGCTCTCGAACGAGATCTCGTGAGGATCGAGATCCGTGTGCCCGCAGAGCTGGACGCGGAGCGCTCCGACGCGCTGCGCGCCCGCTACGGGCTGCGGCACGCCGTCGTCGTCGAGTCCCCGGCCGATGCCGAGGAGTCGCCCGACCCCGAGAACCTCGGCGAGGTCGCCGCCGACCTGCTCGGCGAGCTGGTCAACGAGGGCGACGTGCTGGGTCTGGCCTGGGGCCGCTCCACCATCCACATGGCGGCCGCGCTCGACCGGCTCCCGCCGTGCACCGTGGTGCAGCTGACGGGCGTGTACGACGCCGGGACCGCCGAGCGCGGTTCGGTGGAGGCCGTGCGCCGCGCGGCCCAGGTCTCGGGCGGGGACGCGCACCCCATCTACGCGCCGATGCTGCTGCCCGACGCGGCCACCGCGGCCGCGCTGCGCCACCAGACGGGCATCGCCCGCGCCTTCGAGTACTTCGACAAGGTCACGGTCGCGTGCGTCTCCATCGGTTCCTGGGAGCCCGGCATCTCCACGGTGCACGACATGCTCAGTGACGAGGAGCGCGCGCACTACGCGTCCCTCGGCGTCGCCGCCGAGATGTCCGCGCACCTCTTCGACGCGGAGGGGCGCCGGGTCGGGCGCGATCTGGGCGAGCGCTGCATCACGGTCGAGGCCGACCGGCTGCGGCGCATCCCCGAGGTCGTCGCCATCGCGGGCGGGCAGCGCAAGGCCGCCGCGATCGACGCGGTGCTGCGTTCCGGGCTGGTCACCAGCCTGGTGACGGACACCTCCGCGGCGGACTATCTGATGACGGCCGGACCGACGCCGCGTCCCGCGCTCAACCGGGCGGACCCGGACGGTCCCTGACAGCGCGCCCGTCCGGGGCGGCCGTGGCAGCATCGGCGGCATGCTGCTGCGGTCCGTCCCCCGTGCGCTCTCCGGCCTCCTGCTGTGCCTCGCGGTTCTGCTGACGGGCTGCGCGTCGACGGACACGAACCCCTCGACGGGCACGACGTCGACGGACACGCCGACGGGTACGCGAGACTCCACCGGCACGCGGGCGTCCTCCGACACGCCTGCGCCGACGGGAGCGGGCACGCCGACGGCGACCCTGTCCTGGGCCGGCGGCATGTCCACCGTCGCCGAGTCCCGGCTCCCGGCCGAGGCACGCCGGACCCTCGTCCTCATCGACCGGGGCGGCCCTTTTCCGTACGCCAAGGACGGAACCGTCTTCGGCAACTTCGAACGGCTGCTTCCGCTGCACGAGCGCGGGTACTACCACGAGTACACGGTCCCGACCCCGGGCGAACGGGACCGGGGCGCCCGACGCCTGGTCACCGGGCTGCACGACGAGGTGTACTACACCGATGACCACTACGAGTCGTTCAGGGCGGTGCTGAGATGACCCGAAGCCCCCTCGCGGAGGTCTGCCACGCGGCCGGCTGGCAGGTCAGCGTGCTCGACCTGACGGGGATCACCGACAAGGCGGGCTTCATGGCGCGCTGCGTGCGCGCCCTCGACCTGCCGGAGTGGTTCGGGCGGAACTGGGACGCGCTCGCGGACGTCCTCGGCGACCCGGACTGGGGGCCCGCGAGTCCGGGCAGACTGCTCGTGGTGACCGGCTGGCGGCGGTACGCGAAGGCGCGGCCCGACGAGTGGGAGGTCGCGCAACAGGTGCTGGAGTCGGCCGCCGGGCACTACGAACGGTTCGACGCGGCACTCTCCGTCGTCCTCTCTCTCGGAGGATCCGACGAACTCCTCCCTGACCAGCCTGGATGATCTGTGCGGGCACCGCATACAGGGCGGCATGGGACAATGAAGTACGTGCTCTTCCCCCTGGCTGACCTGTCCGGGGGCCACCTCTGATCGACTGGGATGTGCAGCACGTGCGTTTCCTCAACGACATCCAGCCCCCTTACGACCTGACGTACGACGACGTCTTCATGGTGCCGAGCCGCTCCGCGGTCGGCTCGCGTCAGGGCGTGGACCTCACCTCCCCGGACGGCACGGGCACCACGATCCCGCTCGTCGTCGCCAACATGACGGCGATCGCGGGCCGCCGGATGGCCGAGACCGTCGCCCGCCGCGGCGGCCTCGTCGTCATCCCGCAGGACATCCCGATCGAGGTCGTCACCGAGGTCATCAGCTGGGTCAAGGGACGCCACCTGGTGCTCGACACCCCCATCGTCCTCGCGCCCCACCAGACCGTCGCCGACGCGCTGGCGCTGCTGCCCAAGCGCGCGCACAACGCGGGCGTCGTCGTGGACGAGGACGGCCGCCCGGTCGGCGTGGTCACCGACGCCGACCTCACCGGCGTGGACCGCTTCACGCAGCTGACCGAGGTCATGTCCCGGGACCTGCTGCTGCTCGACGCGGAGATCGAGCCGCGCGAGGCCTTCAACCGGCTCGACGCCGCCAACCGCCGCTACGCCCCCGCGGTGGACGGCGACGGCAGGCTCGCCGGCATCCTCACCCGCAAGGGCGCCCTGCGCGCCACGCTGTACACGCCGGCCACCGACGCGGGCGGCAGGCTGCGCATCGCCGCCGCCGTCGGCATCAACGGCGACGTCGCGGGCAAGGCCAAGCAGCTCCTCGACGCGGGCGTCGACACGCTCGTCATCGACACCGCGCACGGCCACCAGGAGTCGATGATCAGCGCGATCCGGACGGTGCGCGGGCTCGACCCGCAGGTGCCGATCGTCGCGGGCAACATCGTCGCCGCCGAGGGCGTGAAGGACCTCGTCGAGGCGGGCGCGGACATCATCAAGGTGGGTGTCGGGCCGGGCGCCATGTGCACCACCCGCATGATGACCGGCGTCGGCCGGCCGCAGTTCTCCGCCGTCCTGGAGTGCGCCGCGGAGGCGAAGAAGTACGGCAAGCACGTGTGGGCCGACGGCGGTGTCCGGCACCCGCGCGACGTCGCCATGGCGCTGGCCGCCGGCGCGTCGAACGTGATGGTCGGCTCCTGGTTCGCCGGGACGTTCGAGTCCCCGGGCGACCTCCAGCAGGACGCCGACGGCCGTCTCTACAAGGAGTCCTTCGGCATGGCGTCCGCCCGTGCCGTGCGGAACCGCACCAGCGACGAGTCGGCGTACGACCGGGCCCGCAAGGCGCTGTTCGAGGAGGGCATCTCGACCTCGCGCATGTTCCTCGACCCGGCCCGTCCAGGCGTCGAGGACCTGATCGACTCGGTCATCGCGGGTGTCCGTTCCTCCTGCACCTACGCCGGTGCCAACTCCCTGGACGAGTTCGCCGAGAAGGCCGTCGTCGGTATCCAGAGCGCGGCCGGCTACGCCGAGGGCAAGCCGCTGCACGCCAGCTGGAGCTGACGCGCGCACCCGCCGTACGGCCCCTTTCCCTGCTGCGGGGGGAGAGGGGCCGTACGCATGTCGTGCCCCGGACGGGCCGGCGGGTGCCGGGGGACCGGGCGGCGGTCGGTCGAGAGGAGGGCGGACCGGCGGGCGTCAGGTTCTCTTGACGTCAAGCTCGCTTGACGTGACGCTGGAGACATGACGACGCCACAGAGCTGCGAACCGCAGCACACCCTGCTGACCGCGGTGGCCCGCCTCGACGACCTGCGGGCGCGGGATTCGCTGGCCGGGGCGGGGAGCGACGCCGAGTCCCTCGACCGGGCCGAACTCCTCGAACTCCTCGCGCTGAGCGAGGTGGTCGCCCGCAAGGCGGCCCACGGCCGTCAGCTCACCGTCCGCGCCGCCCGCGCGAGCGGTGCCTCCTGGTCGCAGATCGGCGCGGCCCTGGGCACCAGCAAGCAGGCCGCCTGGGAGGCCCATACGCGCTGGATCGACGCGCAGGCGGCGGCCTACGGGCAGCCCGGGCTGATGGGCTTCGACGAGGACGACACGGCACGGGCGCGGGCGCTGGCCGGAGATCCGGACGAGAGCTGAGACCGTCGGCGGGACCGGCCGGGAGGACACCGGCCGGCACTGCCCGGGGGCCGCGATCGCCGGGGCGTACACGTGGTGCCCGGTCGGCTGTGCGCCGAGGAGACCGGCCGGGCGCACGGGTGGCCTGTCGGCTGCCCACGCGTGGTGGCCGGGCGAGTGCGCTGCTGCCGGTGTGTGCCTCGCCGTGGCCGCTCGGCCGCGCACGCGGCGGCTGCGTGGCTGCCGGCGTGTGGCGCGCGATGGCCGGGGCGGGTCCGGTGCCGTGTGGTGACGGGTCGTGAGATCGCGTTCGGGCGGCGGCAGTTCGAGGGTCGTGGAGTGCTGTCCGCGGGAGGGCGCGGAGCGGTCCGTGCCCGCCCTCGCGGGGCCGTCGCGAACCCCCGAGCGACGTGCGGAAAGGCGCCGCGCGCAACCATCGAAAGGGGTCGCGCAACGAACACGCGCCGGGATGCGATGAACGCAACGATCTTGCGGAGATGCGCAAGGTTGCTGCATTACGCCCGTGAAGGCCGGACTCGTAGGGTCATGCGCTGTACATAGGCGTGGCGGGGACCCCGCTCGGTGGGTTCCTGCTCGCAGGGGTGCCGCCGGTCCCCGCCGTTCCGACCGGCAGCGATCAAGGAGCCAGCGCGTGCTCGACCAAGGCGCACCCCCGCAGTCCCGCACCACATCCTCCCCACCGTCCCCCGGCGTCGGCGCGCGGCTCATGCGCCGCAAGCCGGTGGAACGACTGGTCGCCGAGGGCGGCCAGGGCGAGGGGGGAACGCTGCGGCGCTCCCTCGGGCTGTGGCAGCTCACCATGATCAGCATCGGCGCCACGCTCGGCACCGGCATCTTCGTCGTCCTCGGCGAGGCCGTCCCCAAGGCCGGGCCCGCGGTCACCCTGTCCTTCGTGATCGCCGGACTCACCGCGCTCTTCTCCGCCCTCTCCTACGCCGAGCTGGCGGGCACGATCCCGGTTGCCGGGTCCTCGTACTCCTACGCGTACGCAACCATGGGCGAACTGATCGCCTGGATCTGCGGCTGGTGTCTGGTCCTGGAGTACGGCGTCTCGGTCGCGGCCGTCGCGGTCGGCTGGGGCGAGTACCTGAACGAGCTCCTCGACGGCACCATCGGCGTCACCATCCCGGACGCGCTCTCCGCGCCGCCCGGCGACGGCGGCGTCTTCAACCTGCCGGCCCTCATCGTGGTGCTGCTCGCGATGGCCTTCCTGCTGGGCGGGGCGAAGGAGTCGGCGCGCGCCAACACGATCATGGTGGTCGTGAAGATCGCCGCGCTGGTGCTGTTCTGCGCCATCGGCGTCCAGGGCTTCCGCTCCGGCAACTACGAGCACTTCATGCCGCTGGGCATGGCGGGCGTCAGCGCCGCGGGTGCGACCCTCTTCTTCTCCTACATCGGCTTCGACGCCGCCTCCACGGCCGGTGAGGAGGCTAAGGACGCGCAGCGCGACCTGCCCCGCGCGATCATGCTGTCGCTGGTCATCGTGACGGCCCTGTACGTCCTCGTCGCGGCCGTCGCCGTCGGTGCCAAGCCCTGGCGGCGGTTCGGCGACTCGGAGGCCGCGCTCGCCGAGATCATGAAGGACGTCACCGGTCAGACCTTCTGGGGCACCCTGCTGGCCGCCTGCGCCGTCATCGCCATCGCGAGCGTCGTCCTGACCGTTCTGTACGGCCAGACCCGCATCCTGTTCGCCATGTCCCGCGACGGCCTGGTGCCGAAGGTCTTCTCCAAGGTCCACCCGAAGACCGGCGCGCCCCGCGCGAACACGGTGATCGTCTCGCTCTTCTGCGGCGTCCTCGCCGCCTGCATCCCGCTCGGCCAGTTGGCCGACGCCACCAGCATCGGCACGCTCTTCGCCTTCGCGCTGGTCAATATCGCCGTGGTGGTGCTGCGCCGGACCCGCCCGGACATGCGGCGCACCTTCCGGGTGCCGCTGTCGCCCGTGCTGCCCGCGATCGGCTTCGCGCTGTGCGTGTGGATGATGGGCAGCCTCTCGGCCGTCACCTGGGTGGTCTTCGGAGTCTGGATGGCCGTCGGGCTCGTGTTCTACTTCAGTTACGGCTATCGCCGCTCCCGTATCGCCACCGTAGAAAAGTGAACCACCCGCAGTGCTGAACGATCTCGACGAACGCATCGTGCACGCCCTCGCCGAGGACGCCCGCCGCTCCTACGCCGACATCGGGCAACTGGTCGGCCTCTCCGCGCCCGCCGTGAAGCGGCGCGTGGACCGGCTGCGCGCGACCGGCGCCATCACCGGATTCACCGTACGGGTGGACCCGGCGGCGCTCGGCTGGGAGACCGAGGGGTTCGTCGAGATCTACTGCCGGCGCAACACCTCGCCGGAGACGATCCAGCGGGGGCTGGAGCGCTATCAGGAGGTCGTGGCCGCCTCCACCGTCACCGGGGAGGCGGACGCGGTCGTGCAGGTCTTCGCCTCCGACATGCGGCACTTCGAGCGGGTCCTCGAACGGATCGCCGGGGAGTCGTTCGTGGAGCGGACGAAGTCGGTGCTGGTGCTGTCGCCCCTCTTGCGGAGGTTCTCCTCGGGGTCGCCCACCTAGGCGGCGCCCCCTCAAGTGCCCTGTGCACCCGGTGGGGTGGGGGTTCGGGCTGTGCGCGGGTGCGGGGTTGTCCGTGGCCGGGCGCGTCGTTGCTCGCGCCCCTGACGGGGGTGCCGCGGGGTTGGCCCCGGTGCGGGGTCGTTCGTGGCCGGGCGCGTCGTTCCTCGCGCCCCCTTCGGGGCTAGTCCGCCGTCTTCCTCGCCAGGGCGTTGTTTCCCGTCGAGTTGTGCACGCTGAAGCTCACGGCGTCCGAGCGGTAGCGGTCGTCGGACCACTCCACCGGGCGCCCTTCGCGTGTCGTGGTGACCCGGCGGACCCGCAGCAGCGGGCTGGTGCGGCGCACGCCGAGCAGTTCGGAGTCCTGGGCGCCCGCCGCGACCGCGTCGATGACGTGCTCGCCGTAGGCGAAGACCACGCCGGTGTCCTCGAAGAGCCGCTGGGTGACCGACGGGCAGTCCGCTTCGATGACCTCGACGGCGGGGGAGACCCAGTCCGCGTACACCGTCCGCTCCAGCAGCACCGGCTCGCCGTCCAGGCCGCGGACCCGCAGCACATGCAACACCCTTGTCCCCTCGCGGAGTTGAAGGCGTATGGCGTCCTCCGTCGTCGCCGGGTGGTACTCCTGCGCCACCACGTGCCCGGTCGCCTCGCGCCCCATCGCGCGCGCCCACTCGGCGAAGCTGCGCAGCTCGGCGAAGCTCTGGCTGCGCCGGCTGGCCAGGACCACGCGCCGGGCGCCCTGCCGTGAGCCGATGAGTCCCTCGGCGGTCAGCGCCGCCACCGCCTGGCGGACCGTGCCGCGCGACACGCCGTACTGGGCCGCGAGGTCCGTCTCCGCGGGCAGCAGACTGCCCACCGTGTACTGCTCGCGGTCGATCGCCCGCCGCAGTTCGTCGGCGATCTCCTCGTGTCGCGCCGCCATGCTTCCCCTCGGATCCGACTGCTGTGCACAGCGTGATCAGCCTAGTCCAGATCGGGACGTGTTCGGGCATGCCCGGGATTGTGCAGGGAATCGGGGGTCACGGTTTCGCCAAAGTTTACGGACAGGACACCACCGGCGGGCCTACTGAGGCCAACTTGTTCAGACAAGTTCTCCGCTCCACCACACCCTCGTGCGTACTCCTGGAGAGACCGTGACCGTGTTCCTGCCGAGGACCGCCCTCCTCACCGGCGGCCTCGCCGTCGCCGCCGCACTCGCCCTGAGCGCCTGCGGCGCCGCCCCCGACGACAAGGCGACCACCGCCGACGGCAAGAGCGCGGCCACCGCGACCTCCGCCGCGGACCTCGGCGGCCTCGACGCCCTCGTCCGGGCCGCCAAGAAGGAGGGCACGCTGCACGCGATAGCGCTGCCCCGTGACTGGGCGAACTACGGCGCCCTCATCGACGGCTTCAAGAAGAAGTACGGCATCCGGGTCGAGGTCGAGAACCCGGACGGCTCCAGCCAGGACGAGATCAACGCCGTCACGTCCCGCAAGGGCCAGGACCGCGCCCCCGACGTCCTCGACCTCGGCAGCTCCTTCGCACTGAGCGCCGCCCAGCAGGGGCTGCTCGCCCCCTACAAGGTGGCCGGGTTCGGTGACATCCCCGAGGGCCAGAAGGACGCGGAGGGCCGCTGGTACAACGACTACGGCGGCTACATCTCGATCGGCTGCGACGCCAAGAAGGTCAAGGAGTGCCCGACGACCTTCAAGGACCTCCTCAAGCCGCAGTACAAGGGCAAGGTCGCGCTCAACGGCAACCCCACCAAGTCCGGTTCGGCCTTCGGCGGCGTCTACGCGGCCTCGCTCGCGAACGGCGGCTCCTTCGACGACATCCAGCCCGGCCTGGACTTCTTCGCCGAGCTGAAGAAGAACGGCAACTACACGCCCGTCGAGTCGACCCCGGCCACCGTCGAGAAGGGCGAGACGCCGATCAGCATCGACTGGGACTACCTCAACGCCGGCTACGCCGACGAGTTCAAGTCCAAGGGCGTCGACTGGAAGGTCGCCGTCCCGGCGGACGGCCAGTTCTCCCAGTACTACTCGCAGGCCGTCAACAAGGGCGCCCCGCACCCCGCGGCCGCGCGCCTGTGGCAGGAGTACCTGTACAGCGCCGAGGGCCAGAACCTCTGGCTCAAGGGGTACGCCCGCCCGGCCCTGATGACTGCCATGGACAAGGCCGGCACGCTCGACAAGACCGCGGCCGACAAGCTCCCCGCCGTCTCCGGCACGCCGAGCTTCCCCAGCGAGGCCCAGCAGAGCAAGGCCAAGACGGTCCTCGCCCAGGGCTGGGGCAAGGCCGTCTCCGGATGACCGCCGTCCTCACCGAGACCGACACGGCGCCCGCCGCTGCAGGCAAGCAGCAGCGGCGGCGCCGCGCCTCCGGCCGGCTCGCCGTCGTCCCGCTGCTCGTCTTCGTCGCGATCGCGTTCGGCATCCCGGCCCTGGCCATGCTGAACGGCGCGTTCACCGTCAAGGACCAGGCCACCGGCGCCACGTCGTACACCGCGGCCAACCTGACCGCCTCGCTCCAGGGTGCCTATCTGACCGCGCTGGTCGGCAGCGTCAAGCTGTCGGCCGTCTCCGCGGCCATCGCCACCGTCCTCGGACTGCCGCTCGCCCAGGCGGTGGTGACCTCCCGCTCGCGTGCCCTGCGCGAGGCCGTGCTCACCGCGTCCGGCGTCCTCGCCAACTTCGGCGGTGTCCCGCTGGCCTTCGCCTTCGTCGCCACCCTCGGCAACTCCGGCGTGCTCACCCGGCACCTGGGCCTGACCGGCAAGGGCTGGAACCTGTACAGCTTCTGGGGCCTGGTCGTCGTCTACCTGTACTTCCTCGTCCCGCTGATGGTGCTCACCATCACGCCCGCCCTCGACGGACTGCGCTCCCAGTGGCGCGAGGCCGCGCAGAACAACGGCGCGAGCGCCTTCCAGTACTGGCGGCACGTGGCCCTGCCCGTCCTCGCGCCCTCGCTCCTCGGCGGCCTGGTGCTGCTGTTCGGCAGTGCCTTCGCCGCGTACGCGACCGCCGCGGCCATGGTGGGCAGCGCGGTCCCGCTGGTCACCCTCCAGATCGCCGACGCCATCTCCGGCAACGTCCTGGTCGGCCAGGAGAACGTGGCGCTCGCCCTCAGCCTCGACATGGTCCTCGTCGCCGGACTGGTCATGGCCGTGTACCTGCCCCTGCAACGACGGAGCGCGCGATGGCTCGCCTGAACCTGTGGCGCTGGGCCGTCCTGGCCCTCGCCGGGCTGTACTTCCTGGTGCCCCTGGCGGCGTCCGTGATCTTCACGGTGGACGTGCCCGGCCGGGGTGTCACCCTCGACGCGTACAGCGAGATCGTCTCCACCGACGGTTTCGCCTCCAGCCTGCTGCTCTCGCTGGAACTGGCCGCCGCCACCATCGCCGTCGTCCTGCTGCTGATGGTGCCCGCCATGGTCGCCCTGCGGCTCGGCGCGCCCCGGCTGCGGCCGGTCGTGGAGGTGGTCTGCTCGCTGCCGCTGGTCGTCCCGCCGATCGCGTTCGTCGCCGGGATCTCCACCGTGCTCAAGTGGGGTCCCGAACACCTCTCCCGCACGCCGCTGTTCCAGACGTTCGTGGCCCTCCAGAACCCCGACTTCCCGTTCGTGCTGGTCCTCGCGTACGTCGTGATGGCGCTGCCGTTCGTGCACCGTGCCCTGGACGCGGGGCTGCGTGCCGTCGACGTACGCACCCTCGTCGAGGCCGCCCGCAGCTGCGGCGCCGGCTGGCCGCAGGCGTTGGTCCGGGTCGTCCTGCCCAATCTGCGCGGGGCCCTGCTGAACGCCTCCTTCCTCACACTGGCCCTCGTCCTCGGCGAGTTCACGGTGGCCCAGCTGCTCGGCTTCCAGCCGTTCGCCGTGTGGATCTACAGCGTCGGTGGTTCGCAGGCCCAGCTGTCCGTCGCCGTCTCCGTGCTCAGCCTCCTCGTCACCTGGGCACTGCTCCTCACGCTCGCCGTCCTCGGCGGGCGCTCCCGTACCGCAACCGCTTCGGCAGACCGGGGATGAACCAATGACCGTCGCCACGCTCGAAAAGGCCGCCACCGTCGAATTCCGTTCCCTACGACGGGAGTTCGGTCAGACCGTCGCCCTCGACGGCCTCGACCTGACGGTGCGGCCGGGTGAACTCCTCGCCCTCCTCGGCCCGTCCGGCTGCGGCAAGACCACGGCACTGCGCATGCTGGCCGGGTTCGAGCACCCCGACTCCGGCGAGGTGCTGGTCGACGGCGAGGACGTCACGGGAGTCCCGGCGCACCGCCGTGACGCCGGGATGGTCTTCCAGTCGTACAGCCTCTTCCCGCACCTGAGCGCCCTCGACAACGTGGCCTTCGGGCTGCGCATGCGCAAGGTGCGCACGGCGGAACGGCACTCCCGAGCGGCCGAGTTGCTCGACCTCGTGGGGCTGGCCGACAAGGGCGAACGCTTCCCCCACCAGCTCTCCGGCGGACAGCAGCAGCGGGTCGCCCTCGCCCGGGCGCTCGCGCTGCGGCCCCGCGTCCTGCTGCTGGACGAGCCGCTCTCCGCGCTGGACGCCAAGGTGCGGCTCACCCTCCGCGACGAGATCCGCCGCCTCCAGCAGGAACTCGGCATCACCACCGTGTTCGTGACGCATGATCAGGAGGAGGCGCTCTCCATGGCGGACCGGGTCGCGGTCATGCGCGCCGGGCGGCTCGAACAGTGCGCCGCACCCGCCGAGCTGTACGGGCGCCCGGCCACCGCCTTCGTCGCCGAGTTCGTGGGCACGATGAGCCGGATCCCCGGGCGGCTGGACGGCGGGACCGTCGAGGTCCTCGGTCTGCGGCTGCCGGTGGACGGCGACGCCCCGGGCGCACGGGAGGTCGACGTGCTCGTACGGCCCGAGGTGGTCCGGGTCCGGGCCGACGACGGCGGTGACGCCCAGGTCGTGGCCACCGCGTTCCTCGGCGCGGCCACCCGCGTCACCGTGCGGCTCGCCGACGGGACCGAGGTCAAGGCCGACCTGCCCACGCACGAGGCCGCGGCACTCGGCCCGGGCGGCGCGGTCACGGTGAGCCTGCCCGACAGGCCCGTCCTGGTCGCCGAGCGCTCCGCCTGAGCGGCGCGGGGCACGCGCCGGCGAGCCCCAGCGCCCCCCACACAGACTCCTGCACGCGTCCCACCCACCGACGCCCCCCACCGACGAAAGAGAGCCCCGTGACCCACCGCACCACCCCGCGGCCCACCCTCCAGGCCGTCCTGTTCGACATGGACGGCACGCTCGTGGACACCGAGCGGCTGTGGTGGGAGGCGGTGGAGCAGGTGGCCGACGGGCTCGGGCACGGGCTGACCGTAGCCGACCAGCCCGAGGTGCTCGGACGGCCCGTCGAGCACACCGCCGCCTGGCTCGGCGGGATCACCGGAGCCCCGGTGCGGGAGATCGCCGAGGAACTGCACGGGGAGTTCGCGCACCGCGTCCGCACCGGCATCGTGCCCCGTCCGGGGGCGACGCGGCTGCTGGACGCCCTGGCCCGTGACGGCGTGCCCACCGCACTGGTCACCGCGTCGCCCCGGGCCGTGGCCGACACGGTCCTCAGGGCTCTCGGGGCCGAACGCTTCGCCGTCTCCGTCACCGCCGACGACACCGAACGCACCAAGCCGGCCCCCGACCCCTACCTCGCCGCCTGCCGCGCCCTCGGCGTCGAGCCCGCCGCCTGCGTCGCCGTGGAGGACACCCCGACCGGGGTCACCTCCGCCGAGGCGGCCGGCTGCGCCGTGCTCGCCGTGCCCTCCCTCGCGCCGATCGCCCCCGCCGCCGGACGCACCGTCCTCGCCAGCCTGGAGGAGGTGACCCCGGACGGGCTGCGGGCGATGGTCGCGCCGTGCGAGCTGCGGGTGATGAGCTGGAACCTGTGGTGCGGCGGCACCGAGGTCGACGACCACCGGGCGAAGCAGCTCAAGGTCATCACGGAGACGGGCGCGGACGTCGTCGGGCTCCAGGAGACGTACGGGGACTCCGCCCGGGAACTCGCCGACGCGCTCGGCTGGCACCACCACCGCGCCGGCGACAACCTCGGCGTCATCAGCCGGTACCCCGTCACGGCCCGCCTGGGCGACCCGGACGTCGGCTTCTACGGCGGTACGGGAGTGCGGATCCGGCTGGACGACGGACAGCAGCTGGACGTGTGGACCGCCCACCTCGACTACACGCCGTACGGCCCGTACGAGGCCCGCTTCGACGGGCTCGCGGCGGTCGAGCTGATCGCCCACGAAGGCGTACGCCTGGAGCAGATGCGGGAGGTGCTCCGGCGGATCGACGACGCGGCCGACGACGCCGTCCCGGTGGTGCTGACCGGCGACTTCAACGCGCCCTCGCATCTGGACCGGCAGGACGTCGAGTGGCCCGTGACGAGGGCGGCCGAGGAGGCCGGCCTGCGCGACTCGTACCGCGAGGCCCACCCCGACCCGGCGCGGGAACCGGGCCACACCTGGTCGCCGGTCCACGTGCTGCACGAGGACGGCAGCGGGCGGCCCGAACCCCAGGACCGCATCGACTTCGTCCTGCACCGCGGTCTGCGCGTGCTCGACTCGCGCACGGTCGTCAGCGGCACCCCGCGATGCTGGCCGGACGTCGCGGGCAACGAGTGGCCGTCGGACCACGCGGCGGTCGTCACGACCTTCGCGCTGCCCCGCGCCGTCGGTCCAGGCACGGCCGAGCCGGCCGGCCCGACGGCAGGTGGGTGAGCCGGGAGCCGGCGCGGACAGCCATTGCGCTTCGAGCACGCCATCCCCTAGGTTGATCCGCGCACTCGCTACCAGCGAGTAACACCGATGGGTAACGAACCGTCGCCCGGCCACCCGACCGTCCTGCCGTCCTGGGGAGTCCATGCGCTGGCCCTTCGGCCGTCCCTCCACGGTCCGTACCCGCATCGTGGCGCTCGCGCTCGCCCCGGTCGTCGCCCTCATGGCGCTGTGGAGCTTCGCCATGGTCTCCGTGACCGGCGAACTCCGCGCGCTCGTCCGGGTCCAGGGGGTGTACGAGTCCTTCGGCACCCCCGTCGACACGGCGATCGGGCAGATCCAGATCGAACGTCGGCTCGCCGCCGCGTACCTGGGCGCGGAGCCCCGCACGGCCGCGGCCCTCGACCTGATGGAGCAGCAGCGCCGGACCGACCGTGCCGTGACGGCCATGCGCGAGGCGATCCGGGGCGGCGACCGGGGCACGCTCTCCGACCGGCAGCGCCAAGTCCTCGACACCGTGCTCGACTCCGTGGACGGCCTCGACGGCCTGCGGCAGCGCGTGCTGTCCCGCGACATCTCCTGGGACCGCGCCGTCACCGAGTACAGCGACCTCGTGGAACCGGGCTTCGACGTCCAGTCGGCGCTCACCGCGCTGCAGGCCGGACAACTCGCGCGCGAGGCCCAGGTCGTGATCGAGCTGGTGCGGGTGAGGGAGTTCGTGTCGCGCGAGGACGCCCTCGTCGCCGGGGCGCGGGCCGCCGGATCGCTCACCGACCGGCAGTACGACACGCTCACCGCGACCATCGAGGACCGCCGCGTCTTCGAGCAGACCTATGTGCCCGACCTCCCCGCCGATTCACGCGCACTCTTCGAGGGGTTCCAGCGGGCAGACGTGCACCGGGAGCTGACCCGGGGCGAGGACTTCCTGCTGCGGGCCGGCGCGCAGCGTGCCGGGGAGGCCGTCGCGGCCGGCTCCTGGCGCACCACGACCGACCACGCCGTCAAGCGCTACATGCAGTTGTGCACCCGGGCGGCCGTCAACTCCGCGGAGCGCGGGCGGGCGTTCGCCTACCGGGAGCTCGCCAAGGCCGCGATCGTCGGCGCGCTCGGCCTCGCCGCGGTGGGACTGTCCCTGTGGTTCGCCGTCCGTGGCGCCCGCCGCATCTCGCGCCGCCTGGAGGCGCTCCGGGACGCCGCCGACCGGCTGACCGCCCGCCAACTCCCGGACGTCATGCGGCGATTGAGCGCGGGCGAGGAGGTGGACGCCGCCGCCGAGGCACCGCCCCTGGCCGACGGGGAGGCGGGAGCCGACGAGATCGGCCAGGTGGGCCGGTCCTTCAACACGGCGCGCCTCGCCGCCGTGGAGGCCGCCGTCCGGCAGGCCACCCTGCGCCGCGGACTGTTCGCCGTGCTCCTCAACATCGCGCGCCGCAGCCAGGCACTCGTCCACCGGCAGCTCAAACTCGTCGACACGCTGGAGCGGCGCACCGACGACCCGGACGTGCTGGACGACCTGTTCCGGATCGACCACCTCACCACGCGCATGCGCCGCCATGCGGAGAGCCTGATCATCCTCTCCGGAGCGGCACCCGGCCGCCGATGGCGGGCGCCGGTGCCCGTCGCCGACGTGGTGTCCTCCGCGGTGAGCGAGATCGAGGAGTACGCCCGCGTGGTGGTCCCGCCGATGCCGGACACGGGCATCGCCGCGGACGCCGTCGCCGACGTCGTCCACCTCGTCGCCGAACTCGTCGAGAACGCCACGGTGTTCTCGCCGCCGCACACCCAGGTCACCCTGCGCACGAGCCTGGCCGGCGGCGGCTTTGTCCTGGAGATCGACGACCGGGGCCTCGGCCTCGACCCCGAACAGATGGAGGAGGCCCACCGCACCCTCACCACGCCGGACGACTTCGACCCGACCCGGCACGACCGGCTCGGGCTGTACGTGGTGGGGCGGCTCGCCGCACGGCACGGCATCGAGGTCACGCTGTGCCGCTCGCCCTACGGCGGTACCACGGCGGTCGTCCTGCTGCCCCGGACGGTCCTCGCCTCGGTGGAGCCCGAGGGACCGGCGCCCGACCGACCTGAACTCGCACGAGAGCTTGCACGGCCGGCGACGGCACCCGAGGGCCGGCCGGCCGGGACGCCGGACCCGGATCGCCGGGCACTGCCCTCCCGGACCCGGACGGCGGTCCTGCCCCAGCAACGGACAGGGGAGCCGGGCGAGGCGACGGACACCGCGCCGGAGGCCGGGCGGAACACGGTCCGCGAGCGGGAGCGGTGGCAGGACGGAGGTCGGGAGCGGGAGCCCAGACGGGACGGAGCCCGAGAGGAACCCCGACGGGACGGAGCCCGTGAGCGGGAGCCCGGCCGGGACGGAGCCCGAGAGGAACCCCCACGGGACGGAGCCCGTGGGCAGGAGCCCGGCCGGGTCGGAGTGCCCGAGCGGGAGCAGTGGCGCGCCGCGGGTCGGGAGCCCGAGCGGCTGCGGGACGCCGGTCGGGAGCCGGACCGGTGGCAGAAGGCCGGACACGCGCCGGAAGCCGGTGCGGTCGCGGGCGCTCCCGTCCTGCCGACCCGCGTGCGCCAGGCCTCCCTCGCCGCCGGGCTGCGCACCGAGGAGCCGGCGTCCGACGAGGCGCCGGAACGCGAGGTCACGCCCGAGGAGATGCGCGCGGTCTTCGGCGCCTTCCAGCGCGGCCTCGACCGGGGCCGCCGGGGCCTGCCCACGGACCCCGGATCAGCGCCGCGAACCGACACCGAGGAAGGGACGGACGCCGACGATGCGCCGTGACCAGATCACCGAAGGGCCCGCCGAGGTCTCCGGGCCTCCGGGCACAGCCGCCGAACCGCCCGGAGCGGACCTCGGCTGGCTGCTCGACGACCTCGTGGCCAGGACCGACCACGTCCGCCAGGCCGTGCTGCTGACCGCCGACGGTCTTCCGCTGAGCCGCTCGGACGGCATGCGGCGCGCGGACATCGAGCACCTCGCCGCCGTCTGCGCCGGCTTCCACAGCCTCGCCCGCTCGGCCGGGGAGCGTTTCGCCGCGGGGGAGGTGCGCCAGACCATGGTGATGCTCGACGACGCGTATCTCTTCATCACCCCGGCCGGGGACGGCAGCCGGCTCGCCGTACTGAGCGACGTGCAGACCGATGTCGGACAGCTCGCCCACGAGATGGCGCTGCTCGTCCGCCGCGTCGGCCGGCACATGGCCGCCGCCGTACGGTCGGCCGCCGAACCGGCGGGCCCCTGAGCCCGCCGTGTCCGACGACCACTGGTACGAGGACGAGACCGGCTCGATGGTGCGGCCGTACACGATGACGCGGGGGCGGACCCGGCCCTCGGACCGGCACGCGATCGACCTGATGTCGCGGGTCACCGCCCTGGACACGGACGCGGGACTCCCGGGTGTGGACCACGCCCGGGCCGCCCTGCTGGAGCTCGTGCGCCGCGGCCCCCGGCCCGTGGTCGAGCTCGCCGCGGACGCCGACCTGCCGCTGACCGTCGTGCGCGTCCTGCTCGACGACCTGGCCGAGGCCGGTCTGGTACGCGTCGACGGTCCGCCGCGGCACGCCCCGGGCGGACCGGTGGCCGACCCGGAGCTGCTGCGCGAGATCGTCGAGCGCCTGCGCGAGCTCTGAGGACCCGACGCGTGCGGTGCCGTGACCGGCGGGCCCGGTCTCCGGGGCCGACGAGGCCGGGCATCGGGGCCGAGGCGAGACCACGCGTCGGCCCGAAGGCCGGCCCGGGCGTCACGGCCGGTGCGTGCCCTGCCGTGGGAGCCGACGGGGTCAGGCCATCGGGAGCTGACGTGGTCCGGGTGCCGGGACCGACGCGAGTCCGGGCGTCGGCGCGAAGATCAGCCGGGGCATCGGGGCATCGGGGCATCGGGGCATCGGGGCATCGGGGCATCGGGGCGACCGCGAGCCCTGTCGCCGGCGCCGGTCGCGGCCCGGTCTCCGGAGCCCGTGCGAGCCCCGCCGCGGGAGCCGGCAGACGGCAGCCGACGGGCCGGATACGTGCGTCGGCCCGGAACGTGGGCCGCCAGGGCGCGGCCGTGCGGTCGCCGGCCCGTCACACGCCTGTGACCTGCGCCTCAAGGGCGACAGAGCCCCTTCGGAGGGCGCGCAACGAATCACCGCCGAAGGCCATCGGCACGCAACGATTCGTCCAGTGCCGCGCAACGGGTCCTTCTTGTCCGGCCGAGCCCGCCGACCGTACCGTCTATCTGGCCCCCCAAACCCCTCCGTACCGGTGAGGAACACGCATGCGCACAGCCCTGCTCCAGAGCTCCGGCCGCCCCGGCTCGGTCGTCGAGAACCTCAAGGTGCTCGACGAGGCCGCGGGCCGTGCCGCCGAAGCGGGCGCCGGGCTGCTGGCCACGCCGGAGATGTTCCTGACCGGGTACGCGATCGGCGACGACATCGCCCGTCTCGCCGAGCCCGCGGACGGCGACTCCGCCGACGCGATCGCCGAGATCGCCACCCGGCACGGCGTGGCCGTCGTCTACGGCTACCCGGAGCGCGACGGCGAGCGGGTCTTCAACTCCGCGCAGCTGATCTCCGCCGACGGCACCCGCCTCGCGAACTACCGGAAGACGCATCTCTTCGGCTGCTTCGAGCGCGACCACTTCACGCCCGGCGAGCAGCCCGTCGTCCAGGCCGAGGTCGGCGGACTGCGTGTCGGCTTGATGATCTGCTACGACGTCGAGTTCCCGGAGAACGTGCGCGCGCACGCGCTGGCCGGCACCGACCTGCTGATCGTCCCGACCGCGCAGATGCATCCGTTCCAGTTCGTCGCCGAGTCCGTCGTCCCGGTGCGGGCCTTCGAGAACCAGATGTACGTCGCGTACGTCAACCGCACCGGTCCCGAGGGCGAGTTCGAGTTCGTCGGGCTCTCCACGCTGGCCGGGCCCGACGGGATCGCCCGCACCCGGGCCGGCCGGGGCGAGGAACTGGTCCTCGCCGACGCCGACCCCGTCCTGCTCGCGGACTCGCGCGAGACGAACCCGTACCTGAAGGACCGCCGCCCCGGCCTCTACGGGTCCTTGATCTGACACCCCGGCGCCCCGCCCCCGCCCCACCGGCCCGCCCCGCACGCTTTTCCCGCAAGGAGTCCGTACCCCATGACGTCCACGGTGCCCAACGCCGTCCAGCACGCCGACGTGCAGCAGCCGCCGATCACCATGTTCGGCCCGGACTTCCCCTACGCGTACGACGACTTCCTCGCGCACCCCGCGGGGCTCGGCCAGATACCCGCGACCGAGCACGGCACCGAGGTCGCGATCATCGGCGGTGGTCTCTCCGGCATCGTGGCCGCCTACGAGCTGATGAAGATGGGTCTCAAGCCCGTCGTGTACGAGGCCGACCAGATCGGCGGCCGGCTGCGCACCGTGGGCTTCGACGGCTGCGACCCGTCGCTGAGCGCGGAGATGGGCGCGATGCGCTTCCCGCCCTCCTCCACCGCACTCCAGCACTACATCGACCTGGTGGGCCTCGAGACCCGGCCGTTCCCCAACCCGCTGGCCGAGTCGACGCCTTCCACGGTCGTCGACCTCAAGGGTGAGTCGCACTACGCCGAGACGATCGACGACCTGCCGCAGGTCTACCGCGACGTCGCCGAGGCCTGGAACAAGTGCCTCGAAGAGGGCGCCGACTTCTCCGACATGAACCAGGCCATGCGGGAGCGCGACGTGCCGCGCATCCGCGAGATCTGGGCGAAGCTCGTCGAGAAGCTCGACAACCAGACCTTCTACGGCTTCCTCTGCGACTCCGAGTCCTTCAAGTCCTTCCGGCACCGGGAGATCTTCGGCCAGGTCGGCTTCGGCACCGGCGGCTGGGACACCGACTTCCCGAACTCCATCCTGGAGATCCTGCGCGTCGTCTACACCGAGGCCGACGACCACCACCGCGGCATCGTCGGCGGCTCCCAGCAGCTGCCGCTGCGCCTGTGGGAGCGCGAGCCGGAGAAGATCGTCCACTGGGCGTACGGCACCTCGCTGGCGAGCCTGCACGAGAACGGCGAGCCGCGCCCGGCCGTGACCCGGCTGCACCGCACCGCGGGCAACGGGATCACCGTGACCGACGCGGACGGCCACATCCGCACCTTCAAGGCCGCCGTGTTCACCGCGCAGTCCTGGATGCTGCTTTCCAAGATCGCCTGCGACGACTCGCTCTTCCCGATCGACCACTGGACGGCGATCGAGCGGACCCACTACATGGAGTCCTCGAAGCTCTTCGTGCCGGTCGACCGGCCGTTCTGGCTCGACAAGGACGAGGAGACGGGCCGGGACGTCATGTCGATGACGCTCACCGACCGTATGACCCGAGGGACTTACCTCCTCGACGACGGCCCGGACAAGCCCGCCGTCATCTGCCTCTCGTACACGTGGTGCGACGACAGCCTGAAGTGGCTGCCGCTGTCCGCGAACGAGCGCATGGAGGTCATGCTGAAGTCGCTCGGCGAGATCTACCCGAAGGTCGACATCCGCAAGCACGTCATCGGCAACCCGGTGACCGTGTCCTGGGAGAACGAGCCCTACTTCATGGGCGCGTTCAAGGCCAACCTGCCCGGTCACTACCGCTACCAGCGGCGCCTGTTCACCCACTTCATGCAGGACGGGCTGCCCGAGGACAAGCGCGGCATCTTCCTGGCCGGAGACGACATCTCCTGGACGGCCGGCTGGGCCGAGGGCGCCGTGCAGACCGCGCTGAACGCGGTGTGGGGCGTCATGCACCAGCTGGGTGGCGAGACCGACGCGACCAACCCCGGTCCCGGCGACGTCTACGACGAGATCGCGCCGGTGGAACTGCCCGAGGACTGAGAACGTCCGGCGCGGGCGGGCCGGGCCGATCCCGCCCGCCCGCGCCGGAGTCAGATTCCGCCCGCCCGCGCCGGAGTCAGATTCCGCCCGCCCGCGCCGGAGTCAGATTCCGCCCGCCTGTGCCGGAGCCGGACTCCGCCCGCCCGCGGCGACGTCAGACACCGGCCGCCCGCGCCGCGGTGTACACCTCGGCGGCCACGTCCTTGAGTTCCTCGGCGTCCCGCACCGAGCTCTGGAGATCGAGGAAGACCTCGTCGAAGCCGAGCTCCGCGTACGCCGCCAGATCCTCCACGATCTGGTCGACGCTGCCCTGGAAGGGGTGGCGGTGCTCGCCCTCGTACGCCTTCGCCGAGTACCGGGCGTTGGTGCGCAGCACCGTCTCGATCGGCCGGGTGCGACCGCGCTCGGCGGCCAGCTCCTGCAACTGGCCCCACTGTTCGGTCAGTTGACCGACGCCCAGACCCACGGGCATCCAGCCGTCCGCCACGTCGACGAGGCGGCGCCGGGCCTTGGGCGAGCCCGCGGCCAGCAGGATCGGGATGGGACGGGCCGGCTTGGGGCCGACCGCGGCGGACGCGATCTTGGTGACCTTGCCGTCGTAGACCACCGGGTCAGGGCCCCACACGGCGCGGCACACGGCGATGAGCTCGTCGAGGGCCTGGCCGCGCTCGGCGAAGGGCCGTACGGACGCCGCCGCGTACTCGTCGTGCGACCAGCCCGTGCCCAGGCCCGCGACGACGCGTCCGCCGCTCGCCGCGTCGAGCGTGGCGAGGGACTTGGCCAGCTGGAACGGCACGTGCAGCGGGGCGATCAGCACGCTGGTGCCGAGCCGGGCGCGCTCGGTGGCGGCGGCCGCGAGGGTCAGTGAGACGAGGGGTTCGGCGACCCCGCGGTACGACTCGGGCCAGGGCAGCCCCTCGATGCCGTACAGCCCCTGGGTCGGGGGATCCGGGAACAGGGCCCGCTCGAAGACCCACAGGCTGTCGTACCCGATCCGCTCGGCCGTGCGAGCGACGTCGGGCACGTCCCGCCCGAGGTCGTACTGCTTCATCTGGGGGAGACCGAGGCCGAGCCGAGTCGCCATACCTTTGCTCCTTCGCATCCGGGTGTGCCCGTCGATCAACGTACAGCGATCTCGGGGGAGTTCCGGCGATCCGGGCGCGGCGTGGCCGGATCAGTCGGGCAGCGGCGTGAGCAGCATCCGGCCGGCGAACCCGACCGCCGCGTCGAGCCGCTCGGCGAACTCATCGGCCAGGTCGGCCAGTTCGCGCAGCGCCCAGAGGGCCCGCGCGGCCGCCCAGGTGGCGTCGCGCGCCCGCTCCAGGCTCCAGGAGCCGAGCAGATGGGTGAGCGGATCGGCGATCTGGAGCAGGTCGGGGCCCGGCATCAGATCTTCGCGGACGCGTTCCTCCAACGAGACGAGGAGGTCGCCCACGCGGTCGAACTCGTCCTCCAGATCGGCCGGTTCGCAGCCGAGCGTACGACAGGTGTCCACGACGGCGAGCGCCAGATCGTGCCCGATGTGCGCGTTGATGCCCGCGAGCGCGAACTGCAGCGGACGTACGCCCGGATGGCGGCGGAACTGGAGCAGGGGCCGCCAGCAGGCGGGCGCGCGCCCCTCCTCCGCCACCGTCAGATAGCGCTCCGCGAAGCGTACGTCCAGCGCTGTCGTGGCCCGCCGGTCCGGGAAGTCACCGGCCTCCAGGCGCCGGCCGACCTCCTCGGTGACGGCGAGGTAGACGCGGTTGAAGACGGCGACGCCGTCCCGCCCGGGCAGGCTCGCGTCGAGGGCGCGCATACGGGAGACGACGGTGCCCACCGTGCCGACGGGATCGCTGAACTGTGCCGACTGCGCCATGGGGGCAGCGTCCCAGTCCTAGGCTGGCCGCAGTGCCGCCGGGCCGGACGCTTCCCCAGAACGGGGGAACCGTCCGTGGCGGGAGTGGGGGGAGCAGTACGTGTCAGGCTTGCGTGCCCAGCGACTGGCCGCGCGGAGGGCCGAGCGCAGGCGCACCGCCCGGCGCGGTGCGATGGTGGCGGCGGCCTCGGTCGTGGTCGCGGTGGGCAGTGCGACGGGAGTCCTGTCCGCGCTCGACGGTCATCGCTCCTCCGACGAGGCGGGGCCGACGGTGACGAGCTCCCCTCGCCTGCTGCCCCTGCCCGCCGTGCCGACGCCGACGACGGCCTCGGCGTCGCCCTCCCCGTCGGCGTCCGCGTCCCCGAAGCCGCGGCCCGAGCCCTCGCCGACGAGGAAGCGGACGGAGACCGTCGCGGCCGCGCACCTGCTCTACCGGCATCCCGACTCGCAGATACTCGACTGGGTCCGGGCCCACCCCGGCGACTCCCGGCGGGCGGTCATCGAGTCCCGGATCGCCGACCGCCCGGCGGCGGTGTGGTTCGCGGACTTCACCCCGTCGACCATCACCGCGCGGGTCAGGGCGGTGACGTCGGCCGCCGCGGCGCAGGGCCGGGTCCCGGTCGTCGTGCCGTACGCCGTCCCGCAGCGCGACTGCGGCGGCGCCTCGGACGGCGGGGCGCCCGACCTGGCGGCCTACGACGGCTGGATCGACAGGTTCGCGGCGGGGCTGGGCTCCGGCGAGGTCGTCGTGATCCTGGAGCCCGACGCGATCGCCCAGTCCGACTGCCTCTCGGAGGGCGAGCAGGCCGACCGGTTCGCCTCGCTGGCGCGGGCGGGGCGTGTCCTCAAGGCCGCCGATCCCAAGGCCCGGGTCTACTACGACGCGGGACACTCCGACTGGAACCCGGCCGCCAAGCAGGCCTCGCTGCTCGATCAGGCGGGGGCCGCCTCGCCCCGCTCCTCCGACGGCATCTTCACGAACGTGTCCAACTTCCACCGGACGGCCGACGAGATCGGGTACGCCAGGCAGGTGCTCTCCGCCCTCGGCGGTCCCACGAGCCTGGGCGCGGTCGTCGACACCAGCAGGAACGGCAACGGCGCGCCGGCCGACGGCGAGTGGTGCGATCCGGCGGGCCGGAAGATCGGACAGGCGCCGACCCTGAACACGCACGAGTCCAGGATCGACGCCTATCTGTGGGTGAAGCTGCCGGGCGAGTCCGACGGCTGCAAGGGCTCGCCGGGCAGCTTCTCGGCGGAGTACGCCTATGAGCTGGCGCGCTGATTTCTGCCCGGCGCGGTCGACTCCGGCTCGCCGTCCGCGTCGTACGAGGAGGTGCCCTCGTCCAGCAGCGGTTCCTGAGTCTTGAGGTGCGCCGGCGCCATCGCGCGCAGCGCGTGGTAGCCGGTGATGACGACGAGGGTGCCCAGCGCGATGCCGTTCAGCGAGAAGTTGTCCGTGAACTTCAGCGTGACGCCGCCGACGCCGATGATGATGCCCGCGGCGGCCGGCACCAGGTTCAGCGGGTTGCGCAGGTCGACCCGGGCGTTGAGCCAGATCTGCGCGCCGAGCAGGCCGATCATGCCGTACAGGATGACGGTGATGCCGCCGAGGACACCGCCCGGGATCGCCGCGACGACCGCGCCGAACTTGGGGCAGAGGCCGAAGAGGAGGGCGAAGCCGGCGGCGGCCCAGTACGCGGCGGTGGAGTAGACGCGGGTCGCGGCCATCACGCCGATGTTCTCGGAATAGGTGGTGTTGGGCGGGCCGCCGACCGCGGTGGAGAGCATCGAGGCGACGCCGTCCGCGGAGATCGCGGTGCCCAGCTTGTCGTCCAGGCTCTCCCCGGTCATCTCGCCGACCGCCTTCACATGGCCCGCGTTCTCGGCGACCAGCGCGATCACCACCGGCAGCGCGACGAGGATCGCGGACCACTGGAAGGACGGACCGTGGAAGGACGGCAGTCCGACCCAGTCGGCCTTGCCGACGCCGGAGAGGTCCAGCCGCCAGTGGTCCGTGAGCTTTCCGCTCGCGTCCACCGAGTGGATCTGGCCGAAGATCCGGTCGAAGGCCCAGGAGATGCCGTATCCGAAGAGCAGACCCAGGAAGATTGCGATCCGTGACCAGAAGCCGCGCAGGCACACCACGGCCAGGCCGGTGAACAGCATGACCAGCAGCGCCGTCCACTGGTCCTGCGGCCAGTACGTGGAGGCGGTGACCGGGGCGAGGTTGAATCCGATCAGCATGACGACCGCGCCGGTCACGATCGGCGGCATGGCCGCGTGGATGATCCGTGCCCCGAACCGCCGCACGGCGAGGCCCACCAGGAACAGCACGACACCGACGACGAACACGGCGCCGGTCACCGTCGCACTGGTGCCGCCCTGGGCGCGGATCACGGCGGCGACGCCGACGAAGGACAGGGAACAGCCCAGGTAGCTGGGCACATGGCCGCGTGTCGCGAGCAGGAAGATGGCGGTCGCGACGCCGGACATCATGATCGCGAGGTTGGGGTCGAGGCCCATGAGGACGGGCGCGACGAAGGACGCCCCGAACATGGCCACCACATGCTGCGCCCCCAGCCCGATCGTGCGGGGCCAGGAGAGGCGTTCATCGGGGCGGACGACTGCTCCGGGTTCGGGCCTGCGCCCGTCGCCGTGCAGTTTCCAGCGCACGCCGAGGTCCATGGTGTGGCTTCGCTTTCTCTGTACGTGAATCTGTCCGGACCATTGTCAGGGGTAACCAGCCGCCCTACGCTCGCACGGTCTTACTCATGAACCTCGTTCACATGTCTGATCGGAGTTGTCAATGAGTGCAAGATCCCGACTGGGCGTGGTCGTGGCCGCCGTGATCGCCCTGGCGGCCACCGTCGTCCCCTCGGCCACGGCCCACGCGGGGCCCAAGGTTCCCCGGACGGCCGTCCTCGACGGCGCCGCACTCCAGCGGACGAAGGTCCGCCTGGACCACGGAGATCCACAACTCGCCCGCGCCCTGAAGGACTTGACGGCCCGCGCCGACAACTGGCTCGGCCAGGGCCCCTGGACGGTCGTCGACAAGCCGAAGCCCGCCCCCGGCGGTGACGTCCACGACTACCTCAGCCAGGCGCCCTACTGGTGGCCGTCCCAGCCCAGGACCGCCGAGAACCCCTGGGGCTGCCCCTACGTCCAGCGCGACGGCCAGCGCAACCCCGAGGTCGACACCGGCACCGACCGCCAGGACGTCGAGAAGGTCTTCGACTCGACGTACGACCTGGCGCTCGCGTGGTACTACAGCGGCGACAAGCGGTACTCCGAGAAGGCCGGACAGGTCCTGCGCACCTGGTTCCTCGCCCCGGACAGCCGGATGAACCCGAACCTCGACCACGGGCAGTTCATCCCCTGCAAGTACGACGGCCGGGCCATCGGCATCATCGACTTCTCGCAGTCCTACACCAGCGTCCTGGACGCCGTCGCCATCCTGGACACGGGCGCACCCGGCTGGTCCGAAGCGGACCGCGGTGCGATGCGCGCCTGGAACACCGCGTTCCGTGACTGGCTGGCCGACAGCGCCTTCGGCAAGGAGGAGGGTGCCGCCCAGAACAACCACGGCACCTTCTACGACATGCAGCTCGCCGCCCTGGCCTACGCGACCGGCGACCGGGATCTCGCCCGGCGGACCGTCCTCGACGCCCGCGCCCGGCGCATCGACCCGCAGATCGCCGGCGACGGCAGCCAGCCCCAGGAACTGGCGCGCACCCGCAGCTGGCACTACTCGACCTTCGACCTGGTCGCCTACACCCGGCTCGCGGCCATCGGCCGGCACGTCGGGGTGAACCTGTGGTCCTACCGGGGGCCGGACGGCCAGAGTCTGTTCAAGGCGGTCGACTACCTGCTGCCCGCCGCCACCGGTGCCGAGCCCTGGGGGCATCCCGAGCTCGAGTTCCACCGCTTCGCGGCGAGCGACGTCGTGCACGCGGCCGCGGACGCGGGGGACCGGGCCGCCCGGGCCGCCCTGCCCAGGCTGGAGGCGCCTCCCGGCGGTGACCTGTGGGCGCTGCGGCCCGCCGCCGAGCAGCTCGACTCCATCGCGGGCTGAGCCCGCCCGGCCGGGGCTTCTGAGCGTTTGCTTAGGATGAGGGGGTGCCGTTTTCGGCCATGTCCCGTTCGTCCCGTACGTCTCAGGAGCCCCGCCCGTGACCGCCGAAGCCCCCGTCGCCCCCGCCCTGCCGTACGGGCGGCTGCTGCCCGTCACCGTCCACTTCGACGACCTGGACGCCCTCGGACTGCTCCACAACGCCCGCTACCCGGTCATGGTGGAGCGCGCCTGGACCGCGCTGTGGAGCGAACTCGGCTTCGGCTTCGACGGCGACTGGGAAGCGGCGGGCGACTTCTGCAACGCCGTGCGGGAACTGCGCGTCAGCTACGAGGCCCCGGTCAGCAAGCCCGGCGCCTACGCCGTCCACATCTGGCTGGAACGGCTCGGCACCACCGGGCTCACCTACGGCTTCCGCTTCTGCTCGGCCGACGGCGCGGTGACGTACGCGCACGGCACCCGTGTGCTGGTCCGGCTCGACGCCGGGACGCTGCGCCCGACCTCGTGGAGCGACCGGTTCAGGGCCTTGGGTCAGGAACTGCTGCGCCCGCAGGGGTGACCGTCGGGCGGTCCCGGTCGCCCGCGCGCAGCACGCCCGCCAGTACGGCCAGGCCGCACGCCAGGACCGTCACCAGCCCGAACGACACCATCAGGTTCGTCGCCTGCGCCAGGGTGCCGATCGCGCTCGGCGCGACCAGGCCCGAGGTGTACGTGATGGTGGCGACGCCCGCGATGGCCTGGCTCGGGTTCGGGCCGCTGCGTCCGGCCGCCGCGAAGCAGAGCGGAACCACGACCGCGATGCCGAGGCCGAGCAGCCCGAAGCCGCCCATCGCCACGGCCGGGCGGTCGGCCACGACGACCAGCAGTCCGCCGAGCACGGCGAGGACTCCACCGGCCCGTACCGTGCGGACGGCGCCGAAGCGGTTCACCACCGTGTCGCCCAGGAGCCGGGCCACCGCCATCGTGAGCATGAAGCCGGTCGTGCACGCCGCCGCGAGACCGGCCGAGGTGCCCAGCTGGTCCCTCAGGTAGACCGCCGACCAGTCGAGGCTCGCGCCCTCCGCGAACACCGCGCAGAAGCCGACCGCCCCGATGAGCAGCGCCGACCTGGGCGGCAGCGTGAAGCGCGGCGGCGGCTCCTCGTCCTCGGTCGGCTTGAGGTCGAGCACCCACTGGCATGCGCCCAGGCCCAGGACGGTCAGTACCGCGGCAGCCAGGGCGTGGTGCAGACGCGCGTCCGAGCCCAGGTGCGCGGCCAGCGTGCCGGCCGCCGAGCCGATCAGTGCGCCGGCGCTCCACCACCCGTGCAGGCCCGACATGATCGACTTGTGGAGCCGGTTCTCGACCTCCACGCCCAGCGCGTTCATCGCGACGTCCGCCATGCCCGCCGTGGCGCCGTACGTGAAGAGCGCGAGGCACAGGGTGTACAGGTTCGGTGCGAGGGACGGCAGGATCAGCGCCAGCGTCCACAGCGAGATCAGACCGCGCAGCGCGTTGCGGGCGCCGAAGGTGTGGCTGATCCGGCCCGCCAGCGGCATCGCGACCGACGCGCCGATCGCCGGGAAGGCGAGCGCGAGGCCGAGCTGCCCCGCGCCGAGCGAGGCATGGTCCTGGATCCAGGGGACACGGGTCGCGAAGGAGCCGGTGACCGCCCCGTGCACCGCGAACACGGCAGCCACGGCGTACCGGGCGCGCTTCACGTCGCTCATGTCGTAGACCACTTCACCCATCGTGCCGCTGCCCCTCCCGGACGTCCTCCCCATACTGCTGCCGTAAACTATCAGGAACCCTGCCTGATAAATAGTCGACGATGCGGACGCCGGTACCGGAGGACAGGACCGGGCGCCGGACGCCGGGGCCCGCACCCCGGCCGTCCGGGCCGCGTGCCCTGCCGACCCGGGAGGACTCCGTGATCTGGGAGGATCCCGGCATGCCCGCATCCCCGAGCACCGCCCGAGCCATCAACGACCGGCTCGCCCTGCGGCTCCTCCAGCAGGAAGGCCCCTTGACGGCAGGGCAGTTGAAACAGCTCACCGGACTGTCCCGGCCCACCGTCGCCGACCTCGTGGAACGGCTCACCGCGGCGGGGCTCGTCTGCGTGGTGGGCGAGTCCGGGGAGCAGCGGCGCGGACCGAACGCCCGGCTGTACGGGATCGTCGCCGACCGCGCCCAGCTGGCCGCCCTCGACGTCCGCACCGAGAGCGTCTCCGTCGTCGTCAGCGATCTGCTCGGCGCGGAGCTCGCGCGGGCGTCCCTGCCGATCGCCGACGACACGGGCACCGGACCCGCCGTCGAACAGGCGGTCACCCTGGTCGAACGCACCGCCAAAGAGGCCGGGGCCGAGCGTCTGCACACGGTGGGGATCGGCGCGCCCGGCCTGATCGACCCCGCCAGCGGCGAACTGCGCGACTCCTCCGGTCTGCCCGCGTGGCACCGGCGCCTCGTCGCCGCCCTCCAGGAACGCCTGCCCGCCCGCGTCCTCGTCGAGAACGAGACCAACCTCGCCGCCCTCGCGGAACAGCGCGACGGTGCTGCGCGTGACCGCGACACCTTCGTGCTGCTGTGGCTGGGCCACGGCACCGGCGCGGCAGTCGTCCTGGACGGCGCCCTGCGCCGCGGTGCCTCCGGCGGCACCGGGGAGATCGGCTTCCTGCCCGTGCCCGGCACCCGCACGCTCCCCTCGGCGACGGACTGCGAGGGCGGCTTCCACTCGCTGGCGGGCGCGGCGGCCGTCGCGGCACTCGCCGCGGAGCACGGCCTCGCGGCGGAGTCCGCCGCGCACGAACCGCACGCCGCGGCGCTGGTGCGCGCGGCCGTGGCGGCCCCGGCCTCGGGTGATTCCGGCGCCGCCCGCTTCCTCGACGCCCTCGCCGACCGGCTCGCCATCGGCGCCGCGTCCGTGATCGCCGTGCTCGACCCCGGGTGCGTGGTGCTCGGCGGCGAGGTCGGGCAGGCGGGCGGCGACGCCCTCGCGGCGCGGGTGGAGGAGCGGCTGCGGCGGATGTCGCCGCTGCCCACCGAGGTGCGCGCGAGCACGCTCGGAGGAGGTGCGGTGCTGCGCGGAGCGCTGCTCACCGCGCGCGACGGCGCGCAGGACGAGCTCTTCGCGGCGCCTGGGAGCGCCGGGGGGCGCGACCTCCTTTAGACCGCGCCCCGGACCGGGCCGCGGTCGCGGACGCCCGAAGGGCAGTTGCCTGCGCGCGGGAGGGCAGGCAGCTCACACGATCCCCGATACGGGGGGCAGGCCGCCCGAGCTGTCCCGTACGCCGGAAGGGCGCGCCTCCCGCACGCTCGCGGACGCCGGTCGGGCAGGCCTCCCGCTCACTCCCTGGAGCCGGAGGGCACGCTGCCCACACAGTCCCGTACGCCGGGAGGGCAGGCAGCTCACACGATCCCCGGTACCGGGAGGGCAGGCCGCCCGAGCCGTCCCGTACGCCGGAAGGGCGCGCCTCCCGCACGCTCGCCGACGCCGGTCGGGCAGGCCTCCCGCTCACTCCCCGGAGCCGGAGGGCACGCTGCCCACACAGTCCCGTACGCCGGGAGGGGTGGCCGCCCGCGCCGTCCCCGTATGCGCGAAGGGCGCGCCTCCCCGCATGCGCCCGTACACCGGGCGCGCCCCGCGCGACTCAGGCCTCGGTCCCTCCGATGTGCGCCTTGAGGTACTCCTCGAACGTCCCCTTGCCCACCGCGTGGTCCGGAGCGAGGTGCCCGCCGTTCCTGAAGGCCCGGTAGGTCTTTCCGGCCAGGCGCACATCGACGAGCGGGCGCCGCCTGCCGGTGGCGCGCAGGTAGGCGTCGGCCAGGGAGCGGAAGCCGCGGACCTCGGGGCCGCCCATGTCGTCGACGCGGCCCGCGGGTGCCCCGAGCGACAGTGCGGCGAGCCGGTCGGCGACCTCGGCCACCTCCACCGGCTGGTCCGAGACACCGGCGGGGAGCAGCAGCACGGGCATCTTGGCCAGGGACCCGAGGACCTGGGCCACGAGGTCGTGGAACTGGGTGGCGCGCAGGATCGTCCAGCCCAGCCCCGACTCCTCGATCTGCTTCTCCACGGCCAGCTTGGCCCGGTAGTACCCGAGCGGCACCACGTCCACGCCGACGATGGAGATGTAGACCAGGTGGGACACCGCGGCCTTCCGCGCGGCCGCGATCAGGTGCGCCGCCGCCCGCTCGTCACCCCCGCGGGGAGAGCTCGCGCAGTGCACGACGGTGTCCACGCCGGCCAGCGCCGCGTCCAGCCCGGCACCGCCCTCGCGCAGGTCGACGGCGTACGGCTCGGTGCGCCGGCTCAGCACCCGCACGTCGTGGCCGTCCGCCCGCAGTCGTGCGGTGACGAGCCGCCCGAGGGTTCCGGTACCGCCGGTCACCAGGATCGTGGTCATGCTGCTCAGCCCTTTCGACGTCGGCCGCTCCCGTGCGGAGCGGACTTCACCGACTGAGACCGCACAGCACCCGTGCGATGTGACAACGGCGCGCTACACCCCGGCCAGCTGGCGTCCCACGAACGCCAGCTTGTCCGGGTTGAGCACGCCGCGCATCTGTGTGAAAACGCCGTCCTGCGCCTCGAACGAGACGACGACGAAGACCTGGCCGTCGTGCCGTCCGACCAGCGCCGTACTCCCGTTGACCTCGGCCGTCGTGAACTCGGCGCCCGCTTCGATCCTGTTCGTGACGCCCGCGAAAAAGCGCAGGACCTTGTCGCGCCCCCGGATCGGCCGCAGTGCCGCTCTGACCTTGCCGCCGCCGTCGGACCACCAGGTCACGTCCGCCGCCAGCAGCCGCTCCAGGCCGGCCAGGTCGCCTTCGCGCGCCGCCGTGAGGAAGGAGGCCACGAGCCCCTCCTGCTGTTCCGGAGGGGCATCGAAGCGGGCCTCGGGCACGGCGAGCCGCTGCACCGCCCGCCGGTACAGCTGGCGGCAGTTGGCCTCGCCGAGCGCGAGTACGCCGGCGATCTCCCGGTGGTCGTACGCGAAGGCCTCACGCAGCACATACACGGCGCGTTCCGTCGGGGTGAGCCGCTCCAGGAGGACGAGCAGGGCCAGGGACACGGCATCACGCCGCTCGGCCGACTCCAGGGGGCCGAGCGTCCCGTCCGAGGTGACGACGGGCTCGGGCAGCCATGTCCCCGTGTACCGCTCGCGCCGCGCGCGGGCCGAGGCGAGCAGGTTGAGACAGAGGTTGGTGACGACCTTCGCCAGCCAGGCGCGCGGCTGTTCGACGGCCGCCCGGTCGGTCCTGCTGAAACGCAGATAGGCGTCCTGCACGACGTCCTCCGCGTCCGCGGCGGAGCCGAGCATGCGGTAGGCGAGCCCGAACAGCTGCGGGCGGTGCGTCTCGAACTCGTCGGCGAGGCTTGTCGTCACGCTCCCAGCCTGGCAGAGGCGGTTCATGCCATGTCCCCGGGCCCGTATGTGCCTTCGGGTCGGCTCTCCGTGCCGGGAGACCCGAGGAGGTCGGGGTGGGGGACCCGGCGGCGGGGCAAGGGCCTTCGTCACCGCCGCCGGGTCGATCTGGGGGGCACAGCGCAGTGATCGCAGACCCTAAGTGGACTAGACCAACAGGGTCAATAGGTATGGACCAATAACAAGATGGCTTCGTGGCAAGGGAGTTGGGCCGGCGGGCCTGTCGCAGAAGTCCATTCGCCTGACCTGTGAGGCACCCCACAGGGGTTCACCCGCATGGACGTCGATCAGGCGTGGCAGACTGGCCCTGTACCAGAAGCAGCGCACTCCGGGGTCGGTGAAATTCCGAACCGGCGGTTACAGTCCGCGACCCGGTCGCTTCCAGCGGCCGGTTGACCAGGTGAAATTCCTGGACCGACGGTTAAAGTCCGGATGGGAGGCAGTGCGCGGCGGGCGGGCATTCGTGCGCGCCGCCGTATGTTGCGGCACGTCCTGTCGGACGTGTCCCTGTCGGCGACGTTCCCGGTGTTCTCGTCCGCTCATTCTGTCGTCATCGACAGGCCCCGGAGTCCGTGCCCCATGAGGCAGGAGGACCCGGGAAGTGTTCACCGGAATCGTCGAAGAGCTGGGTGAGGTCACCGCCGTCGAGATCCTCGACGACGCCTCCCGTTTTCGTCTGCGCGGCCCCGTCGTCACGCAGGGCGCGCAGCACGGCGACTCCATCGCCGTCAACGGCGTCTGTCTCACGGTGGTCGAGCACGAGGGCGACGAGTTCACCGCCGACGTCATGGCGGAGACCCTGAACCGCTCCAGCCTCGGTGCCCTGGCCGTCGGCTCCCGCGTCAACCTGGAACGCCCCATGGCCGTGGGCGAGCGCCTCGGCGGACACATCGTGCAGGGGCACGTCGACGGCACCGGCTCGATCATCGAGCGCAAGCCGTCCGACAACTGGGAGATCGTCAAGATCTCGCTCCCCGCGGACCTCTCCCGCTACGTGGTCGAGAAGGGTTCGATCACCGTGGACGGCATCAGCCTCACGGTCGTCGACGCGGGCCCCGACCACTTCACGGTCAGCCTCATCCCCACCACCCTCGACCTGACCACGCTCGGCCACAAGCAGCCCGGCGACCCGGTCAACCTCGAGGTCGACGTGATCGCCAAGTACGTCGAGCGGCTGCTCGGCGGGCGCGGTGACCAGCCGGCCGGCCTGCCCGGCACCGAGGGAGCCACCCGGTGAACTGGCTCAACTCCGAGGCCTTCGTCCTGTTCGACCAGCACATCAAGTGGTCGGACATGGCGGGCAACGTGATCGGTCTGATCGCCCTCGCCCTCGGCTGGCGGCGCTCCATATGGAGCTGGCCCGCCCAGTTCGTCTCGGGCGTCATCCTCTTCGCGGCCTTCGCGACCGCCCACTACTCCGGCAGCGCGGGCAAGCAGGTCGTCGTCATGGTCGTCGCCGTGTACGGCTGGTGGCAGTGGAACCGCGGCAAGGGCCAGGACGGCTCCGTCGCGGTCCGCTTCGCCACCTGGCGCGAACGCGCGGCGATGGCCGGTGCCGCCGCCGTCGGCACGGTCGCCGTCGCCGGCCTGTTCTTCGCCTACCCGTCCTTGTCCTGGGACCCCTGGCCGGACGCGTACATCTTCGTCGGCACGATCGTGGCGATGTACGCCCAGGCGCGCGGCATGGTCGAGTTCTGGTTCGCCTGGCTGCTCGTCGACGTCGTGGGCGTACCGCTGAACTTCGCCAACGGCTTCGCCTTCTCCGGATTCGTCTACGTCCTGTACGGCGCGCTCGTCCTGTGGGGCATGCGCGACTGGTGGCTGCGCTCCCGAAAGGCCGGGCAGCCCGTCATGGAAGGAGCTCCGGCATGACAACCGCGCCGGTTTGGTACAGCACCGGGCACGACCAGGATGCCTCCGACTTCGCTCTCGACCCGATCGAGCAGGCCATCGCCGACATCGCGGCCGGCCGCCCCGTCGTGGTCGTCGACGACGAGGACCGGGAGAACGAGGGCGACCTCGTCATCGCGGCCGAGAAGGCGACCCCCGAGATCGTCGCCTTCATGATGAGCGAGTGCCGCGGCCTGATCTGCGCGCCCATGGAGGGCGACGAACTCGACCGGCTCCGGCTCCCGCAGATGGTCGACGACAACACCGAGTCGATGAAGACCGCGTTCACGGTGTCCGTGGACGCCTCCGCCGCCCACGGTGTGACCACCGGCATCTCGGCGTCCGACCGGGCCACCACGCTTCAGCTCCTCGCCGACGGGACCGCCCAGGCCGACGACTTCGTCCGTCCCGGGCACATCTTCCCGCTGCGCGCCAGGCCCGGCGGTGTCCTGGTCCGCAACGGCCACACCGAGGCCGCCGTCGACCTGGCCCGCCTCGCCGGACTGCGCCCCGCCGGCGCGATCGTCGAGATCGCCGGCGAGGACGGCCGGATGCTCCGGCTGCCCGAGCTGATCCCGTTCGCCCGCAAGCACGGCCTGACGATCATCTCCATCGAGGACCTGATCGCCTACCGGCGCTCCCTCAAGCTCTCGGCCCCGCCCGAGCAGGGGGGACCGTCGGCCGAGCCCACCGTGCGCCGTGAGGCCGAGGTGCACCTGCCCACCGCCTTCGGCGAGTTCACCGCCTACGGCTATCGCTCCACCGTCGACGGCGTCGAGCACGTCGCCCTCGTCCACGGCACCGTCGGCGACGGCGAGGACGTCCTCGTCCGCGTCCACTCCGAGTGCCTCACCGGCGACGTCTTCCACTCGCAGCGCTGCGACTGCGGCCCCCAGCTCCAGACGTCCATGCAGCGCATCCAGGCCGAGGGCCGAGGCATCGTGGTCTACCTGCGCGGTCATGAGGGACGCGGCATCGGGCTGCTCTCCAAACTGCGCGCGTACGAACTCCAGGAACGCGGCCGGGACACCCTCGACGCCAACCTGGAGCTGGGTCTGCCCGCCGACGCCCGGGACTACGGCGCGAGCGCCCAGATCCTGGAGGACCTCGGCGTGCGGAGCCTGCGCCTGATGACCAACAACCCCGACAAGACCGACGCGCTCGTCCGGCACGGCCTCCAGGTCACCGGACGCGAGCCGATGCCCGTCCAGGCGGGCGAGCACAACCTCCGCTACCTGCGCACCAAGCGGGACCGGATGGGACACGATCTGCCCTGGCTCGACACGACCACCGTGTCGGCCTGCAGCAACCAGTAACACGGCAACACCACCGAACAAGCAGCACCAACGGCAACACAGCACAGCGGCACTGAGGAGAGACGTGAGCGGCAAGGGTGCACCCGAACTGTCCGTACGCAACTGCGGCGACCTGCGCGTCGCGGTCATCGCGGCACAGTGGCACGAGAAGGTGATGGACGGCCTCGTCGACGGCGCGCTGCGCGCCCTGCACGAGCTGGGGATCGACGAGCCGACCCTGCTGCGGGTCCCCGGCAGCTTCGAGCTCCCGGTCGTCGCCAAGGTCCTCGCCGGACGCGGCTACGACGCGATCGTCGCGCTCGGAGTCGTCATCCGCGGCGGGACCCCCCACTTCGACTACGTGTGCCAGGGGGTCACCCAGGGCCTCACCCAGGTCTCCATCGACACCGGTGTCCCCGTCGGCTTCGGCGTGCTGACCTGTGACACCGAGGAACAGGCCCTGGACCGCGCGGGCATCGAGGGCTCGAACGAGGACAAGGGCCACGAGGCGGTGACCGCCGCCGTGGCGACGGCGGCCACGCTCCGCTCAGTATCCGAACCCTGGCGCTGAGGTACGGCCACGAGCGCGTAGGGTGGGCAGCACCATGTCCAAGAAGACGTTCGAGGAGCTCTTCACCGAGCTCCAGCACAAGGCCGCCAACGGCGACCCCGCCACTTCGCGTACCGCCGAGCTGGTCGGCAAGGGTGTCCATGCCATCGGCAAGAAGGTCGTCGAAGAGGCCGCAGAGGTCTGGATGGCCGCCGAGTACGAGGGCAAGGACGCCGCCGCCGAGGAGATCTCGCAGCTGCTCTACCACGTCCAGGTGATGATGGTCGCGCGCGGGATCTCCCTCGACGACGTGTACGCCCACCTCTGAGTCGCACCAGCAATTCGCACACCACACGCACGAACGAAGGAAGCCGACCTCATGCTGCGCATCGCCGTCCCCAACAAGGGTTCCCTGTCAGGCCCTGCGGCGGACATGCTGCATGAGGCCGGCTACCAGCAGCGCCGGGAGTCCAAGGAGCTGCGGATCGTCGACCCGGAGAACGAGGTCGAGTTCTTCTACCTCCGCCCCCGCGACATCGCGATCTACGTCTCCTCCGGCCGCCTCGACATCGGCGTCACCGGCCGGGACCTGCTCATCGACTCGGGCGCCAACGCGGAGGAGATCCTCCCGCTCGGCTTCGCCCGCTCCACCTTCCGCTTCGCCACCAAGCCCGGTACGGCGAACGGCGTAGCGGACCTGTCCGGCATGACGGTCGCCACCTCCTACGAGGGCATCGTCGCCAAGCACCTCGCCGACCACGGCATCGACGCCTCCGTCGTCCACCTCGACGGCGCCGTCGAGACCGCCATCGAGCTGGGCGTCGCCGAGGTCATCGCGGACGTCGTCGAGACCGGCACCTCGCTGCGCAACGCGGGCCTGGAGGTATTCGGCGACCCGATCATGAAGTCCGAGGCCGTCGTCATCCGCCGCGTCGGCGCCGACACCTCGGAGGAGGCCGAGCCCAAGGTCCAGCAGTTCCTGCGCCGCCTCCAGGGCGTCCTGGTCGCGCGGACGTACGTGATGATGGACTACGACTGCCGCGCCGAACACCTGGAGAAGGCCGTCGCGCTCACCCCGGGGCTGGAGTCGCCGACCATCTCGCCGCTGCACAACGAGGGCTGGGTGGCCGTCCGCGCCATGGTCCCCGCCAAGGAGGCCCAGCGGATCATGGACGACCTGTACGCCCTCGGCGCGCGGGCCATCCTGACCACGGCCATCCACGCCTGCCGGCTCTGACGGGACGCTGAACATGTCGGACAACTCCGCGCCTCCCGCGCTCCCCGTCACCTTCCGGCCGTCCCGCACCCGGGCCGTGCTGCTCATCGGCGGAGCCGCGATCTTCGTGGTCATCACGACGGTCGCCCTGCTCCTCGAACAGCTCAGCCCGGGGGAGCGGACCAGCTTCGTCTTCACCGCGGCGCTGCTCTTCGGCGTACTCCTGCTGCTCGCCCGGCCCAAGGTCGTCGCCGACGAGACCGGCGTCACGGTGGTCAACATCGCCAGCAGCAGGCACCTGGAGTGGGCCGAGATCCTCCAGGTCAACCTGCGCCCCGGCGACCCCTGGGTGTTCCTCAACCTGAGCGACGGCACCAGCCTGCCCGCGCTCGGCATCCAGCCGGGCATCGCCAAACAGCGCGCGATCGAGGACGCCCGCGCCCTGCGCGCCCTCGCCGAGGCGCGGGCCATCGGCGAGCCGCACGGACGACGTGACGAACATCAGGGCTGACTCTCGCCCTTCCACCCTGCCCCGAGGGCCCATGTCTTGATTAACCTGTTGGCGGAGGCGTTTTCGTTGCGCCTCCGCCTTCGATCTGCCACCCGGCGTTTCCAAGGCCCCCTGCTACCCGAGGAGTGACTCCCTCCAGCGATGGACGGATCGTCCTGTAGTACCTGCGCCGCCCCCTCCCGACATACCGAGGCGGCGGCATGACCATCCCCCTGCTGCTCCTGGGAGCGGCGTTCCTGCTGATCCTCGCCAACGGCTTCTTCGTCGCGGCGGAGTTCGGCCTCGTCACGGTCGAGCGCCCCGACGCCGAGAAGGCCGCGGCCGAAGGCGACCGACGGGCCGGTACCGTGGTCGACTCCCTCAAGGAGCTGTCCTTCCAGCTCTCCGGCACCCAGCTCGGCATCACCATCACCTCGCTCGTGGTCGGCATGCTCGCCGAACCGGCGCTCGCCGAGCTGCTGCACGGCCCGTTCACCGCGATCGGCCTCCCCGAAGGCGCCGTGCCCGGTGTCGCCGTGGTCGTCGGCATGCTGCTCGCCTCGGCCGTGCAGATGGTGGTCGGTGAGCTGGTGCCCAAGAACTGGGCGGTGTCCAGGCCGCTCCAGGTCGCCCGCTTCGTCGCGGGCCCCCAGCACGCGTTCTCCCGGCTCTTCCGGCCGGTGATCGCCGCGCTCAACACCGTCGCCAACCGGCTGGTGCGCGCACTGGGCGTCGAACCCGCCGAGGAGCTGGCCTCCGCCCGTACCCCCGGCGAACTCGTCTCCCTGGCCCGGCACTCGGCACAGGCCGGCGCCCTGGAGCAGGACACCGCGGACCTGTTCGTGCGGACCATCTCGCTGGCCGACCTGACGGCCCAGCACGTCATGACGCCGCGCGTGAAGGTCAGCGCGCTCCAGTCGTCGGCGACCGCCGAGGACGTCGTCAACCTCACCCGCGCCACCGGCCTGTCCCGATTCCCCGTCTACCGGGAGCGGATCGACGAGATCGTCGGCATGGTGCATCTCAAGGACGCCCTGGCGATCCCCTCGCACGACCGGCGGCGCACCCCGGTGGGCCGGATCGCCCAGGCACCGCTGCTCGTCCCGGAGACGCTGCCCGTGCAGCCGCTGCTGGAACAGTTGCGCAGCGAACAGCCCATCGCCGTCGTCGTCGACGAGTACGGCGGTACGGCGGGCGTCGTCACCCTGGAGGACATCGTCGAGGAGCTCGTCGGCGAGGTCCACGACGAGCACGACGACGTCCTCAACGAACTCCCCGAGCTCGCCCCCGCCCCGCCCGAGGACGGGAGGCCCGCGTGGGACGCCGACGGCAGCTGCCGCGTCGACGTCCTCCAGCGCATAGGCATCGACGTGCCCGAGGGACCCTACGAGACCGTGGCCGGCCTGGTCGCCGATCTGCTCGGCCGGATCCCGGCCCCCGGCGACCGGGCCGAACTGCCGGGCTGGCGTCTGTCGGTACGCCAGGTCGGGCACTACCGCGCCGAACGCGTCCGCCTGGTGCGGACCGCGCCCGTCCCGGAGGCCGTCCGATGAGCGTGCTCCAACTTCTCTTCGCCGCCCTGCTGGTGCTCGCCAACGGTTTCTTCGTCGGTGCCGAGTTCGCCCTGGTCTCCGTGCGGCGCAGCCAGATCGAACCGCTCGGGACCGCACGGGCCCGGCAGGTCCTGTACGGCCTCGAACGCCTCCCGCAGATGATGGCCGCCGCGCAGTTCGGCATCACCGTCTGCTCGCTGACGCTCGGCGCCGTCGCCGAACCGACCGTCGCCCACCTGCTGGAGCCGGTCTTCGAGGCGGCGCATCTGCCGGACGGGCTGATCCACCCGCTCGGCTACGTGATCGCGCTCGCCCTCGTCGTCTTCTTCCACCTCGTCATCGGCGAGATGGTGCCGAAGAACCTGGCGATGGCCGCGCCCGAGAAGACCGCGTTGTGGCTCAGCCCCGGTCTGGTGGCCTTCGCGCGGCTGTGCCGTCCGGTGACCGTCGCCCTGGGAGCCTGCGCGCGGGTGATCCTCAAGCTGTTCCGCGTCGAGCCCAAGGACGAGGTCGAGGCGGTCTTCACCAGCGAACAGCTCAACCGTCTCGTCGAGGACTCGGGCCAGGCCGGTCTCCTCGACCCCGAGGAGCAGGAGCGCCTGGAGGACGCCCTGGAGCTGGGCTCCCGCCCGGTCACCGACGTCCTGCTGGACAGCGATCTGCTGATCACGGTGGATCCCTCGGTCACTCCCGGCCAGGTCGTCGCGCTCACCGCCCGCACCGGCTACTCGCGTTTCCCGGTGGTCGCCGAGAACGGCGCCTTCATGGGCTGCTACCTGCACGTGAAGGACGTCCTCGACCTGGAGGACTCCGACCGGGCGGTGCCGCAGCAGATGTGGCGCCCGATGACGACCCTGCGGGCCGAACTTCCCCTGGACGACGCCCTCACGGTGATGCGCCGCGCCGCCACGCACCTCGCTCAGGTCGCCGACGCGTCCGGCAAGGTCCTGGGGCTGGTGGCGCTGGAGGACGTCCTGGAGCTGCTGGTGGGCGAGGTCCGCGACCCGGCGCATCGGGAAGCCCCGCCGCTGCGTGTCTCGGAGCCGCGCCCGAGCGAGGCTCCGGAGGAGGCGCTGGCGAGCTGAGCCGTCGCCGGCCTCCCGCTCGGCCGCGGGCCGGTGGGGGCTTGTCGCGCCGTTCCCCGTGCCCCTTCAGGGGCCCGGGGAACCGCGCGTTCATGGGCGGGCTCGGAGGTGCCGACCCGAAGCGGGGTGCGGCGGGCGGTCAGAGCGCCGACGGATCCTGGGGTCCCCGGCCGGAGAGCACCTCCCCGTACGCCTGCATCAGGTCCGGCAGCCGCAGGGTGGACAGGTCGTCGCGCGACGGGGTCCCCGGGTAGCCCGACAGGCGCAGGTCCCGGTACGCGCAGCTCTTCTCGTACAGCGTGCGCAGGAAGCGGCCGTTGCCGAGCTCGTCGATCCAGCCCTGGTCGACGACGTGACCGCTGATGGAGCGGAGCTCGTCGAGGGCCTCGTCGTCCCAGACGTCGCCGTTCTCGGCGGCCAGCACCTCTCCGATGGAGGTGAGTTCGAGGGGGCGGTAGGAGGGGAAGTCCACGCGGGTCGTGAACCGGGAGGAGAGACCGGGGTTGGCGGCCAGCAGGCGGTCCATGCCCTCCGGGTAGCCGGCGAGGATGACGACCAGGTGGTCGCGGTTGTCCTCGGCCCGCTTCAGCAGGACCTGCAGGGCCTCGTCGCCGTACGCGTCGCCCTTGCCGTAGCCGGAGTTGGACAGCGAGTACGCCTCGTCCACGAAGAGGACGCCGCCGATCGCGGAGTCGATCAGCTCGTTGGCCTTCACTGCGGTCTGCCCCAGGTACTCGCCGACCAGGTCAGCGCGCTGGGCCTCCACCAGATGGTCGCCGCCGAGGAGGCCGAGCGCGTAGAAGACCCGGCCGAGGATGCGGGCCACGGTGGTCTTGCCGGTGCCGGACGGGCCGGAGAAGACGAAGTGCCGCTTCGGCGGCTGCACCGGCAGGCCCTGACCGGCCCGCAGCCGCGCCATGTTCAGCTGCGCGGACAGCGCCTTGACCTGCCGTTTCACGGGTTCCAGGCCCACCATGCGCTCCAGCTCGGCGAGCGCCTCCTCGAGTAACGCGGGGTCGGTCGGGCCCGTGGGCAGCGGCTGCACCGGCAGCACGGCCTTCTCCCGCACCGAGTCGGCCTCGGGCGGCAGCCCGCCCGGTGGCGCGAGTCCGGGCTCCGAGATCTTCAGGTCCCGCCCCTCGACGCCGAACAGCGGGTCCACGCCGTCCGGGCCCTCCATGACGTCCTGTCCCATGCCGGCCAGGCTGATCGCCGCGAGGTCGGCGGCGGCGTCGTCGTACCCGTCGCCCTCGGCTATGGCCGCCAGCCGGGCCGAGGTGTCCATGAAGGAGGGGTCGACCCTGTGCACCGCCCGGTACAGCGGCAGCGCCGCGGCGGACCGTCCGGTGCCCTCGTGGGCCCGGGCCAGCCAGTACCGCAGCTCCTTGCGCTGCGGCTGCTCGCTGCGGCAGCGCATCAGCGCGGAGGAGAGCAGCGGCTCCGCCTGCCCGTACATCTCCAGACGCACCCGCGCCATACCGCCGAAGAGCCCGGCCTCTATGCCGAGCATCGGATCGTCGATCAGCGGGTCGGTGTGCCGGACCAGCTGCTCCCAGTCCTTGACCAGATAGGCGCGACAGGCGTGCAGGAACCGCACCTGATGATCGGCGTCCACGGGCGGCAGGCTGGCCAACGCCCGGTCGAGTTCCGGGACATGGCGTCCGTCGAGCCAGTGCGAGGCGTGCGCCAGCAGCAGGTCGCGCGGGCTCTCCAGCACCGGCTGGACCCACCAGCCGAGCCAGTACCAGGAGTTGAGCGTGCGTCGGTGGCGGGCGCGCTGCTCGCCGAAGCGGTCGCGGTGGCGGAACATCCGCAGCAGCGCGGTCGTCGTGTCCACGCGCAGCGCGTGCAGGCCGAGCCAGCCGTCCGCCATGCCCGGGTCGATCCGGACCGCGGTACGGAATTCCTCCTCCGCCTGCGGATAGGCGCCCATCGTGTAGGCGTCCACGCCTCGCAGCCAGGCGAGGTCGGCCGGGGCCTCGGGGCCCTGCGTGCCGAAGTCCATCGCGTCCCCCCACAAACCGTGCCCCCGATGATCGGGGAGTGCCTCGTGGACCGGCACCCCCTCGCCGCCGGGCCGGTACCCGTCGGCAATTTGGTCGAACTGCTGTGCCGCGGACGGGAGTTGCACCGGTGCGCAGAGCAGCCGTCCGAAGGTCGCACCGAGGGCATCGTACCTGCGGCACAGGGGCGGGCCGAAGGGTGCCGCACACCCCGTTCCACGAGGTGGGAGCAGATGGGGCGCACTGTGCGCGGTCACCGAGGGTGAACGAATCGCGGCGCGCGGCGTCCGAAAAAGGGGGTGTGGGCAGAACGAAGCCCCCGATCACGGGGGAACAACCGGGGGCTTCGCGAATGCGGGCGGCTCCCAAAGGCCGCACATTCAGAACGTAAGTCCTGTACGGCCCCCCGGTCAAGCCGAGTTGGAGCACTCACGGAAGTTCGTTCGCAAGGGTCTTCACAAGTTCAGCACATTGCGGATGGTCCGTCACCGTGAGTGATGGAGGTGTCCGGTCCGAGGGTCCCATCAGGTCCCTTCCGTACCTCGTATCCCTCAGGACACTGCCGCACCAGAAGGTCGGCAAAGGGGCGCGAAGGGTCGTCGGCGAAGTGTCGGCGCTCGGCGCGGACCCATCCGTCCCAGAACTCGCTCTGCGCCTCGCCGTCCCGTCGCTGCCCTCGCGTCCAGGCCTCCTCGTGCGGCAACTCCATCCACAGGAGTCGAGCGAGGAACGGCCGCAACGCCCGGCGGCCGGCGCCGACGCCCTCCAGCAGGATCACCGGCGCGGCCGGCAGTTCGCGGGACGGCCCGAAGCCGCGGGTCGTCCAGTCGTAGGGGGCGTACCGGGCGGGCTCCCCGCGGCGCAGCGGCTCGATCACCTGGCGCAGCAGCCGTCCGGTCCAGGCGAAGAGCTCCTCGTGTGTGGCGACGTCGTCCAGGTGCAGCACGGGCGCGCCGTCCAGTGCCGCCGCCAACTGCCCGGCGAATGTGGTCTTTCCGGAGCCCGCGTGCCCGTCGATGCCGACGAGGCGGACGGGGCCGCAGGACGGCGGCAGCCGGAGCAGCTGTGCGGCGAGGTCGTGAATGGTGTTTCCCTGGGGAGAGGCGGGGTCGGCAGGGGCGCGGACGGCTGTGCGGGGGAGGTTTCGGGCATATTCCTGGGGAACATTCTATCGAGCGCTGTTCGCGGTGGATGCGCGGCCGCACAATAGTGCCGCATTGAACTACCTTTTGAACAATCCCCAGGGTCTGCTTTCTCTTCCTCCATAAGATGTCCCCACTGCGGAACCAGGTATTTCGGAAACCCCGTTCCGGCTCCCCTTGATGCTGAGTAGGGTGCCTGTTGCGCAACTGCGAAGTGTCGTACGGGGACGGACAGGGGAAGATGGCCGCGGGGTTATTCGAGGGGCAGTATGTGTGGCATCCGGCGGCCGACGACCGCAGACTCGCGAGCGTCTGTGTGGATGTCCGCGCCGGCCGCTATCTGAGTGCCCGTGAGGCCCTGGAGGAGACACGCGCAGACTTCGGACTGCGTGCCCACCGTTCCCTGGTGGTGGCCTCCGAGGCCGCCGATTCCGACCTCGCCGAACGCTGGCTGGCCGAGGAGCCCTCCCCCGAGGCGGCGCTCCTGTGGGCACGCGTGGCCGTGCTGCGGGCCCTGCGCGCGGCCGACACCAAGGACGGCCGGGCCGAGGCCCTGGAGCGGATCGCGCTGACCGCCTGCGAGCGGGCCGCCGTCATGATCCCCGCCGATCCCACGCCCTGGGCCGCCAAGCTGTCCATGGCCCGGCTGCACGATCTGCGCGAACCCGCCCCGCAGGGGCTGCTCACCGCGCCGCCCGGCCCCTGGCGGCTGTTCTCGCACATCCTCCGCCTCGACCCCTGGCACCGCGAGGGCCACCATCGATTCCTGGCCTTCTTCTTCACCCGCCACGGCGGTTCGGTCAACGCCGCCTGGGACGTGGCCGCCTTCCTGAGCCAGCGTGCCCCCGCCTCCTCGCCGCTGCGACTCCTTCCGCTGGTGGCCCTGGTGGAGAGCTACAACCCCTCGCAGCTCCTGGTCGACCGGACCTGGGAGCAGCCCCAGTGGCGTTCCACCGCGCTCGCGATCTACCAGAACTGGCTCCCCGAGGTGCCGGGCTACCGGTTCACCCCGGTGCTCGACCTGTCCTACCTGGCGCACGCCCTGTTCATGTCCCAGCGCGAGTTCGAGGCGCGCGCGGTCTTCACCGCCATGGGGCCGTACGCCTGCCGCATGCCGTGGAGCGTGTTCGGCGAGCCCGAGGAGCAACTCTCCCGTGCCCGCCGGACGTGCGGCATGCCGGTGCCGGGAGCCACCTGACCGACCGGCTGCCCGGGCCGGCCCCCACAGTCTTCCGGCCAACCCCCCAGAGAAAGGTCAGTTGTGTCAGAACGGATATCGGCTCCACGTACCAGAGGGCGCACAGGTGAGGAATCCGCCGCGCTCGACGACGACGCGACACTTCATGCGATGGGATATCCGCGAAAACTGACGCGTCGATTCCAGGCGTTCGACAATTTCGCGATCTCATTCACCATCATCAACATCATCTCGGGAATCTTCTCGTCCTTCGGGTTCGGTATGAATGCCGGTGGTCCGCGCATTCTCGTGTTCGGCTGGATCGGCGTGTCCGTGATGGTGCTGTTCATCGGCGCCGCCATGGCGGAAGTGGCATCCGCCTATCCGACCAGCGGGGCGCTGTATTTCTCCGCGGGAAAGCTCGCCAAGCGTCACAAGGGCGCATGGTCGTGGTACACGGGATGGCTGAATTTCGTGGGTCAGGTGGGCGGCACCGCGGCCACCGGGTACGCGGCCGCCACGTTCATCCAGGCCTTCGTCGCGCTCCAGTGGGACTCGTACGAGCCGACCGCGCACCAGACCGTCCTGATCACGATGGTGATCATCGTGCTCCAGGGGCTGGCCAATACCTACACGGTGCACCTGGTCGCCGTGCTCAACCGGATCTCGGTGTGGTGGCTGCTGATCGGGCTCGTTGTGATCGTGAGCACACTCGTCGTGATGCCCGATCATCACCAGTCGGCTTCGTTCGTCACGCATTTCGAGAACAACACCGGTTTCACCAACGGCCTTTACGGGGGGATGCTCGGCCTGCTGGTCACCAGTTGGACCTTCACGGGCTTCGACGGCAGCTTCCACATGTCCGAGGAAACGGTCCGGGCCACGGTCAACGCGCCCAAGGGGATCACGCGCGCGATCGGCTATTCGGCGGTCACCGGACTCCTCCTCATGCTCGCCCTTGTGTACAGCATTCATGATTATGACCAGGTGGCGGGCTCCTCGGCGCCGCCGGTGCAGATTCTCATCGACGGGCTTGGCATGGGCACGGCAAAGGCGATCCTGCTCATCGTCATCGGCGCCATGCTCTTCTGCGGCCTGGCCAATCTGACCAGCAACACCCGGCAGATCTTCGCCTTCTCCCGGGACGGCGCGATGCCCGGCTCGCGGTGGTGGCACTCGGTCTCGCCGCGCACCCGCACCCCCGTCAAGGCCGTCTGGCTGGCGGTCGGCTGCTCGCTGGCGCTGGTCCTGCCCGGCTGGTGGTCGCACACCGCCTTCACAGCCATCGTCAGCGTCAACGTCGTCGGACTCTTCCTCGCCTACGCCGTGCCCATCTTCCTTCGGCTGCGGCTCGGCGACGAGTTCCGGCCCGGCCCCTGGAACCTGGGACGCTGGAGCAGGCTCATCGGCTGGGTGGCGGTGATCTGGATCCTCGCCAGCAGTGTGCTGTTCATGCTGCCGCAGGTCTCGCCCATCACCGGCGACACCTTCAACTACGCGTCCATCGCCCTGGCCGTGGTGCTCGTGGTCGCCACGGTCTGGTGGTTCGCCACGGCCCGCCGCCGCTTCCAGGGTCCCGTCAGCTACGGCCGGCCCGACGAGGTCGCGGCGATGGACCTCATCTGACGGACGCCCCCTCGGTGTCCGACGGCCTTCGCGCGGCGCGTCCGACGCCCTCCCCCGGCCCGGTCCTCGCCGGGCCGGGGAGAGGCTCCGCAGGTCATGCCAGTGGTCCCGACCAATATTGGTGGGCGCGACGCGAGCCGAAGTGCTGGCAGAACTCGGGGTCCGGCGTCCATAGTTGGCCCACCACCGTGCATTGGGCCCGCCCGTTCCGGACACCTGGGGGTCATCCACCCATGAGCAGAGCCGAACAGCCGTCCCGCAGAACCGTCCTGGCCGCCGCCGTCGCCGCGGCGGCCGTGGGCGCCGCGAGCCCGCCGGCCGCCGCCGCACCGGCGCGCCACGGGAAAGCACCGGGCGGCCTCGTGGACAACCGCGCCTGGACCTCGTACTCCGACTGGCGCGGCGGCACCGCGAAGGGCACGCGCAGCGTGTCCGGCGCCCGCCCCGGGGTGGTGATCGCGGCCCCGGCCGGCACCACGGACTACACCGATCCGCACACCGGCAAGGCCTCCACCTGGGAGTACGCCACCTGGACCTCGCCGGTCCACAAACTCGCCGTCCCCGCCACCGAGGCCATCGCCTCCTGGAACGCGGACACACCGACGGGCACTTGGCTCCAGGTCGAACTGACGGGCACGTACTCCGACGGTACGAACACCCCCTGGTACGTGATGGGCCGCTGGGCCGCCGGCGACCAGGACATCAAGCGGACGTCCCTGGACGACCAGAGCGACGGCAAGAGCAGCATCTGGACGGACACCTTCTCCATCGACGACGCCGCCTCCGGCCTGCGCCTCGTCTCGTACCGACTGCGCCTGACCCTGTACCGGACCCCGGGCAGCCGCGTCACGCCCGTCGTGTGGCGGCTCGGCGCGATGGGCTCCGACGTCCCGGACCGCTTCACCGTCCCGGCCTCGACCCCGGGCCTCGCCCAGGAACTCGCGGTCCCGCGCCTGTCCCAGGAGATCCACTCCGGGCAGTACCCCGAGTACGACAACGGCGGCGAGGCCTGGTGCAGTCCGACCTCCTCGCAGATGATCATCGAGTACTGGGGCCGCCGGCCCACCGCCGAGCAACTGTCCTGGGTCGACCCCGCGTACGCCGACCCCCAGGTGTGCCACGCGGCCCGCTTCACGTACGACTACCAGTACGGCGGCTGCGGCAACTGGCCCTTCAACGCCGCCTACGCGGCGACGTACCCCGACCTCCAGGGGGTGGTGACCCGACTCGGCTCGCTCACCGACCTGGAGACGCTGATCGCCGCCGGCATCCCGGCCATAACGTCCCAGTCGTTCCTGAAGACCGAACTGACGGGCGCGGGCTACGGCACCTCGGGCCACCTCATGACCGTCATAGGGTTCACGGCCGACGGCGACGTGATCGCCAACGACCCCGCGTCGCCCAGCGACCAGGCCGTGCGCCGCGTCTACAAGCGGCGCGAGTGGGAGAACATCTGGCTGCGGACCAAGCGGTACAACGCCTCCGGCAACGTCGTCTCCGGCACGGGCGGCGTCTGCTACCTGTACTTCCCGGCGCAGCCCTCGGCACGGCAGCGCAAGGCGCTCGCGGCGGTGGGCATCCGCTGACCCCGGGAGGGCGGCCCCTCCTCCCCGCCGTGGAGGGGCCGCTCCGGGTGGTCAGCCCTGGACCGGGGCGACCACCCAGTCGGGGTGGTTCGGCATCGGCGGGGTCTTCGCCCCGTACAGCCAGGGGTGCAGGAAGCCGTCGAGATCCTCGCGCGCGACCTTCGAGGCCAGGTCGATGTAGTCCTGCGTGCTCGCGGTCTTCCCCTTGTACGTCGTCACCCAGGCGCGCTCGATCTTCCCGAAGGTCGCCTCGCCGACCTTCTCGCGCAGCGCGTACAGGACGAGCGCAGAACCGTCGTAGCGCATCCGCTTGAAGAGGTTCGGCTCGGTCGGCTCGGCCGGGGCGCCGTAGTCGTGGCGCCACTGGTCGTGGCTCGTGTACGCGGTCTTCATGGTGGCCTCGAAGTTGTCGCCGCCGTGCTCCTGCGAGTACTGCCGCTCGTAGAACCGCGCGTGGCCCTCGCTCAGCCACAGGTCGGACCAGGTCTTGATGCCGACACTGTCACCGGTCCACTGGTGGGCCAGCTCGTGCACGAGATTGCGCTCGGCGTCGACCCGTGTGCCCAGCAGATCGGCCTTCGGGACCAGGGACAGCGACTGCGTCTCCAGCGCCACGCCCAGGTCGGTGTCGCCGACGAGTACGCCGTAGCGGTCGAACGGGTAGGGGCCGAGGCGCTCCTCCAGCCAGGCGATGTGGTCGGCGGTGAGCTTGCGGTACTCCTCGGTCGGCGCCACCAGGTCGTCCGGGACCACGTCACGTATCGGCAGCCCGTGCGGGCCGGTGCCGTCGACGAAGGTGAACCGGCCGATCGCCAACTGCGCGAGCTGCGTCGCCACCGGCTGCTCGGAGTCGTACGTCCACTTCACGCGCCCGTCGGCCTGCTCGGTGCGCTCGGTGAGCTTGCCGTTGGCGACCGCGGACAGCCCGGCCGGAGTCGTGATGTGGAAGGTGATGGGCGCGCGCCGGCTCGGATGGTCGTTCGACGGGAAGATCATCTTGGCGCCGTCGGGCTGCGGATAGAGCACCGTGCCGTCCGGTGTGGGGATCCAGCCGTAGTCCTCGATGGCGTCGTCGCGGTGCCGGATCTGGGTCGGGTCGGCGGTGTAGCTGACCTTGACCGTGAAGGCCTTGCCTCGGGGCAGGGCCGCCTTCGGGGTGATCACGAGCTCGTCCCCGTCGCGCACGGCGGTGGCCGTCCTCCCGTTCACGGTGACCGAGTGCAGGGTGTTCCCGGCGAAGTCCAGGTCGAAGCGGGACAGGGCCTGCGTCGCGGTCGCCCTGATCGTGGCGGAGGCCTCGAAGGGCGTCCTCGGGGCCTGCCAGTCGAAGTCGAGGGTGTAGCGGCCGACCTCGTAGCCGCCGTTGCCGTCGAGCGGGAAGATCGGATCACCGAGACCGGCCGCACCGGGCGAGGGGGCCTCGGACGTGGCAGGCGCGGCCTGGGAGACGGGACCCGTCAGGGCGGCCGCCACGGTGATCGCCGCCGCGAGGGCCAGGCGAGCTCTGCGGCGGGGCGTCCGGAACGTGCTCATCGAAGACCTTTCGGTTGGCTGACCACTTTCGTGTGAGGAGACGCACAGTCCCCGGGCATCGTTGTGGAATCACGGGCCATTCGAACCACGTCGAAGTGTGTGCGTGACCCAGGTCTCTACCGCCGCGACCCCTGCCAATGGCAAGGTGGACGAGCCGGTGGGGAGCCGGCCGAAGCGGGGGGACGCCACCGCACCACTACGTCAGCGAGATGCCATGACCGCGACCTCCGCCACCAGCTCCCGTGCCCGCGCCCGCACCGGCGGGCCGCAGGAAGACGGCCCCAAGATCCTTGAGCACGTCCTGGGCTGGACCCTCGTGGTGGTCGTGGCGATGCTGATCACTCAGCTCGGACTGCTCTGATCACCCGATCACCCACCTCGGACCGCTCTGATCCCGCCGACGGCTCCGCGCCCTTCGGGGGCAGCGCGCACCTCGGATCGCTCCCGCGCCTCTGACCTCCACTCCACGCCCGCGCGCCGGGCGAGCGCGGGGGCGATCGACGGGAGTCGAAGGAGCAGGTGGCCCAGGTCTGCCATACTTCCGATGTCCTGTCGGCAGGTGGAGACTTGGGCCGGAATTGAATAATAGTCAACAACGCGACGTCGACCGTCCCCGGGCGCGCGGCACCGACCGCTCACTGGCGCGCCGCGCCGAACTCATCGCCATCGGACGGAAGCTCTTCGCCGACACGTCGTACGACGCGCTGTCGATGGACGACATCGCGCGCCAGGCGCATGTCGCCAAGGGGCTGATCTACTACTACTTCAAGTCCAAGCGCGGCTACTACCTCGCCATCGTCCAGGACTCCGTGACGGATCTGATCTCCCGGGCGGCGGGCGGCCTCGAACTGCCCCCCGAGGAACGGGTGCACCGCACGATCGACGGCTATCTGCGCTACGCCGAGCACAATCAGGCCGCGTACCGCACGATCATCACCGGGGGCGTCGGCTTCGACACCGAGGTGCAGGCCATCCGGGAGGGCGTGCGCGAGGTCATCGTCGAGACCATCGCCGAAGGGGCGTGGGGTGCGCGCCGCTCTGGCGGTGAGGCCGGGGGCGCGGGCGGACGGCGCGGCATCGCCCCGCTGCCGCGCATGGCCCTGCTCGGGTGGCTGTACAGCGTCGAGGGGGCCACCCTCGACTGGATCGGGGATCCTGCGCTGCCGCGCGACACCATGCGCGAACTGCTGGTGAAGATGCTGGGCGGCGCGATGCGTGCCGTCGAGGAGCTCGACCCCTCCTATCCGGCCCCCGAGGCCGCCCGCCGGGACGACGTCTGAGCGTCCCCGCGCCGGGATCACCGCTCATCCGCGCCAACGCGACAGGGGCGGGGACCGCCGTAGGCCCCCGCCCCTGCCGCCGTACAACCGCGGCTAGTTGATCGACTTGATCAGTTCGCCGTTCGAGGTGTCACCGCTCAGTTCCCAGAAGAAGGTGCCGCCCAGGCCCTGCGCGTTCTTGTAGCTCATCTTGCCGGCGATGGTCGACGGGGTGTCGTAACTCCACCAGTTGTTGCCGCACTTGGCGTACGCGGTGCCGCCGACCGTGCCGGTCGCCGGGCACTTGGTCTTGAGCACCTTGTAGTCGTCGATGCCCTGCTCGTACGTGCCCGCCGCCGGACCCGTCGCCGTGCCGCCCGGCGCCGCCTGCGTCACACCGGTCCAGCCGCGTCCGTAGAAGCCGATGCCGAGCAGCAGCTTCGAGGCCGGAATGCCGAGGCCCTTCAGCTTCGCGATGGTCGCGGAGGTGTGGAAGCCCGCCTTCGGGATGCCGGTGTACGAGTTCAGCGGCGAGTGCGGAGCCGTCGGGCCCGCCGCGTCCCAGGCCCCGAAGAAGTCGTACGTCATCGGGTTGTACCAGTCGACGTACTGCGCCGCGCCCGCGTAGTCGGCGGCGTCGATCTTGCCGCCCGCGGTGGCGTCGGCCGTGATCGCCGCGGTGACCAGGTTGCCGCTGCCGAACTTCGTCCGCAGCGCCGACATCAGGTTCTTGAACGCCGCCTTGCCGCTGGTGTCACAGGTGTTGCCGCAGGCGTTCGGGTACTCCCAGTCGATGTCGATGCCGTCGAAGACGTCCGCCCACTTGGAGTTCTCGACCAGGTCGTAGCAGGACTGGGCGAACGCGGCCGGGTTCCGCGCGGCCTCGCCGAACCCGCTCGACCAGGTCCAGCCGCCGAAGGACCACAGGACCTTGAGACCCGGGTGCTTCTTCTTGAGCTTGCGCAGCTGGTTGAAGTTGCCGCGCAGGGGCTGGTCCCAGGTGTCGGCGACGCCGTCCACGGACTGGTCGGCCGTATAGGCCTTGTCCGTCGCCGCGTACGCGTCTCCCATGGCGCACTTGCCGCCGGTGACGTTGCCGAAGGCGTAGTTGATGTGGGTCAGCTTGGCGGCCGAGCCGGAGGTCTCGATGTTCTTGACGTGGTAGTTCCGGTCGTAGACACCCCATTCGGTGAAGTAGCCGACGACTTTGGATCCGGCCGCGGCCGCCTGCGCGGTGCCGGCCTGTGCGGTGCCGGCGGTGCGGGACTCGGGTGTGGCGGTCGCGGTGCCGGCACCGGCGAGCAGTCCCGCGCCCAGGACGGCGCAACAGGCGGCGGACAGGAGCGCCCGGAAGGAGGCGCGGGGGCGGTGCGGTCTGAGCATCGTGTCTCCTCGTGGGGGAGGGGAGCGTGTGGGGGCGATGGTGCTGGGACCTGCCGACGGCCGCGGGGCCCGCCGGTTGCGGGCCGCTCGGCCCGTCGGGTGCCAGGCCACGGGGGGCCTGCCGATGCCGCTTGGCATGAACGCGTTAAGGCGTTGGGGGAACCCTAGGAGGACTAGACCAGTGCGTCAATGGTTCGGACCAATTTCCCTTTCTTTGAGTAAGCGGTCGTTAACTGGTGACTCGGTGCCTCCGATCGGGCATACTCACAGCGCCACAGCCGCTGATCAGCGCGTTCCGCAACCCGGAGCGGGAGCATCGGCTGGGCCAGGTGAGACCCGGCGGAGCAGCCCCACCCAGGTGTGCGTCCGCCGATGTGCCCGACAGGGAGGAGAGCGTCGCCATGCCCGACCGCGCCCCGCAGCCGGTGGACCGTCAACTGCCCACGGACGAGGCCCGGGATCTGATCTCGCTCGTCCGCGACATCGCGCAGCGTGAGATCGCCCCGAAGGCGGCCGAGGAGGAGGACGCCGGACGCTTCCCGCGCGACGTCTTCGGGCTGCTGTCCGAATCGGGTCTGCTCGGTCTGCCCTACGACTCCGAGTACGGCGGCGGCGACCAGCCGTACGAGGTCTACCTCCAGGTACTCGAAGAGCTCGCCACGGCCCGCCTCACCGTCGGCCTCGGCGTCAGCGTGCACACGCTCGCCTGCCACGCCCTCGCGAACTACGGCACCAAGGAGCAGCAGGTCGAGCACCTGCCCGCGATGCTCGGCGGCGGACTCCTCGGCGCCTACTGCCTCTCCGAGCCGTCCTCCGGGTCGGACGCCGCCTCACTGCGCACCAAGGCCGTGCGCGAGGACGGGGACCCCTCCCGTTCGGGCGGAACCGGGAGCGGGGGAGAGTGGGTGATCACCGGCACCAAGGCCTGGATCACGCACGGCGGTGTCGCCGACTTCTACACCGTGCTCGCCCGCAGCGGCGGCGAGGGGCCCCGCGGCATCACGGCCTTCCTGGTGCCGGGGGACGCCGAGGGGCTGAGCGCCGCGCCGCCGGAGAAGAAGATGGGCATGAAGGGCTCGCCCACCGCCCAGGTCCACCTCGACGGGGTGCGGATCTCCGACGACCGCCGGCTCGGCGAAGAGGGCCAGGGGTTCGCCATCGCCCTGTCCGCGCTCGACTCCGGACGCCTCGGCATCGCCGCGTGCGCGATCGGCCTGGCCCAGGCGGCGCTCGACGAGGCCGTGGCCTACGCGACCGGCCGTCAGCAGTTCGGGCGTCCCATCTCGGACTTCCAGGGACTGCGCTTCATGCTCGCGGACATGGCGACGCAGATCGAGGCGGGCCGCGCGCTGTACCTGGCCGCGGCGCGGCTGCGCGACGCGGGACGGCCGTTCTCCAAGCAGGCGGCCATGGCCAAGCTGCTGTGCACGGACACGGCGATGAAGGTGACCACGGACGCCGTGCAGGTGCTCGGCGGCTACGGCTACACCGCCGACTTCCCCGCCGAGCGCTACATGCGCGAGGCCAAGGTGCTCCAGATCGTCGAGGGCACCAATCAGATCCAGCGCATGGTCATCGCGCGTCACCTCGCGGGTCCCGACTCGCGCTGATCTGCGCGTACCCGTACATCGCCGACGGGGCGGCCAGTCTGACCCACTCCGGGTCGTGCCGCCCCGGCAGCGTGCGTCCGCGATCGGCCCAGGTGCGCATCAGGGCGCGGTAGATGGGCGGATCCGGGTTCGGCGGGGGCCCCTGCCGAACCGGTTCTGTCGGAGCGGGGACGAAGATCCGGCGCCGACGACCGGTCGCGGAGTAGGTGGGGGTCATACCGGGGCAACGCGCGGGCGGCCGGGCAGGTCACCCGCGCACGGAATCGACCGTGAGTTCACTCGAAGCCCGTACGGGGGCCTGCCGGGCGCGGCGCCTGGACGCCGACGGGCGGGCCCCTGCCCGGTGTGGCCCACCGCGTGGTCGGCGTGCTCGCGGCCGCCCGTGGGAGCGCGCCATCTTGGCGTGGCCCGCCCGTGACCGGTGCTTTCGCATGGGGTCTGTGGGGCGCGCGCATCCGGTGAGGCGGTCCGTGATCGAGCCGCCCCTCCCCGGCCGCGCCTGCGGTCGCCCGCGGGCTCGCCGGCCCGGGTGTCGTGCTCGGTCAGGGGTGCCCGGCCGCGGCGTGCGGTCCGGCTGGGGCCTCGCCCGAGGTGCTGCGGTCCTGTGTGGGGTGCTCCGCCGTCCTGGGGCCCGAGTGTGGCTCCGGTGCCAGGGTGTGCCCCGCGACGTGCGGAGCCGGGCGTCCGGCCTTCACTGGGCGTCCCGCCTTCACCGGGCGTCCTGCCTTCACCGGGCGTCCGGCCTTCACTGAGTGTCCCGCCTTCACCGGGCGTCCCGCCCCCACCGGGCGCCGTCCGGCGCGTGATGTCCGGCGTCCGGGCCGGGGCGCGGCACGCGATGCCGAGGCGCTCCGCGCGGGCCGCGGCATGCGGTTGCTGTGTGTATCGCACCGGCCGCGTCATGCGGTCGCGGAGGCATATCGCCCGGACCGCGGCATGTCGTCGCGGGTCGCATCGCCCGGCGTGCGGGATCTGGCCGTGCGGCGATATCTGACGTACCGTCAATTCGCCGTCGTGCCCGGGCCGCACCCTGTCGCGCGATGTCGACCGCCGTGCGTCCAGGGAGGCCTGCCGTGCCCGACGACCGTCCCGTTGCCCTCGACGAGTACCCGGTGCACCAGGTGCCCCTGTCCATGAGGCACGTCGCCACCGGTGACCGGAACGCGTACGACCGCTGCATCTTCCACGTCCTCGACCACCAGGGCGGAGCGCTGCTGATCCTCGGCCTCGGCGTCTATCCGAACCTCGGCGTGATCGACGCCTACGCCACCCTGCGTCTCGGAGACCGCCTGCACGCGGTACGGGCGTCGGACGCGCTCGGCGACGACCGCATGAACCTCGCCGTCGGCCCACTGCGGATCACCGTCGAGGAGCCGCTGCGCCGCCTGCGCCTCCAGTCGGACGACGACTGCCTGTCCTACGACATCACCTGGACCGCCGGCTTCCCGGCCCTGTGGGAGCCGCACCACATCCAGCGCCGCGGTGGCCGTCTGACGCTGGAGGGGCGCCGCTTCGTGCAGGCGGGCGGCGTCCAGGGCGTCATCCGCGTCGACGGCGAGGAGATACGCGTCTCGGCGGGCGAGTGGACCGGCACCCGCGACCGCAGCTGGGGAGTGCGTCCGACCCCGGGGGAGGAGGGCGGTCGGCTCGCGGAGGAGAACCCCACCGAGGGGTTCCACTGGATCTGGTGCCCCGTCCGCTTCGACGACCGCTTCCTCATGGTCGTCGTGCAGGAGGACGCCGACGGCCATCGCTCGCTCAACGACGCGACCCTCGTGCGCGAAGGCCACCGTGATCTCCAACTCGGCTGGCCCCAGGCCGACATCACCTACCGGTCCGGTACGCGCGAGCCCACCTCGGCCGTCGTCCACCTCACGGACCCCGTCGACCGCAAACCCCTGGAACTGGGCGTGCAGGTGCTGACCTCGTCACCGCTCGCCGTCGGCGCGGGCTATCCACCCGCCGACGACTGGCAGCACGGCACCTGGCGCGGTCGCGACTGGACCGACCGCCGCGTCTACGACCTCGCCGAACCCGCCGCGCATCCGCTCGCCGCGTACGGGGTCGTCGACCACGCGGCCCGCTTCACCCTCGACGGGCAGGTCGGTCACGGGATCTTCGAGCACGGCTCGTTCGGCCGCCACGACCCGAGCGGCTTCACCGGCTTCGACTCCGTAGCGCCCTGATGGGAGTGGTCAGATGGCCACCGCACCACGCCCCCGCACGACCACCCGCGAACCCGAGGAGCTGGCGCGCCGGCTGACCGCCTGGCTGCGGACGAGGCTGCCCGGCGCCGCGGCCGTCGACGTGACCGTCCCCGCGTCCAACGGAATGTCCAGCGAGACCCTCCTGTTCGACATCGAGCATCCCGAACCACCGCTGCGGGGCTGCGCGTTGAGACTCGCGGCGGACCCGTCGGCGTACACCGTGTTCCCTGTGTACGACATGCCGCGGCAGTACCGCACCATGCGCCTGGTCGGCGAGCGCACCGACCTGCCGGTGCCACGGGTGCTCTGGCTGGAGGAGGACCCGGCGCCGCTCGGGGCGCCCTTCTTCGTCATGGAACGGGTCGACGGGCGCGTGCCACCCGACGTGATGCCCTACACGTACGAGGGGAACTGGCTGCACGCGGCGAGCGACGACGAGCGCGCGCACCTGGAGGCGGCGTCGATCGGACTCCTGGCCCGACTGCACGACCAGGTGCCCGTGAAGGAGGCCGACTTCCTGGCGCTGCCCGGCGACGGCAGCCCGCTGCGCCGACACGTCGCATCCCAACACGCCTACTACGCATGGGTGACTGACGGCCTGTCGCGCTCACCGCTCATCGAGAGCGCCTTCGACCGTCTTGAGGAGCTCTGGCCGCGCGAGGAGGGCGAGGCGGTGCTCAACTGGGGTGACGCGCGCATCGGGAACGTCGTCTACGACGGCTTCGAACCGGCCGCCGTCCTCGACTGGGAGATGGCGGCCCCGGCCCCGCGCGAGGTCGACCTCGGCTGGACCGTCTATCTGCACCGCTTCTTCCAGGACCTCACCGTGGGCTTCGGCCAGGCAGGCCTGCCCGGTTTCCTGCGCCGCGACCGCGTCGAGCGGCGCTACGCCGAACTCACCGGCCACGTACCGCGGGACATGGACTTCTACACCCTGTACGCCGCGCTGCGGCACGCGATCGTCATGCTGCGCGTCGCCTACCGCCAGGCGCACTTCGGCGAGGTCGCCGTACCCGCGGACCCGGACACACTGATCCTGCACCACGACAGCCTGCGTGCCATGGTGCAGGGCAGTTACTGGGACGGACCGGGCGTCGGCCGCTGAGTCCGCGGCGTCAGGCGGCCTGGCGCGGCATCACGGGGATGCGCATCGGGCGCGAGCCCGGACCACCCACGTGGGAGAACGGCTGCATGCGCCAGTCGAGCCCCTGAGGGAGCGTCAACAGCAGGGCCATGTCCTGCTGTTGGGGTTCCGCGGACTCGTCCGCGGGTCGTGCGTCGGCCGCCGCGCGGCCGGTACCCGAGCAGACCGTGAGCCCGAACGGGTTCCACGGCGAGGCGCACAGCGCGTGCTCCGGCAGGAACTCCTCGTCAGCCAGGAGCGCGATGGGCTGCGCGCAGTCCGGGCAGGTCACCCGGTACATCTCGAAGGTGTCGTACGCGTCGAACTCCTCGCCGTCCAGGGCGTCCGGTTCGACGCCCTCCGGCTCGGGCTCGACAACCGGCTGCTGCCGCTTGGGTGCCGTACGACCAGGGCGCTTAAGACTCTGCATGGGATTCTCCCCCTCGGGTGGGCCGACAAGGCGCTGCGGCCTCGACCACAGCAAGCACTTCCCGTCCGGTCTCTGCGGTAATCACGAGAACATCACGGACCCGGTTGCATGCGTGTGGTGTTCGTCACATGCCGTGTGCAGGTGCCCGGCGCGGTCGTTTTGTCCCCCGCGCGCCGCACGGCTCACGCACAGACACATCACAAACAGGGTATGACCTGCGCCGCTGAGGTATCCGGGGGATCAAGCGCCCTGTAAGTTCTTGCGTCATGGAGGAGCTGGACCGACAGATTGTGCAGCTGCTCGTCGCAGACGGGCGGATGAGTTACACCGACTTGGGCAAGGCCACCGGCCTGTCCACGTCCGCCGTGCATCAGCGGGTGCGTCGGCTGGAGCAGCGCGGCGTGATCCGCGGCTACGCGGCGGTCGTGGACCCGGAGGCCGTCGGGCTGCCCATGACCGCCTTCATCTCGGTGAAACCGTTCGACCCCAGCGCCCCGGACGACATCGCGGAGCGTCTCGCCGACGTCCCGGAGATCGAGGCCTGCCACAGCGTCGCCGGCGACGAGAACTACATCCTCAAGGTGCGCGTCTCCACCCCGCACGAGCTGGAGGAGCTCCTCGCCCGGCTGCGCACCCTGGCGGGTGTGTCGACCCGTACGACGGTCGTGCTGTCCACCCCCTACGAGGCCCGACCGCCCAGGATCTGACGTCGTTCGCCCCCTTTTGCGGGCCCCGCGCGCGGGGAGCGTGCCGGCAGGCGCGAGACTGTCCCCATGAGTGAGAGCACCGCCTCGTCGGACACCGTGCTGCTGCGCGGTGGAGAGGTCCACAGTCCCGCCGACCCCTTCGCCACCGCGATGGTCGTGGAGCGAGGACAAGTCGCCTGGGTCGGCTCCGAGGGCGCGGCCGACGCCTTCGTGGACGGGGTCGACGAGGTCGTGGACCTCGAAGGCGCCCTGGTCACCCCGGCGTTCACGGACGCGCACGTGCACACCACCGCCACCGGGCTCGCGCTCAGCGGCCTCGAGCTGTCCGACGCCCGCTCCCTGGACACGGCCCTCGCCCTGGTGCGCGACTTCGCCGCCGCCCACCCCGGCGACCGGGTGCTGCTCGGGCACGGCTGGGACGCGGCCCGCTGGCCCGGCGGGCAGTCCCCGACGCGCGCCGCACTCGACGAGGCCACCGGCGGCCGGCCCCTCTACCTCTCCCGCATCGACGTGCACTCGGCCGTGGTCACCACCGCGCTCCTCGACCTGGTCCCGGGCGTCACGGGCCAGGCCGGTTACTCGCCCGACGGCCCCCTGACCCGCGACGCCCACCACGCCGTGCGCGCCGCGGCCCTCGGCGCCGTCACCGGCGAGCAGCGCACCCGGGTCCAGCGCGCGGCCCTCGCGCACGCCGCCTCGCTCGGCATCGGCTCCGTGCACGAATGTGGTGGCCCCGACATCTCCTCGGAGGACGACTTCGCCGCCCTGCTGCGGCTCGCGGCCGAGGAGCCCGGCCCCCGGGTCGTCGGCTACTGGGCCGAGGCGGGCGAGGAAGGCATCGAGAGGGCCCGCGCGCTCGGCGCGCTGGGCGCGGCGGGCGACCTCTTCGCCGACGGCTCCCTCGGCTCGCACACCGCCTGCCTGCACCAGCCCTACGCCGACGCCGGGCACACCGGCACCGCCTACCTCGACGCCGCCGCGGTCGCCGCGCACGTGGTGGCCTGCACCGAGGCCGGCCTCCAGGCGGGCTTCCACGCGATCGGCGACGCCGCCGTGGCCTCTGTGGTCGAGGGCGTGCGCGCCGCCGCCGAGAAGGCCGGCCTGGCCCGGGTCCGGGCCGCCCGGCACCGCGTCGAGCACGCCGAGATGCTCACCCCCGAGACGATCGCGGGCTTCGCCGAGCTCGGCCTGACCGCCTCCGTGCAGCCCGCCTTCGACGCGCTGTGGGGCGGCGAGGACGGCATGTACGCGCAGCGTCTCGGCGCCGAACGCGCTCGCGCGCTGAACCCCTTCGCCGCCCTCCTGCGCAGCGGCGTACCGCTCGCGTTCGGCTCCGACAGCCCCGTCACCCCGCTCGACCCGTGGGGCACCGTACGGGCCGCCGCCTTCCACCGCACACCTGAGCACCGGGTGTCCGTACGCGCCGGGTTCACGGCGCATACGCGGGGCGGCTGGCGGGCCGTCGGACGTGACGACGCGGGCATCCTGGTGCCCGGTGCGCCCGCCGACTACGCCGTCTGGCGCACCGGCGACCTCGTCGTACAGGCCCCGGACGACCGCGTCGCCCGCTGGTCGACGGACCCCCGGTCCGGCACGCCCGGACTGCCGGATCTGACCCCGGGAGGCGACTTGCCCGTCTGCCTGCGCACCGTCGTCGGCGGTCGGACGGTATTCGTACGGCCTAACGAGTGATGTCCGGGGGTGGCGTGGCCCCCGTCGTCGTCCGCGGCTTCGTCGCGCGACCTGCGCATCCTCCGCACTGACCAGGGGTTTGTGTGGAAAACCGCAGCTCAGACGACTGTTGACACCGGGCGGCAGGGGGCCGGTAGGTTCGGCCGGGTCCACCACCGGACGTCCGACCGGGGAACTTCCGCGCGGCCGTCGAGGCGCCGCTGGGTCAGGGGTGATGTGCCGCACCGGCGCACCACCACTGGGAGCCAGGCCCAGCGCCCGCGCCACGACGCGAGGGAACGTTCCGACAAGTCGGCAGGTGTGACCCGGGTGGGGCCCGGACGTTCAGTAGACAACGGCTTTCGGTCGACTCGCAGCCAGCGGGTCCCTGGTCGGCCCGAAGGGCGCCGGGCCCCGATCCCGCAACACGTCTCCAGCCTCCGGAAACGCAGTCTTACCCCGCTCTTGTCGAATCGACACCCCGGTACTGACGCGCAGACGCAGGAGTGCAGGTTGGGCGCACTATGGTGGACCTCTGCGTACGGACATGAAGGGGCAGCAGTGAACGACGGCGACGGGACCCTCGCGGCACAAGCCCAGGGGAGGCAGTTCGGCCCGCTCGGCACGGCCTTGGTGATCATCCCGACCTACAACGAGGCGGAGAACATCAAGCGGATCGTCGGCCGCGTACGCGCCGCCGTGCCCGAGGCCCACGTCCTGGTGGCCGACGACAACAGCCCGGACGGCACCGGCAAGCTGGCCGACGAGCTGGCCGCCGAGGACGACAACGTCCAGGTGATGCACCGCAAGGGCAAGGAAGGGCTCGGCGCCGCGTATCTCGCGGGCTTCCGCTGGGGCCTCGAGAACGGGTACGGCGTGCTCATCGAGATGGACGCCGACGGCTCGCACCAGCCCGAGGAGCTGCCGAGGCTGCTGACCGCGCTCAAGGGCGCGGACCTCGTGCTCGGCTCCCGCTGGGTGCCGGGCGGCCGGGTGGTGAACTGGCCCAAGTCCCGTGAGTTCATCTCCCGCGGCGGCAGCCTCTACTCGCGCGTGCTGCTCGACGTGCCGATCCGTGACGTCACCGGCGGCTACCGCGCCTTCCGGCGCGAGACCCTCGAAGGCCTCGGACTCGGCGAGGTCGCCTCCCAGGGCTACTGCTTCCAGGTGGATCTCGCGCGCCGCGCGGTGAAGGCGGGCTACCACGTCGTGGAGGTCCCCATCACCTTCGTGGAGCGGGAACTCGGCGACTCCAAGATGAGCCGCGACATCCTGGTGGAGGCGCTGTGGCGCGTCACCACGTGGGGTGTGGGGGAGCGGGTCGGACGGATCACCGGGCGGAAGTCCTCCTGACGCACCCCGGGCGCCACCGCGGGGCATCCCCGGCGCCCGGCCGCCCGTCATCTTGCCCCTCGCCCAGGCGGGGGCGCTCTCCGGTGGAGGGTGGGCCGGCCGATCATTCGCTTATCCCGTACTGAGCCGGGTCCAGGCACACTGGGAGCATGACGACTGGCGCTCCGACTTCCTCCTACCCCGCCCGGCCGCGGCGATCACGGCTGCGCACCTTCCTGCCGCTCGGCATCGCGGCGTGGCTGGTGCTGGAGATCTGGCTGCTGACCGTGGTCGCGGGGACGGCGAGCGGCTTCGCCGTGTTCCTGCTGCTGGCCGCCGGGTTCGTGCTCGGCGGGGTGGTCATCAAGCGCGCCGGGCGCCGAGCCTTCCGCAACCTCAGCGAGACGCTGCAACAGCAGCAGAGCGGTGTCGCGCCCGCCGGCCAGGGCGGCCGGGGCAACGGCCTGATGATGCTCGGCGGTCTGCTGCTGATGATCCCGGGACTCATCTCCGACGCCGTGGGTCTTCTCCTGCTGATCCCGGCTGTCCAGAAGGCCGTCGGCCGGTACGCGGAGCGCACCCTCGACCGCAAGATGCGGGAGGCCGTCCCCGGCACCTTCGGCGACGCGTTCCAGCAGGCCCGCATCCATCGCCCCGACGGCAAGGTGGTGCCGGGCGAGGTCATCAGGGACGAGGACCGGCCGAGCCCGCAGCCCGGGGAGTACCCGCCGCTGACCCGCTGACCTCCGGGCGCCGTACGCCCGTCGCGAGGACCCCGCCCGGCCGAGGGCGGGGTCCTCGCGCATGCGGTGCGAGGTGCCCGCGTGGCGCGACCGGGGTACTCGCGAGCGGCGAAGGGCGGGTCGGGGCTGTGCCGGGCGCCTGTGCGGGACTGGGGGCGCGGGACGACCCATTTCTGGGGCGCCCGGAGGTCGGGACGGCCCGCGACGCGGCCCGGGGCAGCACGCGGGACGTGCTCAGGGCTGCACGCGGCCGGGGGCAGCACGCGGGACGTGCTCAGGGCTGCACGCCAGAAGTCAGGGCTGCACGCGAGACGTGGCCCAGAGCAGCACGAGACCGCGGACCCGTACGACTGACGTACGTGCCCGCGGTCTCGGCGTGCGTTGTGTATGCCGTCCGGCCCCGTGGGGTCAGGCGGACTTGCGGCTGTCCCGCGGATGCACCGCGATGTTCATCGCGCCGGAGCGCAGGACGGCCAGGCGCTCTTCGAGGACCTCTTCGAGTTCCTCTCGGGTACGCCGCTCCATCAGCATGTCCCAGTGGGTACGCGCGGGCTTGGCCTTCTTTTCCTCAGGGCCGTCGCCGTCCACGAGGAGTGCCTGGGCCCCGCAGACCTTGCACTCCCACTCCGGCGGGATCTCCGCCTCGACCGAGAAGGGCATCTCGAACCGGTGCCCCTTCTCGCATGCGTACTCCACGGCCTGGCGCGGGGCCAGGTCGATGCCGCGGTCCGTCTCGTAGCTGGTCACCACGAGGCGCGTGCCGCGAAGAGCTCGCTCACTCATGAATCGTGCCTCCCGGGCTTGTCGCCCACAGGACAGGTGTCGCTGTCGTCGTCATCCGGTCAACGTCCGGTCGGCGGTAAAGATTCCCGTTGCGGGTGATGCGTCGCCGTCGTAGCCGCCCCTTGTTGTACCCACAGCCGCCCGGTTTGTCACATCTGGGAACAGATGTCACCCAACGCTTCAGCATCTTTGACGCGCAGTAACGGTACGCCTGGTAGGCCAAACGCGTACACTACCGCTCTTTGGCGCCGGGTGCTAAATCCTGTCCGGTACGGGATTCCCCGCGTCGCGGACCGCCTGACCCACCGAGACCCGGGCGAGCAGCACGAACCCGATGACGAAGAAGGCCACCAGCGAGATGATCGCGTCCCGATAACTTCCGGTGAGCTGGTACGTCAGACCGAACAGCAGCGGCCCGAGCCAGCTCATCCCGCGGTCGCTCATCTCGTACGCCGAGAAGTACTCCGCTTCCTTGCCGCGCGGCACCAGATGCGAGAACAGGGAGCGCGACAGCGCCTGACTGCCGCCCAGGACCAGGCCGATGCCGGCCGCGAGGACGAAGAACCAGACGGGCCTGCCCGCGGGGAGGAAATACCCGGCCCCCAGGGTCACCGTCCAGGCGACGAGCGAACCGAGGATCGTACGTTTCGCGCCGTAGACGCGGGCCAGCCGCCCCATGCCCAGCGCGCCGCCGACGGCGAGCACCTGGACCAGCAGGACGGCCACGATCAGGGTGGACTGGCTCAGCCCGAGCTCCTCGGAGCCGTACACGGAGGCCTGCGAGATGACGGTCTGGATGCCGTCGTTGTAGACGAGGTACGCGAGCAGGAACGCGAGGGTGAGCGGTTTGCCGCGCATGTCCCGCACCGTGGCCGCCAGCTGCCGCCAGCCGTGCACCGACGGCCCCCCGGCGGGGGTCGTACGGCGGTCCCGCAGCCGTTTGAGGGGGACGAGGGTGAAGGCGCCCCACCAGATGCCCGCCGACGCCAGACAGATGCGGACCGCCGTCGACTCGGAGACGCCGAAGGAGTCGTGGCTGGTGAACAGGACCAGGTTCGCGACCAGCACCAGGGAGCCGGCCGCGTATCCGAAGGCCCAGCCCCTGGACGAGACGGCGTCGCGTTCCTCCGGCGGGGCGATCTGCGGCAGGTAGGAGTTGTAGAGGACCATCGACACGGCCACCGACGCGTTGGCGACGACCAGCAGCGCCCCGCCCAGCAGATAGCGGTCGCCGTCCAGGAAGAACATGCCCGTGGTGGCCGCGGCGCCCAGATAGGCGGCGGCCGCGAGCAGCGGCTTCTTGCGGCCGGTCCGGTCCGCCGCCGCGCCCGCCACCGGCATCACGAGGATCGACAGGACGACGGACGCCGAGACCGCGTAGGCGAAGAAGGAGCCGGCGCGGACCGGGACGCCCAGGGGGTGGACGAAGCCGTCCGCGTCCGCCGCGTGCTCCGCCACCGACGTGAGATAGGGGCCGAGGAAGACGGTCAGCACGCTCGTCGAGTAGACGGAGCAGGCCCAGTCGTAGAAGTACCAGCCGCGCTGCTCGCGACGGCGCTCGGCGGCCTCGTCGGCCGGCTCCGTGCGCACGGTGTCAGTGCTCACCCGTGCCCCTCGCTTCCCCGTGAACGGACCGCGCGAGGAGGCTCAGAACCAGGTGCCCCGGTCTTCCAGGACCTTGCGCAGCGTGTCGATGTGATCGGTCATGATGCCATCGACTCCCAGGTCCAGGAGCCGGTGCATCCGTTCCGGTTCGTTCACGGTCCACACGTGCACCTGGAGCCCGCGCGCGTGCGCGGCCCGTACGAAGCGGCGGTCGACCACCGGCACACCGGACTGCGACTCGGGCACCTGGGCGGCGACCGCGGAGCGGCGCAGCGGCGCGGGCACGCCCCAGGAGCGCAGCCGCAGGCCGAGGACACCGCGGGTGCCGTACGACGTCGCGAGGCGCGGCCCGGCCAGGCGCTGGGCGCGCGCGACCCGCGCCTCGGAGAAGGAGCCGAGGCACACGCGGTCCCAGGCCCCGGTCCGCTCGACCAGGTCGAGGAAGGGCCGGAGCGCGGGTTCGGCCTTCACGTCCACGTTCCAGCGCACGTCGGGGAAGGTGTCGAGCAGCTCCTCGAACAGCGGCACCGGTTCCTCGCCCGCCACGCGCGCGTGGCGCACGTCGTCCCAGGGGAGGTCCGCGATCCGGCCCGCCCCGTCCGTCACCCGGTCCAGGGTGTCGTCGTGGAAGGCGACGAGCCTGCCGTCCGCCGTCACGTGTACATCGGTCTCCATGTAGCGGTAGCCGGTCTCCACCGCGCGGCGGAACTGGGCGAGGGTGTTCTCCAGGCCGTCCGCCGCCCCGCCCCGGTGCGCGAACGCGATCGGGCCGGGATGGTCGAGGTACGGATGGCGTATGCGCGTGCTCACCCGGGCAGTATCGCGCGCTCCGGTTGCCCGGTGGCAACGATGGCGCTGCCGGCCGATGCCGTCGGGACGGAGAACACACGCAGGAAGAGCTGGGCGAGGGGGCCGATCGCGACCGCGTACAGCACCGTGCCGACGCCGACCGTGCCGCCGAGCGCGAAGCCTGTGGCGACGACGGCCAGTTCGAGGACCGTGCGCACCACGCGGATCGAGCGGCCGGTGCGCCGGTGCAGGCCCGTCATCAGACCGTCTCGGGGACCCGGGCCGAAGCGCGCCGAGATGTAGAGGCCGGTCGCCACGCCGTTCAGCAGGACGCCCGCCACCAGCAGCGGGATCCGCACCGCCAGTGTGTGCGCGTCGGGCAGCAGCGCCAGTGTGCCGTCCATCGCGATGCCGACCACGAAGACGTTGGAGACGGTACCGAGGCCCGGGCGCTGGCGCAGCGGGATCCACAGCAGCAGTACCGCCGCCCCCACGATGATCGACACCACGCCGATCGTCAGACCGGTCAGCTCGGCGAGCCCCTGATGCAGCACGTTCCAGGGCTCCAGGCCGAGCCCCGACTCCACGAGGAGCGCCGAACTCGCGCCGTACAGGGCCAGGCCCACGTACAGCTGGACGAGGCGGTGCGGCAGCCGCCGGGACAGGGGGCCCGAGGGGCCCTCGACGGGGTGCGAACGCGCGGAGCGAATGGACAAGTGGTGCCCCCTGTGGTCGGACTGGCCTGGCTCGTGACACTCTGTGGCTTGAGAAGAAAAGCCATCCATGGCCAATTCGGGGAAGGTGGACTGGAAATCATGGCGCAGTGGACCTCGGCGGTGGGCGCCGCACAGCTCGCCCGGCTCCTCAACTCCCAGCAGGAGCGGCCCGCGGGCCCCGGGACCCGCCGTCCGCCCGCCTACCGCGCCCTCGCCGACGGCATCCGGCTGCTGGTGCTGGAGGGCCGGGTGCCGGTCGCCGCGCGGCTGCCCGCCGAGCGGGAACTGGCACTGTCCCTCTCCGTCAGCCGTACGACCGTCGCCGCGGCCTACGAGGCGCTGCGTGCCGAGGGGTTCCTGGAGTCCCGGCGCGGCGCGGGCAGCTGGACCGCCGTGCCGGCCGGCAACCCGCTGCCCGCGCGCGGCCTGGAACCGTTGCCCCCCGAGGCCCTCGGGTCCGTGATCGACCTCGGCTGCGCGGCGCTGCCCGCACCCGAGCCATGGCTCACCCGTGCCGTGCAGGGCGCCCTGGAGGAGCTGCCGCCGTACGCGCACACGCACGGCGACTATCCCGCCGGGCTGCCCGCGCTGCGCTCGATGATCGCGGAGCGGTACACCGCGCGCGGGATCCCGACCATGCCCGAGCAGATCATGGTGACCACCGGGGCGATGGGCGCGATCGACGCCATCTGCCACCTGTTCGCGGGACGCGGCGAGCGCATCGCCGTCGAGTCCCCCTCCTACGCCAACATCCTCCAGCTGATGCGCGAGGCCGGAGCCCGGCTGGTGCCCGTCGCCATGGCCGAGGGGCTCGCGGGCTGGGACATGGACCGCTGGCGTCAGGTCCTGCGCGACGCGGCCCCCCGTCTCGCCTACGTGGTCGCCGACTTCCACAACCCGACCGGCGCCCTCGCGGACGAGAGCCGGCGGCGGGGGCTCGTGGAGGCGGCACGCTCGGCGGGCACCGTGCTCGTCGTCGACGAGACGATGAGCGAGCTGCATCTGGAGGACGGGCTGGACATGCCGCGCCCGGTGTGCGGCTTCGACCCCGCGGGATCGACCGTCATCACCGTCGGCTCCGCGAGCAAGGCCTTCTGGGCCGGGATGCGGATCGGCTGGGTGCGCGCCGCTCCCGACGTCATCCGCAGCCTGGTCGCCGCCCGCGCCTACGCCGACCTGGGCACACCCGTGCTGGAGCAGCTCGCCGTGAACTGGCTGCTCAGCACCGGAGGCTGGGAGCAGGCCGTGGACATCCGGCGCGGGCAGGCCCGGGAGAACCGCGACGCCCTGGTGGCCGCGGTGCGGCGTGAGCTGCCCGGCTGGGAGTTCTCGGTGCCCCGGGGCGGCCTCACGCTGTGGGTGCGGACCGGCGGGCTGTCCGGCTCCCGGCTGGCCGAGATGGGCGAACGCGTCGGCGTACGCGTCCCCTCCGGCCCCCGCTTCGGTGTGGACGGCGCCTTCGAGGGCTATGTACGCCTGCCGTTCACCGTGGGCGGCGCGGTGGCCGAGGAGGCCGCGGTGCGCCTGGCGGCGGCGGCCCGCCTGGTCGAGAGCGGTGCGAGCACCGGGAACGAGGCGCCGCGCACGTTCGTGGCGTAGCGGCCCCCGAAGCCCCCGAAGCCGTACGGCCGAGGGCCACGCCGCCACGCGCACCGGGCTTCAACAGCATCAGGCCCGAGCCGAGGGACGTCGGCTCAGGCCTGATGGGAAGGTGCGGAAGGGGATGGGAGTCTCAGCCCTCGGCCACCACCGGGAGGGACGCCGTGGGCTGGGAGTCCGCGGTGACGGACTTCGCAGGCTGCGCCTCCGCGGGGAGCGCCTCGACGGGCCGGGTGTCCGGGGCACCCGGAGTCGTCCGTCCGGGAAGCAGGTCGAGCACGGCCTGCCGTTGCGCCTCGCTGGTCGTGTCGTCGTACGGGTCCGGAGTCGCCGGAACCTGGAGCCGGAGGACGGGCCCGCTCCCGAGCCGGGCGTAGCCGCGCCCGGGCGGGACGTCCCGGGTCGGCGTGGTGTGCGGCGGGGCCCCGAGCACCGCTTCCAACTGCTCGGAGGACGCCGCGCCGAGCACCACGCGCGCGCGGGTGTGCTGCCGCACGGCGTCGCTGAGGCAGTCGAGGCTGTCGAAGTGCTCCGCCACCACCACCATGACGCCGGCCGCCCTGCCGTGGCGGAGGGGGACCTGGAGGAGCCCCTGCGGGTCGTTGCGCCCGTCGGCTGCGGCGAGGTGACCCAGAGCGCTGGGCCGGTCCAGCAGGATCCACAACGGGTTCTTGACGTCGTCCGGAGCGGGGTGCCCCGCCTGCCGGGCGCGGTTCGCCGCGATCAGCCGCCGCTCCGTCTCGTGCGCCACCCACTCGAGGCTCGCGAGAGCCCCGGACGGCGCGCACTCGACGGCCAGCACACCGTCCCTGCCGGTCAGGCAGGCGTACTCGCCGGTGCCCGCGCCCTCGACGACGACCACGTCGCCGTGCTGGAGGGCCTGGAGGGCGATGGAGCGCAGCAGGGTGGTCGTGCCGCTGCCGGGCTGGCCCGCGATCAGCAGGTGCGGCTCGGTCGAGCGGACACCCGTGCGCCAGACGACGGGCGGGACGTCCCGCTGCTCCGCGCCGTGGGTGAGGGGCAGCGTGCGCTGGACGTCGGCGGGGTCGGTGAATCCGAGGACCGTCTCGCCCGGCGCGGTGACGAAGCGCTGGGCGGCGATGTCGGTGGGGAGGGGAGGCAGCACGTCGACCGTGAGTTCGTTGCCCTCCTCGTCCCACGCGAAGTGGTACTCGCGGCCGCGCCCCGACTTCGCGTGCAGCAACTGCTCGATCCGGGCCCGGGACTCCGCCTCGCCGTCCGTGAAGTACGCCGGATAGCGGACGAGGAGACGGGACACGCGTCCGTCGTCGTCGAACTCGAACGAGGTGAAGGCCTTCTCCCAGTCGCCGCCGTGGGCGTACAGGGGAGCGGGGTCCTCGGCCGTCGAGAAGTACGGGACCAGGGCCTCGTACAGCGACTGGAGGCGCTGGATCTGGGACTCGTCGGGGCCCGTGGGCTCGGGCGCCGCGCGTTCGCGTCCGGTCCACGCTGCCGCCGCCATCAGGCTGATGGCGGCGAGCAGCGGTCCGTACGGCAGCAGAGCCACGACCAGGACCGCGGAGGCCGCCAGGAACAGCAGCGGCCCGCGCCGGTCCTTGGGGGTGTCGGCCCACTTGCGCCGTCCGGCCCCGGCCAGCCGGCCCAGTCCACGGGTGATCGTGATCAGCGGGTGGAGGACATCGGTGGCGCTGTCGGCCGCCGTCCTGGCCAGCTCCCGGCTTCGGGCGATCTGCGCGCTGCCGTTGCTGAGAATGCGGGGGAGGGGGCGCCGGGCCACTGCTGTCTCCTGGTGGTGCGTGCGAGGGGGAGGGGCGTCAGAACTTGATCCCGCCGAGGAGGCTCGCCAGGCTCTCGCCACCGGCCTTGATGCTCGGTGCGATGGCCGTGCTCGCCAGGTAGAAGCCGAACAGGGTCGACACCAGGCAGTGCGACGCCTTGAGGCCGTCCTTGCGGAAGAAGAGAAAGACGATGACGCCGAGCAGGACCACACCTGAGATGGACAGGATCATTTGAGCTCTCCTGGTTCGTGGGGACAGTCACCATGAGTACTTCCAGGATCACAGGATGTATCCATACGATAAAAGGTGCAACTGGGTGATTTCCTGGCGATTTCATCCAAGTGGCAGAGCCGTCCTGAGGCGCCCGGGCCGTCCTGATGCGTCCGCCGTCGGCCCGTGGATCCGCTGTGATCTTTGCCGTCGGCCGGGCCGGTCATGTGCCGCCGGAGCCAGTACGCTGGCGATTCACCCGTACGGGCGCATCCCCGGCCCCGTGCAGGTCCGGGCGTGACAGCTCCGCTCGCTGTCGTAAGCTCCCGCAGTCCCCGTTGTAGTCGTTGTGAGAGGCGGTCCGGCCGATGAGTGAAGCCCCCGACCCCGAGGTCGTGGAGCTGGCGACCAAGATCTTCGATCTGGCCCGCCGCGGCGAGACCGAGACGCTCGTGGCGTACGTGGACGCGGGTGTTCCGGCCAACCTCACCAACGACCGCGGTGACTCGCTCGTGATGCTCGCCGCCTACCACGGCCACGCCGAGGCCGTCCGCGCCCTGCTGGAGCGCGGCGCCGAGGCCGACCGCGTGAACGACCGAGGCCAGACACCGCTCGCCGGTGCCGTCTTCAAGGGCGAGGAGGCCGTGATCCGGGTGCTTCTGGACGCCGGTGCCGATCCCGCCGCCGGGACACCCTCGGCCGTCGACACCGCGCGCATGTTCGGCAAGACCGAACTGCTCGAATTGTTCGGCGCGCACTGACGCGTATGTCCTGACCAGGCGAAACGCAAAAAACGGGGGAGGCGGTACGGGGCCGCCGGAAATACGGTCGCGGCAGGAAGAACTGCCGAGTCATCATGACGTCGTGATTCACGGACGCGATGGCTGGGCAGGTGTTGCCGCACCGCGCGGGCCGTGATTCGGCCCGCATGGGCCACCGACGAGAGGCAGAGGAAGATGGTCTACAGCAAGCAAGAAACGGCGGGCGCTCCGACGTGTTGTCACGCGGCCAGGTAATCCAGGTTCCCGGTTGCGTCGACGCTTGATGTGAGGCTGTTTCCCATGTTCGAACCGGTCATAGCGCCCAGCGCCACGCTGCTCGGCCTGCTCCAGAGGGGCCGCGGCGACGGCACGCTGCATGCGCTCACCGCACCGCGAGCCGAAGCGCTCGCGGCTCTGAACCACTGTGTGCTGCGGGACCCCCGCCATGACTGGCAGGTGGAGAACCGCTCCCTTTACTACGCCCGCCTCTACCTCGACCTGAGCGGCGAGCTCGACGAGATCGAGCGCCACCTCTTCGACGTCGAGGACACCCTCGACGAGTGCGAGTCACGCACCGGGCTCACCCTGGCGGTGCTAGGCCACCTCGCTTCGTACGGCAGGCGCGACGCGCTCGAACTGCTGCGCAGGTACGCCGCCGTGGGCACCAACTGGGCCTGGGCGCTGGACGAGCTGGCGCTGCGTGACGACGACGCGGGACTGCGCGCCCTGGCCGCGCCCGTGCTCGCCCGGTTCCCGGCCGATCCGGAGGGCGAGGCCGCCCTCGCCACCGCCGTGCGCGACGCCTTCGAACCCCGGCCCTGGCGACTGTGGGCCGACGATCCTCGCGCGTCCGTCGGCACGCGCGTGCGTGCCGCTCAGGAGGCCGGCTCCTTCGACCGCTGGCAGCGCCAGATGCGACCCAGCGGGCCCCGGCCCGGCTGGAGCGTGCAGGCGGTCTTCGACTGGGCGCAGCAGGGCATCGACCGCGGCGCGGCGCTGCACGTCCCCGCCGCCCGCTGCCTCATGGCCGTCGCGGGTCCCGAGGACCGGGCGGAGATCGTCGCGGCCGCACGCGACGGCGGGGAGGGCGCGCGCTGCACCGCCCTGCGCTATCTCGCCGACGGCAACGACCCCGAAGCCCTCGACCTGATCGAGGCGGCCGTCGCCACCGGTTCGACGGCCGTCGTGGACGCCGCCGTCGACGCCTTCGAGCGGATGCGTAGCGTCGCCGCCGTCGACCGGGCGCGCGGCTGGGCGCACCGGCCCGACGTCCTGGGGGCCGCCGCCGGGCGGATGCTCGCCTGCCGGGGCGGGGCCCAGGACAGCGAACTGGTCCTCGACGCACTGCGCGAGGCGGTACGCGGCGAAGGCCCCGACGCGCCCACCCTGTGGACCCTCGTCGACGGCGCCGGACGGCTCGGCATCGCCTGTGCCGCCCCCGTGCTGCGGCACATCTACCGGGAGACGGCGTCGTCCCATCTGCGCGGGCGCGCCGCACGCGCCCTGGCCGCCACCGACCCCTCGTTCCCCGCCGGCTTCGCCGTCGAATGCCTGTGGGACTGCGAGGAGACCACCCGCGAGGTCGCCGCACGGCACGCCGAGACCGGTGACGCGCGCGTGGTGGACCAATTGCGCCGGCTGGCCGCGGATCCGGCCGAGGAGGCCGATGTCCAGACAGCGGTCCGCAGCCGGATCGGACCCGACATGCCCGCCGTATGAACGTTCGGTGACCCGTGAGTCAGGGGGGCGTGGACGCGGGCTGACCTGGACAGGGGCGCAGCGCAACGCTCATGGGACGTTCCCCGCGCGGAAAGATCCACTTTGACGCGTCCACGTCCGGCACGGCGACAACACCGGTATGCGTGTCGTCATCGTGACCGAATCCTTTCCCCCCGATGTGAACGGCGTGGCCCACTGCGCGCTCCAGACCGCCCGGCACCTCGTCGATCGCGGTCACGCTCCCCTCGTCGTCGCTCCGGCGTCCCCCAAGTCCTCGGCGTCGCCCAAGTCCGCCGCGTCCGCCAAGTCCGTCCCGTCCCCGACCGATTCCCCGTTCTCCCCTCCGCCCGGGTGGGAGGACACCCACGGACGGGGCGGTGAACCCGTCGCCGGGACGGGGGCCGACGCCTCGGCGCCCTGCCCCGTCGTCCGTGTCCCCTCCCTCCCGCTCCCGGGCTATCCCCAGGTCCGCGTCGCCCTCCCCAGCCGACGTGTCGCCGCCGCGATCACCGAACACCGCGCCGACATCGTCCACCTGGCCAGCCCCTTCGTCCTCGGCGTGCGCGGCATGGCCGCCGCCGCCCGGCTCGGCATCCCCGCCGTCGCCGTCTACCAGACCGACCTCGCCGGCTACGCCCGCACCTACATGGGCGCCGGCGAAGCCACCGCCTGGCGGCGCATACGCTCCGTCCACGCCGCCGCCGACCGGACCCTCGCCCCGTCCAGCGCCGCCCTGGCCGATCTGGAGGCGCACGGCGTGCCCCGGGTGCGACTGTGGCCGCGCGGCGTCGACACGGTCCGCTTCCGCCCCGGACACCGGGACGAAAGGCTGCGCCGCGAATTGGCGCCCGACGGCGAACTGATCGTGGGCTACGTCGGCCGGCTCGCCCCCGAGAAGCACATCGAACTGCTGGCCGGCGCCTGCGGCCTCGACGGCGTGCGTGTGGTCGTGGTCGGCGACGGTCCGAGCGAGACGACCCTGAGGGGCGCCCTCCCCGGCGCCGTCTTCCTCGGCCGTCGCACCGGCGACGAACTCGCCCGCATCTTCGCCTCCCTGGACGTCTTCGTGCACACCGGCCCCTTCGAGACCTTCTGCCAGACCGTGCAGGAGGCCATGGCGAGCGGCGTGCCCGTCGTCGCACCCGCCGCGGGCGGACCGCTCGACCTGGTCGCCCACGGCCGCACGGGACTGCTGGTGCCGCCGCGCGACGCCGGCGCCGTACGGGACGCGGTGGCCGCCCTGGCCGCCGACCCCGGCCTGCGCAGGGCCTACGGCACCGCGGCGCGGGACATGGTCGAGGGCCGCACCTGGGCCGCCGTGGGCGACCAGCTCATCGGGCACTACACGGACGTGCTCTTCGCGCGGAAGCCGGTGGCGGCATGAAGCTGCGCATCGTACGGCTGGCCAACTTCGTCGCCCCCGCCTCCGGCGGCCTGCGCACCGCGCTGCGCGAGCTGGGCGCCGGCTACCGGGCGGCCGGGCACGAACCGGTCCTCGTCGTCCCCGGCGAGCGCGCGAGCGACGAGGAGACCGAACAGGGCCGGGTGATCACGCTGCCCGGACCGCTGCTGCCCGGGACGGGCGGCTATCGGGTGCTCACCGACAAGCGGCGGGTGGCAGGGCTCCTGGAGTCCCTCGCGCCCGACCGCCTGGAGGTCTCCGACCGGACCACCCTGCGCTGGACCGGGGTGTGGGCACGGCGGGCCAGGGTGCCCGCAGTGATGGTCTCCCACGAGACCGCCGACGGGGTGCTGCGGACCTGGGGGCTGCCGGAGGGGCTGGCCCGGCGGACAGCCGACGCCCTCAACGTCCGCACCGCGCACACCTACGCGCGCGTGGTGTGCACCACCGAGTTCGCCGAGCGCGAGTTCGTCCGGATCGGCGCCCGCAACGTCGTCCGTGCCCCCCTGGGCGTCGACCTGGTGGGACGGCATCCCGCGCTGCGGGACGACGCGCTGCGGGCCCGCCACACGCGCGGGGGCGAGGTGTTGCTCGTGATGTGCTCGCGGCTGTCGGTCGAGAAGCGGCCGGGCACGGCGCTCGACGCGCTGGAGGCGCTGCTGCGGCGCGGACAGCGGGCCGTTCTCGTCGTCGCCGGGGACGGGCCGCTCAGGGCCCGGCTCGAACAGCGCGCACGGGAGCGGAACCTGCCCGTCACGTTCCTCGGGCACGTCGCCGACCGTGCCGCCCTGGGCGCTCTCCAGGCCACCGCCGACGTGTGCCTGGCGCCCGGTCCTGCCGAGACGTTCGGGCTCGCCGCGCTGGAGGCCATGGCCTGCGGGACCCCCGTGGTGGCCAGCGCGCTGTCCGCCCTTCCGGAGATCGTCGGTGCGGCCGGCGCCACGGCGGCGGACAGCGGGGAGTCCTTCGCGGACGCGGTACGGCTGCTGCTCGGCCGGCCCGAACGCGAGCGCAGGGACGCGGCACGCGCGCGTGCGGAGTGCTTCGGCTGGGGCGACGCCGTGGCCGGCTTCCTCGCCGCGCACGACGCCGAGGTCCAGGTGCGGCCGCGTCTCCAGGAGGGCGTGGGATGAGACCGCTTCGGTTCGTGGCCCTCGGCGACTCGCTCACGGAAGGCGTGGGCGACCCCGTGGGCGAGCGCCGTCGGGGATGGGCCGCGCTGCTGGCCGACGGCCTCGCCCGGTCCGTCGACTTCACCAACCTCGCCGTGAGCGGGGCACAGACCCGCGATGTGCTGGAGCGGCAGACACCGGTGGCGCTGGCCCTGCGGCCGGACGTGGTGTCCGTCGTGATCGGCGTCAACGACACCCTGCGGTGCACCTTCGACATCCATGCCGTGGCCGCCCGGCTCGACAAGGTGTACGCGGCCTTCCGGGGCCAGGACGCCGTCCTGCTCACCGCGTGCCTGCCGGACCCCGGCGCCATGCTCGGGCTGCCGGGCGCCCTGGCCCGCCCCCTGGCCCGGCGGCAGCGGGCGGTCAACACCGTCGTGCACGCGCTGTCCGAGCGGTACGGGGCGGTGCACCTGCACGCCGCGGAGGGCGCGTGGCTGCGGGACCGCGCGATGTGGAGCGCGGACCGGCTGCACCCCGGAGAGCGCGGGCACCGGCAACTCGCCCTCCGCTTCCATGCGTTGCTCACGCGCGAGGGCATCGCCGAGGGGACGGCGCCCCGCGCCGAGCCCGAGTTCCCGCCGCCCACCCGGTCGGCCGGCCTGTGGTGGCTGGCCACCGCGGGCACGGGGTGGGTGGCCCGCCGCTGCACGGACCTGCTGCCGCAGCTCCTCACCCTCGCCGCCGCCGAGGTACGGCACCGGGCGCGCGGCACCAGCGCCCGGCTCGACCTGAGCGCCTCGCACGCCGTGGCATCCGCGCTCGCCGCCCTCTCGGCGGCCGAACAGCCGGACGTGGCATGAGGAGCGGGGTGCGACCTTCTTCGGGCGGCGCATGGCTGCCGGGTGCCGGTGTGCGACTGCGTGGCAGTGGCGTACGGATGCCAGGTGTCGGTGTGCGACTGCGTGGCAGCGGTGTACGGACGCTGGGTGTCGGTGTGCGACTGGGCGGCAGCGGCGCATGGCTGCTGGGTGTCGGTGTGCGACTGGGCGGCAGCGGTGTACGGATGCCGGGTGTCGGTGTGCGACTGCGTGGCAGCCGTATCCGGATGCTCGGTGTCGGCCTACGCCCGTGCGACATCGGCGCAGGGGTGCCCGGTGTCGGCGTGCGGCCCCGCCCCGGCGGCGCGCCCGCGCTCGTCGGCCGCGTGCTCAGCGACGGCGTACGAGCATGAAGCGGACCGGCGTGCCCGGCACCGCCTGAGCGGCTGCCGGGAGGTCGGCGCGACGGACGACCGCGATCACCGGGTACCCGCCGGTGGTCGGATGGTCGGCGAGGAACACCACCGGTCTGCCGTCCGGCGGTACCTGGACGGCGCCCAGGACCAGGCCCTCGCTAGGGAGTTCGCCGGAGACGGCCCTCTCCAGCGGGGGCCCGTCCGTCCGCAGGCCGATGCGGTTGCTCGCCGAGGACACCCGGTACGGGCGTGTGGTGAGGGTGCGCAGCGCCGACGCCGTGAACCAGTCGTCGCGCGGACCTGGGGTCACGCGCAGCACCAGTTCGGAGGGCGGCGCGACGTGCGGGACGACGTCCACGCGCGCGTGGAGCACGCCGGGCCGGCCCACGGGCAGCACCGTGCCGTCCGTGAGGGGCACCGGGCCGAGGCCCGAGAGGAGGTCGGTGGAACGGCTCCCGAGGACCGGCTCCACGGCCACGCCTCCCGAGACGGCCACGTAACTGCGCAGCCCCGCGCGCACGGAGCCGACGTCCAGGAGTGCCCCGGCAGGCACGTGCACGGGCGCGCCCCAGGCGGCGGGACGGCCGTCCACCGTCACCGGGCACGGCGCTCCCGTCACCGCCACGACGACCGCCGAACGCGGCCGCAGGGCGCAGCCGTCGAGCGTCGTCTCCAGGACGGCCGCCCCGGCCGGATTGCCGACGAGCCGGTTGGCCAGTGCCGCCGCGGGCGGGTCGAGCGCGCCGGAGCGCGGTACGCCGAGGTGCGCGTGGCCGGGGCGGCCCTCGTCCTGGACGGTGGTGAGGGCTCCGGATCGGACGACCGACAGGGCACGGTCCGTCATGAGAGCTCCGCCGGGACGAAGCGGACCCGGGCACCCGGTGTCAGCAGCGCCGCGGGCACGCGCGCGTGGTCCCACAGCACCGCGTCCGTCGTGCCGATCAGCTGCCAGCCGCCCGGCGAGGAACGCGGGTACACGCCCGTGTACGGACCGGCGAGCGCCACGGAACCCGCCGGGACCGCCGTGCGCGGGGTCGCCCGGCGGGGCACGTCGTACCGGGTCGGCAGCCCCGTGAGATAGCCGAAGCCGGGGGCGAACCCGCAGAAGGCGACCCGGAACTCGGCCGCCGCGTGGATCGCGGGCACCTCCCGCTCGTCGACACCCCACAGAGCCGCGACGTCCGCAAGGTCGGGGCCGTCGTAGCGCACGGGGATCTCGACGGCGCCGTCCGCGCGCGCGGGCAGCGGCGGGATGTGCCACGAGGGCAGCCGCCCGGCCAGTCCCACGGGGTCGTCCACACCGTCCAGGAGGACGGTACGGGCCGCCGGCACGATCTCCCGCACGGACAGGGACCCCTCGGCGCGACGACGCAACAGCTCCGCGTGCAGGGCCTGGGCGGCGTCGCCGGAAGGGACCTCGACGAGCAGGGCGTTCTCCCCGACGGGCAGCGCCCGCACCCCGTCCCCCGGGGGCCGGGCCGCGATCCCGGTCCCGGCGGACGGGGCGGTGCTTTCCCCGAGGGGTGCGGCCGTCATGCGAACGCCTCCACGCGGACGCCGGAGGACTCCAGGCGTTCGCGCACGCGGCGGGCCAGGTCGACCGCGCCCGGGGTGTCCCCGTGCAGGCACAGAGAGCGTGCCCGGACCGGGATGCGGGTCCCGGACAGGGCGCTCACCTCACCGAGGCGGGCCAGCCCCACCGAGCGCTCGACCACGGCCTCGGCGTCCGTGATGACCGCGCCGTCCTGGCTCCGCGGCACCAGCGTGCCCTCCTCGGTGTACGCGCGGTCCGCGAACGCCTCGGTGGCGGTGGGCAGCCCGGCCTGTTCGGCGAGTTTCAGGAAGCGGGACGACGGCAGGCCGAGGACGGGCAGGGCGGCGTCCGCGAGCCGGACGCCCTCGACGACCGCCGCCGCCTGCTCCTCGTCGTGCACCACACGGTTGTAGAGCGCGCCGTGCGGCTTCACGTACGCGACACGTGCCCCGGCCGCGCGCGCGAAGACCTCCAAGGCACCGATCTGGTAGGCCACTTCGGCGGCCAGCTCGTCCGACGGCACGTCCATCGCGCGCCGTCCGAACCCCGCCAGGTCCCGGTAGGAGACCTGGGCACCGATCCGCACGCCGCGCTCGGCCGCCAGCGCGCACACCCGCCGCATGGTGGCCGCGTCCCCGGCGTGGAAGCCGCAGGCCACGTTGGCGCTGGTGACGACGGACAGCAGTTGCTCGTCGTCGGTCAGCCGCCAGCGGCCGAAGCCCTCGCCGAGGTCGGCGTTGAGATCGATCGGGGTCATGGGGAGCGGTCCCTCCTGTTCGGTCGTCGTGGGCCGCGTCACGCCACGCGGTACTGCTCGTCACGGGTGTCCGTGAGGAACATCTGACCGGGTGCGTGGGTGATCGCGAAAGGGGGGCGGGAGGCCATCACGGCAGCCTGGGGCGTGACACCGCACGCCCAGAACACCGGGATGTCGTCCGGCGCGAAGTCCACGGGATCGCCGAAGTCGGGGCGTGCGAGGTCCTCGACGCCCAGCCCCGACGGTTCACCGCAGTGGACCGGCCCGCCGTGCACGGCGGGCAGCAGACTGCTCTCCCTGATCGCCGCCGCCAGATGCTCGGGCGGGACGGGGCGCATCGACACCACCATCGGGCCGTGCAGCCGCCCCGCGGGCCGGCACTGACGCGCCGTCACGTACATCGAGACGTTGCGGCCCTGTTCGATGTGGCGCATCGGTACCCCCGCCTCGCTCAGCGCCCACTCGAAGGTGAAGCTGCACCCGATGAGGAAGGACACCAGGTCGTCACGCCAGCGGTCCAGCACGTCCGTCGGCTCGTCGACCAACTCGCCGTGCTCCCACACCCGGTAGCGCGGAAGGTCGGTGCGCAGGTCGGCACCCTCGGCGAGCGGAGTGGTCCAGGCACCGGCGTCGGTGACGTCCAGCACCGGGCAGGGTTTGGGGTTGCGCTGGCAGAACAGCAGCATCTCGTACGCCCAGTCGGCGGGGACCGAGATGAGGTTCGCCTGCGTGTGGCCCGCGGCGACCCCCGCGGTGGGGCCGGACAGGCCCGAACGGAAGCGGGCCCGCGCCTCTGCGGGCGTCCACGCGTGCGCGTGGCCGTCGCGGTCGGGCGCGCCCGTTGCGGGGAGTTGCCGGCCGGGGAGACTCGACGGGCGCACCTGGAGGGTGTCCTTCACAGGAGTTCCTTCCCGCGCGTCTCGGGGAGCCCGAGGAGGGCCACCGCGGCGAGGGCGTAGCCGATCGCGCCGAAGACCAGCGCGCCGCCCACACCCCAACTGTCGGCCAGGAAACCGACGGTGGTGGGGAAGACCGCGCCCACGGCACGCCCGGTGTTGTACGTGAAGCCCTGCCCCGTGCCGCGCACCGCGGCCGGGTACAGCTCGCTCAGGAACGAGCCGAAGCCGCTGAAGATGGCCGACATGCAGAAGCCCAGCGGGAAACCGAGCACGAGGAGCAGGTCGTCGGCGCCGCTGGGTATGTTCGCGTACGCGAGGATGCAGGCCGCCGAGAGGATCGCGAAGAGCAGGATGTTGCGCTTGCGGCCGAGCTTGTCGGTGAGGTGACCGCCGGTGAGGTAGCCGATGAAGGCCCCGGAGATCAGGAACGTGAGGTAGCTGCCGGTGCCGACGACGGACAGACCGCGTTCCGTCTTCAGGTAGGTGGGCACCCAGGTGGCCAGCGTGTAGTAGCCGCCCTGGACTCCGGTGGAGAGCAGGACCGCGAAGAACGTGGTGCGCAGCAGGCCGGGACCGTCGGCGCCGGCGGGCTTGAAGATGGCGGTGAACGAGCCCTTCCGGGCGCTCTTCTCGCGCTGGGCGGCCGCCTCGGGTGCGTCCTGCACCTTGCGGCGGACCCAGACGACGAGCAGTGCGGGCAGCGCGCCGGTCCAGAACATCACGCGCCAGGCGAGGTCGTCGTCGACGTACTGGAAGACCAGCGTGTAGACGACGACCGCGAGCCCCCAGCCGACGGCCCAGGAGCTCTGGACCGCGCCGAGCGTACGGCCGCGGTGGCGAGGGCTCGCGTACTCGGCGACCAGGATCGCGCCGACCGCCCACTCGCCGCCGAAGCCGAGGCCCTGAAGGGCCCGGAACACCAGCAGTGTCTCGTAGTTGGGCGCGAAGCCGCAGGCCACGGTGAACACCGCGTAGGTGGCCACGGTGAGGAGCAGCGCCTTCACGCGCCCGATGCGGTCCGCGACGACACCGGCGACCGCGCCGCCGATCGCCGAGACGACCAGCGTGACCGTGGTGAACAGGCCGGTCTGGCCGCTGTCCAGGCCGAAGTACGCGGCCAGCGCGACCATGCTGAGCGGCAGTGTGAAGTAGTCGTACGAGTCGAGGGCGTAGCCGCCGAAGGCGCCGCCGAAGGCGCGGCGGCCCCGCGGGCCGAGCGCCCGCAGCCAGCCGAACGCGCCGTCCTGATCGGCGGGTTCGGGTGCGCCCGGCCGGGCGTCGGGGGTCAGGGCCTGGGACGGAGGGGTTGTGCTCATGGGCACCTCACAGTGAGGGGACGGAGGGTGCTTGGGGCTGAGCGGTGCGGCGCGCGGACGGCGGACGCCGGAGCGGTGCGTGTGCGGGTCGGCGGCCTGCCGTGCGCGGTCGTGCGGGCGGTGCGGGTGCGAGTACTGCGGCCTGGCGTGTGTGAGTCCTGCTGCCTGGCGTGTGCGGTCGTGCGAGCAGGTGCGTGCGTGTGCGGTTCGTGGCTGCGCTGGAAATGCGTCCGCAGCCGTACGAGCAACACCTATGCGGTTATGGGTGATTTGTCCGCGATTGTTCGGGTGGTGCGGTGAAGCCGAGCGGATGACGCCTGACCGTCAAGGTAGAGGATCGTTGAACGATCCCTCAATACCCATGTTGTTTCGTTCTTGTATCTGCGATTGAATTCCGGGCATGGCAGAGCTGACGGGACTGGCCGACGATCGCGCCCTGCTGGGCCGCACCAGCACCGCCGAGCGGGTCTCGGACATCCTCAGGAGCCGTATCGCCGACGGGTTCTTCCCGCCCGGCACGCGGTTGTCCGAGGACAGCATCGGCGGGGCGCTCGGCGTCTCCCGCAACACCCTGCGGGAGGCCTTCCGGCTGCTCACGCACGAACGGCTGCTGGTCCACGAACTCAACCGCGGCGTCTTCGTGCGGGTGCTGACCGTCGACGACGTCGAGGACATCTACCGCACCCGCTCCCTCGTCGAGTGCGCCGTGGTCCGGGGCCTCGGCGAGCCGCCGTACGCCGTGGACGGCCTCGCCCACGCCGTCGCCGACGGACAGCGGGCGGCGCGCGAAGGCGACTGGAAGGGCGTCTCCACCGCCAACATCCACTTCCACCGGGAACTGGTGGCGCTCGCCGGGAGCGACCGCACCGACGAGCTGATGCGCAGCGTCTTCGCAGAACTCCGCCTCGCCTTCCACGTGGTGGACGACCCCCGGCGGCTGCACGAGCCCTACCTCGTCCGTAACCGCGACATCCTCCGCACCCTCCAGGACGGCGACCGGGACGGCGCCGAGCGACTGCTCTCCGTCTACCTCGACGACTCGCTCAGAGGACTCGTCGAGGTGTACGGGCGGCGGGTGGCCGACGCGGCGCAGGGCACCGCCTGACCGGGCCGGGGGGCCACCCCCGCGCCCGTCGTGACCGCCGGTCGCATCTGCGTCGTTTCGACCGTTGTCAGACCGAGGACCTAGTCTGTGCACCGTGACTTCGCCTGCATCGACGGACAGCGTTCCGCCCCAGCTCAGCGCGGGGCCGCGCCCGGCACCGGGCCCGGCCGCCGACGAGGGCCTGGCGCGGCGTCTGCGCGCGCTCGCCTGCACCGCGCCGCTGCACGACCTCGACGCACGCAAGGCGAACCTCGCGGGTGAGTACACGGTCTACGGAATGGCGGAGATCGCCCTCGCCGCCATCGACCTCGTCACACTCAACATGGACTTCGACACGGGCGCCGACCACGACCAGATAGTGGCCAGGCTCATCCCGCGCATCGCCGCGCAGGCCCCGCGGCGGCCCGTCGCCGAGCACGAGCGCGTGGCCCGCTGGGTCCTGGAGAACCTGATCAACGTCGGCAGCGTCGACCGCGGCTTCCGCGCGGTGTACGGCACCTTCGCGCCCGACGGCTCCTACGTCCGCCGCGACTACGACTTCAAGCTGATCGAGGAGGTGCCCGGATACGGCGGCAGCGTCTACCTCCGTACGACCGACGAAGCGGTCAACGTCCTCGTCGGCGCCCTCGACACCGACGTCACCAGCGCGCAGATCGCCGCCGAGGTCAAGCTGGAGGTGCTGATCAGCAGGGGTCGGCTCGCGGACGCCCAGCTCGCCGCCGAGCAGGCCCGCTACCGCACCGTGCAGTACTCCGAGACGCTCCGCCGGGCGCTGGACGCGACCCGCCGCAATGTGCGGGCCGTCGACTGGCTCCAGGCCGTCCCGGACATGATCGCCGAGGCGCTGGACCACGTGGCCGACCGGTACCGCCACGAGAACGCGATCCTCACCAACATCCGCAAGGCCCGGGACGAGTCCGAGGACCCCGAGCACAAGCGGCGGGCCGCCGAGCTCGTCGACATCGTCAAGGACTGCATCCGCAGGCACACCCAGCTCCAGTCCCGGCTGCTGGAGGCGGGTCCCCTGTTCCGCGCGGAGCAGGACCGGCAGGCCTTCGCGACCCCGATGACGACGTCCGGCATCGACCTGTACGGACATCTCGTCGCCCCCGTACTGCCCCTGCCGGTGGAGCAGGCGCTGCGCGTCACCGACGCCTTCTTCGCCCGCGGGACGGGGCTGCGCACCCCCGTCGCCGTACGCGTCGGGGATCTCGTCGACCTGCTCCTGACCCCGCCTCTGGAGCGGGAGCACCTCGGCGCCGAGATGCCCGAGCCCGATCTGATCGCCACGCCGGACGACAGCCGGTTCAGTGAGGAGCAGCTCGCCTCCGCGAGGGAGCTGCTCGACCTGCCCGCGGACGCGCCGCGCCGCCTGTCCGGTCTCCTCGCCGAAGCCCGCCGCCGCGACCCCGAACTGCCCTACCTGGTCGCGCTGCTGGCCGTCCACGCGGCCAGCCCGCCGGTCGGCACCGCCTACCGACAGGGCGAGGAGAAGCTGCTCTTCGCGGTGGACGACGGCACGGAGCTGGACGATCCGGAGTTCGGCGGCGCCGACCTCATCGTCGGCACCGCCCTGCTGGACGCGGCGGGGATGGCGGCGGACCGCACGGAAGCCGCATGAGATGCCGGACCGCAGCCGGGCGCGGGACCGGACCGACGCCCGCCTGACCCCGGCCGGACATGGCGCCGGGCCCCGCGACGGAGCCCGCGGGACGCCGGCCGGGAGCCGCGCGAGCGGCCCGGCCCGGACCGGACCCCCGGCCCGGCGCAAGCCGCACGAGACACCGGGCGACAGCCCCCTGACATTGACGTACGTGATGAAGCAGACCCCGACCAAGGAGCCCCAGCCGTGACCGAGCACGTCGAGTGGAGTGAAGCGGAGGCCACCGCCGCTCCGGCGCACGCCCCCGTCACCCCGGCCGACGCCGCCGACGCGGCGCGGCTCGTCGCCTTCGGGCTGCAGCCCAAGCTCCAGCCCGCCCGCGACCAGGAGTACACCGAGCTGCTGCGCCGGTACCGCGAGGACCCGCCGTTCGCACGGCTCGCCGACGCCGTGGCCGCCGGACTCGGGCTGGTCGTGCTGGAGGTGTCCCCGCGCGCGGGGATGGCGGTGACCGCCGCCGAGGACTCCGTGTTCGCCGTCCGGATGGGCGACTACGCCCGCCGCGCGTCGGCCGACTCAGGCGACCGCTTCCTGCACGGGCTCGCCCACCTCGCGGTCGCCGCCCTCGCCTTCCCCCGCCCCGAGGATCTCGCGGACGACGGATACATCGGACGCGTCTCGGTCAACGGCGTCGACGCGTTCGTCCGACAGGCCTGCAGGCGCCTGGAGGAGCGGGCGGGCGACCAGGGCGAGAACACCGACCCGGCGACGGACGCCCCGGGTCTGGAGGCGGCCTGGCGGATCTGGGCGCGCCGCAGCTCCACCGGCGCCACCAAGGACGCGAGACGACTGGCCGGCTCGACCACCGGCATCGTCGGCAAGGCGGCCGCCTTCCTCACCGACTCGGGATTCCTCCAGCGCACCGGGGACGACGCAGGAGGCACGTACCGCACCACGGCCCGCTATCAGCTCCAGGTCCGCGACATGGCGGGCAGCGCGGCCATGGCCGAGCTCCTGGAACTGGGCGTCGTCCCGGTGACCGACGGCACCGCGACCCTGATGCCCACCGAGGACACCGACGACCTCGAGCTGGCCGCCGAAGCCGGACTGCCTTTCCACTCCTGACCGACTCACCCCCTCACGACTACGAGAGTCCGCCGCCATGTACGAGCTGTCCCGGGTCCGCCTCTACTCCATCGGGCCTGCCGGTGCGCGCTACGCCGACACCGTGCTGGACCTGCGGGGTGTCGGCGAGCCCGTGCCCGACCCCGCGCCCATCCAGGCGGAGTTCTTCGAGGAGGAGCCGGTGGGGCCGCCGCGTCGGCCCGCTCCCGCGGGCGTGCTCTTCCTGGAGAACGGCGGCGGCAAGTCGGTGCTGCTCAAGCTGATCTTCTCCGTGATGCTCCCCGGCCACCGCAACACCCTCGGCGGCGCCAGCTCCGGCGTCCTGCGCAAGTTCCTGCTCGCCGACGACTGCGGGCACGTCGCGCTGGAGTGGCAGCACACGCTGACCGGCGAGTGCGTCGTGGTCGGCAAGGCCAGCGAATGGCGCGGCCGGCAGGTCTCCAACGACCCGCGGAAGTTCGCCGAGGCCTGGTACTCCTTCCGGCCCGGCCCCGGACTGAGCCTGGACAATCTGCCCGTCGCCGAGTCCACCGCAGTGCGCCCACCCGTGGAGGGCGCGTCCGGGGCACAGGGACGACGCCGCACCATGAAGGGCTTCCGGGACGCGATCACCGAGGCCGGCAAGGCGTACCCGCACCTCGAAGTGCACTGGGAGGAGATCCACGACCGGTGGAACGAACACCTCGGCGACCTGGGTCTGGACCCCGAACTCTTCCGCTACCAGCGGGAGATGAACGCCGACGAGGGTGAGGCCGCCGGCCTCTTCGCGGTCAAGAAGGACTCCGACTTCACCGACCTGCTGCTCCGCGCGGTCACCGACACCCGGGACACCGACGGACTCGCCGACCTGGTCGGCGGCTTCGGCAACAAGCTGGGGCGCCGCGCCGAACTCATCGCCGAGCGCGACTTCACGGCCGGCTCCGTCGAACTCCTCGGGCGGATCGTCGAGGTCAGCGAGGCGCGCGCACGCGCGCGTGACATCCACGCGGGCGCGGAGCGGCGCACCCGGACACTGGCACGCCGGCTGTCCGCGCGTGCCGTGCAGGAGCGCGTGCGGGCCGGGGAGCTCGCCCAGCGCGTGACCGCCGCCGCGTACGCCGTCACCCACGCCGAGGGTGCCCGCGAGCGCAGCGCCCTGATCGCCGCCGAACTCGCCTACCGGCACGCCTCGTTGGCGCTGGCCGGAGCCGAGAAGTCCGCGACGGCACAGAAGCGCGAGCTCGCCGACGCGCGCACCCTGCACTCCGCGTGGCAGGCCGCCGAGGCCGTGCTGCGGCATCGCGCGGCCGCCGACCGCTCCGCGCGCGTGGCCGCCGCGATCCGGGAGGCCGAACGCGACGCCGCGCCCGCGCTCGCCGCGCGCGCCAAGGCCGCCGTCGACCTGGTCCGCGCCCTGCACCGCGCCGCCGAGAGCGCCGAGACCCTCGCCAACGAGGAGGAGGAGCGCTCGGCCGGTCTCCAGGAGGTCGGCGAGACGGCCTACGCGGACTCGACCGCCGCGGCGACCGCGGCTCAGCGCGCCCGCAGCGAGGTCGGGCATCTGCGCCAGCGCCTCGCCGAGGTCGAGCAGGAGACCGCCGAGGCGGTGCGCGCCGGCTGGCTCGACGACAGCGCCCCGGACGCCGACCCGGCCCGCGCCGCGCTCGCCGCCAGCGACGCCGAGAAGACGGCCGTCGCCTCCTGGGACACCGCCCGCGAGGCCGCGCGCCGCGCCTTTGAGCACGCCCGCGAGGCGGCCTCCGCCGAGTCCCGCGCGGAACTGACGGCCGCACGCGCGGCGGACGCCGCCACGGCGGCCGAGCGGTCCCACGAGGCGGAGCGCCGTACGGCGGAGACGATGGCCCAGGAGGAGCGGCTGGCCGAGCTGCTCGGTCTGCCGGCCGCCGCCCGCACGGTCCGCGGCACCGTGCCCGTACCCCGCACCGGCGACAGCGCGGCCGGGGACGCCCGCAGCGGTGTCGGCCACGGCAAGGAAGACGGTGCCGCGGCGGGGCGGAGCGGCGCGGACGACACCTGGGACACGGCCGAAAGCCCCCTGGCCCCACACGAGTTGGACCACTACGCCGACGAGCTCCGCGAGCTCCTCGACGACGGGGTCGCCGCCGCCGAGCGGCAGCTGTTCGAGCTGCGGACCGCCGCCGCGGACGACGCGCGCATTCTCGGCGCCCTCGGTGACGGCGGCCTGCTGCCGCCGGGCCCCGACGTGCTCGCCACCGTGGAGTACCTCGGCGAACACGGCATCCCCGCCCTGCCCGGCTGGCGCTATCTCGCCCAGGCCGTCGACCCCGCCGACCACGCGCGCGTGCTCGCCGCCCGCCCGGAGCTGGTCGACGGTGTGATCATCACCGACCCGGACACGCACGCACGGGCCCGAGAGGTGCTCGGCGACGCCGCGCTGCTGCCCCGTTCGGCCGTGGCCGTCGGCACCGCCGCCGCGTTGCTCGCCCCCACCCCGGCCCCCGACGCGGGAGACGGCGGAGTCTTCCTCGTACCGCCGAACCCGGCCATGCACGACGAGCACGCCGCCGACGAGGAGCGGCAGACGCTGCGCAGCCGCGCCACCCAGCGGGACGAGGAGATCCGCGTCCTGGCCGGGCGGCTCGCCAAGGACCGCGAGCTGGCGGCACGCCTCGCGTCGTGGCGCACCGGATGCCCGGCCGGGCGGCTCGCCGAGCTCGCGACGGCCGCGGGGGAAGCCCGTGCGTTCGCCGACGAGGCCGAGGCGGAGCTGGCCGAGGCCCGCACCGTCCGGGCGGAGGCCGACGAGGCCGCGGCCGAAGCGGCCCACGTGCGCGACGAACGCCAGGAGGCCGCGCAGCGTGCCCGGCGCGCCGCCGACGCGCTCGCCGGGCTCGCGTTCCGGTTGCGTGAGCGCGCCGGCTGGCAGGTCAAGGTCCGTGAACTCGCCGACGAGGCCGCGGAGTCGGAAGCTCGCGCCCAGGTCTGCCTGGAGCGCGCCCGCGCCGCCGACGAGGATCGCCGTGCCGCCCAGCGCGCCGCCGACGACGCCCGGCGCACGGCCCGCGCGCTGCGCGCCGAGCGCGCGGAGATCGCCGGCGCCCCCGATGACGTACCGGAGGACGGGACGGCAGCGTCGCAGTCCCCGCTGCCCGCGCTGCGCGAGGCCTACCGCGCCGCGTCCCAGCTGTACGAGAAGGTCGGCGTCGGCGCCGACCTGCGCGCCGAGCAGGCCCGCGCCGAGAGCGACGAGAGCGCCGCGCTCGCCGAACTGGACCGGCTCAGCAACAAGGTACGCACGCGCGCGGCCCAGCTCCTCGAATCGCCCGACGGCTCCGACGGTCCCTCCCGGCAGGCCGCCGCCGCCCGTGCCGAGGAGCTCGTGCAGCTCCTGGAGACCCGCATGTCGACCGCGAGCGAGCAGCTCGGACGACTGCGCGGCGAGGCCGAGCGGCACGCGCCCGAGGACGGCGAGGCCCACACCCGGCTGCCCGAGGAACTGCTGCCCCGCGACGCCGAGCACGCGCAGAGCCTGCTGCGCACAGCCATGGGCGAACTGACCTCCCGTGTCGAGGCGTTGGAGCAGGCCCGCGAGGCCCATGCCGAACTGCTCGCCGCCCACCGCGCCGCCGAGGACGCGGCCGGCGGCTTCGACGAGACGTCCGCCCTGCTCAGGGATCTCCTGCGCGAGCACGCCGACGAGGAGCAGGAGGAGTCCGAGCCCTACCCCGGCACGCTCGAAGAGGCACGTCACTCCGCTGCCGAGACCCGCCGCTCGCTGCGTGGCTGCGCCGCCGACCTGTCCGCAGCCGAGTCCGCCGTCCGCGAAGCCGGTGACGTCCTCGTACGGCATGCCAACTCCACGCGGTACGAGCAGGTGCGCACCCCCGCACGGCAGCAGATCCGCGAGCTTCCCGCCGCCGCGCTGCCGGAGCACGCGCAGAAGTGGGCGGACGCGTTCGCGCCCCGGCTGCGGGTGCTGACCGACGAGCTGGCACAGCTGGAGCGCAACCGCGACTCGATCGTGGACCGACTGCGCGGGCTCGTGGAGTCGTCGCTCGCCACCCTGCGGTCCGCGCAGCGGCTGTCCCGTCTCCCCGAAGGGCTCGGCGAGTGGTCCGGACAGGAGTTCCTGCGGATCCGCTTCGAGGAGCCCGATCAGGCCACGCTCACCGAGCGGCTCGGCGAGGTCGTCGACGAGGCGACCCGCGCGGCGGTCAGGAAGAACTCGGACATGCGCCGCGACGGCATGTCGCTGCTGCTGCGCGGAGTCAGCGCGGCACTGCAGCCGAAGGGCATCGCCGTCGAGATCCTCAAGCCGGACGCCGTGCTGCGCGCCGAGCGTGTCCCGGTCGGGCAGATGGGCGACGTCTTCTCCGGCGGACAGCTGCTTACGGCGGCCATCGCCCTGTACTGCACGATGGCCGCGCTGCGCAGCAACGACCGTGGCCGCGACAAGCACCGCCACGCCGGCACGCTCTTCCTCGACAACCCCATCGGCCGCGCCAACGCGACGTACCTGCTGGAGCTCCAGCGGGCCGTCTCGGACGCGCTCGGCGTCCAGCTCCTGTACACCACGGGCCTGTTCGACACGACGGCGCTCGCCGAGTTCCCGCTGGTGATCCGGCTGCGCAACGACGCCGACCTGCGTGCCGGCCTGAAGTACATCAGCGTGGAGGAGCACCTGCGGCCGGGACTGCCGCAGCAGGCACAGGCGGGGGAGGCCGTGCACAGCGAGATCACGGCGACGCGGATGTACAAGCGTCCCGCGCCGAGCACTCCGCAGCCCTGAGGGGCACCGGGGAGCCGCGCGCCAGGCCGGCGCGCGGCTCCCCGGTGCCGACGACGGGAGGCCTCGCGGACGCCCCGCTCACGGAGGTGCCGTCAGGCGTCTTCCTTCAGCAGGTCGGCGCACTTCTCGCCGATCATCATCGTCGTGATGCACGGATTGACGGAGATGAGGTCCGGCATCACCGAGCCGTCCGCCACCCGCAGACCCGCGATCCCCTTGACCCGCAGACGCGCGTCGAGCGGCGCCGACGCGTCGTCGTCCGCACCCATCTTCACCGTGCACGACGGGTGGTAGACGGTGTTGTGGGTCTTGTGGATGTAGTCGAGCAGTTCGTCGTCCGTGCGCACGTCGGGACCGGGCGCCAGCTCCGCGCCCGTCCAGCCGCTCAGCGCCGGCTGCCCGGCGATCCGGCGGGCCAGCCTCAGGCCGTACGTCATCACCCGCACGTCGTGCTCGTGCGTGAAGTAGCGCGGATCGACCATCGGTTTGTCCCGGTAGTCACGGGTGCGCAGCCGCACGGTGCCGCGTGACTTCGCGCGCGTGACGTTCGGCGTCAGACAGAAGGCGTTCTCCGACGTGGGGAAGCCGTGCCGGGCCGTGTTCATGTCGAACGGCACCGAGCCGTAGTGGAACATCAAGTCCGGACGGTCCAGGCCCGGTTCGGTGTCGTAGAAGATGCCCGCCTCCCACCACTGGCTGGACGTGGTGGTCATCGGCTGCCGGGCCTCCCACATGATGACGCCCTCCGGGTGGTCCTGGAGGTTCTCGCCCACTCCGGCCGCGTCCACGACCACCTCCACGCCCACCTCGCGCAGATGCCCGGCCGGCCCGATGCCGGACAGCATCAGCAGCTTGGGGGTGTCGATGGATCCGCAGGACACGATCACCTCGCGGCGGGCGCGCACCGTCCGGGTGTGGACCAGGTCCGGGTCGAGGTACTCCGCGCCCACGCAGCGGCGGCCGTCGAGCACGAGCTTCTTGGCCCGCACCCCGGTGCGCACCTCCAGGTTCGGGCGCTTGCCCATGACCGGGTGGAGGTAGGCGACCGACGAGGACTGCCTGATGTTGTTCTCGTCGGAGTTGATCTGGAACCAGTTGGCGCCGCGGATCACGGTCGTTCCGGTGTTGAACGCGGCGGTCGGGATGCCCGCCTGCGCGCACGCCTCCAACAGCGCCGCACCACAGGGGTCTTCGCCCTTGAGCGTGCGCAGCTTGACCGGGCCGTTGCGGCCGTGGTGGTCTCCCGGCGCGTCGTTCGACTCCAGCCGCCGGTAGAGCGGGAAGAGTTCGGCCGCGCTCCAGCCCGTACACCCGGCGGCCGCCCAGTCGTCGAGATCCTCCGCGGGGGCCCAGAAGGCGATGCACGAATTGTGGGAGGAACAGCCGCCGAGCACCTTCGCGCGGGCGTGCCGCATGAAGCTGTTGCCGCTCGTCTGCGGCTCGACGGGGTAGTCCCAGTCGTAGCCGGACTCCAACAGGCCCATCCAGCGCTCCAGTTTGAGGACGCTGTCGTCGCCGACGTCGCTGGGACCGGCCTCCAGGACGCACACGGTGACGGACGGGTCCGCGGAGAGCCGGGCGGCCACCACGTTCCCGGCGGTGCCGCCGCCGACCACCACATAGTCGAACTCGTCGATGCTCATGAGCGGGTGACCTCCTTCAGTCGGCCGTGGGGGCGGCGAGGGGAGACGTGGCGGCCGGTGACTCCAACCGGTGCTCGGCGAGCACACCGGTCCGGTGCCGCTGGACGAACCAGTAGTAGGCGAAGCCGCCGCCCGCGATGACGGCGACGAACAGCACCGCGCCCCAGCGCAGGTACCAGTGGAAGGGCGCGGCGGCGTTGTACACGGAGGCGCGGGGCCAGATCAGGTTGAGCGTCATGGCCGCGCCCCACACCACGGCGACGATGTTGACGAGCAGGCCCCAGCGGCCCAGGCTGAACCGGCCCTCGCCCGCCGGCTGCCAGGTGCCGCGCAGCCTGGCCACCAGCATCGGCGCGGTGACGCCGAGATAGGCGAGGTAGATCATGATGATGCCGATGCTGGTGACGACGGTGAAGATCTGCGGCTGGCGGATGTTGACGACGAGGATCGCCACCGCCAGGACACCGATGATCACCGCGGGCAGCACCGGGGTCTTGAACCGCGGACTGACCCGCGCCATCAGGGCGGACGCGGGCAGATTGTTGTCCCGGGCCATCGCGAAGGCCAGCCGGATGGCCGCGGTGTGCACGGCGAGCGCGCAGACGGTGACGGCGATGAGCACGCACCACAGCATCGCCTTGCCCGCCGTCGGACCGAGCACGTCGAGCACGATGTACTGGAGGCCGTCCGTGGACAGCTTGTCGCCCTTGAGGCTGGAGACGCTCATCAGCGCCAGCAGCAGCACGAGTCCGCCGAGGATGAACGAGGCGACGATGGCGCGGATGATGGCGCGCGGGGCGTTGCGGGACGGGTCGAGGGACTCCTCGCCGAGCGAGGCGGCCGTGTCGAAGCCGTACATCACGTACGCGGACGCCAGCGAGGCCACGAGGAACGCGCCCAGGTAGCCCGTGGAATGACCGGCTCCCGTACCGGCGGTCTCCGTGACGACCTGCGGGCCTCGCGTGATGTGGACGGCGAACAGCACGATGAGGACGACGGTGGCGATCAGCTCGATGAAGACGCCGGCGCTGTTGATGGTGGCCATCAGCTTCACACCGAAGGCGTTCACCAGGGTCGTGAACAGGATGAGCACGGTCGCCAGGACCACCGCGTTGGTGGCGACGTCGTACGTGCCGGTGCCGTCGCCGACGAACTGGAAGACGTCGGAGATCTGGGGCAGCGTGAGCTGATAGGCGAGCGCCACGGCCGAGATCGACACGATGGAGGCGATCAGCATCATCCAGCCGGCGAGCCAGCCGAGGTGCGGATTGCCTATCTTCTTCGACCAGTTGTAGACCGAGCCCGCGACCGGATAGCGGGCCGCGAGTTCCGCGAAACAGAGCGCGACCATGAACTGGCCGAAGAAGACCATCGGCCAGGACCACCAGTAGGCGGCGCCGCCGCTGCCGTAGCCGAAGTAGAAGAGCTGGAAGGTGCCGGTGAGGATGGAGATGTAGCTGATGCCGGCGGCGAACGTGTGGAAGTTGCCCAGGGTGCGTTTGAGTTCGGGCTTGTAGCCGAACTCGGCGAGTTCGGCGTCGTCGTGACCCTGTGGGTCTGTCGGTTGCTCGGTTGTCGTCATGAGCGGACTCCAGGTGGGCCTGGGGGAGGGATGAGGGAGCGGCTCCTGCGGATGCCGGGACCGGTGCGGGGACTGCGCGCGGTGCGGTGTGCGGGATGGTGCGCGGTGCGGTGTGCGGGATGGTGCGCGGTGCGGTGCGCCGTGTGCCGTGCGGGGTGGTGCGCATGGTCGTACACGGTGTCGTGCGTGTGTGGTGCGCATTGTGGCGTCAGGGCGACGTCAGGCGAACCACCCCTGCGGGGACGGGTCGGTGTTCCGCCAGATGTGCTTGGCCTCGCGGTACTCGGCGAGGCCGGACGGCCCGAGCTCGCGCCCGGAGCCGGACTGCTTGAAACCGCCCCACTCGGCCTGCGGGACGTACGGGTGATAGTCGTTGATCCACACCGTGCCGAGGCGCAGCCGGGCCGCGACCCGCCGGGCCTTGGCCTCGTCGGTGGTGAAGACCGCGCCCGCGAGACCGTAGACCGTGTCGTTCGCGAGCCGCACCGCCTCGGCCTCGCCGCCGAAGCGCTCCACGGTGAGCACGGGCCCGAACGACTCGTCCTGGACCACCGACATGCCGCCGGTGCACTCGTCCAGCACCGTCGGCAGGTAGTAGAACCCCTCGTCGAGCCCTTCGGGACGGGCCCCGCCGCAGCGCAGCACCGCACCTTCCGCGAGGCCCCGGGCGACGTACGCCTCGACCTTGGAGCGGTGCGCCTCCGAGATCAGCGGACCGGTCTGCGCGCGCTCGTCGAACGGCCCGCCGAGCCGGATCCGCCCGGCACGCCGCACCACCTCGTCGACGAACCGGTCGTGCAGCGCGTCCTCGACCAGGAGCCGCGCGCCCGCCGAGCAGACCTGCCCGGAGTGCAGGAAGACGGCCGTCAGCGCCATGTCGACCGCCGTCTCGAAGTCGGCGTCCGCGAAGACGATGTTGGGGTTCTTGCCGCCGAGTTCCAGGGCGACCTTCTTGACCGTCCCGGCCGCCGCGGCCATCAGCCGACGGCCGGTCCCGAGGCCGCCGGTGAACGAGACGAGGTCCACGTCCGGATGGTCGGCGAGGGGGGCGCCCGCCTCCGGACCCGCGCCCAGCACCAGGTTGGCGACGCCCGGCGGGAGCCCCGCCTCGTCGAGGAGGCGCATCAGACGGATCGCCGTGTGCGGGGTGAGCTCGCTCGGCTTGAGGACGAAGGTGTTGCCCGCCGCGAGGGCAGGCGCGACCTTCCACGCGGTCTGCAGCAGTGGGTAGTTCCACGGTGTGATCAGCGCGCAGACCCCGACCGGCTCGTACACGACACGGCTGTCGACGGCCGCCGAGCCCGTGTCGACGACCCGGCCGGCCTCGGCGGCGGCCAGCCGGCCGAAGTAGCGGAAGCAGTTCGCGACGTCGTCGATGTCGTACTCGCTCTCGACGAGCCGCTTGCCGGTGTCGAGGGACTCGGCGCGGGCGAGCGCGTCCTTGTCGCGCACGAGCAGGCCGGCGACACGCAGCAGCAGATCGCCTCGGTCCGCGGGCGCGGTCGCGGGCCACGGTCCATCGTCGAAGGCGCGGCGCGCGGCGGCGATCGCGTCGGCCGTGTCCTTGCCGCCCGCCTCGTCGACGACGCCGACCGGGGAGCCGTCGGCGGGACAGCGGATCTCCCGGGTGCGCCCGTCCAGCGCGCCCCGCCAGGAACCGTCGATGAACAGGTCAGGCATGCGGGCCTCCCAGCTGCGTCGTCAGCCACTCGTGGAAGATGCCGATGTGGTGCTCGGTGGGGACCAGCACGCCGCCCCTGCGGTACGCCCGCGACGCCATCGCAGGCTGGGTCCGCTCGCAGGCCGCGAAGTCCTGCTCGTTCACGCGGTGGAAGAGCTCCACCGACCTGGACATGTCCGCGCCGGACGCGACGACCTCCGGCGCGTACAGCCAGTCGCACTCGACGACCGTGCGGTCCTCGGCGAGCGGGAACATGCGGTGCAGGATGACGTGGTCCGGGACGAGGTTGATGAAGACCGTCGGCTTCACGGTGATCGCGTAGTAACGGCGGTCCTGGTCGTCGGAGACCTCGGGGAGCCGGGCGAAGCCCTCGCCGCCGTCGACCGTGAACCCCTTGATCCCCTCGCCGAACTCGGCGCCATGGCCCACGTAGTACTGGGCCGCGTATCCGTCGGCGAACTCCGGCAGCACGTCGGTGAGTTCGGGGTGGATCGTCGCGCAGTGGTAGCACTCCATGAAGTTCTCGACGATCAGCTTCCAGTTCGCCTTCACGTCGTACGTGATGCGGCGGCCGAGCGCCAGGTTCTCGGTGCCGTAGTGCTCGATGGCCGCCGCGTCGCCGAGCCGTTCGACGGCCGCGCCCGTCACGGTCTCCTCGAAGGAGGGCGGTTCGTCGGCCAGGCACACCCAGGCGTACCCCAGCCACTCGCGGAGGGCGACCGTGACCAGGCCGTACTCGGCGCGGTCGACGTCCGGCATCTTCGTCAGGTTCGGCGCGGCGACGAGCCTGCCGTCGAGGTCGTACGTCCAGGCGTGGTACGGGCATTGGAGACTCCGGCGGACCTCCCCTGATTCCTCGGTGCACAACCGGGCCCCGCGATGGCGGCAGATGTTCAGGAAGGCGCGCAGCTCACCCGTGCGGGAACGGGTGACGAGGACGCTCTCGCGGCCGACCTGCACGGTGCGGAACGCGCCGGGCTTCGCCAGGTCGGCGGAGCGGACGGCGCAGAACCACATCGACTCGAAGAGTCGCTCCTGCTCCTGCCGGAAGATCTCCGGATCGGTGTAGTAGCGCCCCGGGAGGGTGGCGATCAGGCTGGGCGAGAGGGGGGACGGGGACACGGGGATCGTCGTCACGTGCGGACTCCTCAGGCGGGCGCGGCGGCGAGGCGGCTGGGGTCGAACAGGCCGATGGGGTGCTCGGTGGTGCCCTTCAGCGCGAGGTCGGCGAGGATCTCGCCGACGACCGGCACGAACTTGAAGCCGTGTCCGGAGAATCCGCAGGCGACGGTGACGGACTCCGGGTGCGCGGGATGCCGGGCGATGACGAAATGCTCGTCGGAAGTGTTGGAGTACATGCAGGTGGCGGCCTTGAGGAAGCGGCCGGGCAGGTCGGGGATGCAGCGGGACATGCGGCCGGCCATGGCCCGCACCTCCTCGTCGTGCACGGTCCGGTCGATGGTCTCCGGGGTGCACTCGACACCTTTGCGGAAGAAGGCGACCTTGGCGCCCAGGTCCGGGCCGTCGATGGCGGGGAAGCCGTAGACCTGGACGCCGGCCGCGTCCTCCCAGATGTAGATCGGATGGGCGTCGGGGACGAACGGCTCGGTGCCGCCGCGCGGTTGGAACCAGTACATGACCTGCCGCTCGATCCGGAACGGCACACCGAGGTCGGTGAGCAGCTGCGGTGCCCACGCGCCGGGACAGATCACCAACTGGCCGGCGGTGTAGGTGTTCTCGGCCGTGTGGACGCGCACTCCGTCGCGGTACGGCTCCCAGCGCGTCATCGGCTCTTCGAAGTGCAGGTCGGCGCCCTGCCGGGTGGCGAGCTGGAGGTGGGCGGCGACGGTGTTCTCGGGGCGTAGCAAGCCGGCGCGCGCCTCGTAGAGCGCGACCTCGTCGTCGTGCGGGGCGAGCGTCGGGAAACGGCGGCGGATCTCGGCGGCGTCCAGCATCTCGTGCGGCAGGTCCCACTGCCGGGCCGAGAGCAGCGAGCCGGAGACCGTCCGGGAGTCCGGGGGACCGACCATGACACCGCCGCAGAGGCTGGCGATGTCGCGTCCCGTCTCCCGCTCCAGCTCCTCGTACAGTTCGTACGCGCGCAGCAGCAGCGGCACGTACGCCGGGTCCTCGAAGTAGGACTGCCGGGTGATGCGCGAACCGCCGTGACTGGAGCCTCGGTTGTGCACGGGGCCGAACTTCTCCAGACCGAGCACACGCGCACCGCGCGCGGACAGGTGGTGGGCGGCGGCGCTGCCCATGCCGCCGAGACCGATCACGATCACGTCGTAGGTGGGGGACACGAAGGCCTCCTGAGGGCGTGTCAGCGGCGGATGCGGGTCATCTTCGGGTCGAAGAGGGGCTCTTCGGCGACGGTCGCGGGAACCTTCTCGCCGAAGTACTCGATGTGCACGCCGGTACCCGTCGCCAGGGAGGGCAGCCAGGCGTACGCGACGCAGCGGCCGAGCGTGTAGCCGTAGGAGGCGCTGGTGACGTAGCCGGCGGGGGTGCCGCCGACGTAGACGGGTTCCTTGCCGAGGACGACGGAGGCGGGATCGTCGAGGAGCAGCGGAGTGAGCCTGCGCGCGGGTTCCGTCCCGGCGAGGCCCTGGAGCTCCTCCTGGCCGACGAAGCCGTCCTTGTCCATGCGGACGGCGAACCCCACGCCCGCCTCGTACGGGTTGTGCTCGTCCGTCATGTCGACGCCCCAGGCGCGGTAACCCTTCTCCAGGCGCAAGGAGTTGAAGGCCGAGCGCCCCGCGGCGATCACGCCGTGCGGCTGCCCCGCCTCCCACAGCGTGTCCCAGAGCCGCAGCCCCAGGTCGGCGGTGGTGTACAGCTCCCACCCCAGCTCGCCGACGTAGCTCAACCGCATGGCGGTGACCGGGACATGGCCGAGGTGGGTCTGCTTGGCCCGGAAGTAGCCGAAGCCCTCGTGCGAGAAGTCGTCCTGCGTCAGCGACTGGACGAGGTCGCGGGCGAACGGCCCCCACACGCCGATGCAGCAGGTGCCGGAGGTGATGTCGCGGAGGTGTACGTCGCCGGGTGCGTGGCGGATCAGCCAGTCCAGGTCGGCGGGGGAGTTGGCGCCCACCTGGAATCGGTCGGGGGCGAGGCGTGCGACGGTCAGGTCGGAGCGCACGCCGCCGGTCTCGTCGAGCAGCAGCGTGTAGGTGACCGCTCCGGGTTTCTTGCGCAGGTTGTTGGTCGTCATGCGCTGGAGGAAGCCGAGGGCGCCGGGGCCGGTGACCTCCAGCCTGCGCAGCGGCGTCATGTCGTACAGGGCGACCTTCTCACGGGTCGCCTTCGCCTCGGCCGCCGCGATAGGGGACCAGTAGCGGGCCGACCAGGCGTCACGCTCCGGCAGGCGCAGGCCGTCCGCGAGCGGGGCGTTCGCCTCGTACCAGTGCGGGCGCTCCCAGCCGCCCCCCTCCAGGAAATACGCGCCGAGCTCCTGCTGCCGGGCGTGGAAGGGGCTGACGCGCAAGGGACGCGGCTGCTCCATCGGCTGGAGGGGGTGCAGGACGTCGTACACCTCGACGAACTGCTGTGAACCGCGTTCACGCACATACGACGGTGAACGCTGCGCGTCCTCGAAACGCGTGAGGTCGCACTCGTGCAGATCGAGGGACGCGCGCCCGTCGACCATCCATTCGGCGACCGCCTTCGCCACCCCCGCGGAGTGGGTGACCCAGACGGCCTCGGCCAGCCAGAAACCGCGCAGTTCACGGGACTCGCCCAGGACGGGCATGCCGTCCGGTGTGAAGGAGAACACGCCGTTGAAGCCCTCCTCGACCTCCGCCCAGCGCAGGGCGGGCAGCAGTCGGCGGCAGTCGTCCCAGCTCGGGGCCCAGTCCTCGGCGGTGAACGGGTACGACGACGGCATCGGCATGTCGTTCGCGCGCGCCTCGTCGTAGGCGAGGACGGCGAACGGGTCGACGGGCAGCGGCCGGTGGGCGTAGCTGCCGATGCCGATGCGGTCGTGGTGCTCACGGAAGTACAGGTCGCGGTCCTGGAAGCGGAGGATGGGCCGGGACGCCTCGGCGACGGCGCCGGCCAGTTCGGACAACGGCCGTGTCTTCGCGTACTGGTGCGCGAGGGGTTGCAGGGGCACGTCGACTCCGGCCATGCGCCCGATGACCGGGCCCCAGAATCCGGCGGCGGAGACGACGTGATCGGCGGGGAAGGAGCCGCGGTCGGTGACGACGGCGGTGACGCGGACGTCCTCCCGCTCGATGCCGGTGACCGTGTGGCGGTCGAGGAAACGGGCACCCCGGCTCTCGGCGCGCTCCATCTGGGCGCGGGCCGCGAGCAGGGCGCGGGCCAGCCCGTCGTCCGGAGTGTGGAAGCCGCCGAGCACCGCCGACTCGTCGAGGAGCGGCCAGAGTTCCTTGCAGCGGGCGGCGCTGACGATCTCGCCACGCACTCCCCAGGACGCGGCGTATCCCGCCCTGCGGTGCAGCTCGGCCAGGCGCCCGGGCGTGGTCGCGAGCTCCAGACCGCCGACCTGGTCGAAGCAGGAGACGCCGTCCACCGACAGGGAGCCGAACTTCTCCACGGTGTACCGCGCGAACTCCGTGAGCGTCTTGGACGGGCTGGTCCGGAACACCAGGCCCGGTGCGTGGGAGGTGGAACCGCCGGGCGCGGGCAGCGGCCCCTGTTCGAGGACGGTGACGTCGGTCCACCCGCGTGCGGTCAGTTCGTCGGCGAGCGAGCAGCCGACGATGCCGGCGCCGATGACGACGACCCGGGGACCGCGCGGGCGGGTTGCGGGCGTGCTGGACATGCCCCTCCTTGCCGGGGTGCGGGAGCGGACGTACTCAAGGGGTGGGGACGTGGGACCGTTCGGCCTCGATGGTGGTGTCCTCGCCGTGCCCGGTGCGGACGACCGTGCTGCCGGGGAGGGTGAGCAGGCGGTTGCGGAGGGAGGCCTCGATGGTGGGCCGGTCGGAGTAGGAGCGGCCGGTGGCACCGGGCCCGCCCCGGAACAGGGTGTCCCCGGTGAAGACCGTCTCCAGGAACGGCGCGTACAGCGAGCAACTGCCCCAGGTGTGGCCGGGGGTGTGGATCACCTGGAGCTCGATTCCGGCGACCGTGAGGATCCTGCCGTCGCTCAGCTCGCCGTCCGGCTTGCGGCCGGGATGCGTGAACGACCACAGCTCGTAGTCGTCGGGATGGAGAAGGACGGGTGCGCCGGTCAGCACGGAGAGCTCGGCCGCCGCGTCGATGTGGTCGTCGTGGGCGTGCGTGCACACGATGGCGGTGACCCTGCGGCCGTCGACGGCCGCGTGGATCGCCCGCGCGTCGTGCGCCGCGTCCACGATCAGCACTTCCTTGTCGTCGCCGATCAGCCACACGTTGTTGTCGACGTCGAAGGTCTCGCCGTCGAGGCTGAAGGTGCCGGACGTGACCACGCGCCGGACGGTGACTTCGGGACTCACAGGACCACCACGGACCGCAGCACCTCACCGCGGTGCATCTTCCCGAACGCCTCCTCGACCTGGTCGAGGGAGATGGTCTCGCTGACGAAGGCGTTGAGGTCGAGCAGGCCGTACAGGTACTGGTCGATGAGGAAGGGGAAGTCGCGGCTCGGCAGGCAGTCGCCGTACCAGGACGACTTGAGGGCGCCGCCGCGCGAGAACAGGTCGATCAGCGGGAGGTCGATCCTCATCTCGGGGTCGGGGACACCGACCTGGACGAGCACACCGGCGTGGTCGCGCATGTAGAAGGCCTGCTTGTACGTCTCCGGACGGCCCACTGCGTCGATGGCGATGTCGACGCCGAAGCCGTCGGTGAGCGCGCGCACGGCCTCGACGGGGTCCGTGCCACGGGAGTTGACGGTGTGTGTGGCGCCGAACTTCTCCGCCTGGTCGAGCTTCTTGTCGTCGATGTCGATCGCGATGACCTTCATGGCGCCGTTGAGGCAGGCGCCCGCGATGGCCGCGTTGCCGACGCCGCCGCAGCCGATCACGGCTACCGTGTCCCCGCGCCCCACGTTCCCGGTGTTCACCGCGGCGCCGTATCCGGCCATCACTCCGCAGCCGATCAGACCCGCGGCCTCCGGCCGGGCGGCCGGGTCGATCTTCACCGCCTGCCCGGCGGCGACCAGGGTCTTCTCCGCGAAGGCGCCGATACCGAGGGCGTTGCTGAGCGGGGTGCCGTCGAGCAGCGTCATCGGCTGCGTGGCATTGCGGGAGTCGAAGCAGTACCAGGGGCGTCCACGGCGGCACGAGCGACAGGTGCCGCAGGGGGCGCGCCAGGCGAGGACCACGTAGTCGCCGGGGACCAGGTCGGTGACGCCCTCGCCGACCGCCTCGATCGTGCCGGCCGCCTCATGGCCCAGCAGGAACGGGAAGTCGTCGTTGATCGCGCCGTCCCGATAGTGCAGATCCGTGTGGCAGACCCCGCAGGCCTGCACCGCGACGAGCACCTCGCCCGGTCCCGGATCGGGAACGACGATCGTCTGCACCTCGACGGGTGCGCCCTTCTTGACAGCGACTACGGCACGGACCTCGTGGGGCACGACAAGCTCCTCTGCTGTTGCGCAATGCACGATGGGTTGCGCGATGAGGAACATACTGAGAACGCCGTCACGGGGCCGTCAAGGGGTGGGAGTTAACCCTTGGCAAAAGGAACGCGGCGCCCGAAACCTGGCGGATACACGGGACGCGGGACCGGGGGAGTCCCGGCCCCGCGTCAGGGGTGGTGGGGCGACTCAGGGGTGACGGACGGCGCGGTAGGTGCCGCGGGAGAGGGGTGGGGACGGGGGGCGGATGGGCTTGGCCGAGGGGGGATTGGCTCAGGGGCAGGGGGCCGGTCCCGTCGTCGCGCCGGAAGACGGGTCGGCCGGTCGGAGTCGGCCGGTCCGGTGGGCTGGTCGGAGTCGGCCGGTCCGGGTCGGTCGGCTCAGGGGGCGGGACCGGGTGCCGGGTGTCGGCCCGGCCGTCGCGTCGGGAACCCGGCCGGCCCGTCGTCGGGCTCAGAAGCCGTAGCCCATGCGGCGCGACAGGTCCGCGCCGGCGGCCACTGTCCGCTTGGCCAGCTCCGGCAGCCGGTCGGCGTTCAGCCGGTACACCGGACCCGACACGCTGATCGCGGCGATCACCTTGCCGTCGTGCGACCGAACGGGCGCCGCCACCGCGGCGAGTCCCAGCTCGAGCTCCTCGATGGTGATCCCGTAGCCCTGTTCCACCACGGCCTCCAGCTCGGCGCGCAGCGACGAGGGGCCCGTGATCGTGCGCTCGGTGAAACGGGGCAGCGGCCGCGCCAGCAGACCCTCGCGCAGGGTGGGCGGCATGTGCGCGGCCAGCACCTTGCCGCTGGAGGTGGCGTGCAAGGGGGTGCGCCTGCCCAGCCAGTTCTGCGCCGTGACCGAGGCGGTGCCGCGGGCCTGCATGATGTTGACGGCGGCGTCGTCGTCCAGCACCGCTATGTTGACCGTCTCGCCCAGCTCGTCGGCGAGTTCGCGGCAGACCGGGACGCCCTCCTGGGAGATGTCGAGACGCACGGCCGCCGCCCCGGCGAGGCGCAGCACGGCGGCCCCCAGGTAGTACTTCCCCCGGTCCTTGGCCTGGGCCACGAGGCCGCGGTTCTCCAGCACCCCCAGCAGTCGGAACGCGGTGGACTTGTGCACGTCCAGTTCCTCGGCGATCTCGGTGACTCCTGCCTCGCCGAGCCGGGCGAGGATCTCGAGGACGCTCACGGCACGGTCCACCGACTGAACGGCGCTGCCCGCGCCCCTGCCGCCGGGCTTGTCGGACGTCTCCTCGGCGTGCTCAGCCTGCTTCTGAGTGCGGGTCATAGCTCAACTCTCACCACCTGACGGCCCTGTTTGGGCCGCATCTGCGGGAAGCCCTTGACGTGACGGGACCCCCGCGCGGATTCTGTTGCGCATAGCGCTCCCTCGTGCGCCATACGAAACATCATGTTACCGAAGCGTCCGGAACCCGGAAGGTTCCCGACGACCTGGACCTGAGAGGTCCTGGACGAATCCGTCCGGACCGAGAGGGGGGCCCATGATTCCCGTCTGTCGCCTTGAAGACCTCCCCGAGGGCGAATCCGTACGAGTCGACACCACACCGCCCGTCGCCGTGTTCCACGCCGAGGGCGAGCTGTACGCCATCGACGACACCTGCACGCATCAGGACGCGTCGCTCTCCGAGGGCTGGCTCGAGGGCTGCCTCGTCGAGTGCCCGCTGCACGCGGCCTCATTCGATCTCCGCACCGGCCTGCCGACCTGCCTTCCCGCGCGACGCCCGGTCCGTACCCACCGCGTCACCGTCGACGACGGAATGATCCACGTCCACCTTGCCGCCGAGGAGGGCACTGCCGCATGAACGCCGTGACCGTACGCGACGCGGCGCGGGTCGCATGAGGACCGTGACCGTCGTCGGCGCCTCCCTCGCCGGCCTGTACGCGGCCCGCGAGCTGCGGGCCCAGGGCTTCGACGGACGGCTCGTGATCATCGGCGACGAGCGGCACCGCCCGTACGACCGTCCGCCCCTGTCCAAGGACTTCCTCGCCGGCCGCGCCGACGAAGCCCAACTCGCCCTCTCCGATGCCGAGGAGAGCACGGAACTCGACGCCGAGTGGCACCTCGGCGTTCGGGCCCGCGGCCTCGACGCCCGGGGTCGCACCGTCCTCCTCGACGGCGGCCGCACCATCTCCACGGACGGCGTGGTCATCGCCACCGGTGCCTGCGCCCGCCGCCTGGCAGGCGACGATCTCGCCGGGGTGCACACGCTGCGTACCCTCGACGACGCCCGCGCCCTGCGCGCGGAACTCACCCGGGGCCCCCGCCGGATCGTCGTCATCGGCGGAGGCTTCATCGGCGCCGAGACGGCCTCCTCGTGCGCCGCTCTCGGCCACGACGTCACCGTCGTCGAGGCGGCGGCACTGCCCCTCGTCCCCCAACTCGGCCCCCGCATGGCCGCCGTGTGCGCCGCACTGCACCTCCGCGGTGGCGTCGCCCTGGTCACCGGCACCGGTGTCGCCGGCCTCCGCGGGAGCGGAGGAGGTGGTACGTCGCTGCCCGCTGTCACCGGTGTCCGGCTGTCCGACGGCCGGGTGCTGGACGCCGACGTCGTGATCGTGGGCATCGGCGCCACACCGAACACCGGCTGGCTCGCCGGCTCGACCCTCGCCCTGCACGACGGAGTGCTGTGCGACGACGGCTGTGCGACCGCGCTGCCGCAGGTGGTCGCCGTCGGTGACGTCGCCCGTGTCGGCGGCACCCGCGCCGAGCACTGGACCTCCGCCACCGAGCAACCCCGGGTCGCCGTACGCAACCTGCTGGCCGGACGCACCGTCGCCACCGGTCGGTCCCTGCCCTACTTCTGGTCCGACCAGTACGGGGCGCGGATCCAGTTCGCGGGGCGCCGGCACGACTCGGACACCGTCCGGATCGTCGAGGGCGGGATCGAGGAGGACGGGCCCGCCGAGGGTGGATTCCTCGCCCTCTACGAACGCGACGGCCGGACGACGGCCGTGCTCTCCGTGGACCGCCCCCGTCCGTTCACACGGGTCCGCCGCGAACTGGCCCGAAGTGAACTGCTGGTCGCGCCGACGGCCCGCCTCTGAAGCGGTGCCGTCGAGGCACCGGTGACGGGAAGCTCCGTTCCGGGTGTGCTTGTGGCGGACCGCTCCGTCTCAGGTGTGCTTGTGGCGGACGGGTGGGCCTGCGATGGACGGCTCCGTCCCGGGTGTACCGGTGACGGGGACCGCTCGGTCACAGGCCCACCCTCTGCCTGCGGTCGCACATACCGTCGCGCTAGGAGTGCGACAGCTGCCCGGCGCTCCCGCGCCGGCGTATGCGCTCCTGCGACCGCTCCGTCGCCCGCGCCTGCCGCCTGGCCTTGCGTCGCTCCCGGCGCAGGGCCCGCGCGGTGCTGCTCGGCACCGACACCACTCCGTTGCGCTGGTTCCACACCTGGCGGGTCACCCAGACGTCGAGCGCCGCCCACGTGGCCACGACGGTGCCGGCGATGCTGCTGAGGACCATGGGGAACGCCAGCCAGGACCCCGCGAGGGTGCACAAGAAGGCCACCACCGCCTGTATCAGGGTCACGGCGATGATCAGGACGGCCCGCACCGCCGCAGTGCGCACCGGGTCGGGCAACCGCCGCCTGCGCGCGGGCTCCTCGATCCACAACGGCCGGTAGTGCGAGGGGGCTTCGCGCCCGCGCACCTCGTACTCATCCGTCGGAATGTCGTGATCCGGTGCCTGGACGGCCAGTTGCGCCGCCTCGGGCGTCACAACGCCCTCCCCGAGCGTCCCGCTCCGCTCCGCCGTGCCCATCAACTCGTCACTCCCCACCGCCCAGCAGGCTCCTCGCACAGGTGTCACGCGACACCCGCTCCCCAGTTGGCTGCCCGGCTTGCGCTCTTTTACGCCGCCTGAGCGCGGCATGCGGCCCCTGTGACCGATTCCGCCCCCATTTCCCGTACAGACAGACGAACGACGTGTCCCGAAGATTCCCAAGGAGCGAAGATTTCCGGCCAACTGACCAACTTCACCGCTCCGATGGGATCCGGCCCCAAGTGCCGGATTGGGGGAGGCGATCTCCCGCAATGAACGGACAACTGCCCATGTCTCGTTCCCGACCCGCGCGGGCTGCACCCGGACGGGTCTTCGAGTTACCTGTGCGTCGGTAGTAGGCTCACGCCGTTTGTTGACGCACATGTGTACCCCCGGGAGGGGGTCGAGCTGGGGGAGGCCATGCGCTTTCGCGGGAAGTCCATCCGCCGGAAGATCGTGGCGCTGCTCCTCGTGCCGCTGGTTTCCCTGACAGCGATCTGGGGCTTTGCGACCGTACTCACCGGCCGCGCCGCCAAGCAGCTGTTCAACGTGGCCGATGTCGTGGAGAAGATCGGCTTCCCCACGGAGGACGCCGTCCGCGTCCTCCAGCAGGAACGCAGACAGACACTCGTCTACTTGGCCGATCCCCGCGCCTCGGACGCGCTCGCCGCCCTCAAGCGCAGCCGGACCGCCACCGACCGGGTCGTGGCGAAGGTCCGCAAGAACTCCAAGGACGGGGACCTGCGCGACGAGATGGGCGGAGGCACCACCGAGCGCCTCACCTCGCTCCTCGACGCCGTCGGCGGTATCGACTCGCTGCGCCGCAGTGTCGAGGAGGGCACCGTCAACCGGTCCCAGGCCCTCGACCTCTACAACCGTCTCGTCGACCCCTGTTACGTCCTGCTGGCCAACCTGCACGTGCTCGACAACGTGGAGATGGACAAGCAGGGCCGCGCCCTCGTCAATGTGGACCGCGCCCGTGAGCTGCTCTCCCGCGAGGACGCCCTGCTCGGTTCCGCCCTGGTCGTGGGCCGGCTGACCCGCGACGAGGCCCGCGACATCTCCGACCTCGTGGCCCAGCGCACTTTGCTGTACGACACCAGCCTGCCGCTGCTGCCGTCCTCGGAGCGTGAACGCTTCCAGCGCTACTGGAAGAACGCCGACACGGCGCCCCTGCGAGTGGCCGAACAGTCGGTCGTCACCGCCACCGACGGTTCGCCGCGCGGCGTCACGGCGAAGAGCTGGGACGGGGCGGCCCGACACGTCCTCGACGATCTCGGTGACATGGACGACCAGGCGGGCGACCGCTACCAGGACCGGGTCGGGCCCGTGGCGATGGGCGTGATCGTCAAGGCGGTCGTCGCGGGTGTCGTCGGGCTCATCGCGGTGCTGGTGTCGCTCGTCATGTCCGTGCGCATCGGCCGGAGCCTCATCCGCGACCTGCGCCGACTGCGACTGGAGGCGCACGAGGCCTCCGGCGTCCGCCTGCCCAGCGTCATGCGCAGGCTCTCCGCCGGCGAAGAGGTCGACGTCGAGACCGAAGTGCCGCGGCTGGAATACGACAAGAACGAGATGGGCGAAGTCGGTCAGGCCCTCAACACCCTCCAGCGCGCCGCCGTCGAGGCCGCCGTCAAGCAGTCCGAACTGCGTGACGGCGTCTCCGAGGTGTTCGTCAACCTCGCGCGCCGCAGCCAGGTGCTGCTCCACAAGCAGCTCACGCTCCTCGACACCATGGAGCGCCGGACCGAGGACACCGACGAACTGGCCGACCTGTTCCGCCTCGACCACCTGACCACGCGCATGCGCCGTCACGCGGAGGGCCTGGTCATCCTCTCCGGCGCCGCACCCTCCCGGCAGTGGCGCAAACCCGTCCAGCTCATGGACATCGTCCGTGCCGCCGTCGCCGAGGTCGAGGACTACGAGCGCATCGAGGTGCGCCGCCTGCCGCGCGTCGCCGTCACCGGTCCCGCGGTCGCCGACGTCACCCACCTCGTGGCCGAACTCCTCGAGAACGCGACGGTGTTCTCGCCCCCGCACACGGCCGTCCACGTCGTGGGCGAACGCGTCGCCAACGGCTTCACCCTGGAGATCCACGACCGTGGTCTCGGCATGGCCGCCGAGGCTCTCCTCGACGCCAACCTGCGGCTCGCCGAGACGCCCGAGTTCGAGCTCTCCGACACCGACCGGCTCGGTCTCTTCGTGGTCAGCCGACTGGCCCAGCGCCAGAACGTGCGCGTCTCCCTTCAGCCGTCCCCGTACGGCGGAACCACCGCTGTCGTGTTCATTCCCGACATGCTCCTCACCGACGACGTCCCGGACACCAACGGCATCGGATTCAGGCTCGACCGGGCGCTCCCCTCGAAGGAGGCCGAGGTGGAGGAGAGCCGCAAGGCGGCGCTCTCCGAGGCGCCGGTGCGTCTTCCCGGCCTGCCCGCCTCGATCCTGGACGGCCCGGTCGAGCTGGACGCACCCGTCGACCTGGACACCCTCACCGGCTTCCCCGGCGCCCTCGACGACGAGGACAGCGAGCGGGGCGGTCTGTTCCGGCCACGTCGCTCCATCGCGGGCGTACCGGTCGGCGAGGAAGAGCAGGAGCGCGACGGTGAGGACGAGCCCGCGCTCGTGAGCGAGGACCGTCCCGGCGCCCCCGCCGTCCCGCTGCCGCGGCGCGGAGCTCCCAAGCTCGTCAGCTCGCACGGCCGTCCGGTGACCCGGACGAGGTCCCGGCGCGACGAGACGGACGAGCCCGACGACAGCTTCGCGCCGGTGCCGTACACGGAGCCCGTATCGAGCCGGGAGTCGGCCGGGAACCGGGAGCCGTCGCAACGGCGCGCGAGGGAGCTGGACGGCGGGATGCCGCTGCCCACGCGGCGCGGCGAGCGCTCCGAGGCCTCGATGCGGCGTGGCGGCGAGCGGTCGGAGGGCCCCGGCCTTCGCGAGGCCCCCGGGCTGCGTGACGCGTCCGGCCTCCGGGAGTCCGCGAGCCTGCGGGGGACACCGGGCCTTCCCGGTACCCCCGGCTCCGGGGAGGCCCCGGCCCTCCCGAGACGCACCCGCCGCGGCGCCACGCCGGCGGACACCGGCGGGACCACGGCAGGCTCCGGGACCGCCGCGCCCTCCGAGGCCTCCACCGGCGAGGCGGAAGCGGGCGCGGCGCGCCTGCCCCGCCGCGTCCGCCAGGCGAATCTGGCCCCACAGTTGAAAGCAGGACCCGACCGGCGCGCCGAGCGTGACCGGACCGGCACCGGCACGGGTCCGGACGTCGCCGAGCGCGACGCCGACGAGGTACGCAACCGGATGGCCTCGCTCCAGCGGGGCTGGCAGCGCGGCCGCGAGGAGAACGCCGTGGGCGACGACGCCCAGGACGGCTCAGCAAGAGGAACGACAAAGGGGGACGGTCGATGACCGCACCGAAGGCCGCAGGGCCCACCGAGACCGGCACGGCATCCGGCGAGCTGAACTGGCTGCTCGACGAGCTGGTGGACCGCGTCGCCAGCATCCGCAAGGCGATCGTGCTCTCCGGCGACGGCCTGCCCACCGGGGTCTCCAAGGACCTCACCCGGGAGGACAGCGAGCACCTGGCCGCGGTCGCCTCCGGCTTCCACAGCCTCGCCAAGGGCGTCGGCCGCCACTTCGAGGCGGGCAGCGTTCGCCAGACCGTCGTCGAGCTCGACGAGGCCTTCCTGTTCGTCACGGCGGCCGGTGACGGCAGCTGCCTCGCCGTGCTCGCCGACGCCGACTCGGACGTCGGGCAGGTCGCGTACGAGATGACGCTCCTCGTGAAGCGGGTGGGCGTGCATCTGGCCGCCACTCCGCGCACCGATCTGCCCTCGGGCGGGTAGTGGGATGACATGAGCGGAGACGGTCAGGGAACACGCCACTGGTTCGACGACGAAGCCGGACCGGTGGTCCGTCCGTACGCCATGACGCGTGGCCGCACCACCAGTCCGGCCCAGCACCGCCTCGATCTGATCGCGGTGGTCGTCACGGAACCTCACGCCGACGACCCCGAAGCGGACCACACGCTGTCCCCTGAGCACGTGGACATCGTGGAACTCTGCCGCGACGCCCCGCAGTCGGTCGCCGAGCTCGCCGCCGAACTCGACCTGCCGATCGGAGTGGTACGGGTCCTCATCGGGGACCTCGTGGACGAGGAAATGGTCCACGTGACACGTCCCGTACCGCCCGCAGAGCTGCCGGACGAGAGTATTCTGCGCGACGTGATCAACGGCCTCCGGGCGCTCTGAGCAGGGCGGAAGCGGGGAACAGACGTGACAGGCTGGCAATTCTGGGTCGACCGGGGCGGCACCTTCACCGACATCGTCGCGCGACGCCCGGACGGCCGCCTGCTCACGCACAAACTGCTCTCCGAGAATGCGGCGAGATACGCGGACGCGGCCGTCGCCGGCGTCCATGAGCTCCTCGACGGCGACCGCGACGACGGCGACCGTGACCGCGACGGCCACGGCGCCACGGGCCCGCACATCGACGCCGTCCGCATGGGAACCACCGTCGCCACCAACGCCCTCCTGGAACGCAAGGGCGAACGCACCCTCCTGGTGATCACACGCGGTTTCCGCGACGCCCTGCGGATCGCCTACCAGAACCGCCCCCGCATCTTCGCCCGCGCCATCGAGCTGCCCGAGCTTCTCTACGAGAGGGTCGTCGAGGTCGACGAGCGGATCGCCGCGGACGGCACGGTCCTGCGCGCCCCCGACCTGGACGCGCTCGCCGGCCCCCTCCAGGAGGCCTACGACTCCGGCATCCGGGCCGTCGCCGTCGTCTGCATGCACAGCCACCTCCACCCCGCCCACGAGCAGGCGGTCGGTGAGCTGGCGGCCCGCACCGGCTTCCCACAGATCTCGCTCTCCAGCGAGGTCAGCCCCTTGATGAGGGTCGTCCCGCGCGGGGACACGGCGGTCGTCGACGCCTACCTCTCGCCGGTCCTGCGGCGCTACGTCCAGCATGTCGCCGACGAGCTCCAGGGCGTCCGGCTGATGTTCATGCAGTCCAACGGAGGGCTCGCCGAAGCCGGACAGTTCCGCGGCAAGGACGCCATCCTGTCCGGGCCCGCGGGTGGCATCGTCGGCATGGCCCGGATGTCGCAGCTCGCCGGCTTCGACCGCGTGATCGGCTTCGACATGGGCGGCACCTCCACCGACGTCTCGCACTTCGCGGGGGAGTACGAGCGCGTCTTCACCACCCAGATCGCCGGGGTCCGGCTGCGCGCGCCCATGCTCGACATCCACACCGTCGCCGCCGGCGGCGGCTCGGTCCTCCACTTCGACGGCTCCCGCTACCGGGTGGGCCCCGACTCGGCGGGTGCCGACCCGGGCCCCGCCTGCTACCGGGCCGGTGGCCCGCTCACCGTCACGGACGCCAACGTCGCGCTCGGGCGGATCCAGCCCGCGCACTTCCCCACGGTGTTCGGACCGGACGGCGACCAGCCCCTCGACGACGCACTGGTCCGCGAGCGGTTCGCCGCGCTCGCCGGCGAGATCCGCGACAGGACCGGCGACGACCGCACCCCCGAGCAGGTCGCCGAGGGCTACCTCCAGATCGCCGTGGCCAACATCGCCAACGCGGTCAAGCGGATCTCGGTCCAGAAGGGCCACGACGTCACCCGCTACGCGCTCACCACCTTCGGCGGCGCGGGCGGCCAGCACGCGTGCATGGTCGCCGACTCGCTGGGCATCCGCACCGTCCTCGTCCCGCCCATGGCCGGCGTCCTGTCCGCCCTCGGCATCGGACTCGCCGACACCACGGCCATGCGCGAACAGTCCGTGGAGGCACCCGTGGAAGCCTCCTCGATGCCGGGCATCCAGAAGACCGCCGACGACCTGGAGAGCGCCGCCCGCTCCGAACTGCTCGCCGAGGACGTGCCCGAGGACCGCATCCGGGTCACCCGCCGCGCCCAACTCCGCTACGACGGCACCGACACGGTCCTCACCGTCGAGCTCACCGAGCCCGACACCATGATCGAAGCCTTCGAGGAACGTCATCGCGCCACCTACTCCTTCACCCTCGACCGCCCGGTCGTCGTCGAAGCCCTCTCCGTGGAAGCCACCGGTCTCACCGAACCCCCCGATCTGTCCGCGCTCGCCCCCTTCGCCGGGCGCTCCGCACCGCACAGCCCCGCCCCCGCGCCCGAGTCGGTCAGCCTGCACACGGGCGGAGCCTGGCACGACGTGCCCCTGCACCGCCGTGAGGAACTGCCGCCCGGCGAGGCCGTGACCGGACCCGCGATCATCACCGAGGCCAGCGCGACGACCGTCGTCGACGACGGCTGGCGGGCCGCGGCGACGGACGACGGGCATCTGGTCATGGAACGGGTGGCGGTCACGCAGAGTTCCGATCTCGGCACGGAAGCGGACCCCGTCCTCCTCGAGGTCTTCAACAACCTCTTCATGTCCATCGCCGAACAGATGGGCGCCCGCCTGGAGTCCACCGCCCAGTCCGTCAACATCAAGGAGCGCCTGGACTTCTCCTGTGCCCTCTTCGACCCCGACGGCAGCCTCGTCGCCAACGCCCCGCACATCCCCGTCCACCTGGGATCCATGGGCACCAGCGTGAAGGAGGTCATCCGGCGGCGCGGCGACAGCATGCGGCCGGGCGACACGTACGCCGTCAACGACCCGTACCACGGCGGCACCCACCTCCCCGACGTCACCGTGATCACCCCGGTCTTCGACACGGAGGGTGAGCGGATCCTCTTCTACGTCGCCTCCCGCGGTCACCACGCCGAGATCGGCGGCATCGCGCCCGGCTCCATGCCCGCCGACAGCCGCACCATCGAGGAGGAGGGCATCCTCTTCGACAACTGGCTGCTCGCCGAGGACGGCCGCTTCCGCGAGGCCGAGACCCTGGACCTGCTCACCGGCGCGCGCTACCCCTCACGCAACCCGAAGACCAACCTCGCCGACCTGCGCGCCCAGATCGCCGCCAACCAGAAAGGCGTCGACGAAGTCGGCCGCATGATCACGAACTTCGGGCTCGACGTCGTGCAGGCCTACATGAAGCACGTCCAGGACAACGCCGAGGAGGCGGTGCGCCGCGTCATCGACGCCCTGGAGGACGGCGAGTTCGGATACGAGACCGACTCCGGTGCCGTCATCCGCGTCCGCGTGTCCGTGCAGCGGGAACAACGCACCGCCACGGTGGACTTCACCGGCACCTCGGCACAGCTCACCACGAACTTCAACGCGCCCTTCTCGGTGGTCAACGCCGCCGTCCTGTACGTCTTCCGCACCCTGGTGGCCGACGACATCCCGCTCAACGACGGCTGCCTGCGGCCCCTGGACATCGTCGTGCCGCCCGGCTCGATGCTCGCCCCCGAGCCCCCGGCCGCCGTCGTCGCGGGCAACGTGGAGACGTCCCAGGCGATCACCGGCGCGCTCTACGCCGCTCTGGGGGTCCAGGCCGAGGGCTCCGGAACCATGAACAACGTGACGTTCGGCAACGAGCACCACCAGTACTACGAGACCGTGGCCTCCGGGTCGGGCGCGGGCGACGGCTTCCCCGGCGCCCCCGTCGTGCAGACCCACATGACCAACTCGCGGCTGACGGACCCCGAGGTCCTGGAGTGGCGACTTCCGGTCCGGCTCGACGAGTTCGCGGTCCGGCGCGGCAGCGGTGGCGCGGGGCGCTGGCGGGGCGGGGACGGCGGTGTGCGCCGCCTGCGCTTCCTGGAGCCCATGACGGTCTCGACGCTCTCCCAGCACCGCAGGGTCGCCCCCTACGGCATGGCGGGCGGCGAACCGGGAGCCCTCGGTGCCAATCGGGTCGAACGTGCCGACGGCACGGTCACCGAACTTGGCGGAAGTGATTCGGCGGACGTCGGCCCCGGCGACGTACTCGTCATCGAAACCCCCGGCGGCGGAGGCTACGGTCCTCCACCGCGCGACCATGATGAAGCAGGAGAAAAGATCGATGATCTTCGGGCGTTCTGAGCGCGGCAAGCCTCCGGTCGAGCCCGTCACGCTCAAGATCCTGGTGGCGGGCGGCTTCGGCGTGGGCAAGACGACTCTCGTCGGCGCGGTCAGTGAGATCAAGCCGCTGCGCACCGAGGAACTCCTCACGGAGGCGGGCCGGCCGGTCGACGACACCAGTGGCGTGGAAGGCAAGCACACCACCACCGTCGCGATGGACTTCGGCCGCATCACGCTCCGCGAGGACCTGGTGCTGTACCTCTTCGGGACACCCGGCCAGGACCGCTTCTGGTTCCTGTGGGACGAGCTCGCCACCGGCGCGCTCGGCGCCGTCGTCCTCGCGGACACCCGCCGGCTGGAGGACTGCTTCGCCGCCGTCGACTACTTCGAACGGCGTTCCATACCCTTCGTCGTCGGCGTCAACTGCTTCGACGACGCCGCACGGTATCCCACCGACGACGTCCGCCAGGCACTCGACCTCGACCCCGGAGTGCCGGTCGTCCTGTGCGACGCGCGCGACCGCGAATCCGTCAAGGAAGTCCTCATCTCGGTCGTCCAGCACGCGATGGCCTACGCCGCCGACCGCCGCGAGACCGTCGCGACCTGACGGCACGCGGACCGGCCCCGGCTCTCGCCGCCGCGATCCGCGCACGGGTACGGCCCGTACCCTCGCCGACCGGGGTACGGGCCGCAGTCGAGCACGCGCGCGTGGAGCGTCCGAGAGGCACGCGCGCGTGAACCCTGTTCAGCTGACGTCGTCCTCGTGCCAGCCGAAGCTCTTCTCCACCGCCTTGCGCCAGTTGTGGTACTCGCGGTCGCGCACCGAGGCCTCCATGGAGGGAGTCCACTCGACGTCCTTCTGCCAGTGCGACTTCAGCTCGTCCAGGTCGTTCCACACCCCTGTGGCGAGCCCGGCCGCGTAGGCCGCGCCCAGGCAGGTCGTCTCGGAGACCTTCGGGCGGATCACCGGCACGCCCAGCACATCCGCCTGATGCTGCATCAGCAGCTGGTTCTTGGTCATGCCGCCGTCGACCTTGAGAGTGGTGATCTGCACCCCGGAGTCCTGGTACATGGCGTCCACGACCTCGCGGGTCTGCCAGCTGGTCGCCTCCAGCACCGCGCGGGCGAGGTGCGCCTTGGTGACGTACCGCGTGAGCCCGGTGACGACACCGCGTGCGTCGGAGCGCCAATAGGGGGCGAACAGGCCGGAGAAGGCGGGCACGATGTACGCGCCGCCGTTGTCCTCGACACTCGCCGCCAGCGTCTCGATCTCGTCGGCGTTGCGGATGATGCCGAGCTGGTCGCGGAACCACTGCACCAGGGCGCCCGTGATCGCGATGGACCCTTCGAGGCAGTAGACCGGCGCCTCCGTGCCGATCTTGTACCCCATCGTCGTCAGCAGCCCGTTCTTCGACGGGACGGGCCGGTTGCCGGTGTTGAGCAGCAGGAAGCTGCCGGTTCCGTACGTGTTCTTCGCCGTGCCGACGTCGTAGCAGGCCTGCCCGAAGATCGCGGCCTGCTGGTCGCCCAGTGCGGAGGCGACCGGCACGCCGGAGAGCTGGCCCACGGCACTGCCGTACACCTCGGACGAGGACCTGATCTCCGGGAGGACCGCCTCGGGGACGTTCATGGCGGACAGGATGGACGAGTCCCACTGGAGCGTGTCCAGGTTCATGAGCATGGTGCGCCCGGCGTTGGTCACGTCGGTGACGTGCTGTCCGCCGTCCGTGCCGCCGGTCAGATTCCAGATCAGCCAGGAGTCGATCGTGCCGAAGGCGATCTCACCGCGCTCGGCCCGCGCCCGCAGTCCTGGCACGTTGTCCAGCAGCCAGGCCGCCTTGGGGCCCGAGAAGTAGCTGGCCAGCGGGAGTCCGGTCTGCTCGCGGAAGCGGTCCTGTCCGTCCGTGCCGCCCAGCTCGTTGCAGAGCGCGGACGTACGGGTGTCCTGCCAGACGATCGCGTTGTGGACGGGCTTGCCCGTGGCCCGGTCCCAGAGGACCGTCGTCTCGCGCTGGTTGGTGATGCCGAGCGCGCTCAGCTGGTCGGCCCGCAGTCCGGCCTTGGCGATCGCGCCGGCCACCACGGCCTGCACCTTGGACCAGATCTCCGTGGCGTCGTGCTCCACCCAGCCCGGCTTGGGGAAGATCTGGCGGTGTTCGCGCTGGTCGACGGCGACGATCGCGCCGGCCTGATTGAAGATGATGCAGCGGCTCGAGGTGGTGCCTTGGTCGATTGCCGCGACGTACTTCTCGGCATGGTCCGTCATGACGTCCCCTTCGTCAGAAGGCTGCGTTGTAGATCGCGGCCCCGATGATGGCGCCCGCGATCGGGCCGACCACCGGGATCCAGGAGTAACTCCACTCCGAGGTGCCCTTGTTGGGGATCGGCAGCAATGCGTGGGTGAGACGCGGTCCCAGGTCGCGGGCCGGGTTGATGGCGTACCCGGTGGGTCCGCCCAGCGAGAGGCCGATGCCCACGACGAGGAGGGAGATGAGCAGGACGGGCAGGCCCGCGTCGCCGATGCCCGCGACGCGCTTGCTCCCGCCGACCAGCGCGAGAATGGGCAGCATCAGCGCGATGGTGGCGATGACCTCGGTGATCAGGTTCTGCACGGGGTTGTTGATCTCGGGCCGTGTCGAGAAGATCCCCAGGGTCTCGATGGCCTTGTCCTCTTCGGCGTTGAGGTTGAACTGCCCGAGGTAGAGCAGCCAGCAGAGCGTGGCCCCGATCATGGCTCCGGCGAACTGGCCCAGGATGTAGAAGGGCACGTCCTCCCACTTGGTGGAGCCTTCGACGGCGAAGCCGATCGTGACCGCCGGATTGATCTGGCCTCCGGACAGCGGTGCCGCGGTGTACGCGCCGGCCAGGACACCGAAGCCCCATCCGAACGCGATGACCACCCAGCCGGCGCCTTGTGCCTTGGACTTGTTGAGGGTGACGGCGGCGCACACTCCGGCGCCGAAAAGGATCAGGATCGCGGTGCCGATCAACTCGCCGACAAAGATGTCTCCGTTGCTCATGGCGGCTCCTAGGCCCTCGCCCGGGGGATTGGCCCCGGGCCACCGTGCAGGGTGCGTTTCCCATGGCCACTTCAGCCGAAGGCAGGGATGTCCCGCGCCCCGCCCGGCGTCCGTGACGAGCGTGCCGTCGCAGCGGAATCGCCCGTGGGGGGACGGCCTGGGTGCAGGTCGAAACCCGAGCGGTGCGGTGCCTGAAGACGCCCGAATGCGGCGATGCCGACTGACACCCGGAAGTGTTCACCGGTGCCCAGGGGGCGTCAAGGTAGCGGACTGCAACGGTTCGAAGGCCGCAAAGGGGGCGTGACGTGGAGGGCACCGGACGCGTTCGGTCCGTCGACGGTGGCCGGTTCGTGCGGGGCGGCCGTGCGGCTCGGCACTGTGACGAAGGCCGGTTCGTGCGGGGCGGCCGTGCGGCTCGGCACTGTGACGAAGGCCGGTTCGTGCGGGGCGGCCGTGCGGCTCGGCACCGCGAAGGTGGGTGGCTCGGCCCACCACAGCCACTCAGCCCGCCACGGCCTGCCCGGACGGCCGCACCGGCGCCGTTCCGTGGCCGCGCCGCACCTCGTGGCCGGGCAGCCCCGCTCGCCCGAGCACCCAGCTGGCCCCGTTCAGCGCCTTCGCGGCCTTCTTGAGCGGCGCCAGACAGGCGGCGGCCTGCCGGTGGTCGGTGACACTGCCGGGCGCGCACAGCACCGTGGCCAGCGACAGGGTGATCGCCCGGCCGCCCGCGGACCAGGGCGCGTCGAGGAGTGACGTGGCCAGGGGGTCCAGGGTGTCCGGATCGGAGAGGACCAGGAAGTCGTCCCCGCCGATGTGCCCCACGCGGGTGGCCCCGGACGCCGCGTGCTGCAAGGCGCGCCCCACCGAGCGGATCAGTTCGTCCCCCGCGGCGAACCCCGCCCCGTCGTTGACCTGTTTGAAGTGGTCGACGTCCAGCCAGCTGAGCGCGAACAGCCGGCCGTCCGCGATCCGCCGGTCCACCTCACCGGTGATCGCGTCCGAACCGGGCAGTCGGGTCAGCGGGTTGAGCGCCGCGGCCTCCTCGACCCGGTTCTCCGCCAGAGCGCGTACGAGGTCGGCGAGGCGCACCACGCCCACGCACCGCCCGTACCGGTCGACGACGGCGACGTCGTCGGAGGTACGGTCCCGGTCCCCGTCCGCCACCACGTCCAGGACCTCCCAGGCCGTGGCGTCGACACCGACGGTGCGCGGCGGGTCGCCGAGCTTGGCGGCCGGGCGGTCCGCGTACAGCGCGTGACCGTAGCGGGCGGACATCGACAGCAGGAACCGTGAGCGGTGCACGGACCGTACGGGGACTCCGGAGGAGTTCACGAGCAGCACCCCGGACACGTCGGGCGATCCCGTGAGCAGCGCCCGTACCTGTCCCGCCGAGGCCGTCGCGGGCAGCAGCGCGGCGGGTCGCACGAACTGCCGTACGGAGGGCCCCGACCGCGGCGAAGCGGAGCGCGCGGGGGAGAGGGCCGGAACGTATACGTCCGCCGCGGGCAGCCGAGTGGGCGGCGCGAACAGGTCGCCCTGCGCCAGCTGCGCACCCGCCGACACCGCCGCCGCGCACTGCGACTCCGTCTCCACCCCCTCGACGGACAGCAGCGCGCCCAGCTGCTCGCACAGCGTCCGCATCGCCCGTACCGCCGCGGGCCGAGTCAGCAGGGACACGTCGAGCTTCATCAGCTCGGGAGCGAGGTCCGTGAGCAGCCGCAGCGGTACGTCGCCGTCGCCGACCCCGTCCGCGCAGATCCGGAAGCCCTCGGCACGCACCGCGGTGACCGCCTCCAGCAGGGCGTGCTGCGGCACGTGCGTGTACGGCGGGCCGATGTCGACGGTCACCTCCCAGGGAAGCCGTCCGGCCTCGCGCACGGCCTCGCGCAGCGCCGCCAGACCGCCGAGGTCGGCGAGGGTTCCGGCGAACACATTGACGTGCAGCGGCAGCAGCGTCTCCTTGCGTGCGGCGGCCCGGATGGCCAACGCGGCGAGCCGGCCGTCCAGTTCGGGGTCGCGGCGGGCCTGTGCCAGGATGTCGCCGGCCTCGGGGCGGGCGAGTATCTCCAGCGCCGAGACCCCTCCGGTCGTCAGATTGACGACCGGTTGAAAGGCGAAGCGGACCGTATCCGTCCAGGAGGGCACGGCAGCATGATGTCGCCAGCCCGTCCGCGCCCGGGGGCGATTCATGAGCTGTTCACGCAGGATTCCGAGGTCGTCACACAGGGTGCGGGCGGCCGGGCCGGCTCCGGCCGGACGGCCGCTGCCGCCGGCCCCGCCGTGCGCGCCCCCAGCGGTTCGCGCACGGCGGGGCCGGGTCCGTGGAACCGCGGCCCAGGGCCTGTCGGGTCAGCGCACCGCGACGACCGAGGAGCCGTGTCCGAACAGCCCCTGGTTCGCGGTGATCCCCACGCGCGCCCCGGCCACCTGACGGTCGCCCGCGCTGCCGCGCAGCTGCCAGGTCAGCTCGCACACCTGGGCGATCGCCTGCGCCGGAACGGCCTCTCCGAAGGAGGCGAGACCGCCGCTGACGTTCACCGGTATGCGTCCGCCGAGCGAGGTGGCACCCTCGCGCAGCAGCTTCACCGCCTCGCCCTCGCCGCACAGTCCGAGATCCTCGTACCACTGCAGCTCCAGGGCCGTGGAAAGGTCGTACACCTCGGCGAGCGAGAGGTCCTCGGGCCCGATGCCGGCCTCCTCGTACGCCGCGCGCGCGATCGACGCACGGAAGGTGCCGTCGGCCGGCCGTACGGCGGCCGCGGAGTCCGTGGCGATGTCCGGCAGGTCGAGCACCGTGTTGGGATAGCTCGGGGTCACCGTGGACACCGCGCGGATCCGTACGGGACCGGCCGCTCCGTGCCGGCGCGCGAAGTCCATGCTGGAGAGCACCACGGCCGCGCCGCCGTCCGAGGTCGCGCAGATGTCGAGGAGCCGCAGCGGATCGGCGACGACCGCGGACCCCGCGACCTCCTCCGCGGTGACCTTCTTGCGGTACCGCGCGTGCGGGTTGAGCGCCCCCAGCGCGGCGTTCTTCACCTTGACCTGCGCGAAGTCCTCCAGTGTGTCTGCGTACAGTGCCATGCGCCGTCGCGCGTACAGCCCGAAGTACGTCGGATTCGTCGCCCCCAGTACCCGGAACCGCAGCCAGTCCGGATCGTCCGGCCGATCCCCGCCGGCCGGCCGGAAGAACCCCTTGGGGGCCGCGTCGGCGCCGACCACGAGGACGACGTCCGCGAGGCCCGCGAGGATCTGCGCCCGCGCCGTGTTCAGGGCCTGCGCCCCCGACGCGCACGCCGCGTACACACTCGCGACCCGTGCGCCCTGCCAGCCCAGTGCCTTGGCGAACGTCGCTCCCGCCACATACCCCGGATAGCCGCCGCGGACGGTGTCGGCACCGACGATCGACCCGATGTCGCGCCAGTCGATCCCGGCGTCGGCCAGCGCGGTCCGCGCGGCCGTCACTCCGTACTCGACGAATCCGCGGCCCCACTTGCCCCACGGGTGCATGCCCACGCCGAGCACCGCCACTTCGCCGGTCATACCGCCACCCCCCTGAACCGTGTGCCGCTCATGCGGCCACCCCCGTCGGCTGCCAGTGCCAGGTCGTCCAGGTCGTCTCCGCGTCCTCATTGAGCACCCCCGGGACGACCACCACCTCCATGCCCACCGTCAGATCGGCGACGGTGATCCCCGGAGCCGCCTGACCGAGTACGACGATGCGCTCGGATTCCAGCTCCACAGCGATCAACGTGTAGGGCTCCCACGAGAGTTCCGGGTCCGTCACATAGGGTGACGGCGGCCGGTACCGGCTGTCCGTGTACGACCAGACGCGGCCGCGCGGGGACAGCGGCACCTCGACGAGCTCGCCGCCCGGGCAGCCGGGATTGCGGCAGAACGCGTCCTCGCGGGGGAAGAAGACCGAGGTGCACGCGGAACAGCGTGTGCCGAGGAGGCGGAAGTCGTCTCCCTCTCCTGCGAACCACCCGGTCACCACAGGCGTGCGTGTACGCGACAAGATCCCTCCCCGGCACAGTATCTGACGGAACGTCAGAAGTGTGCCACGGGCAACGAGAATTGGGCAGGCCGTCACGGTGAACCACACGGGCCTCCACGGCGTCGCTGTAACCGTGGGGACGACCGGGGCCCACGGGGGTGGTCCCGGCCGTCCCCGCCGCCGGCGCCCCGTCGGGGGCGCTCGCAGGTCCGGGCGGCCACAGGTGAAGACGTTCCTCCGATGATCGGATACAGTCCGCGGCGTGTCCGCAACCCCGCATCCGCCCGCCGACTTCGCGCCGGACTCCCACTGTTCGAGCTGTGGCGCCCCCTACGAAGAGGGCATCTCCGGCTGGCCCCGCACCTGTGCCGCCTGCGGGACCGTGGCGTACCGCAATCCGCTCCCCGTCGCGGTGGCCCTTCAGCCCGTCTACGACGACAGGGGTACGGCCCTGGTCGTCATCACCCGGACCATCGCTCCCGCGCGCGGAGGCATCGCCCTGCCCGGGGGCTTCATCGACCACCGGGAGGACTGGCGGCACGCGGTGGCGCGCGAGCTCAAGGAGGAGACGGGCATCGACGTGGCGAGCCGGGACGTCCGGCTCGCCGACGCGATGAGCTCTCCGGCCGGCCACCTGCTGCTCTTCGGGCTCCTTCCGGAGCGCCCGGCGGCCGAGCTGCCCCCTTCGGCAGCCACGGACGAGACGGCCGGGTGGCACCTCCTGCGCAGGCCGGTCGAACTCGCCTTCCCGCTGCACACCTTGGCGGCTCGGGCATGGTTCGAGGGCCGGTACATCTGAGACGGCCCATTGCACCCAAGGGCGCGTCGCCCGCGCGGGCAGGTCGCCTGACGGGCGAGGGCAGGTCGCCTCACGCGCGCGGGCACAGCGCGATTGACGCGCGCGGTCACGTCGCCCACGCGCGCGTGCCACACGTCACGCGGGGGCGCCGGCCGTCACCCTCCGGCGCCGCGCTCAAGCCCCGTCACACACCGAGCCCCCGTACCCGAACCGGGCAGGACGGCTCGGTCCGGCCGTCCTCGCCGTCCCGCAGCACCACCACCCGCCTGCCCTCCCACCGCGTCACGTAGCGCTCGATCTCCGGCTCGTCCCACCCGTCGCCCGCGTCCGCCACGACGAGCCCGCCGCCGGTGCGGCCCCGCGCGGGAGCCCACGCCTCCAGCTCCAGACCGCCGTCGGCACCGCGCACGGGGATGACGGAGCCCGCCCGCGCCAGCACCGGGACACGTGACAACGGGGCGTCGACCAGCACCTGGGCCGGACCCTCGTACGCCTCCTCGGTGACCGTGTCGTACCACCGCCCCCGGGGCAACTGCACCGCACGCCGGTCCGCTCCGTGATCCAGCACGGGCGCCACCAGGAGGCAGTCACCCAGCAGGAAGGCGTCCTCGCAGTCGCGCAGCGCCCGGTCCATGGGCGCGCCCCACCACAGGGGCCTCACGTACGGCGCACCTGTGCGCCGTGCCAGGTGCGCCAGCGTCATGAAGTACGGCGCGAGGCGCCGCCGCTCGACGAGTGCCACGCGCGCGTGCTCCAGGACTTCGGAACCGAACTCCCAGGGCTCCCTGCGGCCCGCGCGCAGGCTCGCATGGGTGCGGAAGAGCGGCAGGTAGGCGCCGAGCTGGAACCACCTCAGGTACAGCTCGGGCGACGGGCTCCCGTCGAAGCCGCCCACGTCGGGTCCCGAGTAGGGCACCCCGCACAGCCCGAGCCCCAGCACGAGGGAGAGCGACGCCCGCAGTCCCGGCCAGCCGGTGGCCACGTCCCCCGACCAGGTCCCGCCGTAGCGCTGCATCCCGGCCCAGCCGGACCGGGAGAAGAGGAACGGCCGTTCCTGGGGCACGAGCTCCCGCAGCCCCTCGTAGGCGGCCCGGGCCATGCCGAGCGCGTACACGTTGTGCGCCTCGCGATGATCTCCGCCGCGCCCCTCCAGGGAGTGCCGCGCCGAACGGGGCAGAGTCGACTCCCCGAAGGCCGTGAACGACGTCGGTTCGTTCATGTCGTGCCAGAACCCGGCGAACCCCAGCGCGAGCCGCTCCTCGTAGAGTCCGCCCCACCACTCACGCACGCGCGCGTGCGTGAAGTCGGGATGGACCGACTCCCCGGGCCACACGACGCCGCGCACCGGCTGCCCCGACGCGTCCCGGACGAAGGCGTCCGTCTCCAGCCCGCTGTCGTACACCGGGTTGCCCGGCTCGGCCTTGACCGCGGGATCGATGATCGACACCAGATGGACGCCGTCGCGGCGCAGTTCCTCGGCGAGCAGCGGGAGTTTCGGGAAGTGCTGAGTGTCGACCGTGAACACCTGGTGCGCGTCGTAGTGGTCGATGTCCAGGTGGACCGCGTCGAGCGGAAGCCCGCGCTCCTCGTACCCGGCGACGATCCGGCGTACCTCTTGCTCGCTGCCGAAACCCCACCGCGCGTGATGGTGCCCAAGAGCCCACGCCGGGGGCAGCGCGGGCGCCCCGGTGAGCGAGGCCCAGGCGTGCAGCACGCGCGCGGGGGTGCCCACCATGACCCAGCAGCGCAGTGGGCCGCCGTCCATGCGCAGCTCGCACGTCCCGGCCCGGTCGTGCCCGGAGCCGGCGCCCTCCTCCCCCTCGCGCAAGGTCACCGTGCCGTCCCACGTCGTGTCGTGGAACACGAGGTGAGTGGCCGCGTCGGCGACCACCATCTGCACCGGCATGGTGACGTACAGGGGGTCGTCCTCGGGCCCGAAGGGACGGCCCGGGTCCGTGTTCCACAACCGGTACGTGCCGTCGCGGAGCCGGGGCCCCGTCGCGCGCCCGCCGAGACCGAAGAAGCGAGCGTCGGCCGCCACTTCGGAGCGCTGCATCCAGCGGGCCGCGCCACCGTCGACGGGCTCCCACCAGCGGGGCGGCAGATCGCGGCGCAGGACCACGCCTCCGGGCGTCCGCACCTCGACCGCGCCGTGCAGGGAGACCGCGACGGTCACCCGCTCGGAGACGACCCGCCAGCCGCCCTCCTTGTCCGGCTCCAGGATCGCGCGAGGGTCGGGCTCGGGGGAGCTGCCGGCGAGCGCGTAGGACGGCTCCGGACCGGCCCCGTCCCAGCCCCAGAAGACCGCTCCGCCGGCCGTGACCGTGATCCGCAGTTCGGACCTGGCGAAACGGACGACACCACCGCCGGGCTCCGTCTCCACGCCCTGTACCGGGCCCGGCACCCGCGCCCGCTCGGCGCCCCGCTGCGGCAACCCGGCGGCGTCGGCACGCCTCCTGCGCCATGCGGCCCGGACCGTGCGCCACCCATGGGCAGTACCCCCCGAACCGACCGCTTTCACCGAACGCACCAGGTCACGACCGTCCATGCTGCTCACCCTGCCATTGACAGCGCCATACGGGTGAGTCGTTCAACTGCCGTTCACCCATGGCGACGCCACATCTTCACGTTGCTGACTATGTGTGGCGCACCCTGGTGCTGAAGTCGATCACATGGCATCGTCCGTGTCAGCCGCGTGACGCGCACACCCCCGCTCGTGCGCGACAGACGCACACGACGCGCACAGACCGGGAGCCGCCCCATGTCCACCGCGAACGCCACGCCGCTCTGGCAGCCCACAGAGGAAGGCATCGCGCGAGCCCAGATCACGAGGTTCCAGGCCTGGGCGGCCGAGCAGCACGGAGCCCCGGCCGACGGCGGTTACGCGGCGTTGCACCGCTGGTCGGTGGACGAGCTCGACACCTTCTGGAAATCCGTCACCGAGTGGTTCGACGTACGGTTCTCCACCCCCTACGCGCGCGTGCTGGGCGACCGCTCGATGCCCGGCGCCGAGTGGTTCCCGGGGGCGACTCTCAACTACGCCGAGCACGCCCTGCGCGCGGCGGAGACCCGCCCGGACGAACCGGCCCTCCTGCAAGTCGACGAGACGCACGAGCCGACCCCCGTGAGCTGGTCGGAGCTGCGCCGGCAGGTCGGTTCCCTGGCAGCCGAGCTACGCGCCCTCGGCGTACGCCCCGGAGACCGTGTCAGCGGCTACCTCCCGAACATCCCGCAGGCTGTCGTCGCCCTGCTCGCCACTGCCGCCGTGGGCGGCGTCTGGACGTCCTGCGCCCCCGACTTCGGGGCCCGCAGCGTCCTCGACCGATTCCAGCAGGTCGAACCCGTGGTGCTGTTCACGGTCGACGGCTACCGGTACGGCGGCAAGGAGCACGACCGCCGCGACACCGTCGCCGAACTGCGTCGCGAGCTGCCCACGCTGCGTGCCGTCGTGCACATCCCGCTGCTCGGCACCCAGGCACCCGAGGGCGCCCTGGAGTGGTCCGCGCTGACCTCCGCCGACGTGGACCCCGTCTTCGAGCAGGTGCCCTTCGACCACCCCCTGTGGGTGCTCTACTCCTCCGGGACGACCGGCCTGCCCAAGGCCATCGTCCAGTCGCAGGGAGGCATCCTGGTCGAGCACCTCAAGCAGCTCGGTCTGCACTGCGACCTGGGCCCCGAGGACCGCTTCTTCTGGTACACGTCCACGGGCTGGATGATGTGGAACTTCCTCGTCTCCGGCCTGCTCACCGGTACCACCATCGTCCTGTACGACGGCAGCCCGGGATACCCGGACACCGGTGCCCAGTGGCGCATCGCCGAACGCACGGGAGCGACCCTCTTCGGCACCTCGGCGGCCTACGTCATGGCCTGCCGCAAGGCGGGCGTCCACCCTGCCCGGGACTTCGACCTCACGCGCGTGCAGTGCGTCGCCACCACCGGATCACCCCTGCCGCCCGACGGGTTCCGCTGGCTCCACGACGAGTTCGCCGAGGCCGGGGCGGACCTGTGGATCGCGTCCGTCAGCGGCGGGACCGACGTGTGCTCCTGCTTCGCGGGAGCCGTCCCCACACTGCCGGTGCACATCGGCGAGCTCCAGGCCCCGGGCCTCGGCACCGACCTCCAGGCCTGGGACCCCAGCGGCAAGCCCCTCGTCGACGAGGTCGGTGAGCTGGTCGTCACCAACCCGATGCCGTCCATGCCCATCCGCTTCTGGAACGACCCCGACGGCAGCCGCTACCACGACAGCTACTTCGACACGTACCCCGGAGTGTGGCGGCACGGGGACTGGATCACCGTCACCTCGCGCGGTTCCGTCGTCATCCACGGCCGCTCCGACTCCACGCTCAACCGGCAGGGCGTGCGCATGGGGTCGGCCGACATCTACGAAGCCGTCGAGCGCCTCCCCGAGATCAAGGAGTCGCTCGTCATCGGGATCGAGCAGCCCGACGGCGGCTACTGGATGCCCCTCTTCGTCCACCTCGCCCCCGGCGCCGTGCTCGACGAAGCCCTCCTGGGCCGCATCAAGCAGACGATCCGCGAGCAGCTGTCCCCGCGTCACGTCCCGGACGAGGTCATCGAGGTCCCCGGGGTCCCGCACACCCTCACGGGCAAGCGCATCGAGGTCCCCGTCAAGCGCCTCCTCCAGGGCGCCACGCTGGAGAAGGCGGTCAACGTCGGCTCCGTGGACAACGTCGAACTGCTGCGCTTCTACGAGGACCTGGCCCGCAAGCGCGCCTGATCAGCCCCCGTAAGTGGCCTCGGACTCGCCCAGCACGGTGGCGAAGTCCGAGGCCAGCCGTGCCGCGTCGGCGGGCTCGAGCTCCGCGACAGAGATCCGGACGCCGGGGGCGGAGGCGAGCCGGAAGCGGGCACCCGCCGCGACCCACCAGCCGTGCGACCGCAGACCGTTCACGACGGCCGACTCGTCCCGCACCGGCACCCAGAGGTTCATTCCGCTCACGCCGTGGGCCTGCGCGCCCCGCTCGGCGAGCTCACGCGCGAGGGCCCTCCGCCTGAGTCCGTACGCCTCCTGCGCGCGCGTGACCAACGCGCGCGTGGCGTCGTCCGTCATCAGCCCGTACACCGTCTCCTGCAACAGGTGACTGACCCAGCCCGAGGTCAGGAGCATCCGGCCGTCGTGCCGGGCGAGCGTCGTCGGATCGCAGGCCGCCGCCGCCCACCGCAGATCGGTCCCCAGGAACTTGCTGACGGTCCGCACATGAACCCACCGCGTCAGGCCGCCCGACGTCAGTGAGCGCAAGGGCGCGTCCGCGACGGCGGAGGCGTGGTCGTTCTCCACGACCAGCAGGTCGGGCTGCTCCCGCACGACGTCGATCAGCGCGTCTCGGCGCTCCGCCGAGAAGCACCCGCCGTACGGGTTCTGCGCCCGCGGGCTGTACACCACCGCACGGACGCCGGCCCGCAGGGCGGTGCGCAACGCCTCGGGGCGCATGCCCTGGTCGTCCACGGCGACCGGCACCGTGCGCAGCCCCAACGCGGTGACCAGGTCCAGCAGATGGTGATAGCCCGGGTCCTCCATGGCCACGCCGTCGCCCGGCCGCAGCTCCACCGACAGCAGCCGCCCGATGAGGTCGAGCGCGCCGTGCGCGAACGTCACCTGGTCCGTGGGCACTCCGTCGGGCTCCAGCCACTCCCGCACCGCGTCCTCCAGGCGCGCCAGCCGGGGAGTGGACCGGTGCGAACGAGCACCGGGGGAGAGCCGCGAGGGTGGCACGAGATGGGGGAGCAGCTCGGGGTCCGGATGCCCGCCGGCCAAGTCACGAAGACCGTCCGGCACCTTGGGCGGCCTCCGCGAGGCGACCGCGGGAGCGGCGGCGACCACGGTGCCACCCCGCCCGCGGGTCGTCACGATGCCGCGGCTCCGCAGCTCCTTGTAGGCCGTCGCCACCGTGCCCGGACTCACGCCGAGGTCGTCGGCGAGGCGACGCACCGGAGGCAGCGCGCTCCCCGGCTCCAACGCGCCCTCGGCCACGCCTCGTTCGACGGACGACGCAATTCCCTTGGCCGTCGTGCCACTGATCCCATATTGTGTTGCCACGTTGCTAAGTATGTATCAATACATAATCTCGCGCAAGGGGGAGCAGTGAGTGCGATGCCCCGCACCGCAGCATGGTGGACACGCGTCCCAGGAGGCCGCGACGGCCGCAGAATGCTCTGGATCGCACTGGTCGACCGGATCGGCAGCGGTCTGTGGGCCTCCGTCTCCGTCCTCTACTTCACCTACGTCAGCGACCTGTCCGTAGCCCAGGTCGGCGCCCTCGTCGCCGTCTCCGGAGCGGTCGGCATCGCCGGCGCCCCCCTCGGCGGGCGCATCGCAGACCGACTGCCCCTCACCCGCGTACTGGCCGCCCTCCAGATCCTGCGGGCCCTCGCCTCCGTCGCCCTGCTCACCACCGACGACTACTTCCTGCTGATGGCCTTCTCAGCCGTCGGCAGCCTCGGCGACCGCGCCGCCAACGTCCTCACCAAGCTGTACGCCACCCGCGTCGCCGGACCGGACCGGGTCCGCTACCAGGCCGTCAACCGCACCGTCGCCAACGCCGGATGGGCCCTCGGCGGCCTCGCCGCCGCCGGAGCCCTCGCCGTCGGCACCACCGCCGCTTACCGATCGCTCCTCCTCGGCGACGCCCTCTCGTTCGCAGCCGTCGCCCTCCTCACCACACGCTGCGGCGAACCTCCTTCGGCCACCCGCACCGTCACCACGTCGAAGAACCCGGCCCCCACCGAACGACCTCGAAGCCCCTGGCGGGACCGCGCCTACCTCACCTACGTCGCCAGCGACACCGTGCTCTTCCTCGACGACGCGGTCTTCAAGGTCGGACTGCCGCTGTGGATCGCCCACTCCGACCACGCACCCCACGGCCTCGCACCCCTGCTCATGGTCCTCAACAACGTGATGGTGGTGGTCTTCCAGGTCCCCCTGGCCCACTTCGGCGCCACGACGGCCGCGGCACGCGCCCTGCTGATCCCCCTGTCCGCCGTCTTCGCCCTCGGCGGCACGGCCATGGCCCTCTCGGCCACCGGCGGAGCCGTCACCACGACCTCGTTCCTCACCGGCGCCGCGATCGCCTTCACCGTGGCCGAGATGCTCCACGCGACCGTCTCCTGGGAACTCTCCGTCGCCCTCGCCCCCGACACCGCCCAGGGCGCCTACCTCGGCGTGCACGGGCTGGCGCAGTCCGCGCAGCGCAGCGTCGGACCACTCGCCGTCACCGCGGCCATCGCCGTCGGTCCCCTCGGCTGGACGGCTTTCGGCGCGACCATCGCCATGACCTGCCTGTTCCAGCACCGCATCGTGCGCGAACGCCTTCCCCGACCGGCATTGTCAGTGCCTCCGGTTACTGTGAGTGAGCATTGATCGACTGTGCACAGGGGGAAACATGACCAACACCCAGGCCCAGCGCATGCGACGCGTCCTGCGCCGCGAAATCGCCGGCACCATCGGCCTGCTGACCGACGACGAGGACTTCACCGCGATGCGGCGGTACCGCACATTCGCCTTCGACGACCACGCGACCTATCTCCAGCAGATCGAGTCCCTGCTCCGGACCCTCTCCGCGCAGGGCAGCCACACCACAGTGGCCCTCTTCGACCCCGAGGAGTTCGCCGAGTACTGCGCGACCAGCGGCCTCGAACCCGACACCCCGGCCAGCCGCACCCGCTTCACCGCGGAACTCGCCGCCACCGGAGCCACAGTCCCCTACGAAGGCCAGCCCCTCGACGAACTCGTCCCGACCCTCGTCGACGAGGCCGTCCGCAAGGCCACCTGGGAGTACGCGACCACACTGCTGGCCCGCATCGGCGCCTGCGCCTCCTGCGGCGTCGACATCGGCCGCGCTGCCTTCGCCCGAGCCGCGCGGCTCCTCACCCGCATCATCGAAACAGCGAGCCCCGGCCACCTCCACCTCGTCTGCAGCGTCTCCGCCGCCCCCGAAACACTCGTGGCCGCGCTCCGGGCCGACGACGAACCCGACACCGCGAACCGCGTCGACGAGTCGGAAGCCCTCGAATTCACCACCGTCCTCGCCCTCGGCATCGCCACCCGCAGCTCCGGCGGACTCGTCATGCGCACCACCGCGGCGGGCACCACCGACCGGGTCTACGGATGGCGCCTGCGCGGTGAACGGCTGGAGCCCCTCACCGCCGCCGAAGTCTTCGACGCCTACTGCACCGACGCCGATACCGGAGACCTCGTCTCCCCGGAGTCCGGCGTCGACTACTGCGTACCCCCCGACCTCGGAGACGCGGGAGAAGACACCGGCCACACGCACTGAACGCCAAGGGGCGCCCCACCCGAAGGTGGAGCGCCCCGAGGACGACGATCGTCGACGACGCGGACCGGCTACTCGCCGGACAGCACCGCCTGCGCCGCAGCCCGCGCCTCTTCCGCCGTGTCCGCGGCACGAGCGGCAGCGGCGGCACGCTCGCATTGGGCCAGCGTGTACTTGGCCAGCGTCGCCCGTACATAAGGAAGCGACGCCGCACCCATCGACAGGGAGGTGACCCCGAGACCGGTCAGCACACACGCGAGCAGCGGGTCGGAGGCGGCCTCGCCACAGACACCACAGCTCTTGCCCTCGGCCTTCGCCGACTCGGCCGACAGCGCCACCAGGTCGAGCAGCGCCGGCTGCCACGGGTCCTGCAGACGGGACACCGCACCCACCTGCCGGTCGGCGGCAAAGGTGTACTGCGCGAGGTCATTGGTCCCCAGCGACAGGAACTCGACCTCCTGCAGAATCGACCGCGCCCGCAGAGCGGCCGACGGAATCTCCACCATGGCACCGAACTTCGCCTGCAGCCCGGCCGCACGGCACGCGTCCGCGAACGCCTTGGCGTCGATGCGGTCCGCCACCATCGGAGCCATCACTTCGAGGTAGACCGGCAGCCCCTCGGCAGCCTTCGCGAGAGCACTGAGCTGCGTGCGCAGCACCTCCGGGTGGTCGAGCAGCGTCCGCAGACCCCGCACACCCAGTGCCGGGTTCGGCTCGTCGGCCGGGGTGAGGAAGTCGAGCGGCTTGTCGGCGCCGGCGTCCAGCACCCGCACCACGACACGGCCCTCGGGAAACGCCTCCAGCACCTGGCGGTACGCCTCGACCTGCTTCTCCTCGGACGGCGCCTTCTTGCTGTCGTCGAGGAAGAGGAACTCGGTACGGAACAGACCCACACCCTCGGCACCGGCCTCGACCGCGGCCGGCACGTCCGCCGGACCACCGACGTTCGCCAGCAGCGGCACCTTGTGACCGTCGGACGTGGCTCCCGGACCCGTCGCAGCGGAGAGCGCCGCCTTGCGCTCCGCCGCCGCGGCCTCCATCTGCGCCTTCTTCTCGGCACTCGGCTCCACGAAGATCTCACCGGTGCTGCCGTCCACGGCGATCATGGTGCCCTCCGCGAGCTCACCCGCACCCGGCAGCGCGACCACGGCGGGGACGCCGAGCGCACGGGCCAGGATCGCGCTGTGGCTTGTGGGCCCACCCTCCTCGGTGACGAAACCGAGCACCAGAGTGGGGTCGAGCAGCGCGGTGTCCGCGGGCGCGAGGTCACGCGCAATAAGAACGTAGGGCTCGTCGCTGTCCGGCACACCGGGCATCGGCACACCGAGGAGCCGGGCGACGATACGGTTCCGCACATCGTCGAGGTCGGCCACGCGCCCGGCGAGGTACTCGCCGGCACCGGCGAGCAGCGCCCGGTACGCGGCGAACGCGTCGTACACCGCGCGCTCGGCCGTGCTGCCGACGGCGATCCGCCGCTCCACATCCGCCATCAGCTCGGGGTCCAGGGCCATCATGGCCTGCGCCTCGAGCACCGCCTGGGCTTCGCCCCCCGCCAGATTGCCGCGCGCAATCAGATCGGCTGCCACCGCCTCCACGGCCTTGCGGGCACGCCCCTGTTCGCGCTCCGCGTCCTCCGCCGGGATCTGCTTGGCAGGCGGTTCGAGAACCGCCGTCCCCATGTGCCGAACCTCGCCGATCGCCACACCGTGGCTCACGCCGACGCCTCGCAGCGTTGTCTCCATCTCACCCGTCTCCGATAGTGCGGCGGGCTCGGCCGCCGCGGTGGTTGTCCAAGCCGCCGTGCTGGACGGCGCTGAAGTCACTGCCAGCTGAAGAGCGCGTCGCCGGGCTTCACGTCGCCGTCCTCGCGGACGTCGGAGAGGGAGTCCGCCGTGGCCTCGAGAGCCACGACCGGGCACACCGAGGACTTGCCGGCCGCTTCGACGGCGGCCGGGTTCCAGCGCACGACGCCCTGGCCGCGCGTCACGGTGTCCCCCTTGTTCACGAGGAGCTCGAACCCCTCGCCGTTGAGCTGGACCGTGTCGATGCCCAGGTGAGTGAGGACGCCGTGGCCCTCGCTGTCGACGACGACAAAAGCATGGGGGTGAAGCGAGACAATGACTCCGTCGACGGGCGCGACAGCCTCGGCGGGCTCACGGACGGGTTCGATCGCCATGCCGGGGCCGACCATGGCCCCGGAGAAGACGGGGTCCGGTACCGCGGAGAGCCCGATGGCGCGTCCTGCGATAGGGGACGTCACGGTGGTCATGGGAAGCCTCCCAGGGGTGGAGATTCATATGGGCCGTCACTGCCTGTCCCGGACGGCGCACTGTTGAGCAGGGTATGTCATATGAAGTGGCGGTTCCGCGCGAGTGATCCCGCTTGGAGACCGAAGGACACAGCGGAAACGATTTGCGCCCGCTCCAGGCCCGCATGTAGAGTCGTAGACCTGCCCGGGGCCGAGCGACGCCACCAAGCGTCCTTGCCTGGCAGCATCCAACTTGTCAGATCCTATCTCGGGGTCCCTTCCGCATGTCCGCGGGACGGTGGTCAGGGAGACGGAAAAACACTGATAGAGTTTGAAACGCAAGACCGAAGGGAAGCGCCCGGAGGAAAGCCTGAGAGAGTCTCTCGGGTGAGTACAAAGGAAGCGTCCGTTCCTTGAGAACTCAACAGCGTGCCAAAAATCAACGCCAGATATGTTGATACCCCGTCTCCGGCCATA